>DATNCQ010000063.1:0-2832 GCA_035571515.1 Vicinamibacterales bacterium
CCCGCACGGCCCACCGCCCGGTTGACGCCCCGCGCGATCCGCACGCACCAGCCCTGGACCCCGCGCGCCAGTCGGCCGCGATCGCCGGCCTCGCAGATGGCGTGGATGTGATTGCCCTGGATCGAGAACTGGCAGATCCGGAATCCGTCTTTCCGGCATCCCTTCACGAACGCCTGTCGCAACACCTTCGCGAGCTCGAAGTTGCGCAGTTTGGGCGCGCCGCGCCGCATCCGCACGGTCACATGCACCGGCCAGCTCGGCTTCAGCACCGGCCGCGGAACATGTGGAACCCGCGGACGCCCGGGGGCTGGCTTGCGGCCGGCGCCCTTGCGGGCCCCTCCGTGCCGGCCCTTCAGCGGCAGCTCCTGCTGGCTATTTCTCGACGACGAGCTCATGCTCTTGAATTAGCATAGTTTGTAACTCATCGATCCCACACTGTCAACCGGTCCCTCGACACATCAGGGTATAGATCGGATACATCCGTGACACTTTAGATCACGGACATCGGTGACAGTCGTGACACGCTGCCCAAGGACATCGATGACAGGGGTGCTCGCGACGCTTGGCCATGCCGTGGCGAGAAAGCAACGTCATGAACGAGCGCATCAAGTTCTGCTTGGAATGGAAACAACGATGGGAGGAGGCGGAAGGGGGACGCGTCGACGTCGCCGAGCTCTGCCGCGTATTCGGCGTTAGCCGGCAGCGCGGCTACGTGTGGCTACGTCGGTTCCAGAAGTCGGGCTACGACGTGCGTGCCCTCGAGGACCGTTCGCGTCGTCCGCACACCAGTCCGACCGCGATCCCCGAGCCGATGCAGGATGTCATCGTGTGGGCCCGCAAGCGTCACCCGCGATGGGGACCGAGGAAGCTGCGGGCCTGGTTGGTAAGGAGCTACCCGGGACGTGAGTTTCCCGGCGCGAGCGCGATGGCAAGCATTCTCAAACGCCGCGGGCTGACGACGACGCGGCGTCGGCGCCGGCGCGGCAGACCGACACCAGGCGAGCCATTTGCGCCCGCCGCGACACCGAACGCCGTGTGGTGCATCGATTTCAAGGGCAAGTTCAAGACTGGCGACGGTGAGTGGTGCACACCGTTCACGATCACGGATGCCTACTCGCGGTTCTGCATCCGGTGCGAAATCGTGGCCGACGCCGACGCAGTCTCCGTCGAGCACATTCTCGACTCTGCGTTTCGCGAATTCGGAATCCCAGCAGCGATCCGGTCCGACAATGGACCGCCGTTCTCAGCGCCCGGGCCCGCGGGACTCACGCAGCTCGCGGTGTGGCTGCTCAGGTTGGGGATCCGTCTGGAGCGGATCACGCCTGGCAAACCGCAGGAGAACGGGCGCCACGAGCGGTTCCACCGCACACTCGCCGACGCTGTTGCATCACCGGCGCGTGCGAACGCACGTGCACAGCAACGCGCGTTCGATCTGTTTCGCAGCGAGTACAACGAGGAGCGTCCACACGAGGCTCTCGGCCAGAGACCACCCGCGGAGGTGTACGCAGCGTCGAGTCGTCGCTACCCCTGTGGTCTCGTCCAGCCGACCGACGTCATGGACGGTCATCTCGAGCGTGTCGACCGCCACGGCGCGATTCGCTGGGGCCGCAAGCGCGTATTCATCTCGACGGCGCTGATCGGCGCGTACGTGCAGCTCGAACCAGATGCGGGTTCGCGCTGGGCCGTCCTGTTCGGAGACATCCTGCTCGGTCACATTGACAACCCGGCGGTAGGGATGCTCGCCTCTCCGCGTCCTCGCAAGAGTCACGTCCTTCAACTCCAGCGCGAATAACCCGACGCAGCTTGGACAGCGCACCCGCGGCTTGACGTGCGTCGCTGCGACGTGTGCGTCACCGATCACCTCGCACGGTCGTGGCCTGCTTCGAAGTCCGGGCTCCGTAGCAGGTGACACGAGCCCGAGCCCGGGCACGAGCCCGAGTCCGACTTCGACCACGAGCACGAGCACGACTTCGACCGGCCTGTGCCGCCGCCCGCCGCCCAAGGCAATCGTCCGATTTTCGGACATGATGTCCGATTTCCGGACATACTGGCACCGAAAGACCTAGTCTCTCAAAACTGCCGCAATCCCAGAGCGGCATGAACAGCGCGTTGCGCTTGTACGATGCACGTGCTCCATCATATCGTCCGACGACGAGCCGCCCTCTGTGCTGCTGCTCTCCCGTTCCCTTGCACACGAACACCGCGAAGACTCCTAGATCAATCTCTCTTGCTCCAGACTCCAGAGCGTCATGCATGTCCTTGGGCTGATCTCAAAGTGTCACGCATGTCCTTGGCCTGAAGTGTCACGCATGTCCGTGCTTGCACAACATGGGTACGGATGTATCCCTGACACTTTGGCTGAGATGTCCGTGGTTGCACAATCGGTGGGCAGTCTTGACAGATCCTTGATGGGTCACGCTCGCGTGGATCAGTGCGCTCTACGAGATCGACGCGCGCGGGGAAGGCGACCTCGTGCGCATCGGTGAACTGCGACGTACCGAGGCACCCGCGATTCTAAGCGAGCTTCGAGCGTGGCTCCTCGAGCACGCGGGATCCGCGCGTCATCAACGAAGCGCACCAAGCGGTCCCAGATGCCGAGGGTGTATGCGGCCGCCTGACCGTCACGTCCCGGACAGAGCATGGGTGTCCGAGGACCCTGCAACTGACTCTCGCGCTCGCGGCACAACTCGGACAACACAGCACGACCTTCCTTCAGCCCAGTCGGATCACACAGCTCGACCGTTCGATCACGGTAACTGTGGTAGTCATGGGCGCTGCTGGTCCGCTGGCATCCGTCTCCGATCAAAAGAAGGAAAAGAGATCGGTAGTAGG
>DATNCQ010000064.1:0-7602 GCA_035571515.1 Vicinamibacterales bacterium
CGGGCGCCAGGCGCCCCATCCCCTGGAAGCTGCGCGCGTTGCGCTTCGAGTCGCGCAGCTCGGGCGGCAGCTGCGACGCCGGAATCCACAGCTCGCCGTTGAACGGGAAGCGCATGTCCGGCGCCATGACGCCAATCACGGCCGCCACCAGGCTGTTGACCTTCACCGTGCGGCCGATGACCGTCGGGTCGCTGCCGTAGCGGTTCTTCCAGATCCCGTTGCCGAGGATCACGACCGGCTCGGCGCCAGGCCGATCGTCCTCGGCGCGAAAGTCGCGGCCGATGATCGGCCGTTGCCCGATCAGCTGGAACAGGTTGGCCGAGTTGTACGCCCCCTGGAACATCTCCGGCGGCCGCCCTTCGTCGCTGACGTTGATGGTCGATCCCATGAACATCGCCAGGCCGGAGAACGACCGCGCGTTATCGCGAATGTCGATGAAGTCGAGCTTCGAGATCCCGATCGGCAGCCCGCGCGCGTCGAGGCCGCCGAGCGCGACGATGCGATCGGGATCGTCGAACGGCAGGCCGCGGATCAGGATGGCGTTGACGAAGGTGAAGACGCTGGCGTTCACGCCGATGCCGAGCGCCAGCGCGGTGGCGGCGACGAGCGTGAACCAGCGATCCTTGATGAGCAGCCGGACGGCGAACCGGACATCCTGCCACAGCGCCATCGCACCTCCAGCCCGGAGACTCTGGGAGCGTTAGACACCTGAGACGGTGAAACGGCTCCGCAAGTTCAAGGCGGAGGTCGCGACGTCCTCAACGCGGCGGAATGAAGCCGTCCGCCATCATCTCGATCGCGACCGCAATGCCGTCGATGCCGGCGCGCTCGTCGCCGCCGCGATAGGTCGCGAAGACGGGAAACACCGGCTGTTGGGCGCCGCACGAGATGCTGCGCGGTCCATCGACGCGGTAGGAGAGGAACTGAACCTCGTCGAACGTGCGCATCGACAGGCGAAGCGTACGCCCATCCGCGTCGATCCTGAGGACGAGGCCGTCCCGCCCGCATTCGACGGCCGAGAACTTCCCGAACACGCGCGTTTCGCCGGCGCCGACGCGGCGGAGCGCCGGCAGCGATCCCATCCGGCCCGGCGACGAGGGCCCGGCGCCGGCCTGCGTTCCCGGCTCCACGCCCTGTGCGCGGCTGACCGCGGCGAGCAGCCGCCGCGCCTGATCGCGGACCTCTGGCTGGCTGGCCCGCGCAATCAAAGGACCGAGCTGCGCCGTGGCGCGCCCGTACTCGTGCTGGAGCAGCAGCGCGTGCGCCAGCATCAACACGTAGTCCTGCCGTCCCGGCACCAGCTTCAGCGCCCGCTCGAGCGAGGAGACGGCACGCTGCGGATCGCCGCCGTCGAAGAGATGCGCGCGGCCGAACACCGCGAGCGTGTGCGCAAACGCATCGTCGCGCACGGCCGCCGCCGACAACGTGGCCCGGGCGCGCTCGATCAGCGAGATCTCGAGCGCGCTGCCGTCGGCTTCGCCGCGCCTGATCAGCGCGTCGGCAAACGCGGTCTGAATCCAGCCATCGTCCGGCGCCAGTGCTGCCGCGCGCTCGAGCAGCGGCAGCGCCTCGCCGTAGTTGCTCGCGCGCAGCTCGATCAGGCCGAGCGCGCAGAGGGCGCGCGCCGCCCGCGGGTCCTTGACGACCAGGGCGCGGAGCTGCGCACGGGCAGCATCGACGCGGCCGAGCCGGGCGGCGGCGTCGGCGAGATACGCCAGCGCCTGCGCGTCCGCAAGCGGCTCGCCTCGCGCGGTGAGGCCGCCATCGACTTTCTCGCCGAACGAGACCTCCACGACCGGAAATCTCAAGCGGCGGATGTAGCTCCCCAGCTCCTTGTCCAGCGCGCCGATGTCGCCGAAGGCGGCGTCGAAGGCGTCGCCCGGCGGCGTGCCGTGCCTCACCGCGTCGAGGAAGCGCTGCAGCTGCGGCCGACGCGCGTCGCTTCCCAACATCAGGTAGTCGACCAGCGCCCACGACTGCGCGTAGAGGACGCTGCGACGGTTGCCTTCGTTGTAGGTCGGCGACGTGTGATCCAGCGCGACGAGTTCCCGCAGCGGAATCAGCGGGCTCTCCTGCAGCAGCCGCAGGTGGCCGCGATCGGGCGCGCCGAGCAGCGCGCCCTTGCCGCCGTCACGCTCCTCGTACGTCGCGTAGACCTCGGCCATCCCTTCGTTCAGCCACAGCGGCACGGTGTCGTAGGCGTTGGTGATCAGGAAATGCGAGTACTCGTGGAAGACGACCTTGAACGCCTCGTCGAACACGTCGGCGTTGAGCAGCATGTAGTTGATGTCGTCGGTCTGCAGGAACAGGCCGGCAGCGTTGACCGTCCGCCCCTCGAATACCGGCTTGTACGGGGTGAACGAGGCGTCCGATGCGAACACCACCACGACGATCGGCGCGGCAGCGGTCGCCGGCGCGCCGGGGATGGCGCGCAGCATCACCTCGCGAAACTGTTCGAGCTTCTGCGCGGTGGAGCGAATGGTGCGCTCCGACGCGTCGCCGATGACGAGGAAATTCCTCGACCGCAGCTGGGTCCAGCCAGCAGCGGCATCGCTCGGCATCGAGGCGAGCAGCGCGAGCGCGGCGACGATTCGGACCACTGTCGGCATAACAGCTCCGCGCCGGACTGAGGTCGTGACCTGAGAACTCCCGGTTACCGCGAGCGCGCCAGGTCCATCACGAGGTCGTATTGGAACCGGACGAAGCGGTGCAGCTCGGCCTCGAGGATCCGCTCCTGGTCGCTGTGGGCGCCGAATCCCTTGGCCGCATCCTCGCTGTCGAGCGCCGGACCGATGCCGTAGCACTGCACCCCTTTCGATCGGATCTGCGCCTTGTCGCTCGCCCCCGTGCTCATCGTCGGCAGCACGTCGACGTTGTAGTGCTTCCTGGTCTCGGCTTCGATGGCGGTGAAGAGCTCGGTGTTGAGCGGCGAGGATCCGGCCGGGCGATAGCGCTCGCGCGCCCAGCGTACCTCGATTGCCGGATCGTTGATGACGGCGCGGATCTGGTCGAGGAATGCCGCCTGATCTTCATCGGGGTGGAGGCGGACGTCGAGCGTCGCCTTCGCTTCCGACGGAATCACGTTGTAGCGATAGCCGGCGGTCAGGATGGTCGGCACCACCGAGGTGTGGAGCATCGACCAGTGCTCGGGTTCGTTCTCGAGCATCCAGTCGGCGGCCGGCTTCGACACCTTCGGATCCGGATTGAGCACGTCGCGGTAGCGCGCGGCGGCTTCCGCCGACGGCGCCGACGCCGCGAGCTTGCGGAAGTAGGAACCGGTCGTTTCGTTGACGCGCAGCTGCGGCGTCCACGCCACGATCTTCGCCACCGCGTTCGACAGGTGGGCGACCACGTTGGTCTGGCGCGGCACCGAGCCGTGCCCGGCGGGGCCGTGGGCGACAATCTCGACGGCGCGCGGTTCCTTCTCGGTGGTGCTGATGCTGGCGCGCGTGTACTTGCCCGCGGTGCGCCCGACGCCGCCGCCCTCCGCCAGGCAGTACTCGGCGTCGATGGCGTCGAAATGCTTGTCGATCATCAACTGCGCGCCGACCTCGGGCGTCCCTTCCTCGCCCGATTCCGCCAGGAAGATGACGTCGCGATCGAGCGCGGCATTGGTGCGCTTGAGCATCAGCACCAGCATCAGGCTCGCAACCAGGTTGTCCTTGTCGTCGACCGTGCCGCGGCCGTAGACGTAGCCGCCGGCGACATCGGCGCTGAACGGGCCGTAATCGATCCACTTCTTCGGGTCGATGGTGACGACGTCGGTGTGTCCCATGACGAGGATCGGCTTCTTGCGGCCGTTCCCCTTGATGCGGGCGACGAGGTTGGCGCGCTTCGGGTCGCCGGCGAATACCTGGGAGGGAATCCCTTCCTTGTCGAGGACCTGCTTCACGTAGTCGACCGCCTGCGTCTCGTTGCCCGGCGGGTTGGCGGTGTCGATCCGTACCAGCGCCTGGAAGTGCCGCAGCGTCTCGACCTCGATCGCCTTCCAGTCGATCGGCGCCTGCGCGCGCGCCGGTCCGGCGGCCGCGGCCACGAGCACGGTTGTCACGATGGGGATCCATCTCATGGTGCTTTCGATTCTAGTCCGTGATGGCGGCCCCGCCGGCGCAGGTTGTCAACGCGGCACGAAGTCGTCGTCGACCACCTCGATGGCAACGGCGCGACCGTCGAGCCGGCTTCCAGTTCCAGTTTCTGCGCGGAACGTGGCGAACACTCGCAAACCCGCTTGCTGGTTTCCGCACGACACGGTTCCAGGCGCTACACGCCGGTAGGAGATGAATTCGACATCTTCGAATCGTGCCGCTGACAGTCGCACGGCTCTGCTGTCGCTCTCGATCCTGAAAACCAGACCCTGTTGAGTGCAATCCACCGCCTTGAAGATGCCGAAGACGCGCGTCTCGCCGGCGCCAACGGCCCGGAACACCGGTTGGTTACCCAGTCGAGAGGGCGCGTCGTCCACCGCCGGTGTCCGGACTCCGTCCGGGTTCGTCGCTGCAGGTGCGGCGCGATCGGTCGAACCGGCCAGTTCCTCGCTGTGGGCGCGGCGCGCAATCTCCGCGAGCATCTCGCGCGCACGGTCGCGGACGTCGGTGTGGCCGCGCGCCACCAGCGGTCCGAGGTGATCAGTTGCGCGCGCGTACTCGGCCTGCCGGATCAGCGACTCCGCCAGCATCAGCCGGTACTCCTGGCGAGCCGGCACGAGCTGCAGCGCACGTTCGAGCGACGCCGAGACGACCCGCGGGTCGCCTCCTGGTGTCATCTCTGCCCGGGCCAGCAGCATGAGCGTGTACGCCGAGGTGCGATCGAGTGCCGCCGCTTTCGACAACACCGCTCGCGCGCGTTGCCGCAGCGCGTCGGTCTCTTCAGCACTGGAATCCTCGCTCTTCACCATCAACGCCCGGCCGAAGGCCGTCTGGATCCACGCGTCGTCCGGCGCCAGCGCGGCCGCGCGCTCGAGCAATGGCACCGCCTCATCGAGGTGTTTCTCGCGGAGCTCAATCAGGCCAAGCGCGCAGGCAGCGCGGGCGCTATCGGCGTTCTTCGCCAGCACGCCGCGAAGGTGTTTCCGTGCCTCGTCGCTCCGTTCGAGACGGGCGAGGAGATCGCCGAGGTACGACGCCGCCTCGCTGGCCGCCATCGGCGTCAACGGCGCCGCGACCGCGGCGACGACCTTGTCGCTGAACACCGCGCGAACCGCCGGAAGCCGGAATTCGCTGATATACGTGCGCAGCTCTTTCTCCAGGGTCGGCAGATCGCCGAACGCGCTCCGGAACGCCTCCGCCCCCGCAGTGCCCGATTTCACGGCCGTGAGATATGTGGCGAGCTGCGCCTTCCGTCCCTCGTTGCCGAACATGAGGTAGTGGACGAGCGCCCACGACTCCGCGTAGAGCACGCCGCGTCGAATGCCCTCGTTGTAAGCCGGCGACGAGTGATCGATCGCGAGCAGCTCCGGGATCGGGATCATCATCGAGCTGCGCAGCAACCCGGTATGGTTGGTGTCAGGGGCGCCGAGCAGCGCGCTCCTCCCGCCATCTCGCTCCTGGAATGTCGAGTACACCTCGGCAAGACCTTCGTTCATCCACACCGGAACGTTGTCCGCCCAGTTGCCGACGAGAAAATGCGAATACTCGTGAAAGATGACCTTGAACGCGCGCGCCGCTTCCTCGGCGTTGATGGCGATGTAATTGATGTCCTCATTGCGGCTGAACCAGCCCGCGACCTCGACGGCGCGGCCGCGAAACTGCGGCCGATATGGACGGAGCGACTCGTCGTTGGCGAACACGACGACGATGGTGGGGACGGGCGAGGTCATCGACGCGCCCGGAATCGCGCGCAGCATCGCCTCCCGGAACAGCTCCAGTTTCTGCGCGGTGCCGCGCATCGCGTGTTCCCCGGCGTCGCCAATGAAGAGGAAGTTCTCCGACTGCAGTTGCTTCCAGTCCGCGGCGGCGGTGCAGGGCACGAAGACGGCGAGGGCGAGCGCTGTCGCGAGTCGCGCGGCGGTCGGCATGGCACCTCCACCTGGGAAACGGGGCGAACCGCGTCGGTCAGCGGCGAAGTGGGAACGGCTTCCGGTCAGGCTTGATTCGACTGCAGCCGCCGCCGCGTGTCAATCGTGATCAATCGGCCAGCAGAAGGCGGCTGATCCGATAGGTGTGTTGCAGCCGCACGCCGCGAACGGGATCGTGCAATTCGATCGCGAACGCGTCGCCGCCGCGAATCCCGCCGTTCGCCGCCAGCGTGCCGCAGAACATCGCCGTGCCGGGCGCGAGCCTGCCGGGCGAATCGGGGAACAGCGCCAGTAGATCGCGCGGCGCCAGCATCCGCGTCACCGCTCCCTCCTGGTAGAGCGTCGTCGCGCCGTCGCGCGTCAGATGCGAGCGCAGCGTCAACCGATCCCAGTGTGATTCGACGTCGGCGAGCCGCCACAACTCGGGGCCGATCGGCTTGGGACACATCTGCTTCGACACCGTGACGCCGTAGGTCTCGACCTTGCGGTCTGTGTGATCGGAGCCGACGCCGACGTGCAGCCCGTCGGCGGCCGACACCAGCACGAACTCGACCTCGCCGCTCGACTCGTCACCCACCACCTCCACCTCGGATGCCGTCGTCAGCAACGCTGCCGATACGCGGTAGAAAGACGGAATGGTGCGCGGTCGGCGGACGCCGATCGCCTCGAGCTCGGCGACGTGATGCTCCACCGCCTGTCGATCGCGCCCGGTCCAGCCGGCGATGACGAGCTGGTTGACCTCGAAGCGCCTCGGCGCTCCATCGACGCTGAACCTCAATTCCGGCATCTGGAGTGCGTTTCAAGAAATCGCGCGCGCGACGAGCGATGATCTTCTCTGGTTGCAGGCGGTCAAGCTTGCCACAGCCGTTGGCAGTGCACATAATCGCCGCGTCGCCGCCCCGCAGGCCTGGGGGAACCGACCGATGCCATCCAGCCATTTCAGAGTCGGCTTGATCGTGCCCTCGTCGAATACGGTGATGGAATCCGACTTTCATCGCCTGCTCGGCGCCGTCTGCGCCATCAGCACCTCGCGGGTCTACCTCGAACAGGTCACGCGCGATGCCGAGCGGACGATGATCGACGACGATCTGCCTAAGGCGCTCCGGCTGATCAAGACCACCGATCCGCATGTGATCGTGTTCGGCTGCACCTCAGCCGGATCGCTCGGCGGCCTGCAGAGCGATGCCGGCATCGCGCGGCGCATCGAGGAACTGACCGGCGTGCGGGCACTCACTGTCGTTGGCTCCGTCGTCGAGCAGTTGAAGACGATTCAGCCGCGCACCGTGGCCGTCTTCACGCCGTACCGCGAGGAGCTCACTCGGACGGTCTCCGATTGCGTGGTGGAGGCAGGGTTCCGGCTCGGCCCGGTGGCCGGCATGGGCATCCTCTCGAACCGCGAGATCGGCCAGGTGGCGCCGGCAGAGATCGTGGACTTCGTCGACGGACACATGCGCAGCGCCACAGCCGACTGCATCTTCCTCTCCTGCACCAACTGGCAGGCGATCGACGCCATCGAGGCGGTCAAGGCGCGCTTCGGCGTGCCGGTCATCTCGAGCAATCAAGCCACGATCGAAGCAGTCCGGCACTCG
>DATNCQ010000065.1:0-34515 GCA_035571515.1 Vicinamibacterales bacterium
GATGCCCGAGGATAAAGGCGAGCGCGCCAAGGCCATCGACGCCGCGCTGTCGCAGATCGACAAGCAGTTCGGCAAGGGCTCCATCATGCGGCTCGGCAGCTGCGAGAAGATCGACGTGCCCGCCGCCTTCCACGCGTCGCAGCGGCGGGCTTCGCAAAAGGAGCATGTCATGGCAGAGCCGAAGAACGACCCGAAGAACGAGAAGAACAAGGCCGTGGAGGGAGCGCTGCTCCAGATCGAGCGCCAGTTCGGCAAGGGCTCGATCATGCGCCTCGGAGCGCGCGAGATCCAGCCGATGGAGTTCATCCCCACCGGCTCGCTGGCGGTCGACTACGCCATCGGCGTGGGCGGCTTCCCGCGCGGCCGCGTGATCGAGATCTTCGGGCCCGAGTCCTCGGGCAAAACCACGCTGGCTCTCCAGGTGATCGCCGAAGCGCAACGCGGCGGCGGCGTGGCGGCCTTCGTGGATGCCGAGCATGCGCTCGACGCGCAGTACGCGCAGAAGCTCGGGGTCGAGCTCGACAATCTCCTCGTCTCACAGCCTGACAACGGTGAGCAGGCGCTCGAAATCGTCGAAGTGCTCATCCGCTCGGGCAGCATTGACGTCGTCGTGGTGGACTCGGTGGCGGCGCTAGTGCCCAAGGCCGAAATCGACGGTGAGATGGGTGAAGCGCAGATGGGCCTGCAGGCTCGCCTGATGTCACAGGCGCTTCGCAAACTGACCGGCGTCGTCTCCAAATCGAAGACGACGCTCATCTTCATCAACCAGCTGCGCGAGAAGATCGGCGTGATGTTCGGCAACCCGGAGACGACCACCGGCGGCCGTGCGCTGAAGTTCTACGCCTCGGTCCGCATCGACATCCGCCGCATCGCGAGCATCAAGGATGGCGACCAGGTCACCGGCGGCCGCACGCGCGTGAAGATCGTGAAGAACAAGGTCGCGCCGCCGTTCCGCGAGGCCGAATTCGACATCATGTACGGCGAAGGGATCTCGCGCGAAGGGGACTTGCTGGACCTCGCCGTCGAAAAGCGGATTGTCGAAAAGAGCGGCGCCTGGTTCGCGTTTGCAGGCGAGCGCCTCGGCCAGGGACGGGAGAACGCGAAGCAGTTCTTGAAGGAGAACCCGCCGGTCCGGCAGGCCGTCGAGGACCGGGTCCGCAAGGAGCTCGGCCTGGTGCGCGACGTGGAGGTCGCGGCGGCCGTCTAGGATGCGGTCCTAGGACGCAATCGGGAGGTCCCGGCGCTTACGGGCGGTCTGGATCTCCCGCTCCTCGTACTCCCGTTCCTCCACGCACGCCACTTCCCAGATTTCTTCCGTCGCCGGGAAGCGGAACATCTGCTCCGTCCGCGTATCGCCCCGGCGCACCTTCTGGCCCTTGAGCAGTTCCATGGTGCCACGGACGAGGCAAGAGCTCGGCCACATCTGTAAATTCCGAAACAGGCCTGAAAACGAGAGTCAGCACTACGGTTGAGTTAGCTGCGGATACGGACGAGATTGTGAGGAATACACGACACAAGTGTCTGTTGACCTCCTCATAGGCCGCGGAGGACAACAGACGCGATGGCTGAACGGGACGACCTTGAGCGGGAGTTCACCCGGACACTCGATGCAGTCAGGGGAAGTGGCGCGCAATTCGTGTTCGACCGCGAGGGCCGGCCCGGGGCGATTGCCGCCATCCGCGGGGCGCTGCCGCAGATGGAACGCGAGCTGTTCGATGCGGTGATGGAAGACTGCGAGTGCGAGCTGGCCGCAACGCGCGAGGCGATGTTTCGGGTGGTGGAGGGGTTGAAGAAGTAGTGGCCGGTCCGCCTTCGCGCTAGGCGCTTCGGACAGCCTCCGCATGAATCGAGCATCGGAGGCTGGTGGCCAGGGACGGAATTGAACCGCCGACACCATGATTTTCAGTCATGTGCTCTACCAACTGAGCTACCTGGCCTTCCCATTTTGTGACTGTTCCCTGCGCGCGGCCGCGCGCTTTCTGCAGAAAGCGGAGTATAACACGCAGGTTTTTGAGGGCACGTTCGTTGAAACGGCACAGAGACAGTCATGCCGGCGCGCATCGAACGTTTCACGCCGCTCCCCCATCCAACCGGGCGGCCCGTCCTCGGGCCGGTGCTGGGGTGGGCGTTTGTCGCCGGACTGCTGGCGGTCATCCGCCGGCTCACCCGTCAGCCGTCGCTGCCGAAAATGAGCGAGCAGTGGCTGCTCAGCCGTCAGGCCGACTTCCACCGCGACCAGTACTGAGCGGCCGCCGGTTTGACCGCGGCTCGCCCAACGCCGTACTCTGACAGCACCCGCCTTCACTCGCGGCTCTCCACGAGCTGGGGCCTGGCAGGCAAGGAGTTCACGTGCGCCGAGCCGTCTCGATTGCTTTCGTCATCATGCTGGCCGCCTGCTCCCGCAGCACCGCCGCCGACGCCAAGCCGCAGGCCACACCAGCTCCCGCCTCCGCACCTGCATCCGCACCGCCCGCCGCGCAAAGCACGCCGCCGCCGGCCGCCGCGCAGCTGCAGCCACCCGCCGCCAAGCCGGTGCCACCGCAGCTCCCGGAAATCGTGGCGCGGATCAACGGGGAAACGATCAGCGGAGTGGAGCTCGATAGGGCCGTGAAGGCGCTCGAAGGTCGCGCCGGAGGGCCGGTGCCCGCCGACCAGCGCGACCGCGTGTTCCGCGGCGTCCTCGACGAGATGATCGGCTACAAGCTGCTCGTCCAGGAAGCGAAGACGCGGAAGATCGTCGTGCCCGACTCCGACATCGAGGCGCAGGTCGCGCAGATCCGTTCGCAGTTTCCCAATCAGCAGCAGTTCGACCAGGCGCTCGCCGCCCAGAAGATGACGCTGCAGGACATCCGCGACGACGCACGCTCGGAGATGAGCGTCGAGAAGCTCGTCGAAGGCGAGATTGCCACGAAGATCGCCGTCAAGCCGGAAGCAGTGACGGATTTCTACCAGAAGAACCAGGACAAGTTCCAGCAGGGCCCGCGCGTGCGCGCCAGCCACATCCTCATCTCGGTGCCGCAGAACGCGGATGCCGCCACCAAGCAGCAGGCGAAGACGAAGGCCGAGGCGATCCTCAAGGATCTCAAGGGCGGGAAAGATTTCGCGGCGACAGCCAAGGAAAACTCGCAGGATCCCGGCAGCGCGGTCAACGGCGGCGACCTCGGGTTCTTCGAGAAGGGCCAGATGGTGCCGCCCTTCGAGCAGGCCGCCTTTGCCCTCAACGCCGGCGACATGAGCGACCTGGTCGAGACGCAGTTCGGTTACCACATCATCAAGGTCGCGGAGAAACAGACGCAGCGCGTCGTGCCGCTCGACGAGGCGAAGCCCCAGATCGAGCAGTACCTCAGTCAGCAGAGCCGGCAGGCCGAGACGCAGGCGTTCGTCGACGCGCTGAAGGCGAAGGCGAAGATAGAGATTCTTATCTGAGCGACGCCGTCCGTCTCGACGTCTGGCTCGACATCGCGTGCCTGTTCAGGACGCGCTCCGAGGCCAAGCGCGCGTGCGAAGGCGGAAAGGTGGAGGTCAACGGCGAGCACGCCAAGCCGCACCGGGCCGTGCGTGAGGGCGACCGCCTCCGCATCTCGAGGCCGTTCGGCCGCCACCAGGACGTCATCATCCGCATCGTCCTCGATCAACATGTCAAGAAGGCCGAGGCGCGTGTGCTCTACGACGACGTGACGCCGAAGCCGACAGCGGAAGAAATCGAGATGCGGCGCATGGAGCGCGTTTACCGCGCGGCCACGCAGGCCGCGGGCACCCCCGACCGCCGGCGCCGGCGCGAAATCCGCCGGGCCAAGGGAAAGCTATAGATTAGAGGGGCGTGCCCCGCAACCAGGAAGTCATCCGCCAGTGGAAAGTGCTTCACGCGCTGGAGTCGTCCCGGCACGGGGCGACGATCGACGCGCTCGCCAGCGATCTCGAGGTGACGACGCGCACCATCCGCCGCGACCTGGCGGCGCTGCAGGAGGCCGGCTTCCCCCTCTACGACGAGCGCGACGAAGACGGCCGCGCGCACTGGCGGCTGGACGGGCAGGTCCTGAAGGGGCTGGAGACCGGCTTCACGCTCGCGGAGCTGTGCGCGCTCTATCTGAGCCGCAACATCCTGGAGGCCGTGGCAGGCACGCCGTTCCAGCGCGACCTGGTGGTCGCCTTCACGCGCCTGGGGAAGATGCTCTCGCCGCGGATGCGCCAGTTCCTCGATCGGCTGCCGCAGGTGCTGGTGGCCAAGCCGGGGCCTCGCCCGCGCGGGTCCGACTCCGCGCCGGACATCGTCGCCCGCCTCCTCGAGGCGACGCTGCACTACCGCGTGGCGCACATGAAGTACCACTCCGTGGCGAGCGGACGGATGAAGGAGTACGCCATCCATCCGTACCGGCTGGCATTCGCGCAGGGCGGGTTGTATCTTCTGGCCTACGTGCCGGAGTACAAGGACGTGCGCACCTTCGCCATCGATCGGGTCGCGTCGGTCTCGCTCGACAAGCAGACGTTCACGCCGACGCGGGCGATTCCCGACGACGTGTTCGCCAACTCGCTGGGGGTGAACACGGGGCCGCCGTCGCACGTGGAGATTGCCTTCGACACGCGCGTGGCGCCGTTTGTCCGCGCCCGCGTCTGGCATCCCTCGCAGTCGCTGCGTGAGAACGCAGATGGAGGCGTCGTGCTGACGCTCGAGGTCTGCAACGACCTGGCGCTGCGCAGCTGGATTCTCGGCTGGGGCGCGTCCGCGCGGGTGCTCGCCCCGCCCGCCCTCGAGGCCGACATCCGCGCCGACCTGACCAACGCGAGCGCCCAGTACCGGACCTGACGTGCGCCACCCCGTTCGCCTCGCCGTCCTCGTCGTCTTCGCGCTGCTCTTCTTCGGCGGGCCGGCGATGGTGCGCTTCTACACCGACTGGCTCTGGTTCGGCGAAGTCGGCTATCAGCAGGTCTTCACGACGATCGTGCGCAGCGAGGCGTCGCTCTTCACCTTCGCGTTCGTCGTCTCGGTTCTCTGGCTCGTCGTCAACTTCCGCCTGGCGCTCGTTTCGTTCCGCGAGGGACGCCGGATCTTCACGACGCAGCAGGGGATGGAGGTCGCGCTGCCGGGACGGCAGCAGCTGCGCACGATCACGTCGGCCATCGCGATGGTGGTGAGCGCGCTGATCGGACTGTTCGCGTCGTCGCAGTGGGAAACCTGGGTGACGTGGCAAAAGGCCGTTCCCTTCGGCCAGCAGGATCCGATCCTCGGGCGCGACGTCGCCTTCTACGTCTTCACCATCCCGTTCCTGCAGCTGCTACGCGGCATCGCGCAAACGCTGATCATCCTCGCCGCCCTTGGCGCGGGCGCGATCTATCTCGTCTCGGGCAGCCTGACCTCGCGGCCGACGTCGTTCATCACGATGTCGGCGGGTGTCAGGCGCCATCTGTCGATGCTGGCGGCGATCTTCTTCGTGCTGCTCGCCCTCGGCGCATGGCTGGGCCGCTTCGAGCTGCTCGTCCACTCCGCGGGCATCATCTACGGGGCGTCGTATGCGGACGTCTACGCCCGGATGCCGATCGCGCTGGCGCTGACGGTGGTCGCGCTGCTCGGCGCCGCGCTGGCGGTCCTGCACGGGCTCGGCCGCCGCAACTGGCCCATCCCCGTCGCGATCGCCCTCTACCTGATCGTCAGCATCGGCGGCGAGGGATACGCGACGCTGCTGCAGCGCTTCGTGGTGACCCCGAACGAGCAGGCGCGCGAATCGCCGTTCATCCAGCACAACATCGACGCGACGCGGCGCGCCTTCGCGCTCGACCGCGTCGAGGAGCGCGCGCTGACGGGCGACGCGACGCTGACCCGCAACGACATCGCCCGCAACGCGACGACGCTGCAGAACGTCCGGCTCTGGGACCATCAGCCGCTGCTCGACACGTTCGGGCAGCTGCAGGAGATCCGCACGTACTACGACTTCGTGGCCGTCGACAACGACCGCTACGTGCTGAACGGCCGGCCGCAGCAGGTGATGCTGTCGGCGCGCGAGCTCAACTCGAACAGCCTGCCCAACCGCACGTGGGTCAACGAGCGCCTCACCTTCACGCACGGCTACGGCCTGACGCTGGGACCGGTGAACCAGGTGACGAGCGAGGGGCTGCCCGTGCTCTTCGTGCGCAACCTGCCGACCGAGACGGTGGCCGACCTGCCGATCCAGGAGCCGAGCCTGTACTTCGGCGAGCTCTCCAACGACTACGTCATCGTCCGCACGCGCACGCGCGAGTTCCACTACCCGCGCGGCGACGAGAACGTGTTCACGCCGTACTCCGGCACGGGCGGGCTCGCGCTCGAATCGCTCGGCCGCCGCATCATGTTCGCGCTCCGCTTCGGCGCCTACCAGATCGCCTTCAACGACGACATCACCGGCGAGAGCCGCATCCTGTTTCACCGGAACGTCGCGGAGCGGGTGCGCGAGATCGCGCCGTTCCTCACATTCGATCGCGATCCGTACCTCGTGCTCGCCGACGGCCGGCTGTTCTGGATGGCGGACGCGTACACGACGAGCGATCGCTACCCGTATGCCACGCCCGCGGGCCCGGGGCTCAGCTACATCCGCAACTCCGTGAAGACCGTCATCGACGCCTACAACGGCACGACGACCTTCTACACCGCCGACGCGAAAGATCCGGTGCTCGCCACGTACGGCCACGTCTTCCCCGGGCTGTTCAAGCCGCTCGACGCGATGCCGGCCGCGCTGCGCGCGCACATCCGCTACCCGGAAGACATGTTCGCCATCCAGGCATCGGTCTTCGCGACGTACCACATGACCGAGCCGGCCGTCTTCTACAACCGCGAGGACCAGTGGGAGGTGCCGACCATCGACGACACCGGCCAGGCGCAGGCCGCGATGCAGCCGTACTACACGATCATGCGCCTGCCGGGCGAGACGGACGCGGAGTTCATCCAGATGCTCCCCTTCACGCCGCGGCGCAAGGACAACCTGGCGGCGTGGCTGGTCGCGCGCAGCGACGCGGCCCACTACGGCGACGTCCGCGTCTTCCAGTTCCCGAAGCAGAAGGTGGTCTTCGGCCCGCGCCAGGTCGTCGCGCGCATCAACCAGGACCAGATGATCTCGCCGCAAATCACGCTGTGGAACCAGCAGGGGTCGCAGGTGACCTGGGGCACGCTGATGGTGATCCCGATCGAGGAATCGCTGATCTACGTGCGGCCGCTGTACTTGCGCGGCGCGGGCGGCCGCATCCCGGAGCTGACGCGCGTCGTCGCCGTGTACCAGGATCAGATCGTGATGGAGCCGACCCTCGAGGCGGCGCTCGCGAGGTTGTTCAGTGGAGCGGCCGCCCCGCCGGCGCCGGCCCCCGCGGTGACGACCACCGCGGCGGTCGCTCCCACGCCGTCGCCGCAGCCGTCGCCGTCGGCCTCGCCGTCACCGCAGGTTTCCGCACTCGCCGACGAGGCGCAGCTCCACTATCAGCGCGCGATCGAGGCGCAGCGCGCGGGCGACTGGGCCAAGTATGGCGAAGAGATCAAGGCGCTCGGCGAGGCGCTTACGCGCCTTCGGTCTTCAGCCACGCCCTGAGCACCTCCGCGACGCTCCACGCCTGGGCGATGCAGCCGCGC
Source organism: Vicinamibacterales bacterium (assembly GCA_035571515.1). Taxonomy (GTDB): domain Bacteria; phylum Acidobacteriota; class Vicinamibacteria; order Vicinamibacterales; family UBA2999; genus Gp6-AA40. The sequence goes on from DATNCQ010000065.1 coordinate 7,589, forward strand.
GGCGTGAAGGGCTCCTCGGCGTCGAAGATTTCGCTGATCGTCCCGACGCCCGCCTCCACCTGGTGATGCTCGAAGCCGGCGAGGCATTCGCGCGCACCGGCCAGGTCGCCCGGATAGACCCGCAGATAGGCGTCGACGTACGGCCCGACCAGCCACGCCCACACTGTCCCCTGGTGATACGCGGCGTCGCGCGCACGCAGGTCGCCGTAGTACTGGGCCTTGTAGTCGCGGTGCCCGGGCGCGAGTGAACGAAGGCCGACCGGCGTGACGAGGCGCTCGCGCACGACGTCGAACACCGGGCGCCAGCGCGACTCGTCGAGAACGGGATGATCGAGCGAGATGGCGAAGATCTGGTTCGGCCGGCACGCCGAATCGTCTCCGTGCTCGCCGTCGATGACGTCGTAGAGGTGGCCGCCCTCGGCGCACCAGAACCGCGCGTTGAACGACTCGCGCGCGCGGGCGGCCGCGTCGTCGACCTGCGGCGCCAGCGGGTCGCCCTCCTCGCGCAGCCACTCGGCAAAGAGCGACACCGCGTTGTACCAGAGCGCGTTGATCTCCACGGGCTTGCCGCGCCGCGGCGTCACCACCCAGCCGTCCACCTTGGCGTCCATCCAGGTCAGCTGGTAGCCCTCTTCGCCCTGCCGCAGCAGGCCGTCGGCGGGATCGACGCCGATGCCGAACCGCGTCCCCCGCATGTGATGCTCGAAGATCGACTTCAGCTTCGGCATCAGCTGACGCAGGGTCGCGCGATCGTTGGTGGCGACGAGATACCGCTGGATCGCGTGGAAGAACCACAACGTCGCGTCGGCGGTGTGGTAGAGACCTTCCTTGGTGCCCTCGGGGAACATGTTGGGAATCAAGCCGTCGCGCACGTAGTGCCCGAACGTCCGCAGGATGTATCCGGCCTCGCGCTGCCGGCCCGTGCAGATCGTCAGCCCCTCGAGGCTGATCATCGTGTCGCGGCCCCAGTCGGTGAACCAGTGATAACCGGCGATGACGGTGCGCACCTCGTCGCCGGCCGCGCGCGCGCGTGCCGCTTCCTCGCCTCGGCCGGCCGGCGTGATGACGAATTGATCGGCGGCGAGCACCATCTCCGAGGCAAAGCCCCCCGATGCCGCCCGGTGCGCGTTGGCGATGAGCCGCGTGCGGCGCTGCTGTTCCGCGGACGGGAGCTCGATCGGGTCGAGGGCGCCGATCGTTTCCCACGACTCGGTCGAGGCGACGAGCGTGCCCGGCGCATCGGGCGTCAGCTGGCACCGGAAGTAGCCCGGCGTCCAGAGGTCGCCGCAGCACTCGTAGCCGCGGCTCTGCTCGAGCGGGTAGACGGCGTCGTCGAAGCGCTCGGGCGTCACGGTGAACGCCTTCTCCGCGCCGTAGAGGAACATCCGCAGCGGCGGCAGATCGCCGCCTGGTGTCAGCTCGAACCGATCGCCTAGCGCGTAGAGACCGTACGGCGCCTGCACCGGGTGGTTGACCGGCGCTTCGTGCAGACGGAACGCCACCAGCGGACGGAGCTCGAGGCGGACCGGCTCCTTCGACAGCAGGCGGTACGCGACATGTGTCGTGTTCTGCAGGTGCGGCATCAGCACCCGCTTCTCGAGGCGGACGTTCTCGACGTCGAAGGTCCAGACCGGGAGCCCCGCCTCGAGGCGGAACGACGAGAGCCACCGCGCGGCGTCGAATTCCTTGCCGCCCTCCGTGTCGATCATGTTGTGCAGCGAGACGACGCGCCCGTCGGGGTAGCGGATGCGCTCCCAGACGTAGTTCAACATCACCGTGCGACCGAACGGCGTCGGCAGCGCGGCGACGAGATAGGCGTGATAGCGGCGCGTCAGCGCACCCGAGAGGGTGCCCGACGCATAGCCGCCCAGGCCGTTGGTGACCAGCCACTCTTTCTCGGCCAGCGATCGCCGTCCGTCTTCGGTCGCGCTCCACTGAATCTGGCGCACGAGCCCGCTCGTGTGTCTCGCGACCGCCGCCGCATCGATTGTTCCGCTGCCTCGAGCCATCACGCTGTCCTCTTCGCGGGAACGGGCCGCAGCACGACCGCCGCGTGTCCCGGGATGCGCCAGCCGGTCTTGGTGAGAACCGGTGGCGTGCCGAAGCCGCCGTACGCCGGGTCGTCGCTCGACCAGCGCACATCCCATGCGTGTCCATCGGGTGGCGCGACCAGCGGCTCGGCAAACGAACCGCGATCGACGTCCGCACCCAGGTTCACGCACAGGAGGCGCTCGTCTTCCGGGCCTGACGCGCCGAATCGCAGGACGAACAGCTCGGCGCCCAGCACGGCGCCGTCGAGGGCCGCCGCATCCTGCGCGCGAAACGCCGCATCGCCGCGGCGCAGCGCGAGCAGGTCGCGGTGCAAGGCGACGAAGTGCCGGTTCGCGGTGCGCTCCTCCCAGTTCAAGGTGCAGCGCTCGAACGTCCGCGGGTCGTGCGGCGCGGGCAGGTTCGACTGTGCCGCGTCCGATGTGAGGCTGGGAAACTGCGTCATGAACTCGGTGCGCCCCTTCCGCACGGCCTGCGCGAGCTCGGGGTGGTGATCGGCGAAGTACAGGAACGGGGAGGTGGCGCCGAATTCCTGCCCCTGGAACAGCAGCGGCGTGCCGGGCATCAGCAGCAGCAGCGCCGTCATCGCGCGATAGCGTCCCGGCGCCGTGTAGAAACGGACCCGCGAGCCGTCACCGACGTTGGCGACCTGGTCGTGGTTCTCGAGATAGGTGACGAACGCCGGCGCCGGCACGCCGTCGGTCCGGGTGCCGCGGCCCTGCATCTGCCAGGCGTAACGCTGACCCTGAAACAGGTAGCCGCGCTTGGCCGCCGAAATGAGCTCCTGCGGCGCGCCGTGATGATCGGAAAAGTACGCCTCGCGCTTCCCCGTCAACGCGACGATGGCGCTGTGGTGAAAGTCGTCGTTCCAGAGGGCGTCGAGCCCGTCGCCCCCGGCATCGATCGGCTTCACGAGCCGGACCGTTTGCGTTTCGCTTTCGGCGACGAGAACGATCGGCCGGCCGCGCGCCGCCGCACGTGCGCGACAGCCGATCTCCGCGATGATGTGGCGCCGCGATCGATCGTGGATCGTCTGCGTGGCATCGAGCCGCAGCCCATCGAGCCGGAACTCGTCTATCCAGTACGCCGCGTTCGACGCGAAGTAGTCGCGTACGGGACGCGCATCCGGCCCGTCGAAGTTCAGGGCCTCGCCCCATTCGTTGGAATAGGTGGTCGAGTAGTACGCCTGCGCGTAGCGGCTGAAGACACAGCCATCGGGACCGAGATGGTTGTAGACGACGTCCAGTATGACGGCGAGACCGTTTTCGTGCGCCGCATCGACGAACGCGCGGAAGTCGTCGGGCCGGCCGTACTGATGTGCCGGCGCATAGGGAAAGACGCCGTCGTAGCCCCACCCGAACCGGCCGGGAAAGTCCGCGACCGGCATCAATTCGAGCGTCGTGATGCCGGAATCCGCCAGCATCGGAAGCTTTTCGATAGCCGAGCGCCACGTGCGTCCGGGTGAAAACGTTCCGATGTGCATCTCGTACATCACCTGCCCCGCCAGGTGGACGCCGTTGGCCAGCGAATGTTCCCACACATATGCGGCCGGATCGACGACCTCCGAGGGCCCGAACGGGCCGTCCGGCTGGTAGCGCGAGGCCGGATCGGGCAGCGCGTCGCCATCGAGCACGTAGCGATACCGCGTTCCTGGTCCGGCGCCCTCGACGAGGACCGAGTGGTAGCCCTCGGCTTCTTCCTCGAGGGCGATGTCGTGCGCGCCGCCGCTCGCCTCGATCCGTAATTTGATTTGTCGAGGTTGGGGCGCCCACACCCGGAAATGCGTCGAACCGTCCGACTGCGTCTCCGCACCGGCGGCATATCGTCGTGATATCTCGCTCATCCGTAGAATCCGCGCAAGGCTGTCAGACCCGGCCGTGCAGGGATAATGCCGGACGCGACAGGCCGTGGGACTTGCTCATGCGATTGAAGCTGACGATCGAATACGCCGGCACCCGATACAGCGGATGGCAGATCCAGAAGAACGCGCGCACCGTGCAGGGCGAGATCGAACGCGCCGTGCGCGAAGCAACCGGCGTGGGCGATTTCGAGCTCTACGGATCGGGACGCACCGACGCGGGCGTCCATGCGGCCGCGCAGGTGGCTCACCTCGACATTGATGTGACGATGCCGCCCGAGTCCCTGCGCCGGCGGATCAACGATGCGCTCCCCTCGGACATCAACATCCTCCGCGCCGATAAGGTGCGCCACACGTTTCATGCGCGCCACGGCGCGAAGGCGCGCAGCTACGTCTACCATCTCGCCCGACGCCGCACCGCCTTCGCCAAGCCGTTCGTCTGGTGGGTGAAGGACGACCTCGACGTCGATCGCATCCGCGACGCGGCCGCGCGGTTCGTCGGCTTCCACGATTTCCAGTCGTTCTCCGACGACGACCCCGAGGAGAAATCGACGCAGGTGATGCTCGACGTGCTGGAGATCCATGAGGACGGCGATCTGATCCTCATCCACGTCGAAGGGTCGCATTTCATCTGGAAGATGGTTCGGCGTCTGGTGGGCGTGCTGGTTGAAGTCGGCCGCGGCGCCCTGACCGTCGAGGCCGCGGCAGCGATGCTCGTCGAGCGCTCGGAGTTGCCGGCGCGGCTGACCGCGCCGGCGTCAGGACTGCTCCTCGAGCGTGTCTTCTACGAAGGCGATGCACGCGACACGGTCGTGCAATCGCCTGTCGTCGTACCGTCGCTATTGCTTTAGCCGGAACGGCGCGACCAGACCCGCGCGCGTCGGCACGTAAATGACCTGCTCGGACGAGTTGTTGCGCGCGAAGATCGGAAACCCGTCGTTGCTGCCGACGATGCGGAATCCTTCGACGGTCAACGGCACCGCCGGTCCTGCACTGACCCACTTTTCTCCGAGATAGCGGATCCAGATGCCGTCATTGCTGGTGGGACGACCGATGCTCGTCAGGGCAAGGCGGTTCCGGGTCGGAATGTCTCGCGGCGCGGGCGCCGCCAGGCCGCCGGTTCCGACCGCGGCCGGAACCGTCGTTCCCGACGTGCCCACGGCCGACTCCGGCGTATACGCGCCGATCGCGCCGATGGTGGCTGGAGGCGCCGTCGGCGCCACGGCCCCCTGCGGCAGCGAACCGCCTGCAGCGGTCACTCGCACGGGGAACGAGGGCGTACGGCTCGCTGTCGTACCCGCGAGACTCCCCTGTCGCGGGCGCTCGTACGGCTGCATCATGCCGCGGCCGATCGGCACATACACGACGCTGTACGGCTCGAGCGTGGTGTCGCTGTACAGCGGCACGCCGTTGAAGTGGCCCGAGCGCACCATCGTGTTGCCATTGAAGAAGACGTCCGCGCCGGCTGGGTAGTACAGGTCACCGGCGAACTGAATCGCCTCGCCGTTGACGTACCACGACTCGTTCTCCGCGGTGACAATCGGCGCGTCGGTCGGTCGGCTCTGGATCTGCGCCGCCGCGGGCGCGGCGACGACCAGCAAGGTCAGCAGTATCGGCGAAAAGACTCGGCGCATTGAGAAACCCCCATGCGCCTCGAACTCAAATGCCGTACCCGCGCTGAACGGACCGGAGTCGGTCCAGTGGCCCCCCCTCCAGCCACTTGAAGGATCTTGCTGACCGTTTTGTGGAAAGAAGCAGCGCGCGGTGCGGACCAGCCATGCGCCATTGCGGTCGATCGCCAACGTGACATGCCCCGTGGCATCCGTGCGGCCCATGACCGGATGGCCGCCGATGCTCGCTCGCGCCGACACAACCGCCCCCGCCGCGGCTTTCGATCCGGAAGTTGGATGTCAGCAAGTGTCCGGCTCGAACAATTGCGGGCTCCGTCATCGGGACGAACTCGGCGCGCAAGCCGACCGGCCGTGTCAGGTGAGCACCGTTTCCGAAGCCGTTTCTCACGATGATCTTCGCGTCGCGCGCGAATCGCTCCGTGGCACGTTCTCCCACGCTGAGAAGCCTCCAGCTGAATGTCGAGCACGAGGCACGGGACTCGCGATCACGCTGGGGAGATCTGAATGTTTTCTGAATTATTCTTCAGTAATCGTCGGCCTCAATCGCATTGACTGAGGCTGATGTTTCCCGTTATCGTCTCGCGTATATGGCTTTTTTTCGTCGTTATGCAACCTCCGCCTTCGTGCTGTGCGGCATCTGTGTGCTGGTCGGCTGCTCGAAGCCGGCCCCCGAGGCGACGCCTGCGCCTGCGGCCCCTCCGTATCATCCCGTCGCGTCGATCCGGGAGGTAATGAACAGCGTGATCGATCCCAACGTAGATGTTGTATGGAACGCAGTGAAGACCGACATCGACCACGGAAAGCAGATCGAACACGCTCCCACTAACGAAGAGGAGTGGGCAGCGGTGCGCCACAGCGCGCTCACTGTCATGGAAGGGGCCAACCTCCTGATGATGCCCGGCCGCGCGGTCGCTCCGCCTGGCGCCGGGTCCCTGTCGCCGGGCATCGAGCTGGCGCCCGACCAGGTTCGCGCGCTGATCGACAAGAGTCCCAGCGGGTGGAACCAGTTCGCGCGATCGCTCCAGGACTCCGTGCAGCCGGCCCTGGCCGCGATCGATAAAAAGGATCCGCAGGCGCTGTTCGAGGCGGGCGACAAAATCGACGAGGTCTGCGAGAGTTGCCATCAGGTATTCTGGTATCCGGCGCCCGCGGCCGGGACATCGGCTTCGGCTCGCTGACCCGCAACGGCGATCGTAGTTGGAGGCATCTTCATGAAGAGGAACATTTTTCTCGTCCTGCTCGCCGTTGGGGCGCTCTGCTCCGTCCAGTCGACATACGCGCATCATGCGTTCGCGGCGGAGTACGACCCGATGAAGCCGGTGACGCTGAATGGCATCATCACCAGGATGGAATGGGCGAACCCGCACGGCTGGATCTACATGGACACGAAGGAGCCGAGCGGCGCGGTGAAGCATTGGATGATCGAAACCGCGGCTCCGAGCCAGTTGTCCCGCCACGGACTGAAGAAGGCCGACTTCACCGACGGGATGACCGCCGTCGTGAAGGGCTATCAGGGCAAGACCGATCCGGGGCTCGCCAACGGCCGGACGCTGGTGCTGAAGGACGGACGTAGCTTCTACATCGGCTCGGTCGGCGGTCCGAACGACGGCGCCGAACCACAATAGGCGAAACACCGCCTGGATGTCCTCGCTCGTCGCCACCTTCGCGTGGCTCGAAAGGCTCGACTGGACGACCGCGCTCCGCGAGTCCCCTTTTGGCTACCCGTTGATCGAGACCTCGCACGTCGCCTGCATCGTCGTCTTTGCCGGGCTCGTGATCATGATGGATCTGCGCCTCGTCGGCCTGGCGTTCACGCACGCGCCGCTGGCGCAGATCCAGCGGCGGCTGTTCCCATGGCAGATGGCCTCGTTCGTCCCGAGCACGGCCACCGGAATTCTCCTTTTCTGCGTGGATCCGCTGCGCTATTACCGGAACGTGCTCTTTCTCGCCAAGCTCGTGTTCCTTGCGCTGGCGGGACTCAACGCGCTGGCGTTTCATCTCAAGACCTACCGGAGGGCCGAGGGGTGGGACGACGATCTGCAGGTCATCGCCACGGCGCGGCTCACTGGCGCCGCCTCGCTGCTGCTCTGGTCTCTGACGATCGTCTCGAGCCGGCTCATCCCCAATAACTGGTTCAAGTGAGCCGACCTGTGCTGCTTCCGTTGTTCGAATGGTGCGACGGCCTGGCGATGAGCCAGGCGTACCGCGACTCCACCTACCTGTTCCCGGTGACGCAGGCTCTGCACCTTCTCGCCGTCACGATATTCGTCGGCGCTATCGTGATCGGGGATTTGCGGCTGCTGGGTTGGGGTCCCGTCGGCCAGTCGCGCGCGAGCGTCGCGAGGAGCGCGCAGCGGATCCTGCTCTGGGCAGGGCTGGCGGTGCTGCTGACGGGCATCCCGCAGTTCACGACGAACGCGCTGACCTACCACAGGTCCTGGCTGTTCGTCCTGAAGATGTGGATCCTCGCCGCCGCGCTCCTCTTCACGGCAACGGTGCGTCAGCGCGTGGCGGTCGCCGACGAGGGACACCTGTCGTCGTGGGTCCCGAGAGTCGTCGGCGCCGTGTCGCTCGTCCTCTGGATGTCTGTGACGATCAGCGGCCGGCTGATCACCTACTACGGCTGATCGCCGGCGGCGGTCAGTTCTCGGGCGGCGCCGGGTCCTGCAGAGGCATCGGATCGCCGACGGGATCTCCGCTGAACATCCACGCTTCCGTCCAGAACCCTGCCGCGTTGAGGACGATCTTCACGCCCTCCTTGCCCGTGTTGTGCCAGTACCACCCGTGAAGGCCGGGGTACGGTGAGCGGTAGTTCCCGCTGCCGCTGCTTGCCGGTCCCCTGAAGTATGTTTCGGATGCGGAGATCGGCTTGCCGTCTGGCACGGTGTGGAAGTCCACTTCAACCGGTCCCGTCGCTTTCCAGTTGAACATCATCCTGTCACCCGTGTTCAGCCTGAACTTGTACTCGACGAACTGGTCCGGCGTGAGGAAGAACTCGATGGCGTCGACCTTGTACGTCGACTTGGACGGGGCCAGCGGACCGCCGGGCTTCGGTGTGATCGGCGGACCGTCTTTCTGCCCACCCACCGGGTTCAATGGTTGGGCCTGGGTCGAGATTGGTGCCGGGGCCGCGGTCTTGGTCTGCGGTGCGGCGGTCTGCGGTGCCTTGGCCGGCGGAGCTTTGGTCTGCGGCGCCTGGGCCGGAGGTGCCTTGGTCTGCGGTGGCTTGGTCTGCGCGAGACCCGTCGCCACGAGACCACCGGCTCCGGGAAGTGAAACGGCGACGATGAGCGCGATCGCCGCTGCCAAGGCCAATGACAACGCGGTCACGGTCCTGCTCGTGTGCTGTGTTCTCATACCTGCTCGTGCCTCGCTGATTGATAGCCCCTCGCGTATGAAACCTACGCGCATTATACGGTTGCGCCAGGCGAGCCGGACTCCGGTGCCCTCGCCTATTTGACGGATCCCGCGGCCGCCATCTGCATCGGGACCACGAGGTCGTGGACGGGAATGCTCCCGGTCTTCTGGCCCGGTGCAAACGTGAAGTCCACCATCGTCGTCTTCCCCGCCTCCACGTCGACCATCTGGGTCTGCATCCCCATGACTTCGTGCCACGCCTTGACGGTCTGCTTGCCCGCGGGCACGTTCGCGATCGTGAAGGAACCGTCGGTGCCACTCACCGAGAAATACGGATGATCGAAGATGCCGATGAAGGCCGTCATCCACGTGTGGCTGTCGCACGTAATGCGCAGCAGCTCACTTGCCTTCAGGGTGACGTCGAACGGCTTGGTGTTGATCAGTTGCGACCTGTTGAAGTCGTTCCCGGCCTTCGACAGCGAATGCACGTTGTGGTCGGTCGGATCCTCGTTCGTCACCTGCAGGGTCTGGCCGACGCGGGCGCCAAGGACCCGCGGCACGTACATGCAGTCCTTCTGATTGAGCACCACCGGCGTGGTCGGAACGGCCGCATTGGGAAACGAGCCGTCCACGTTGACCAGCACGTTGGCAAACGCCCCATCGGCGCCCACGACGAAAGTCGGCAACGTTGGACGCTTGCCGGCATACAGCTTGTTGCAGCGCGGATCGGCTCCCATTCTGATCACCGGGGTCACCGGCGTCGGGCCCATGTACTTCACGTGACCCGTGATGGTGCCGGTGGCGCCCTGGCCGGAGATCGGCGTGGCCGTCATGCCAAGCACGGCCACCGTCGCGGCGCCAGCCGCGGCGAAAGAAAACAGCAGATGTTTCATGGGTCCCCCTTCCCGCTTGCCGTGATCTAGCTCTTGGGGGCGGCGGCCGGCTTGGCCGGTGCCGCGGCCCCCGGCGGAACGGCGGGCTTGGCCTTCGAACCGGCCTTCGGCTTCCAGGTGCCCCAGACCTTGTTGTTGTTCTGGTCCGGATCGTCGTCGAGCAGCTGATACCGCTCGTGGCACTGATCGCAGGAGACGTCAATCCGTTCGCCCGCTTCGGCGAGCGCGTCGGCGTCGTGCTTCTTGGCGACGATCAGGGCGATGTTGGCTGCCTCGCCCACTTCGCGCGCCTTGCGGTTCCAGTCAGTCACGAACGCGGCCGGAATCGCGCCGCCGACGCAACGCTTGCGTCCTGGGATCATCAACAGATTCGTGCTCTCCACGAGCTCGGTTGCCGCCGCGATGACCTTGTTCCAGTCATCGTCGCTCTGCGGCCGGGACTCGTGAACACCAGTCTGGTCAGTGGACGTCGCGACGGCGTTCCAGACGCCCGACGCCGACGGCATCACCATGTAGTTCATCAGGTCTTTGACGTACCCCTTCGGCGCCATCGTCGTGGGACCGGTGGCGTCGGTCGCCGGTGTGTTCATGGCCGGCGCGCCGGGCAACTGGCAGGGGGCAGCCGCCCTCGTATCTTCTGAAGATCCAGCGCCTTGCTGCGCGCTGGCGACGCCGCCAAGGAACAACGCCAAGCTGAACAGAAAAACCCAATAAAATTTCCGCATCGTGACCTCCGGAAGATAGCGCAACGCTCTGTTTCGACGGACAAGGTCCGTGGGAATTTTAGTGCAGAGTGCCCGCGGCGTCGTCTGAAGAGTTCCTGAACGGCGTGTCAGGATCGCTCACGCCGGCATCAGTCGGCGACGACGGGCGGGGTCGACTTTTCGTTGACGTGGAGCCTGAACACGTCGGGCCGCGCGTAGTGGCCGACGACGTCGAAGTCGTACTTGCCGCGAGCGATCTCGGCGGGATCGATCTCGGCCGTCAAAATCGTGTTCTCGTCGAACACGGGGCCAGCCAGCGTCTGGCCGAGCGGGCTGACGATGGCGCTGCCGCCGCGCATGATGACGGCCTGCGGGTCGTCGCCCTGCACGGCCGCGTAATCCGCGGGGCAGTCTCCGCGACGCAGGTGCTGACAGGCGGTCAGCACGAAGCAGCGTCCCTCGAGCGCGACGTGCCGCATCGTCGGCAGCCAGGTGTCGCGGTCGTCGGCGGTCGGCGCGCAGTACAGCTGAATGCCTTTCGCGTACATCGCCATGCGCAGCAGCGGCATGTAGTTCTCCCAGCAGATCACGGCGCCAAGCTTGCCAATCGGCGTGTCGAAGACCGGCAGCGTGGATCCGTCGCCGAAGCCCCAGATGAGCCGCTCCATCGCGGTCGGCATCAGTTTGCGGTGCTTGCCGAGGAACGTGCCATCCGGCGCGAAGAACACGATCGTGCAATAGAGCGTGCCGATGTCGCGCTCGATGACGCCAATCACGAGGTAGACGCCGCTTTCCTTCGCGGTCCGTGCCAGTTGCTCGGTGGCCCATCCGGGCACGTCGATCGCGCTGTCGAAGTACCTGCGGAAGTCGTCACGCCCCTTTGCCGTACGCAGCCCGACCCGCGCGCCGAAATCGAGCCCCTTCGGATACGCGGATACGAAGGCTTCAGGAAAGACGACCAGGCGCGCGCCGCGCGCCGCCGCATCGGCCGTCAGGTCGCGAACCTTGGCGAGGGTCGCCTTCGGCTCGAAGACCACGGGTGAGCTTTGAACCACGGCGGCGGTGAATCGGCTCGACATTCGTGGAGACCGCGAGCAGTATAGGCGGAAACATATGAAGACCCTGTTGTGGTTCGCCATCACCTCCGGCGTCGCGTCAATCGCCCTCGCGCAGGCGCAGGACATCACGCTGACCGGCACGCTGCAGGGCGGCCGCATCGCCATCGGCGGCGAGAGTACCGGCTGGGCACTCGCATACCGCGATGCAACCGGGCAGCATTCGGTGGAGGTGGAGTTGCCGCGCGATCTAATGGCGCGCGCGAGGAGCGGGGCGACGGTGCGCGTCACGGGTACCTTTGTCACGCGCGAGTATGTCGAACGCGGGTCGGTCCGGATCTTCCGGGTCGCGCGGCTCGAGGAGACGGCGTCCGCTGCATCCCCTGCCGGTCGGCTGGCGCAGCTGACGATCGAGCAGCTCAACGCGCAGCAGAAGGCGCTGGCCGACGAGATTCTGAAGGTATCCAGCGTCGGACTTGGCGGCCCGTACAACGCGATGCTCCGCAGTCCCGAGCTCGGCCAGCGGATGTTCGCTCTGCTGGATTACCTGCGCTTCAACACGTCGGTGCCGCGGCGGCTGAACGAGTTCGCCATCCTGGTCCAGGCGCGGCTCTGGACGTCGCAGGTCGAGTGGCTCGCCCACTACCCGCTCGCGCTCAAGGAAGGTGTTTCCGAGGCGACGCTCGCGGACCTGAAGGCGGGCCGGCGCCCGGCGTCGATGAAAGCGGACGAAGCCGCGGTCTACGACCTGTGCACGGAACTCTCGACGACGCACAAGGTGAGCGACGCCACGTACCGGCGCGCCGCGCAGGTACTGAACGAGCAACAGCTCGTCGATCTCGTGACGCTGAGCGGCACCTACACTACGCTCGCGATGCTGATGAACGCGGTCGAGCAGGGCGTTCCGCCGGGAACGACGCCGCCGCTGCAACCGCTTCCTGCCAGGTGAACGGTGCACGCGGACCCGCGGGGCCGCGTGGAACCAATCCCGCATGACGGTGTCTTACCTGTTGACGCGAGATTCGATAATTAGCTAAGTTGCTAATCATGAAGGTGCCCGCCGCCGGCCACGCCGCGTTCGCGGCGCTGGCCGACCAGACACGCCGCGACATCCTGAACCTGCTGCGCGCGGGGCCGCGGACCTCGGGCCAGATCGCCGACGCTTTCCATTCGAGCTGGCCGACCATTTCGCGCCACCTCGGGGTGCTCCGTCACGCGGGGCTCGTGGTCGCCGAGCGGCAGGGCCAGGAGATCTATTACGAGCTGAACACGTCGGTCTTCCAGGACGTCGTCCGCCATCTGCTGGAGCTCATGAAGCCGGCCGGCCGCACGCGGCGAACCCGCCGCCGCCGCCCGCGGCACCAGGAGGCCTGAGATGCTCGTCGCTGCGCTCGTTGCCCTCACCCTCCCGGCGGCTGCCGCGGTCATCTACATGTCGCTCCGTCCGCTCTGGGCGGGGCCGGGCCACCAGGCCACGGACGGTCTCGAGCGCACCTACCGCGCTATCGCGCGTCGCGCGGTCTTCTTCGTCCTCGCGCTGCAGGCGCTGGTCGTCCTGAGCGTCGCAGGCGCCGGCTGGTTGCGGCCGATTGCGCCGCGGGCGGTGGTGTTCCTCTTCGGGGTGTTTCTCGCCGCGGTCGGCGACGCGCTCCCGCGCACGCGGCCGAATCAGCTGTTCGGCATTCGCACGGCGAGAACGCTCGACGACCGCCAACTCTGGATTCGTCTTCACCGCGCCGCCGGCTACGCCGCGGTCATCGCCGGCGCGGCCATTGCGATCGCCGCCCTGGTCCTCTCCAAGGACGGCATCGCATGGGTCGTGTCCGCCGTGACGGTGGGCGGTGCCGCAGCGCTGGCTGGCGTTTACTTCACGGGCTTGCCGGCAATCGAGACGGCGCCCGAAACGCGGGCGCGGCGACGTCGCGAAGTGGCGGTGTGGAGTCTGCGCCTCGTGCTCGCGGCCTTGTTCTTCTACTTCGGTCTGATGAAGTTCCCCGGTAATCCGCGGGGGATGTGGGTCCGCCTGTTCGATGCCATCGGGTTCGGCCAGTGGTTCCGCGTCTTCACGGGGGTGGTCGAAGCGGGCGGTGGATTACTTCTCCTTGTTCCACGCGGCGTCTGGCCGGGTGCCGCACTGCTGTCCGCAGCGATGATCGGCGCGCTCCTCGTGCACATCTTCGTCGTTGGCACCGGGCCCGCGACGGTCGCGGTCCTCGTCCTGCTGGTCCTGGTGATCGGCGTGGCCCTGGCATCCCGTTCCTGACACAGCGTGATGGAGGGTGTCCGATGCTCGAAGCCCACCACCTGGTCAAACGCTTCTACGGCACCGCGGTCGTCGACGATGTGAGCTTCGCGCTGCGGGCGGGCGACGTCACCGGGTACCTGGGGCCGAACGGATCGGGGAAGACGACAACGGTCCGCATGCTGACGGGGCTGATCGAGCCGACCTCCGGCTCCGTGACGTTTCAAGGCACGCGCATCGGCGACGACCTCATCGAGTTCCGCCGCCATCTCGGCTACGTGCCGGAGGAGCCGCACCTCTATCCCTTCCTTTCGGGCCGCGAATACCTGGAGCTCGTGGGCCGGTTGCGCGAGCTGCCGGAGGCGCTCCTTCGCGACAAGATTCCCGCGATGCTGGCGTCGCTCGGCATCGGCGACGCCGCCGGGCAATCGATCGGCTCGTACTCGAAGGGGATGAAGCAGAAGGTCCTCATCTGCGCGGCGCTGCTGCACGACCCGGACGTCGTGATCTTCGACGAGCCCGAGTCGGGACTCGACGTGGGGACCGCGCTGGTGCTTCGACATCTCGTGCGGGCGCTCGCCGCGCGTGGCAAGGCGATTCTCTACAGCTCGCACATGCTCGAGAGTGTCGAGAAGGTGTGCGGCAACGTGATCGTGTTGCACCGCGGCCGCGTGGTGGCCGACGCCTCCGTCCTTCACCTGCGTACGGTGATGGCGCGAGGCTCGCTCGAGGAAGTGTTCTCCGAGCTGGTGCTGCACGAGGACCCGGAGCGGACGGCGGCAGACCTGGCCACGCTGGTGTCCGCGCGGTGAGGCGGCGATGGCAGCCTCACGCACCGCCCGGCGCCTGCTACGGGAGCATTTCCTCAGAAGGCTTCTCGACAACGATCTGATATCGCCCAACGCCGACCGTCACGAGGCGCTCGTGCTGCTGGCGGCGGCGCTGGCGGTCCCCGGCCTCGTCATCACGGTTCTCATCCTCGGACAGAAGTACGTCATCGGTATTCCGACGCCCGCGCTCACCTCGGTCGCTGCGCTCGACGACAAGTTCCTCTACATCTCGGCGTCGATGCTCGTGATGGCGTTGATGGCGGCGGTGCAGTGGGACGCGCTGGCGCTCGATGAGCGCGACGCGGCCAACCTTGGCGGCCTTCCTCTCGAGACGCGCGACATCGGCCGCGCGAAGCTGGAGGCACTGGCGATGTTCGTGGCCGCCTTCGCCACGCTGCTCAACGGCGTGCCGAGCGTCCTCTTCCCGCTGCTGACGGTCTCCCATTTCCATGTGAACATCATCGCGGTCCTGCGGATGGTCGCCGTCCACGCCGCCGTGACGATGAGTGCGGGCGCGTATGCCTTCCTCACGATTCTTCTGCTGCGCGAGTTGTTGCGCGTGCTCCTCGGACGGCGCGGGTTCCGCCGGCTGGCCGGGCTCGTGCAGGCAGCGCTCGTCGTCTCGCTCGGCACGGCGCTCCTGCTGCTGCCGGCGATTGCTTCGAATGTTCCCGCGCGATGGCTGACCGCAGGCGATGCCGTGCGGGCAGTGCCGCCGGCCTGGTTCCTGGGACTCTACGAAGCGGGAACCGGCGAGGTGACGCTGACGATTCGCGGCCTCGGCCTTCGCATTCCGGCGGGGCTCGTCGTGCCGGAGCGCCAGGCGGTGCTCCTCTACGACGCGCTCATTCCCCGGTTCTCGGAGCTTGCCCGGGTGGCCGCCATCATGTTGCCTGCGACCGCGTGTACGGCCCTCGCTCTGTACATGTGGAACAACAGGCGCCTGCCGCTGCCGCCGGTCGCGCGGCATCGGCCGCACGGGCAGGCCCGCCAGCTGGCTTTACGGGCGATCGGCCGCATGCTCGTACTATCGCCGGTTCAGAGCGCTGGTTTCTTCTTCACGGTCCAGACGCTGGCGCGCAGCGCACAGCACCGCATCGCGATCGCCGGCGCCTGCGCGGTCGCGATCGCCGCGGCCATCCTGCTGATGCAGGGCATTCGTGCGATCGGCTCCGCCGCTGCCGCCCCCGCGCGCCTGCTGGCCCTGCAGACCGTCGTCACGGTCATTGTCCTCGCGGGCGTCCGCCAGGCGCTCGCCATCCCCGCGGAGCTGCGGGCGAACTGGACGTTCTCGATGGCGTGGAATGGAGACATGGATCCGTTTGTGGCGGGGGTGAAACGCGCGGTCGTCGCCGCGGTGGTCCTGCCGCTGCTGGCCGCAATGGCCGGCCTGCACGCCTACATGCTTGGCGCGCGCGCCGCCACGGCGCACGCCGCGGTCGGCCTGCTCGTCTCGCTCATCACCGTGGAGTGGCTGGTCCGCCCCGAGAAGCTGCCGCTGACGTGCAGCGCGCGGCCCTCTGGCAACTTGAAGGCGCTCGGCCCGATCTACGTCATGCTGCTGTTCGTGGTCGCTTACAACGTGGGACGCCTCGAACAATGGGCGCTGACCGGCGGCACCATCCGATTCGCGATGCTGGTGGGTGGTCTGCTACTCACTTATTCCGTCGCGCGACTCTCCCATCGTCGCGGGCGGTCGTCGGGCGACGGTTCGAGGAGCCCATTGCTCGCACGAGTGGAGCTCGACGACCTCCCCGACACGCCCACACAGCGGTTAGGGCTCAGTGAACCGGTCTAAGCAGCTCAGCGGTTGACTGGCACTCTTATTGAAATTCGTGGCGGCATGATCGGATCGACCGCCGAACGCGACCCCCGCAACCTTCTTCGCTGGATCTTTCAGCGCGGACACCAACGAGTCACCTGCCGTGTCGATCAGCGTCCCGGTGAACATACGTTCACCCTGGCGCTGGTGCCGCACGCCAGCATGGGCATCGGCGTCGCCGAAACGTTCACGAGCGCGTGGAGCGCCTTCCGCCGCCACGCGATGATTGCTTCCGAGCTCCGGCGCTCAGGCTGGAGGCTGGCCGCCTATACGGCGGACTGATACCGAGGATCTGGCGTATGCCACCGTTCATCTTTACGCCGCCGCCAACGCCCGAACACACGCCGAGCCCGTGCCCTGCCTGTCACTCGGAAGAAGGGGTGCCGCTGTACGCCACGTCCCGCGCGCAGTACTACCGCTGCACCTCGTGCCGCCAGATCTGGGCGTACACGGACAGCGACCACCCCGCACCTGCGGCAGCCTGATCAGGCCGCCTTCGGAACCGCCTGCACCGACAGGCTGATCTTCACCTCGTCGCCCACGAGGAAGCCGCCCGTCTCGAGCGCGGCGTTCCAGTTCAGACCGAAGTCCTTGCGGTTGACCGCCGCGTCGGCCTCGAACGCGATGCGTTCGTTGCCCCATGGATCCTTCGCCTTGCCGAGGAATGTCACGTCGAAGGTGACCGGCCTGGTCACGCCGTGCATCGTCAGGTCGCCGGTCACATCGAACCGCTGATCGCCTTTCCGCGCGATCGTGGTGCCCCGGAACGTCAGCGTGGGGAACTGCTCGACGTCGAAGAAATCGGCGGACCGCAGGTGGGCGTCGCGGTCGCGCTCGTTGGTGTCGATGCCCGCCGCCTGGATCGTCACGGTGACGAGCGAGCGTTCCGGGTTCAGCTCGTCGTATTCGATGGTTCCCTCGAAGTCCGAGAAGCGGCCGCGGACTTTCGTCAGCAGGTGGCGCACCTGGAACGTCGCCTCCGAATGGGCCTTGTCGATGCTGTAGGTCGTGGTCTTCGTGGAAGTGGCAGTGGTCACGAGTTGCTCCTTTGCGTCAGTCGGACGGTGGTTCCCCACGGGTCGGTCATCAATCGATCGGCGTTCTCGATGCGAACGTCGCAGCCGGCGCGAGCCGCGCTCGTTGCGGCTGCGGCGAGGTCTTTCGCTGCCGGAAGGCGAAGCTCCCACTCGAGGAGCCGGGCGTCATCCGTGCCGGCGGCCGGCGCTCCAGCCGCCCACGTGTTGGTGCCGACGTGGTGGTGATACCCGCCGGCGGAGAAAAAGAGCGCGCCCGGATAGCTCCACACGACCTTGTCGAAGCCGAGCGCGGAGTGATAGAACGCCTCGGCCTCGTCGAGCGCGCCGACGTGGAAATGCACGTGGCCGATCGTCGTGCCGGCGGGCATCCCGGCCCACGGCTCGCCGCCGGATGCGCGGACGAGCGCGCGCAGGTCGAGTGGCTCGGTCGTCATCGCGATCTCGCGCCCGTGACGCACCCACTGCCCGCGCGGACGGTCGGCGTAGACCTCGATGCCCAGGCCGTCAGGGTCGGAGAGGTAAAGCGCTTCGCTCACGAGGTGATCGGCCGAACCGGCGTGGGCGCCGACCTCGCCGAGGTGGGCGACGAATCGCCCGAGCGCCGCGCGCTCCGGCAGCAGGATGGCGAAGTGGTAGAGACCGAGCAGGCCGCGGCGCGGAACGGGACGCGCGCCGGGCCGTTCATGCAGCTCGACGAGCACCGGGCCATCCTGCGGCGCGAGCTGCGCGAGCGTTCCCTGCCGCGACCGCACGCGGAAACCGAGCACGCGCGTGTAATACGCCAGCGAGGTGTCGAGGTCGCTCACCTGCAGCCGCACGCGGCCGATGGTCGCCTCGTCCGGCAGACGGTACCCCAGCGGCTGAATGCCGACGTCCAGCAGTTCGTTTGTCATAACACTGAATGTGATAACACGTATCGCGCGCGAATTATTCCTTCATGGCCGCGCCCGCACCACCTCCAGCAGCGAGATGAGCTTGCGGAGCTGCGGCTCGTCCAGGTGCCCGAGCTGCTCGTCGTGAATGTCGTCGATCCGCTGCTCGACCTGCGCCAGGAGCTTCAAGCCCGCCCGCGTGATGCGGGTGAGCACGAACCGGCGGTCTTCTCCCCCGCGTGTCCTGGCGATCAGCTTCGCCTCCTCCAGCCTGTCGAGGAGGCGCGTGACGTCGGGGACCTGCCGGACCAGCCGGGCGCCGATCTCGTTGCGGCACAGGCCATCGGGCTCCGAGCCGCGGAGAATCCGCAGGACGTTGTACTGGGTCGCGGTAATCCGGTGCGGCTTCAACGCGCTCTCGAACGCGTGCTCGAGCAGGGCCGCCGTCCGCTGGATGCTCAGGTGCGCCTCTTCTTTGAGACTGTTGAAGGGCTTGCGCTGCTTCAGTTCGGTCTGGAGGGCCGAGGCCACCTGCCCACAATACGTGTGATCACACCTATTGTCAATGCCCGTACGAAAAAACGGCCGGGCGCGTCAAACGCCCGGCCCATGATGACGGCCGAATGCGAAGCTACTTGCCGCCCGGACAGACGATCGGCCCGCAGAGACCTTCCCCCGCGTGGCAGTCCTGGATGCACTCGGCGAGCTCCCGGCCCCGCAGGCCGAGGTTCTTCACACAGCACTCCGCACACAACTTGCCGCAGCTGTCGTCTGCTGCGGCTTCCGCACGAAGGCCGAGAGACACCAGCACGGCGGCTCCCAACCCGATGCCCAGGCGCCGGATAGCCTCCCGGCGCGAGAGCGTTCCGGACAGCGTCTTGGCTAGGGTATCAAGACGATGTTCCATCGCTACCTCCTCTATGCCTGCGCCGTTCGTGGCCGCGGCTTGAACCAGTCTCCAAGCGTACGCTTTTCCGGCATGAGCCCGAGGATCCGCTGTGCGCCGACTGCGACCGGCGCGGCGATCGTGCCCTGTTCGTCGACGAGAAATGCAATGGGCGTCGCGAACATGCCGTACAGCTTGGAGATTTCCCATTGCCGCTGCAGAACGACGGGGAACGTCACGCGCAGCTCCGCGATTTTGCTCGCGTTCGCGGCGTGGTCGCCCCGGCTGACCATGACGACGTCGACCTCGCTGCCGGCGGCGTAGCGCCGCTGCACGTCCGGCAGAAGGGCGTTGCATGGTCCGCATTTCGGATCGGAAAACAGGAGGAGAACCCTGCGGCCGCGGTACTGTGACAGCGACAGCTCCCCGCCGCCGACGCGCGGTAACCTGAAATCCGGAGCCGCGGCGCCGGCCGGCAGGCCGTCGCGCAGCAACTGGCTTCTCTTCAGCGATTCCTGCCGGCCCTCGTCAGCGGCCGCGCCGGGGCCGGCGTCGGCTCGACGGCCCGACTGGACCAGGTCCTCGAGCGCTTCGAGCCGCGCGAGAATCCGGCCGTTCTGGGCGAGCAGCTGGTACGCGAGCCATCCCGTGAAGGCGGCCGACGCCGCCACCACGCCACAGAGAATTATTACGACCATTCAGTGGCTGGGGTCAGGCGCTCCTCGCACCCCAGATGGCCTTGGAACGCCCGGACGCCCGATTGACTTTCCCGCCGAAGAATACATCGCGCATGTGACGTTCCAATCTAGAAGATTGAAGTGGACCACACGAGGCTTTCGCCCCACAGAATGTTGGCGGCCGACAGTTCGCCCCAGAGGATATTCGTGCCGTCGATGGTGACGAGGTTTTCACCCCAGATGATGTTCTCGCCCCACAGGATGTTCTCGCCCCAGAGGATGTTCTCGCCCCACAGGATGTTTTCGCCCCAGAGGACGTTCTCGCCCCACAGGATGTTGAGGCCCCAGGAGCTCTGGTTCGTGTACACCGAGTCGCCCCAGAGGATGTTCTCCCCCCACATGATGTTCTGCGACCAGCCGATCGTCTCGCCGGCGATGGTCGTCCACGGCGTCACACCCGTCATCAGCCATGCCGAGCCGATCGGCGCGGAGGTGTTGATCGCCCGCGCCAGCTCGATGGCGCCCGCGGCGTTGGCCGCGCCTGCGCCCTGCGTCAGCCGGTCGTACTCGACGCCGGCCGCGTCGTGCATCCGGAACGCCGTGAACTGGAGGATGGCCTTCACCGCATTCGGCGTCAGCGACGGCCGCAACGGGTAGCCGTTGGCCGCGCGGCTCGCCTCGAGCATCAGCGCGACGATGCCGCTGACGACACCCGTCGACATGCTCGTGCCGCTGAGCATCAGGTAGTTCGAATTGATGCGCAGGTTCGGATAGTTCCGGTAGATCGTCGTGCCCGTATAGGTGTCGGAGCCGAGCCGGTGGCCGGGCGCGACGATGTCGGGCTTTGGCTGACCGTCGAACCACGTCGGCCCCCGCGAGCTGTACGGCGCGACCTCGTCGTCCCTGCGCGTGGCGGTGCCGTTGGTGTTGATGGCGCCCACGGTGATGGCGGATCGCGCGTTGCCGGGCGACGTGATGCCGGCGTATCCGGTCTCCCCGGTCGTCGGGTTCAAGCCGACGTTGCCGGCGGCCACGACCACGATGATGCCGGCGCGCGTCGCCCGTTCGACCGCCTGCACGAGCGGATCGCTTGCGGCGGCTTCGTAAATCGGATGGCCGAGCGACAGGTTGATGATGTCGATGCCGAGCAGCTCCTTGTTGGCGATCGCGAAGGTGATGGCGTTGATGACGTCGCTCGTGCGGCCCTGCCCGTTCTCGTCGAGCACGCGCATCCCGATCAACCGCACGCCCGGCGCGACGCCCTTGTAGAGACCGTTCGAGCTCGCGCCCGTGCCGGCGACCAGGCCCGCGACATGCGTCCCGTGGCCGTACGCGTCACTGTTGACCGCGTAGCTGCTCGCGCCGTTCATGAAATCGTAGAAGCCGACCATGCGGCCCTGGAAGTCGGCGACCGACTTGACGCCCGAGTCGATGACGGCGACGCCGATGCCGTTGCCGGTGTACTGGCTCGACGACAGGCCAAGGGTTTCGCGTACCGCGGAGACCAGCGCAGCGGTCGTGGAGCCGCCCGCGTCCGGTTTCGCGTTGGTCTGGACGAGCGAGTCCGTCGAGATGTCCGTGACCGTCGTGTCTTCGATCAAGCGCGGGATATCGCCGCCGGCGACCTGCGCGGTCAGCACGTTCAGCGCGGCGTTCTCGCTCAGAATGGTGGCGCCCCGAGACTTCAGCGTCTGCTTCAGCGCGGCGCGGGAGCCCGGACGCGCGGTCAGGATCACGCGCTGGCTGGCGTTGGGATTCGATGTGAGAGCGTTGCGGACGGCCTGGTCGATCTTGTGGCTGTTGCCCTGGGCAAAGGCTGGCGAAGCGCACGCGCAAATGGCGACCGCGAAGACGACGAGGGGGCGGAGGAGCCGGGTCATGTCAGCCCATCCGTGCGCAAGAATCTGGCCAGATGAGCTGTGACGCGCATAACTGCTTCGCTGATCTTGAGTTAGTGCCGGTCAAGCAGGTTGGTTGAAAACCCCACTCGCTGCCATACCGGGCCAGAATGGAACAGGAGCGACGGGCGACGGCGCGGTTCCTTCGCAATTTCCCAACGAAAAGTGCAATCCGACCGGGTGTTCCAGTTTGGATCGCCACTGTGCCTCTCTGGGACACGCAATTCTGGCGATCCCCGGAATCCGGAACAATGCGCGCCGATCGTTCCTGTGCCATCCGGCGACACGCCCTGCCCGTTTCGGAACATAGACGCTTTCCGTGATTTCACTGGCAATTCTGGCATTTGGCGTCGCGGCGCCACACCCTGCCGTTCCAGCCTGAAACACGAACGCACGGTTCTGTGGGGTGACGAGTTTGTCGCGCGTCACGGTTAACCCGCATGCGGACCACCGGTTAACTCGCGACCGCGGATCGTGGCTGCCGAATTGCTGAGCCTGGTGCTGTGACTTCCCCCTACCGTCACGTACTCGCTCTCGCCGCGGGCCTCGTCCTGGCGTCGACTCCGCCCGCCTATGCCGGCGACAAAGTCGATCGTGCCCTTCGCGAAGCGCTCGCGATCGGTGCCCCGACACAGTCCGTCATCATCTCCGTCAATCCCGGGTGCCGCGCCGGCATCAGGCGCGCGATCGAGCAGCACGGCGACGTGATCCGCTCGGAACATGACCTGATCGACGCGCTGTCGGCGCGGATTCATACCGCCGACGTGGCGACCCTCGCACAGAGCTCCTGCGTGACGGCGGTTTCAATCGACGCCCCCGTTCACGCCGTCGACGGCACGTCGGGCACGCATGGAGCGGTGCTCGAGGGGTTTGCCGCGTTGATGCCGCCCACCGCGAGGAACACGCTCCGCGACACGCTGGGGTTGCCGCACGTTGCGTCGCTTGACCCGTCGTTTCCCACGGGCGCCAGCGGCATCACGGCGGCGATCATCGACTCCGGGATCCAGCCGAATGCGGACTTCACCGGTCGCATCGACGGCTTCTGGGACTTCACGCGGGGCGGCATCGCGGCCCTGCCCTACGACGATTACGGCCACGGCACGCACATCGCGGGTCTCATCGGCAGCAGCGGCAGGCTGTCGAACTACGAGTTCCAGGGTGTCGCGCCCGACATTCATCTCCTGGCGTTGAAAGTGCTCGACCAGCAGGGCGCCGGCAAGACCAGCGACGTCATCAAGGCGATCGAGTTCGTGGTGTCGAACCGGGCGAAGCTGAACGCGCAGATCATCAACCTGTCGCTCGGCCATCCGATTTTCGCGCCGCCCAAGGACGACCCGCTGGTGCGGGCCGTCGAGAAGGCGACCCGGGCGGGCATCTACGTCGTCGTCTCAGCGGGCAACTGGGGGCTGAAGGCGGACGGCACCGTCGGCTACGCGGGCATCACCTCGCCCGGCAACGCGCAATCCGCGATCACCGTCGGCGCGGCCATGACGCAGGACACCGTGACGCGCGATGACGACGGCGTCGCTCCGTACAGCTCGCGGGGTCCGACCTGGTACGAAGGGCTCGGCAAGCCGGACGTCGTCGCACCCGGACATCGGCTCGCGTCGGACGCCGCGGTCGGCTCGACGCTCTACAACACCGCGCTCGCCTCGGGACAGGCCAACAGCCGCGACCGCCTGCTGATGCTGAACGGGACGAGCATGAGCGCGGCCGTCTCCACGGGCGTCATCGCGCTGGTGCTGCAGGCGCACGAGCAGAACGGCTTCAACAAGCAGAAGGCGATGACGCCAAACCTGATGAAGGCGATCGTCGAGTACAGCGCGATCCCGATCGCCGGCGCCGATGCGTTGAGCCAGGGGACCGGCGAGATCAACGCGGCCGGCGCCGTCGCGCTCGCCCGCGCGATCGACACGTCCAGGCAACCGCATCGGTGGTGGCTTGGCGCGCCTCTCAACACGAACACGTCAATCGGCGGGACGACTTACATATGGGCCTCGAACATCCTGTGGGGCGAGACGCTGTTGTGGGGCGACTCGGTCTACTGGAACGCGCACGCGTGGGGCCAGAACATCCTCTGGGGTGAAAACGTCCTGTGGGGTGAGAACGTCCTCTGGGGCGAGCATGTCGTCTGGGGGTCGAACATCCTCTGGGGCGAGAACATCGTCTGGGGAGAAGGCCTGATCGGGATGATGAGGGGCAGCAACGTCCTCTGGGGTGAGACGAACATCCTGTGGGCTGACCTCGACGCGAGTAACATCCTGTGGGGTGACGTGCGGAGCAGCAACATCCTCTGGGGCGACAACATCCTCTGGGGCGATTACACGGTGTCGGTGCAGCGGTTCCCGGGCGTCTTCTAGTCCACACTCGTCGCGAACAGCCGATGATGGTGAAGGCCGATGCGTTCGACCGATGAGACGATGAACGACTGGCGAGTGGCGCTGCCCGAACTGGAGGGACGGCGCCTCACCTTGCGGGAGCCGTGCGTGGGCGACGCCGCCTCGCTCTTCTCGCTGCTGTCGACCGAGGAGGTCTCGCGGTTCATCTCGCCGCCGCCCTCCTCAGTGGAGGCTTTCGAGCGCTACATCGCCTGGTCGCAGCGTCAGCGCGCGGCCGGACTCTACGTCTGCTTCGCGATTGTGCCGCGCGGTTCCGATACGCCGATTGGCCTCGTCCACGTGCGCGGCCTCGGTCCCGGGTTCGGAACCGCCGACTGGGGATTTGCGATCGGGTCCGAGTTCTGGGGCAAAGGCATCTTCACGGAGGCTGCCGAGCTGGTGCTCCATTTCGCCTTCGAGGCCCTTCACACGCACCGCCTCGAGGCGCGCGCGGCGGTCTGCAACGCGCGCGGGAACGGCGCGCTGCGCAAGCTCGGAGCGGAGCGCGAAGGGCTCCTGCGTCACGCCTTCTTCAGGGATGGCGACTACCTCGATCAGGTGTTGTGGTCGATTCTGGCGGAGGACTGGCGGCGACAACAGCAGGACGCGCTCGCCTGGCGTTCGAGCGTCGTGCACTGACCGCCCGCGTCTAGCGGGCGAACCGCTCGGCGGCGCGCTGCTTTGCGCGCGCGGCCCACTCCTCGCGATCGCGGGGCTCCGCCGTGGTCACCAGCGAGTCGATCAGCCGGCGTGCCACTCCCGCGACCTCGTCCACGGCCTCGTCGAACGCGGCCTCGTTCGCCTTCGACGGCTTCGTGAATCCCGACAGCTTCCTGACGAACTGAATCGACGCCGCGCGGATTTCCTCTTCCGTCGCCGGCGGGTCGAAGTTGAACAGGGTGCGAATGTTTCGGCACATACCCTTCTAGGTTACCTCGCCGACAAAGCAGGCTCGCGCGAGCCCGCGCCTTATGGGTTCGGCGGCGCCGCAGCCGGCTGATCGAAGGGGTTCTCGTTCACCGGCCGACGCAGGGCGAGCCCGCACAGCACGAGCACCAGGATGCCGACGACGATCGTGCCGAGAAGATAGCGTGCGGGTCGTGTCATGGAAGCCTCCATCGAAATATACAGCTCGAGGAGTCGCCGCGGTCGGTGCCGCGGATATTCTGGCGGGAAGCATGAGGACTCGCCCCGGTCGTTCAGCATCGATTGGCGAGGCATGCTCGCCTGAGCGTCAGCTGACGGAACTGCCGGCGCGGGAGTCGCGCGATCGCGTCGGGGGCGTAGCGGCGACGAGCAGGTCCGACCACTGGTCGCCCGTATCGACGGCGTCGGCCGCCGGCAGCCGCTTCGGGCCAAGCGGTTCGTTGGCGATGATGAGCTGCTCCGCCGCCTTCATCGACAGCGGCCGCGAGAACAGGTAGCCCTGCGCGTGGGTGCAGCCGAGCCGCGCCAGCTCGCGTGCCTGCACCTCGGTCTCGATGCCTTCGGCGACCACGCTCGTCCTGAGGGTTCGCGCGAGCGCCAGGATGCTCTCGACGATCGCCGGGCGGTCCGGCAGCAGCAGGCTCATCACGAACGAGCGATCGATCTTGAGCGCGTCGACCGGCAGCCGGTGCAGGTGGCTGAGCGACGAGCAGCCCGTGCCGAAGTCGTCGAGGTAGATCTTGACGCCGTAATCGCGCAGCTCGCTGAGGACCATGGCGGCGATCTGGGGACTGTCCATCAGGGCGGTCTCCGTCACCTCGATGCGGAGGTCCGACGGGTTCAGGCCTGACTTGCTCACCGCCTCGTGGACGAGGCTCGGAAAGTTCTGCTGCGTCAGCTGGCGGCCCGAGGCGTTGACGGTGATGCAGTTGAGCCCGGCCGATGGAAACCGGCGCTGCCAGTCGGCGAACGTGTGACACGCCTGCTGCAGCACCCATGCCCCCAGCTCGTCGATCACGCCGAGCTCCTCCGCGATCGGGATGAACTCGGCCGGCGATACCGCCTTCCCGTTGCGCGTCCACCGCACGAGCGACTCGAAGCCGACGCACATCGACGAGGCCAGCGACACGATCGGCTGGTAGTGCACCTCGAAGTCGTTGTTGTTGATCGCGTGCCGCAGGTCGTTTTCGAGATCGTGACGGTCGCGGGCGCGCGCGTGCATGTCCGCGTCAAACAGCTCGTGCCGCGCCTTGCCGTTCGCCTTCGCGTGATACATGGCGGTATCGGCGTCGCGCATGATCTCGTGCGGCCGCGTGTAATCGCGGTGGCCGAACGCGATGCCGATGCTCGCGGAGGTGAACACGTCGCGGCCGCCAACCGAGAGCGGGGCGCGCAGCGCTTCCTGAATCCGCAATGCGATGACGTTGGCCTGTGGCGCGTCGCCGATCGTCGTCAGGAGAATCGCGAACTCGTCTCCGCCGAGCCGTCCGAGGAAGTCGTGCTGCCGCAGGCAGGACTCGAGGCGTCGCGAGACCGCAATCAGCAGCTCGTCGCCGACCAGGTGGCCAAGGCTGTCGTTGATCACCTTGAATCGATCGAGATCGAGGAAGAGGACGGCGAACCGCTCGCCGGTGGTCCGTCGCTTGTACTCCTCGAGCCGCTTGCCAAGGACTTCCAGGAAGTCCGTGCGATTTCTCAGGCCGGTCAGGGGATCGCGGAAACCGGCGGTGCGCAGGCGCTCCTGATCAAAGACGTGATCGGATACGTCGGACACCGACCCCGCAATCCGCAAGCGGCGCCGGCCGGTCCCG
>DATNCQ010000066.1:0-16303 GCA_035571515.1 Vicinamibacterales bacterium
GTTCACGCGATCGATGCAGACGGACCGCACGCCCTCGCGCACGGTCTCGACGAACCGGTGATGGTGACCGCACAGGTGCAGCCGCGGCTGCATCGACGCGAGCACGTCGTTGATGGCCGGCTTGCCCGCGTCGCGCCGGAGCGGTTTCCGGCCCGGCTTCGGTTCGTCGACGATGACGAACGGCCGCGCGGCCTCGTGCGTCATCAGGATGTCTATCCCCCGCATCCGCTTGCACGCCTCCACTTCCTCGCGGACGAAGTGGCGCCGCTTATCATCGCTCCGTTTGTGCGGCAGCTGCGCCGCCGGCGTGTCGATCCAGGTCGGCGCGTACGTGCCGCCCAGCCCCGCCACCGTCAGCGGCCCCGCGGCCTGCGCCGTGCCGTTCGGGATCAAGTGCAGGTTGGGCACGAGATCGCGCCCGGCCTCCCATGCGGCGATGCGATCGAAGTCCTCGTTGTTGCCCTTGATCCAGTACAGCGGCTTGGGCGGCTCGGGATACGCGCCCCTGCGGCTGGCGACGTCGCCCACGCACACCCAGAACGGCACCTCCGGATGCCGCGCCATCGCACGGGACATCGCGTCGAAATTTCCGTGAATGTCGGCGAGCGCGCCGATCGTCATGTCCGGCTACAGCCGGACGCTACCGGCATGGTCGCGTCCGCCTTCAGGCGGACCGCTCGGCCGGCGCCGGCACGAGCAGATCGGCCTTGTCCCAGATGAAATCGTCCTTGCTGTAGACGGCGAGCTCGTAGTCCTTCCCCATGAAGATCGCCGAGACCGGACAGGCTTCCTCGCAGTAGCCGCAGAAGATGCAGCGGGTCTTGTGAATCTGGTAGACCGAGGCGTAGCGCGGGCCGGCCATGACCGTCCCGTCGTTTTCCGCCGCCTCCAGGTAGATCGCATCCGCCGGGCACGCCACCGAGCAGAGACCGCACGCGACGCACTTCTCGAGGCCGTTCTCGTCGCGCATCAGCACCTGCTTGCCGCGGTACTTCGGGAACATCGGCACCTTCTGGTACGGATAGTTCACCGCGACCTTCGGCTTGAACATGTGCCGGAACGTCGTCATCAGCCCGGTAATCAGCGGTCCAATCATCCTGACGATCATATCAGCAGGCAGCGGGCAGCTGGCAGCGGGCAGCAGTTGCCGGGCCGCCGGGCTTGCGTGGCCCGCGGCCCGCGTATCGCTGCACGCTGCCCGTTGCGCGCATACAATGGCCCGGATGCTCGACGGCGCCCGCGCCCTGTCGGCGAACCAGTTCCTGCTGACCACCCTCATCGTCAAGCTGGCGGTCATGGCCGTGCTCGCGACGATGCTGGTGCGCTACCGGCGGTTCCGGCACATCCTGATCTTCGAGCGGCGCGGCTGGCTCGATCGCCTCGTCTTCACGCTGGCGCTCGGCATCCCGCTGATGGCCGGCGTCACGGCGCGCCTCCTGCTCAACTACAAGGCCGCCGATCTGTCGCTCGAAGGGTCGTTCATCGCCGGCCTCATTGCCGGCCCGTACGCGGGCGCGCTCGTCGGGGTGCTCGTGGGCGTACCCGCGGGGATTGCCGGAGAAGTGATCGCGCTGCCGTTCGCCGTCGGATGCGGCTTCGCCGGCGGCGGTCTCCGTGAAGCGTGTCCGAAGGAAGCCATCTGGCAGTTCACGCCGTTCGTGTTCATCGACCTGTACAAGCACGTGTGGGGGATGGTGCGGAAGCTCGGCGTCAGCTGGCAGCTGTGGCTGCTGCTCGCGCCGATCGCGCTGGAGCTGCTGCGGCAGGCGCTCGGGGCGCGCTTCGGCGTCGCGCGCCTCTTTTACCCCGGCGCGGATCTCGGCACGCCCTCTGCGCCGATGACGCTGGTGATCGTGCTCGCGACCGTGCTCGCCGTCGCCACGCCAATCAAGATCTGGAACAGCGCGCGCATCGAGCACCGGCTGCAGGAGCAGGAGAAGCTGCTGCTGGCGGCGAAAATCGAGGCGCTCAAGAGCCAGATCAATCCGCATTTCCTCTTCAACACGCTGACGTCGATCTCTTCGCTGATCCGGTCGCAGCCCGAGACGGCGCGCATGCTGATCAACAAGCTCTCCGGCCTCCTGCGGCGGCTGTTGCGCAGCCAGGAGCACTTCGTCACGCTGCGCGAGGAGCTGGAGTCGATCGACGAATATCTCGACATCGAGGTGGTCCGCTTCGGGCCGAAGCTGCGCGTGCGCAAGGAAATCGCCCCGGAAACCGTCGACGTCGTCGTGCCGAGCATGATCCTGCAGCCGCTGGTCGAGAACTCGATCAAGCACGGCCTCTCACGGAAAGTCGGCTCCGGGACGATAACCCTCCGTAGCTGGCGCGACCAGGCGCGCCTGATGATTGAAGTCGAAGACGACGGGATGGGGTTCCTGCTCGAGCGGCTCGAGCAGCCGATGACGAGCGGCATCGGCCTCGCGAACGTCCGCGAACGGCTGCGGGTGATCTACGGCGCGACCTACCAGCTCACGCTGGCCAGCGAACCGGGAAAAGGAACCCGTGCGCGCATCGAGGTTCCCGAGCTGACCGTCGCGGAGCAGATCACCGCATGAAGGTCGTAGTCGTCGACGACGAGCAGCTCGCGCGCGAGGAGTTGTGCTACCAGCTCGGACAAGTCGGGGCGCTCGAAGTGGTCGCCCAGGCCGGCAACGGCCTCGAGGCGATTGCGGCCGTCGAGCGGCACGAGCCCGATCTCGTTTTTCTCGACGTGCAGATGCCCGGTCTCACCGGCTTCGAGGTCGCGCGGCGGCTCCTCGAGCGCGATGATGAGTCTCCGGCACTCATATTTGTGACGGCATTCGACCAGCACGCCATCGAAGCCTTCGAGGTGAACGCGGTCGATTACCTGCTGAAGCCGGTCGATACGGGGCGGCTGGAACAGGCCCTCCAGCGGGCCAGGCGGCGGCTCAGCTCCGAACGCGCCTCCGGCAGCGCCCCGCTGAACGATCAGCTCGAACGCATCGTAAAGATGATGTCCGGGCGCCAGATCCGTCGGGACCAGGTGGCTGTGAAAGTTGGTGAAAAATTTCTCCTCGTCCAGGCCGACGACATCATCTATGCCTCGCTGGCGGACGAGTCGATTAACATAGTAACGGGCCACGTGGCCGGCAGCTCGAACTACCGGACGCTGGACGATTTGCAGGCACGGCTCGACCCCGAGGTGTTCTGGCGCGTACACCGCTCGCACCTGGTCAACATCAACAAGATCAAGGAGATAGTCCCCTGGTTCAGCAGGAATTACATCCTCAGGATGAAGGACGCGAAGAGCACGGAGATTCCGGTGAGCCGTTCACAAACCAAGCGGCTGCGGGAATACCTGAAGCTGTAAGCGGCCCTGACACCATCGGGGAGCTGCCGCCGCTGGCGGCGGCCGGCGAGACGGAATTCGACGTCCGGTCGCTCGACGACATGCCGTTGTCGCCGGCGGACCCGGTGCTGGCGGCGCCGCCGATCGAAGCGGCCGTCGTCGCGACGCCCGACATGCGCCTCGAGCTCGACGACCGCAGCGCGCGGATGATGCAGCAGATCAACGTCTGGCGCGACGAGCTGCTCGCGTGGTTCAAGACGCTGTTCTCCGCCGCCATCTACGCAACGCTCATCGTCACCTTCGGGTTCCAGGTGGCGCGCGTCGAGGGGCTGAGCATGGCGCCGACGCTCGAGGACCAGGATCGCCTCATCGTCAACAAGTTCGTCTATCGGGTGAGCGCGCCGCGCCGCGGCGACATCGTGATGCTCTACTACCCGCTCAACCCGGACAAGTCGTTCGTCAAGCGCGTCATCGCCGAAGAGGGCGACACCGTGCGCATCGTCGACGGGCGCGTCTACGTGAACGACGTGCCGATGGACGACCGCTTCGTCGCGCCCGAGTTCCGGAGCCACGACGACTTCGGCCCGACGGTCGTGCCCGAGGGCTACTACTTCGTGATGGGCGACCACCGGAACAACAGTTCCGACAGCCGCCACTGGGGCTTCGTGCCGAAGAAGTACATCATCGGCAAGGTGCAGCTCCGCTGGTGGCCCATTCCTACCGCGCACGTATTCTGAGAGCGCGGCTGAAATTCAAAATGCAAGATTCAAAATGCAAACCATAATCGGGGTTTGCATTTTGCATTTTGAATTTTGAATTGACCGATCGCTATCGTTCCGTCGTCAGCGTTCTCCGCCGCGTTCTCGCCCTCAACCTCATCGTCGCGTTCGCGAAGATTGCCCTCGGGTATTTCTCGGGGGCCGTCTCGATTCTCTCGGACGGCTTTCATTCGCTCGCCGACGCGTCCTCCAACATCGTCGCGCTGGTGGGCGTCTCCGCCGCGCAGCGTCCCCCCGACGAGAACCATCCGTACGGTCATCGCAAGTACGAAACGATGGCCTCGGTCGGCATCCTGATGTTCATGCTGCTGGTGCTGAGCGAGGTCGCGCGCAATGCGATCGGGCACCTGCGCGCGCCCAGCGCTCCAACGGTCCTGCCTCTCGGCCTGGCGACGATGGTCGTCACGCTCGTCGTCAACGTGTTCGTCGTGCGCTACGAATCGCGGGCGGGCCGCCGCCTGCGCAGCGAGGTCCTCGGCGCCGACGCAAAGCACACGCGAAGCGACGTCTGGACGACGCTGGCGGTGCTGGTGGCGCTGGGCGGAGTCTGGCTTGGCTACCCGGTCCTCGATCCGATCGCCGGGCTGGTCGTGGCGGCGTTCATCGGCTACGCCTGCTGGCAGATTGCGCGCGAGGCGTCGGGCGTGCTGGCGGACGAGGTCGTGCTGGTGGAGGACGACATCCGGCCGGTCGTGGAATCGGTGCCAGGCGTCGTCGGCTGCGAGAAGATTCGCACGCGCGGCGCCTCCGACAACGTGTTCGTCGATCTCCATCTGTGGATCGACGGACGCACGCCGCTCGGCGAAGCCCACGCCCTCTCGCACGTCGTCAAGGACAAGCTCATGGCGCGCTTTCCCGAGGTCGTGGATGTAGTCATCCATATCGAGCCTCCGCATGAGCAAATCCCAAATCCCAAATTCCAAATCCCAAACCCCAACCGCTGAGTCGACGGTGCGATTTCTTGGGAATTGGGATTTGTGATTTGGGGTTTGGGATTTTCGCGGGCACCGCGTTTGCTCCATGACCGCGTATGGCGAATGCGGATTTCGTTCAAGAATCGATCGGCACTCTCATTCGCGGCATCCTCAACGACCTGCGCACGCTCATCCGCGAGGAGATCGCGCTGGCGCGCGTCGAGCTTCGCGAGCAGGCGGGCCGCGCGAAGGCGGCGGCGCTGAGCTTCGGCATCGCGGCGGCCGCGCTGCTTTTCGGCGGCATTTTCCTGCTGGTGTCCATCGCGCTCGGCATCGCGTATCTCATCGGCTGGCCTGCCTGGACCGGCTTCCTCATCGTGGCGGTCCTGCTGTGCGCCGGCGGCTACTTCACGCTCGCGTCGGGGCGGAAGCAAATGGCCAGCGTTCATGCCATGCCGGAAGAAACCGTGACGACGCTGAAGGAGAACTCGGAATGGATAGCGAAGCGGCTGTCATCCGTTCGGAAATGAGCCAGACGCGCGCCGAGCTGGACTACAAGATCAGCCAGCTCCAGCGCAAGGCGCACGACCTGACGCCGCGCTCCGTGGTGGGCCGCTACATGCCCGAGCGCGCGCTCGACTACGCGATCGGCGGCGTGCTGACGCTGGTGGGCGCGAAGATGGCGTGGGGACGGTATCGCGCGCGCCGCACGCGCCGCGACCGGCTAGTAGCCAGCCTGCAGATCAACCACGTTTAGCAGGTCGACGCCGCGCTCGAAGCGCGCCAGGTTTTCCGCGAACAGGTCGACGACCGCGTCGAAGTGACCGGCGCGGAAGCCCGAGTTGTGCGGCGTCACGACGACGTTCGGCATCGCCCAGAACGGACTGTCGGGCGGCAGCGGCTCGGCCGTGAAGACGTCGAGCGCCGCCCCGCCCAGCCGGCCCGCGCGCAGGGCCTCCGCGAGCGCCGCCTCGTCAATCAGCTGTCCGCGCGCGATGTTGACGACGATGGCGCCGGCTTTCATGCCGGCAATCGCATCGGCGTCGAGCAGGCCGTTCGTTTCTCGCGTCAACGGCGCGGCGATGACGACAACGTCGGCCTCCGCCAGCAACCGGGCGCGATCCGACATGCCGATCACCTCGTCGACTCCCGCCGGCGTCCCGCGCTCCGGGTTCCGCCGCATCCCGATCACCCGCATCCCGAACGCCTTCGCGCGAACCGCAATCGCCTCGCCGAGCGTGCCCATGCCGATGATGCCAATGGTCCGTCCCGCCAGCAGCCACGGCGAGGCCTCGCCCGTGAGCGCGTTTGGGCGCCACACGCGCTCCTCCTGATCGCGCAGCGCCTGCGGCAGCCGGCGCGCGAGCGCCAGGAGGCACGCCATCACGTGCTCGGCGATCGGCACCGACTGGATGCCGCGCGAGTTGGTGACGACGACGCCGCGCGCCGCGAGGTCCGCCAGCGGAAAGTGGCCGACCGCGTGGCCGGAACAGTGCAGCCATCGCAGCCGCGGAGCCTGCGCGACGGCGTCCGCGCTCAGCGCGATGGCGAACACCACGTCGGCCCCTTCGGCCAGTTCCAGATCGGACTCGCGGGTGCGGGAATGCAGAAAGGTGATGTGAGGAAAGCGCCTGCGGAGGTCGTCGACGTGCGCGTCGTCAATCGTCCATGCGTCGACGCGGTGGTGAATCGCGATCAGGACGCGCATCGCGGCTCAGCCGCCACGCCGGACGTAATGCCCCGACTTGCCGCCGGTCTTTTCGACGAGCCGAATCTCGCCGATCACCATCCCCTTGTCGACGGCTTTCACCATGTCGTAGATCGTGAGCGCCGCCACCGAGACCGCCGTCAGCGCCTCCATTTCGACGCCGGTCTGCGCCGTCGTCCGCACGCGCGCCTCGATGGCGTAGCCGTTTCTCGTGGGCGTCAACTCGATCCCGACGTGCGACAACGGAAGCGGATGGCAGAGCGGAATCAGCGACGAGGTCTGCTTGGCGGCGAGGATCCCGGCGAGGCGCGCCGCCTGCAGCGGATCGCCCTTGGCGACCTCGCCGCGCCGGATCAATTGCAATGCCCCGGCGCTCATCGCGATCGAGCCGCGCGCGACGGCCTCGCGGGCGGTGACGGCCTTGGCGCCGACGTCGACCATCTTGACGCGACCGCGCTCGTCGACGTGCGACAACTTCACTTTTTCACTTACTTTTCCACTTTTCCACTTCTTCACTTTCCCACTTACTTTTCCACTTCTCTCCTTTTCCACTTTTCCACTTTGCCTAGCCACCGTTTTCACCCTGGGCGAGGTAGAACGACAGGCTCTCGAGCGAGACGGTGAAGTCCACGCTCTTCAGCTTCACGTCATCGGGCACGTGCAGCGCGCCTGGCGAAAAGTTGAGGATCCCCTTGATGCCGGCGGTGACGACCTGATCGACGACCGCCTGCGCGTGCGGCGCCGGCACCGCGATGACGGCGATGTCGAGCCGCTCGCGCCGCGCGATGCGCTTCAGTTCCTTGATGTCGTAGATCGGCACGCCGCCGCGCGACTCGTGCCCGACCTTCTCGCTCGCCGCGTCGAAGAGCGCCGCAATCTCGAAGCCTTCCTGGCGGAAGCCGGGGTAATCCGCGAGCGCGAGCCCGAGGTTGCCGGCGCCGACGATGGCGACGCGCAGCCGGCGATCGAGGCCGAGGATCTGCCGCAGGTGCCGCCGCAGCTCCTTGACGTAGTAACCAACGCCGCGCACGCCGAACTCGCCGAAGTAGGCGAGGTCCTTGCGAATCTGCGCGGCGTTGAGATGGAACTGCTCGGCAAGCCCCTGCGAGGAGATCGTCAGGACGCCGCTTGCGTCGAGCTCGTTGAGACAGCGGAGGTAGATCGACAACCGGTTGGTGGTGAGCTCGGAAACTTGATCGGGCGCTTGCCTCCTCTTGTTCGGCCGATTCACAAGGTTCAATGCTACCATCACGCGCCATGGCACATCCGCAGCTCAAGCCGCCAGTTACGGGCCCCGAGCGCACGACGTTTCAACCGTACGTCAGCGCGTCGCAGTCGCCCGCGGAGTTCACCGCGCGCGCGGTGATTCTCGGATCGCTGTTCGGACTGCTGTTCGGCGCCTCGACCGTCTATCTCGGCCTGCGCGCGGGCCTCACCGTCGCCGCATCGATCCCGATCGCGGTGCTCGCGATCTCGGTGCTGAAGAAGCTTGGCGGATCCACCATCCTCGAGAACAACATCGTGCAGACGATCGGCTCGGCGGGCGAATCGATTGCCGGCGGCGTGGTGTTCACCGTGCCGGCGTTGATCTTCCTGACGCCCGATGGTCCCCGCTATTTCAACTACGTCCAGATCACGATGCTGACGTTCGCGGGCGGCATCCTCGGCGTGCTGATGATGGTGCCGCTGCGCCGTGCGCTCATCGTCAAGGAACACGGCGTGCTGCCCTACCCCGAAGGCACGGCCTGTGCCGAGGTGCTCGTCGCGGGCGAACGCGGCGGCAAGCTCGCGTCGCTCGTCTTCGCGGGCGTCGGCGTGGGCGCGCTCTGGAAGGCGCTCTCGTGGATCTTCAACGTGTTCCGCACCGACATGGGCTACTCGATGCCGCGCACGAGCCAGTTCCCGAACGCGACCCTCAATGTGGACGTCTCGCCCGAGTACCTCGGCGTCGGCTATGTGATCGGACCGAGGATTGCCGGGACGATGTTCGCCGGCGGCGTGCTGTCGTGGCTGGTGCTCTTGCCGCTGCTCTCGATCCTCGGCTCGTTCATCACGGTCCCGTTTCCACCGATCCATCCCAACTACGCGAACAACCCGGCGACGGGCCAGCCCTTCCTCATCTCGCAGATGAGCCCGACGCAGTTATGGAGCGCGTATATCCGCTACATCGGCGCGGGCGCGGTGCTCGCATCGGGCCTGATTACGCTCGGGCGGACGATTCCGACGATCATTTCGTCGGCTCGTGAAGGGATGCGCGACTTCGCCAAGGGTGCCGGCGGGGCGGGACAGATCCGCACCGAGCGTGACATCCCGATGACGGTGGTGATTGGCGGATCGCTGCTGCTGGGTGTCTTCCTCGCCGTCGTCCCGACGCTGCCGACCTACGGCAACCCGCTCGCAGCGGTCCTGATCCTGATCTTCGGCTTCTTCTTCGCGACGGTCTCGTCGCGCATCACCGGGCTGATCGGCACTTCGTCCAACCCCATCTCCGGCATGACGATCGCAACCCTGATCCTGACGTGCCTGCTGTTTGTGGCGCTCGGATGGACCGGCGACATGTATTCGCCAATCGCGATTGGCGTCGGCGCCATCGTCTGCATCGCCGCGGCAAACGCCGGCAACACCTCGCAGGACCTGAAAACGGGATTCATCGTCGGCGCCACCCCGCTCTATCAGCAGATCGGCCTCGTGATTGGCGTCATCGCATCGGCGTCGGTCATCGGCCTGACGCTGCTCTACCTGCACAACAACCTTGGCGGCATCGGGTCCGAAAACCTGGCGGCGCCGCAGGCGACGCTGATGGCGACCATCATCAAGGGGTTGCTCAACCAGAACCTGCCGTGGGGGCTCGTGCTGATCGGCGTGTTCCTGTCGGTCGCGCTCGAATTGTGCGGTATCCGCTCGCTGTCGTTCGCGGTCGGGTCCTACCTGCCGATTGCGACCACGGCGCCGATCTTCGCCGGCGGCCTGGTGCGCGCGTGGGTCGAGGCGAGAACCGGGAAAGCCGAGGAATCCGAACTCAGCTCCGGCACCCTGTTCAGCTCGGGCCTGATTGCCGGCGGCTCGCTGGCCGGCATCCTGTTCGCGGTTCTCGTCGGAACCGGGAGCATCGGGATGTTCCAGGCTGTCGGCAACGGCCTGACGGCCCTTCACTCCGACGGGGTATCGGGGCAGGTCGCGACCGCGCTCCTCTTCCTGGCGCTCGCCGTTATCGTCGCCCGCACGGCGATGCGCAAAGTAGAATGATGAGGTGGGGATAACCACGAAGGGACGAAGGACGCGAAGAGGCCTCTGGGCTGTTGCGCTCTTCGGGATCTTCGCGCCTTCGTGGTCCTCACCTGCTCTCGCGCAGAGTTCAGGGCGCCACCTCACGACCATCGACGCCCTGCGCCGCTTCCCGGGCTACTTCCACCTGCAGAACGTCGTGCTCCGCGGCGAGTTCGTGGAGAACGGCCGGCGCGTCTCGCTGCGAGCCGGCGACAGCGAGATGCAGGTAATGCTCACCGACGTGAGCACCGTGAGCGGACCCGTCGAGGTGCGCGCGCAGCTCTACGACGTCGGCCGCTTGACGGCATCCGACCCGCGGCTCGGACGCTACGAGAACAAACCCGATCAGGATCACTGGCCGCAGCCGGGCGAAGAGCTGCTCCTCAACATCACCAGCGTCGCGACGGCCGGACCGGAGTCGACGCCGACGCTGCGCCTCATTGCCCTCGAGCCGTGGAAGTTCGACGGCCAGTCGGTGTCGGTCACCGGCCAGTTCGGCGGCCGCAACCTGTTTGGCGACGTCCCGGCGGCTCCAGCGAAGGACAAGTACGACTTCGTGCTGCGCAACACCGAGGGGGCGGTGTGGGTGACGGGACTGCGGCCGAAGGGCAAGGGGTTCGACCTCAACGTCGACGCGCGGGTGGACACGAGCCACTGGCTGCAGGTGAGCGGGGTCGTCAAGCGCGAGCGCGGCCTCGTGCTGCTCGAAGCGAAGACGATCGTTCCCTCGCAGGCGCCCGCGACGCGCGTCGTGGTGGAACAGGCGCCGCCGCCACCGAAAGAGCCCGGCGAAATCGTCTTCAGCTCGCCGACCGATGGCGAGACCAACGTGTCATCGACGGCGCCCATCCGCGTGCAGTTCTCGCGCGGCATCGACCCGCCGACGCTGAACGGGCATTTCCGTTTCAGCTACGTCGGCGGGGCTCCGCCCGAAGGGACGATGGAGGTGCAGGCGACCTACGACGCGGGTTCGCACGCGGTCGTGCTGAAGCTCTCGAAGCCGCTCGAGCCGTTCCGCACGATCAAGATCGAACTGCTCGACGGGGTGAAGACGTTCGACGGCGCGCCGATCAGGCCGTGGAGCATGACCTTCTCCGTCGGCGCCACCTAAGGAAGGCGGGTCTAAAGGTCCGCCTCTACGTTCACCTCGAAATCGGACGTAGAGGCGGACCTTAATGGCCGCCTCGGACGTAGAGGCGGACCTTTAGGTCCGCCTACGGCACCAGCTGGAACGCGGTCACCTGCTTCGCGTCGCCGAGCGTGACCTCGATCGCGTAATCGCCGGGCGCCAGCGGCGCCAGCACCGCCTCCGCGACAATCCACCGGAATTCGTTCGACGCGTCCTGCCGTTCGGTGACCGTGACCGGAACCTGGTTCGGCTTGCCGAATCGATCGAGCATCCGTCCGCCCGGCGTGCCCGCAGCGCGGGTGGGAATCTCCACGCGGATGCGATCGCTGTGCTGAAACCGCGGGTCGGCGGTGATGACGTATTGCGGGCCCGTTGACGTGCCGCGCCGCCACAGCAGGCTGTCGCCGAGCGCCGGCAGCGTCCTCGGCACCACGACGCGCGCGGTGTCGGCGACCGGAAGACCATCCTGGTTGTTCGGGCGAAGCCGCACGCGGACCGCATACTCGCCCGGCGGGAGGCCGCCCGTCTCGGGCGCGCGCATGGTGAACGAGAGCGCGTTGGCGGCGACGTCCACGCTCCTCGCGAGCACTTCCTGTCCGTCGGCTCCGACCAGCGTGATGTCGGCGACCGCGCCGGCCGTCCACGTCACCTCGCGGCGGGCGCGGTAATCGAGCTCCCCGATCACCCACAGCGTCGCGTCCGACGCTTCTCCGGCGCGCGCCATCGCCGTGCGCACCCTGAAGTTGGCGCGCGGGCTGACGGCGGCCACGGATCCGAACGCGGAATCGACAGCCGTGGACGAGCCGCCGCTGAGCACGTCGTCCACGCTGGCGCCCCGGTAGCCACGGCGCGTGCGAACGGTGACACCAGGCCGCAGCGAGCGGACGGTCACCGTCCGGAACTTCCCGTCGAGCCGGTTGTTGGTCGAGCGGTAGGTGACCACGTCGTAGGCGGTCATGTCGGCGGCGATGCGAGTGAGCCCGCCGTCGAGCGCGGCGGTCGTCATGATGGCCATGCCGTCGGTGTTCACCGCGAGCTGCCGCATGGCGTCCATCCTGGATGCCGGGTCCTGCTCCTGGTTTGCGACCACGGCCGGCGGCCGGCCGTTGGGCGTCTGCTCCGCGGCGATCGCCCGCGCGTAGATCGTGTAGAACGCCGTCATCGCACGATTGGCGGCGTCGGCGATGCGATCGAGCCGCCGCGAATCGTCCAGCCCCGCCAGCGCCAGCCTGTCGGCCTCGCACTCCGTTCGCGACACGGCCGTCACCTCCCGGCCGCCGTCGTCCCCGCCGCCCTGGGGCGGGTTCGTGCCGCCCTGTCCGCCGCCCCCGCGCGGAAATCCGCCGCCGCCAGGGAACCCGCCGCGTCCGCGCCCTCCTCCGCCGCCGCCGAACCCTCCGAAGCCGCCCGGCCGGCTGCTGCTGATGTTGCCGCTCAGGCGGCCACTCGCCCCGAACAGCCGCCAGCCGTCGGTCAGCGTGATGACCGCGGTCCGCGTGTCGCGCGTCGAGAGGAAATCGACGAGACGCGAGAACGCGTCGAGCGTCCCGTGCTCGCGGTGCCGCTCCTGCATCTCGCTCGCGACGTCGCGATACTCGTTGGCGGGGAAGCACTGCGCGTAGCGGTCCTCTTTCGGATCGCGCGACCCGACGCGCGCGCGCTCCCAGAACGTCTCGTCCTGCATGATCGCGGGGATGATCGATTCCTTCGGCCCGAAGTGGATGTCGGCCGGCGTCATCTCCGGCGTCATCACGCCCACCACGTCGTCTTCGTCGAGCAGCCGGTCGAGGAAGCGCACGAGCGCCACGCGCACGTCGCGCGCGCCCTCAAAGCGCATGTGCGGCGTGTCGAGGAACACGACGAACGAGCGCGCGGGACCGGCAGCGTGCGTGAGCGCCTCGATCTTCTGCGGCGTGCCGTCCTCGAGCAGATCGAGATCGGCGGCGGTCAGGTCCTGCACCGCGCTGCCATCGGCCGTCGGATGGATGTCGAATCGGATGAGAGATGGCTGCGGCCGTGCATCGGGCGGCGGAGACTGCGCACCGGGCGTCGCCGCGAGCGAAACGAGCGCTATCAGCGCAAGGCAGCAACGACGCATGGTTCGGGCACAGCAGGGCTTGGCGTAGCCCAGTCTACGTCCAGAGCGGTCCCTGGTCCAACAAGGCGCGAATAGAACTGCGGACACGTTCGATGAGGTTGTCACGGTCCTCCACCGTCAGCCCTCTGGTCGGAATGGGCTCTCCGATTCTGACGCTCACGCGGACCGGACGGACGATGGCGCTCCCCTTCCGCATCGCGGCGCGGCCGCCCTGGACCGCCACCGGGACGATGGGGACCTGCGCCTGGATGGCCATGATGAAGCCGCCCTTCTTGAACGGCAGCAGGTCGCCGGTGCGGCTCCGCGTGCCCTCGGGGAAGATGAGGAACGAGTTGCCCGCGCGCAGCGAGGCGGCGCCACGGCCGATCGACGCCATCGCGCGCTCGCGGT
This sequence comes from Vicinamibacterales bacterium, assembly GCA_035571515.1. Lineage (GTDB taxonomy): Bacteria > Acidobacteriota > Vicinamibacteria > Vicinamibacterales > UBA2999 > Gp6-AA40. The sequence goes on from DATNCQ010000066.1 coordinate 13,599, forward strand.
TGTCACGCTCCACCGCGACGAAGCCGCCGACGTCGAAGGCGGTCCCCATGATGGGAAACTTGTGAAGCTCGGCCTTGTAGAGAATGTGCAGCTGCGGATGCAGCGAGCGGAACAGCACGGGCGGGTCGACGTTGCTCTCGTGGTTCGAGCAGAAGACGGCCGCGCCAGGCGGCAGGTGCTCGCGTCCCGTCACCCGGTAGCGGATGCCCGCGAGCCCCAGGGCCAGCGAGGTCCCCCCGTGCCCGAGCGCGTAGAGCCCGCGCTTCCAGCGGAAGACGATCGCGACGAGGAGTCCTACAGGCCCGACGAGAACGATGTAGGCCAGCGACGCGACGTAGGTGAGGACGGAACGGAAGACGGCCAATGCCCGCGATAGTACAAAAAAATTCCCGGGCGGAAGGTCCCGCCCGGGTGGCGAAGAAGGTGGAAACAACTGGCGACGACGTGACGAGCTAGGAGGCGCGAGCGGCTGGCCGTCTCTGGACGGCAACCACCGGCACGGCCTTGATCGTCTTGGTGATCTTCGTACGCGACGCGGTGCGCGCCATGTTGCGCGCCTTGACGACGAAACACTTCTCCAGCGCCTGGTCGACCCGTTCCTCGACGGCGAGCGCTTTCTCGCGGATAACCTCGGAGATCTCGGAGATGATCAGCGCCTTGGCGCGATCGAGCATCCGCTTCTCGCGGAACGACAGGCTCTTCGACTTGCTCAGGAAGGTGAGGCTCTTGAGCACGTCGGCCATGTCGTAGATCGACCCCGTGCGCATCTTGTCCGAGTTGTCCTTGAAACGGCCCTTCCAGTTCTGGTGATTGTCGATTTTGCCGTCGCTCAGGAGGATGAACAGACGCTCGACCTCCTCGTCGGTGATGGCCTTGCGAAGGCCGACGCCGTCGACGTTGGCGACGGGGACCAGCACGGTCGTGTCGTTCGACACGATGCGCAGGTGAAAGAATCCGCAGGTTGTTCCAAGAATAGTTTTTTCTTCGATGCGTTCAACGATACCGAGCCCATGGTTCGGGTAGATGACCTTGTCGCCGACCTGGAATGTCACGTTTCCCCCGTAGCAGGAAGAAGAGTGGGAAGGACCGGCCTTTCGGCCGGGAACTGCACCCACGAGTATAGCCCACATGACCGAGCATCACAACGAAAAACGCCAGAAAAATGGGCATTTTTGGCACTTCAGCCGCCGAAATCGACCCTTGGCTGCAGGGTTGTCGATTGGGCAACGGGGGTGCTGCAACCCCCCGGGTACGGCCTGTTAAAGCCTGCCGGACAAGCTTTTAAGACGGTTCCGCGAGGATCAGACGCGTGAAGTGCTTAGCTCGACAATTTCCGCTATGAGTTGCGGGTAGGTCCGTCCCGACTTTCGGGCCGCCATGGCGAATTCGGCCCGCGAGCTCAGCCATGGGTTCGGATTGACTTCTATCACGTGCACGAGGCCATCCGGCTGCAACCGCATGTCGACGCGCCCGTAATCACGCAGCTCCAGCGCCTGGTAGGCCGCGACCGCCGTCTGCTGCAGGACGGCGACGGTCTCCTCGGGGAGGTCGGTGGCAATCGCCGATTTGGTATCGCGATACGCTTTCGTTCCCTTTCCCCATTTCACTTCCGCGGCGGCGATGCGCGGCGTGCCGTCCGGCAGCTTCGACAGATCGAGTTCGACGACAGGAAGCGCCTCGGCCTTGTCGTTGCCGATGACGCCGACATACATCTCGCGCCCTTCGATGTACTCCTCGATCAGGACCGGCGAATCGAAGTTGGCGTGGAGCCAGTCCATCCGCTCCATCAGCTCGCGGATCGAGTTCACCACCGCGCTGAACTCGATGCCGATCGAGCCGTCCTCGCGCGCCGGCTTGACGATCACGGGGAACTCGAGGTCGTGGGAGAAATCGAGCCGGCCGCGGAACGACCGGGCGAAGACCGGGGTGTGGATACCGTGGAATTCCAGGATCTTCTTCGCCACCGCCTTGTCCTGGGCGTAGAGGAGGCCGTGGGACCCGGCGCCGGTGAAGCGGCGCGAGACGAGCTCGAGATAGGCGGCGATGCAGTAATCGGCGGTGTCGTTTCCGGCGAACGACTCGGCGAGGTTGAAGACCAGATCGCCGTCGAGCCGCGCGAGGGCGTGGAGGCTCTTCGTCGATCCGTCGAGGACGTGCAGGCTCGGCTCGTGTCCGAGCTTGGCGAGCGCCTCGGCGACCTCGTCCTCGACTTCCTTTTTGTCCAGCGTCCGGGTGAGCGGCGCCTTGTCTCCCGCCGTCGCGGCGGGCTCCTCGGGTGGCTCCCACCGATCGTACAGCACGATGATCTTCAGTTTGCCCACGAAAAGGTCATCGCTCCCTGAAGCGCCGGCGACGGCACGGCCGATGCGGCGCCTCGCGCGGATTATAGAGCGAAACGGCGGACTTCGTCACCGGCCGATTGACAGAGTTCCAGCGCTTGCACCAAGATCGAGGTTCGCTTTCGTCAGGATTTCTTCATCAGGAATAGGACATGCGAAGGACACTCTCCATCGCCGCGCTGGCGCTGGCCCTGACCACCGGCGCGTGCAGCGGGCCGCAGGAACAGCAGTTCACCCAGACCGACATGAGCGCGATCCGCCAAGCCAGCGCGGATCTGACCGCGGCGTTCAACGCCAAGGACGTCGACAAGATCCTGTCGCTCTACGCCGACAATTCGGTCTTCATGCCGCCGAACGCCCCGCTCA
>DATNCQ010000067.1:0-139590 GCA_035571515.1 Vicinamibacterales bacterium
GGTTACGCCGACGTGACCGCGCCGATCGACGGCGTGGTGGTGGTGCGCGCGGCGCGGCAGGGCGAGATGGTCGCGACCGGCCAACCGATCGCGACGCTGATCGATCCCGACAGCCTCTGGATCCGCGCCGACATCGAGGAGACGTACATCGAGAGGGTCCGCATCGGCGACCAGCTCACGGTCCGGCTCCCCTCCGGCACCGAAATGCCGGGAACGGTCGTCTACCGCAGCGTGGACGCGGACTTCGCCACGCAGCGCGACGTGAGCCGCACCAAGCGCGACATCAAGACGTTCGAGGTCCGCCTGCGCGTCGACAACAGCGACCGCCGCCTCGCGGTCGGCATGACCGCATACGTCCTGCTGCCCGCGCCATGAGCAGGCCCGGCCAGTGAACGCCATCGATGTCCGGTCGATCGTCAAGAAATTCGGCGAGTTCACCGCCGTCAACGGGATTTCATTTGCCGTGGCCGAGGGCGAGATCTTCGGGCTGCTCGGCCCGAATGGCGCGGGGAAGTCGACCCTGATCCGGATGCTGGTCACGCTGCTGCCGCCGACCTCGGGAACGGCGCTCGTCAACGGCTTCGACGTGAGCCGGCAGGCCGACGGCGTGCGGCATTCCATCGGCGTGATCCCGCAGGCGATGACGAGCGACCTCGAGCTGAGCGTCGAGGAGAACCTGCTGATCTACGCCAAGCTCTATGGCGTCCCACGCGAGAAGCGGCAGAAGCTGATCCCGCAGCTCCTCGAGTCGGTCGAGCTCCTGCAGTGGAAGGACAAGCAGGTGAAGAACCTGTCGGGCGGCATGCGCCGCCGCGTCGAGATTGCGCGCGGCCTCGTCCACGAGCCGCGCGTCTTCTTCCTCGACGAACCGACGACGGGCCTCGATCCCGTCTCCCGCACCGCCGTGTGGGAGATGCTGCAGCGCATCAAGTCGCAGCGCAACCTGACGGTGCTCATCACGACGCACTACATGGACGAAGCGGACAAGCTGTGCGACCGCATCGCGATCGTCGATCACGGCAAGCTCGTCGCGCTCGACTCGCCGCTCACGCTCAAGGCGTCGATTCCGGGCAAGAACGTGCTCGAGGCGAGCTTCCAGAACGCGCCGCCAGACTGGAACGCGCGGCTCGCGACGCTTCCCTTCGTCGACAAGGTGGACGGCCAGGGCAACGTCTACCGGATTTCGTCCAGCAACGGCCCCGGCACAACGCTGGCGATGATGGACGCGGCCGCGGCGGCGCACGTCACCGTCCACTCCCTTTCCGTGCAGAGCACGACGCTCGACGACGTATTCGTCCATTACACCGGGCACGAGCTGCGCGACGCGCTGCAGGAGGCTTCCGTGATGGATTCACCGTTCATGCTGCGGCGACCGGGAGGGCGATAGCCATGTCACGCATGTGGGCCATCGTCGAACGCGAGCTGCGGCGGTTCCGCCGCAGCCCCATCCTGATCGTCGTCTCGATGATCTTTCCGCTCGTCCAGCTCGTCATCCTCGGCTACGCCTTCGGCGGAAACGTGAAGCACCTGCGGGTGGCGGTCGTCGACCAGGACCACGGGCTGCCGGCGGTGAAGATCCGCGAGCTGGCGCAGGCGGCGTCCGCGGGCGCGCGGACGATCGATCTGATCGATTACGCGGACGAGGGACAGGCGGTGAACGACCTGCGCAACGGCCGCGTCAACGGCGTGCTGACGATTCCGCCGGAGTTCTCGCGGCGCGTGCTGGTCAAGAACCAGCCACGCGTCGCGCTGATCGAGGACAACACCGACAACGTCGTCGCCGGCGCGCTAGCCGGGACGCTGAACTCGATGCTGCTCGCCTACAACGAGCCGCCGACGGTCGCGCGCGTGCCGGCGAAGGCCACGCTCGACGTCGTCGAGGTGTATCCGTACGTCCCCTACATCCAGTACCTGCTGCCGGGGATCGTGGTCATGTCGATCTTCATGATGGTGATGATCGGCGGCGGCATCATCTTCATCGACGACAAGGCACGCGGCCTGCACGAGGGGTATCTCGTGACGCCGATCAGCAAGCTGGAGCTGATCGCGGGCTTCAACGTTTCGGGGACGATCAAGGCGGTGCTTGCCGGCTGCACCATCGCGATCATCGGGTCGATCATCGCCGGCGTGCCGAGTCCGCTCGATCCGCTGCGCTTCTTACGGCTGATCGTCCTGATCGTGGTCACCGCCTTCGCGCTGATCAGCATGATGTTCCTCATCATGGTGCGCGTGAGCGACCCGCTGATGCCGCGCGCGATCTTCGGCGTGCTCAACACGGTGCTCTACTTCCCGAGCGGCGCCGTGTATCCGCAGCAGGGCTTCCCCGACTGGATGCAGGTGATTGCGAAGGTCGACCCGTTCACCTACGCCGTGCACGGGTTCAAAAGCCTGCTGCTGAAGAACACCGGCATCGACGCGATTACGGGCGACCTGCTGTACCTCGTCGCGTTCTCGGCGGTCGCGATGACCGCGGCCACGTCGCTCTTCAAGCGAACGCTCTGACCCATGGCCCAACACCACGCGACCGCACGCCAGGCGCCGACCCGAGCGAAGTCGAGGGAGGATCTCGAGACCCGCGCGCGCCTGCTCGACGCCGCCGCGCGGCTGTTCGCCGAGCGGGGCTTCGCCCGGGTCACCGTGCGCGACATCTGCCAGAAGGCGCACGCCAACGTCGCCGCCGTGAACTATCACTTCGGCGGCAAGGACGGCCTCTACCACGCGGTCATGCGCATGGCGATCGAAACGATGCAGGCAACGACGGACGCAGCGCGTGCCGCCGGGCGCGACCTGCCGCCGCGCGAACGGATCCGCGCGTACGTGGCCGTCTTCGCCGATCGACTGCTCGGCACCCACCACGAAACGTGGATTCACCAGCTGATGCTGCGCGAGATGTCCGACCCGTCACCCGCGCTGGCCATGGTGGCCGAGGATGTGCTGCAACCGCGCATGGCGTACTTGTGCCGCACGATCGCCGAGCTGATTGGCTGCGCACCGGACGATCCGCGGGCGATGCGATGCGCGCTCAGCGTCACGTCCCAGTTCAACAGCATGCTGTGGTCCCGGGCGGTCGCGCAGCTGGTCAATGCCCCGGATGCGGTCCCCGGCCCCATCGACAAGATCGCCGAACACATCACGGAGTTTTCACTGGGAGGGATTCAGGAGATCCGCCTGAAAGCGGACCCTGACGGTCCCCCAGGCAGGTCCGGCTAAAGCCGGACCCCACCATCGGCCATTTGAAGCGGACGCTACTGTTCGCGGCGAAGCCGGAGCCGGCGGCCCACGGCGAGGCCGAGATGATACGCGCCTTCCTGCTGCAGCCAGATGTGCCGCGCGTAGTTGTCGGCCAGCTCGACGATCATCATGCGCTTGTCTTCCGGGAGCGCCGCCGCGATCTGCTCGACCAGCGTCTCCTGGCGCTGGAGATCCACCGCCTCGAAGAGCTCGTCATCGTGGATGGCTTCCAGCAGCTCCTCGTACTCGTTCTCGCACTGGTCCTCGGCGTCGGAGAACGACGGCACGTGCCGCACCTTGCCATCGAGATCGAGTTTCTTCGCGCACTGCTCCGCGAGCTCGAGGAGTTCGTCTGAAGTCGGCATACGGTCATGAAACCACGAAGGTCGCGAAGGTCGCGAAGGAAATATAATTTGGTTTCTTCGTGCTCTTCGTGTCCTTCGTGGTTATGTAATGTCCCCCATGTGGAACGCCTTCACTTGCAGGTACTCGTCGATCCCGAAGTGAGACCCTTCCCTGCCGAAGCCTGACTGCTTGATGCCGCCGAACGGCGCCATCTCGACGGAGACGCTCCCGGTGTTGAGGCCCACCATGCCGAACTCCAGCCGTTCGGCGACGCGCCACGCGCGGCGGATGTTCTCCGTGTAGAAGTACGCCGCCAGCCCGAACGGCGTGCTGTTGGCCAGCTCGATCGCCTCGTCTTCGTCCTTGAAGCGGAAGAGCGGCGCAACCGGTCCGAACGTCTCCTCCGCCCCGATGCGCATCCCCGTCTTCATCCCCGTCAGCACGGTCGGCGCCACGAAGTGCCCGCCGAGCGCGTGCGAGCCGCCGCCGACGGTCGCGACCGCGCCGCGCGTGCGCGCGTCCTCGATGTGGCCGAGCACCTTCTCGGTCGCAGCGTCGTTGATCAGCGGACCGACAGTCGCGTTTTCCTGCAGGCCTTCGCCGACGACGAGGCCGGACACCTTCTTCGTCAGCTTCGACGCGAACTCGTCGTAGATCGCGTCGCGCACGAGAATCCGGTTCGCCGAGACGCACGTCTGCCCCGCGTTGCGGAACTTACTGGCCATCACGCCCTTCATTGCGCGGTCCATATCCGCATCGTCGAAGATGATGAACGGCGCGTTCCCCCCGAGCTCCATGCTCAGGCGCTTGAGCGTGCCCGCGGATTTCTCCATCAGGTAGCGTCCGACGCGCGTCGAGCCGGTGAACGACAGCTTGCGGACGACGTCGCTGGAGGTCAGCGCCTCGCCAATGGGGCCGGGCTGACCGGTGACGATGTTGATGACCCCCTTGGGGAACCCGGCACGCTCGGCGAGCACGGCCAGCGCGAGCGCCGAGTAGGGCGTCAGCTCGGACGGCTTGAGGACGATCGTGCAGCCGGCGGCCAGCGCCGGGGCGATCTTCCGCGTGATCATCGCGTTCGGGAAATTCCACGGCGTGATGGCCGCGCACACGCCGACGGCTTCCTTGAGCACGATGATGCGGCGATCGGCCGTCGGCGACGGGACGGTTTCGCCGTAGACGCGCTTCCCTTCCTCGGCGAACCATTTCACGAAGCCGGCGCCGTACATGATTTCGCCGCGCGATTCGGCGAGCGGCTTCCCCTGCTCGACGGTCAGGATTTTCGCGAGGTCGTCGGTGTGCTGGTTGATGGCGTCGAACCACGCCTCGAGCAGCGCGCTGCGCTTCGCGGCTGGCAGCGCACGCCACTGCGGCAGCGCCGCGTTGGCAGCGTCGATCGCGCGTCGCGTCCCTTCGGCGCCCACGTCCGGAATGTTGCCAATCACCTCGCCGTTCGCGGGGTTGCGTACGGCGAGCGCCGGTCCGTCCGACACCCACGCCCCGCCGATGTATGCCGCTTCCTTGAAGAGCGCCGCGTCCTTGAGCAGTTCCCGCAGATCCGTTTTCGTCCGTAGTGCTTCGGCCATGCCTTCATCCTACCGCCGCGCCGCCGCCTTTTGTACGGAGGACACCGGCGGCCCGCTCCGCCGCGTCCCTGACGAGGAAACCCATCTTTGGATGACTCGCTTCGATGTCGATGGCGATCCCCTGCTCGCGCAGCTCCTCGGAGGTCGTCGGGCCAATCGACGCGACGGCCATCGCCGCCAGCCCCTGCCGCACAGCTGGCTCGACATTCATCCGGCGCGCGACGTCCAGGAGATGGACGACCTGCGTTGCCGTCGTGAAGAGGACCACGTCGAGGTCGCGTCCGGCGACCGCGCGCACCGCCGCCTCGAGCGGCCCGAGGTCGTCCGGCAATGCATACCGGTAGACCGGCACGCTGACGACGCCGGCCCCGCGTTCGCGCAGGCCGTCGAGCAGCTGCGCGTTCGACGTGCCGTATTCCTGGACCGCAACGCGCGCGCCGCGCAGCGTGAGCTCCGCCGCCTTCGCGTCGAGGGCGGCGATCAGCTCCTTCCACGTGTTCGGCTCGGGCGCGACGACCCAGGGCGTCAGTCCAAGCTCGCGCAGCACGGCCACCGGCTTCGGCCCGCGCGCGGCGATCCTGGTGCTGCCGAGCGCCGCGAGGAACGCGGAGCGCAGACCGCGCCGATCGACAACCGCCAGCAACGCCCGGGTGCCGACACCGGTCAGCAGGATGACGAGGTCGAATTCATGGCGAAGCAGCGAGTCGATGAATGCGAACGCCTCGGTGTTGGTGTCGAGCGGGACTTCGCGAAGGGCGGGCGCGGACAGCGGCTGCCCGCCGTAGTTGGACACCAGCGCAGCCATCTCGCTGCTGCGCCGGCTCTCCAGCGTGAGGACCCGCAACCCGTTGAACGACGGGGTTACCACGGAGGCCTCACGGTAACCACGAAGGCCTTACGGCAACCACGAAGACCACGAAGCAATCTTATTTACTTCGTGGGCTCCGTGCATGGCGCGAAGCGGCCATCGTGGTGATCCGTCCTAGGCCATCATCCTCGTCGAAGACGACTCCGCGTGCAGGTAGGCTTCCTCGCCGTGCTGGCTGACGTCGAGGCCGGTCATCTCGTCTTCGGACGAGGGGCGCAGCGCGATGACGAGGCCGACGATCTTCACGAGGATGAAGCTCACGACGAAGCTGTAGACGGCGGCACCGGCCACGGCGACGGCCTGGATCCCGAGTTGGCCGGGATTGCCATAGAGCAGCCCGTCCTGGACGCCGTTGAGCGCCTTCTGCGCGAAGACGCCGGTCAGCAGCGCGCCGACCGTTCCACCAACCCCGTGCGCCGCGAACACGTCGAGCGAGTCGTCGAAGTTCGTCTTCGCGCGAAACTGCAGCATCAGGTAGCTCGGGATCGCCGCGAAGCCGCCGAGCCAGATCGCGTCCATCGGCCCGACGTAGCCGGATGCAGGCGTAATCGCGACCAGGCCCACGACAATCGCGGTCGCCGCGCCCACCGCCGTCGGCTTGCCGGAGCGGATGTAGTCGAGGAACGTCCAGACGACGAGCGTGGCCGCCGGTGCAAGGAACGTCGCGGTAAACGCGAGGGCGGCGATGCCGTTCGAGGCCAGCGCGCTGCCGGAGTTGAAGCCGAACCACCCGAACCAGAGCACGCCCGCGCCGAGCAGCGTGAACGGCACGTTGTGCGGCAGGAGCGAGGAGGATGGATATTCGCGGCGGTTGCCGACCGCGATGGCGCAGGCGACGGCAGCCATCGCGGCGTTCACGTGCACCACCGTCCCGCCCGCGAAGTCGAGCGCGCCCATCTGCGCCAGCCATCCGCCGCCCCACACCCAGTGCGCGATCGGTGCGTAGACGAGGATGCCCCAGAGCGAGATGAACAGCACATAGGCCGAGAAGCGCATCCGCTCGACGATCGAGCCGGAGATGAGCGCGGCGGTGATGATCGCAAACGTCGCCTGGTAGGACATGTGGAGCATGTGCGGAATGGTGCCGAGCGGCTCCAGCCCCACGCCTCTCAGGAACAGGTTCGAGAGGTCACCAATCCACTTGTTGGTGCCGCTGAACGCGAGCGAGTACGCGATGACCGCCCAGATGATGCCCGTGAAGCCGAGCGCGATGAAGCTCATCATCATCGTGTTCAGGGCATTCTTCGAGCGAACCAGCCCGCCATAGAAGAACGCCAGCATCGGCGTCATCAGCAGCACGAGGGCGGTCGAACAGAGCATCCACGCGGTATCAGCTTGGTTCATGCGTCACCTGTTGGGGCGTCCGCAGGAGTGCTCCAGTCACGGGCGCCGGAAATGAAGCGGAAGGCGTGCCGGGGCGCAATTCAGCAAGCGAGGTGCCAGCAGGTGACGGCGCAAGTGCGTGAAAAGCTTAGAGAAACGTGCGGAAACGACCCGAGAGCGCGAAGCGTTCACGACTTTTTTGTCGTGCTGTGATCGATCTCAAACATTCATGTGGCGACGCGAGGGGATGAGATGCTTTCGGCAAACCCGCGCGATCGCGTCAGCACACATTTATGTTGCCGATCGCGATCGCACGAGCAATTTTGTTGGGGACTCAGATTCGGGATCCGGGGTCCGGGATCCGCCGTGGAATCCCGACCCCGAACCCTCGCTTCGCTCACCGCGCGCCGAAGCCCGGCCTCTACGCCAGGCGGAATCCGCTCTTCGACAGCGGCAGCGTCCGGATGCGCTTGCCGGTCGCGGCGAAAATCGCGTTGCTGACCGCCGGCAGCACCGGCGGCAGCGCCGGTTCGCCGAGCCCCGTCGGCGGGTTGTTCGTCAGCACGAAATGGACGTCAATCTCCGGCGGCGCCTGCCGGATGCGCACCGGCTGGTAGGTGTCGAAGTTGTTCTGCACCACCTTGCCGCCGTCGATGGTGATCTCGTACGCCATGAGCTGGCTCAGCCCGTCGATGACCGCGCCCTGCGACTGGTTGATCGCCATGCTCGGGTTGACGATCTGGCTGCCGATGTCGGCCGCGACCCATACCTTGTTGACCTTCACCCGGTTCATCGCATCGACGGTGACGTCGGCGACCTCGGCGAAGTAGCCGCGGTGCGCGTACTGGAACGCGACGCCGAAACCGCGCCCCTTCGGCAGCGAGCCCCGCTTATCCCAGCCGGCCCGCTCGGCCACCGTCTTCAGCACGCCGAGCGCACGCGTGTGGTCGAAGCCATCCGCGCCTTCGGCGGGCGGCGGCAGTTGCTGGGCGTTGAGCAGGTCGATGCGGAACTGCACCGGATCCTTCCCCGCCGCGTGCGCGAGCTCGTCGATGAACGACTGGAACACCCATGAGTAGGCGTTGCTGCGCGGCGCGCGCAGCGCCCATGTCGGCACGCCGAGCGGCATCAGCGACGCGCGCATCGCGAAGTTCGGCACGAAGCGCGCCGGGAATTCCGTGGCCGGCACCTGGCACTGCGGCGCGAACTTCTCGCCCTCGCCGTAGGTGACGTAGTGATCGCGCCACGCGACGACCGTGCCGGACGAGTCGAGACCGGCCTTCAGGTAATGCCAGCCGCCGGGACGATAGTGGTCGTGATGGAAGTCGTCCTCGCGCGTCCAGAGCAGCTTCACCGGCTGACCGTCGATCTGCTTCGCGATGGCGGCCGCTTCGACCATGTAGTCGTTGGTCAGGCGGCGGCCGAAGCCGCCACCGGTGCGGAGCAGGTGGACCGTGATGTCGTCTTCCTTGACGCCGAGCGTGGACGACACGAGCGCGCGCCCCTGCGCCGGCGTCTGCGTCGGCGCCCAGATCTCGAGCCTGCCGTTCTTGTACTGCGCCGTGCAGTTCTGCGGCTCGAGCGGCGCGTGCGCGATGAACGGGAACGCGTAGGCGCCCTCGACGACCTTCACGTCCGCCTTCTGCAGCGTCGCCTCCGCGTCGCCGTCCGCGCGCAGCGCGAACACCGGCGGCTGCTGCGAGAGCTCCTCCGCCCTGGCGGCGAACTTCGCGCTGCTCTGCTGCGAGGTGGGCCCTTCGTTCCACGTGACCTGCAGTTTCTGCCGGGCCGTACGCGCCTGCCACCAGCTGTCCGCGACAATCGCGACGCCGGGCATCAGGCCCAGGAGGTCGCTCGTGCCGTCGACGACGAACGCGTAGCGGACGCCCGGCATCGCCTTGACGACATCGAGGTTGGCGCTCGCCACCTTGCCGGCGAACACCGGGCACTTCTCATAGACCGCCCACAGCATGCCCGGAAGGGTGAAGTCGATCGCGTAGAGCCGCTGGCCCGTGACGATCTTCGGGTTGTCGACGCCGCCGATCGGCTTGCCGATGATCTTGTAGTCCGCCGCGTTCTTCAGCTTCAGCGACTTCATGTCGGGCACCGGCAGGGTCGCGGCCCTTCCCGCCAGCTCGCCGTAGGAGAGCGAGCGATTGCTCGCCGCGTGCGTGACGCGGCCGGGGGTCGTCGAGCACTGCGCGTCGGGAACGCCCCACGTCTGCGCGGCCGCGGTGACGAGCATCGCGCGCACCGCCGCGCCCACCTGGCGAAGCGGCTCCCAGTTGGTCGGCGTCGCCGTACTGCCGCCCGCGTTCTGGCGTCCGTATTTCGTCTCGTCGAGATCGGCCTGCTGGATGCGGACGTTCTTCCACTCGACGTCGAGCTCGTCGGCGATGATCATCGGCAGCGAGGTCTTGATGCCCTGCCCGATCTCGGGGTTCTTCGACATGATCGTGACGAGGCCGTCGGGGCCGATCGTGACGAACGCGTTCGGCACGAAGGCCGGCGCGGCGCCGCCCTGCGCGAGCAGGTCCGACACGGGTTCGAAGTAGACCGCTGCGAGGAGTCCGCCGCCGGCGAGCGCGCTGACGCGGAGGAACGAGCGGCGATTCATGACCATCGTATCCATGACGCCTCCTATTCCTGACGCGCGGCCTGCGCGCGGGCGGTTTCGGTGGGCCGTTGCGCCGGCGACATGGCGGCGGCCTTGTGGATGGCTTCGCGGATGCGCAGGTACGTCGCGCAGCGGCACAGATTTCCGTTCATCGCCGTGTCGATGTCGGCGTCGGTCGGCTTCGGCGTCTTCGCGAGCAGCGCGGCGGCCGACATGATCTGGCCTGCCTGGCAGTAGCCGCACTGCGGCACGTCGATCTCCTGCCACGCGACCTGCAGCGGGTGCTTGCCATCCGCCGACAGCCCTTCGAGCGTCGTCACCTGCTTGCCGGCGACGGTCGAGACGGGCGTCTGGCAGGAACGGACCGCGCGGCCATCGAGGTGCACCGTGCAGGCGCCGCACAGGCCGGCGCCGCAGCCGAACTTGGTGCCTTTCAGGTTGAGGACATCACGGACGACCCACAACAGCGGCATGTCCGCCGGGACATCGACAGTCGTGGACTTTCCGTTAACAGTGAAGGTAACGGCCATTTGGGCTCCTGGGTTGGTCGGGGTCGAACAGTAAGTGTAACGGATGGTTGCGGTTGTCGATACTGGCGGGATGTAGGGTGGTTCGGCGGGTCCGCGACGCAATGGCTGCTCATGCGTGGCGGGACCCGCCCTACGTACGGATCGGCCTGATCGAAGTACGTAGGGCGGGTTCCGCGGTGCGGCTGAGGGCCCGCGCATCGCGGACCCGCCGGACCGCGACTATCTGACGCCGCGGAGCTTCGCGAGATTCTGCTGAGCGTCGGCGAAGGACGGCTGGAGCCGGAGCGCCTGCTCAAAGTGATCGATGGCTTCCTTGTTCTCCCCCAGCGACGCGAGCGCGATGCCGAGGTTGTTGTGGGCCTCGGGCGAATCTGGCATCAGTTGCAGGGCCGCGCGGAACCGGTCTGCCGCTTCGGCGAACAGTCCAGTCTCGAGGAGGAGGCTGCCCAGATCGTACTGGGCTTCTTCGTCACGAGGATCGAGCGCCACCGCGCGGCGAAGATGAACGATGGCCTCCGCCTGCTGCCCCTGCGCGGCGAGCGCGTCGCCGAGGTTCCGATGTGCCCGGGACGAGTCGGGGTCGAGTCGCACGGCTTCACGAAACTCCGTGACCGCCTCGCCGGATCGATCTATTGCGGCAAGCGCGATGCCCAGGTTGTTGTGCGCGTCCGCCGAACCGGGTGTCAACCGCAGGGCCTGGCGGAAATGCTCGATTGCTTCGCCCGACTTGCCTTGATCCTGCAGAGCGTTCGCGAGGTTGTAATGCGCCTCGCCCTCGTCTGGCTGGATCGCCAGCGCGTGTTCGTAGGCGGTGACCGCATCGGCGAGCCGCCCCTCCGCCCGCAGCGCTGCGCCCATGTTGCTGTACGCGGGCGCGTAATCGGCCTTCAAGGCGACCGCGCGGCGATAGTGCTCGATCGCTTCATCGAACCTGTTGTCGGTCTGCAGCGCGGCTCCGAGATTGTGTTCGGTGATCGCTCGCATCAGCTCGGCATCGAGCATCGGCCGGTTGACGAAGACGGCCGCCGCAAGCACCGCGGCGGCGAGCGCCAGCGTGCGCGCATCGACGCGAAGCAGCCTCGGCAACTCCACGAGACCCGCGGCGGCAAAGAGGATGAGAAACGGAACGAGCGGATAGCGGTAGCGCGCAAAGACGTAGAACATCACCACGCTCGCGGCATACGCGGCCGAGATCCCGTATACGACCCACAGCCGATCGCGCAGGGGCCACGTCAGGATCAGACCGAGAAGCGCGAGCGGCACCAGAATGCCGAAGTGACCTGCCAGGCCTAACAACCGCAACGGCGTGGACCATTCGGCGTGGGTCTCCTGGCTCTCGGTGTCGAGCATCTCGGTCCGGTTCCACAGGAGCGCGAACTTGCGGCCCAGCAGCTTCAACCAGGCGAGAGGCTCCGACCGGACGAACGCAAGCGCCCGCCCGGTCCAATAGCTCGAGACTTCGCGCGGCGACAGTGGCCGCCCCGTCGCCTCTTCCGCCAGAGCGGTCGCGTCCTCGCGCTCGTACTCCGGCGACCCTCTGCCGAAGCGCAGCGACAAGTAAGTGCCATCTGCGCGTGCGTTGTTCCCGATGTAGAAGTTCGGCCCGAACTGCGACGTGGTCAGATAGAAGCCTCCACCCACGGCGCTGTTTCTGACGGCAACCGGCAGAAGGACCACGGTCAGTCCAAGCACGAACATTCCCGCGGCCGCGATGCGGGTCCGCCAGCCCGGCACGACCCCCGTATTCCCGATTCCATCTGCCGGTGGAACGCGTCGTCGCGCGAGTGCCCAGAACAGCGTGACGCCGACGAAGACGAGCGCGTTTTCCCTCGTCAGGCTCAGGCCGCCCATCGCGACGCCCGTCCAGAACCAGGCCCATCGCGTCTGCGGCCCCATGATCAGGCGCGCGAGCAGCCAGATCGCCAGGCACACGAAAAACGCATCGACCGCTGACTTCTGCACGAGGGCGTCGAAGAAGATCGCCGGTGCGTAGAGCGCCAGTCCCAATCCGGCGATGACACCGGCCTGCCTCGAGAAAAGGCGGCACCCCGCGAGACCGAGCAGGACGCAGGAGAGGGAGCCGACGACTGCCTGGCCGACACGAACCACCAACAGGTCGCGGCCGGCAATCGCGTAGAACGTCCCGAGCAGGTAGGGGTAGAGCGGCGCCTGGTAGAAGACGTCGCGGCCCAGCCACTCGCCGCTCGCGATCCGTTGCGCCCACTCGTCGTAGGCTCGAGAATCGCCCATCAGGATGGTGAAGAACGGCGCGTCGCGGATCTGCCAGATGTGAACGAGACGCACCGCGAGCGCGATCGCGAAGATCGCGCCCGCGGCGGGCCAGCCGAAATGGTCGCGCGCAGCCGCGCGTCGCGCCTGGTGAACACGCCGATAGTGCCCGGGTCGCGAGCGCGCGCTCACCGGTGCCTTAGAAGGTCAACTGCACGCCCGCCGCGAACAACCGGCCCTGCAGGATCGCCGTCGGCCGATGCAGCGACGGCCCGAAGGTCTCGACCTCGCTGAGCACGGTGTTCGCGTTCAGCAGGTTGAAGACGTCGAACTGCACCTGCGCCTGCGTCCTGCGAACCGCGAACTTCCGGGCGAGCCGCAGGTCGATCTGGTTCCAGCGCTCGAGATACTGCGAGCCCGGCTTGATAAGCGGCACGGTCACGCTCGCCGGCGTCAGACTCGGGACGATCGTCCGGTCGACGATGTAATTGACGTTGACCGATGGATCCTCGACCCGGTTGAGCGCGGAGTTGTACAGCACATCCTGACGGGCGGTGCCCGACGGAATGCCGGGATAGCCTTGCCAGCTCCCGCTGATCTGCACCTGGAACGGCAACGCATACGTCCCGGCCAGCTTGAACTGCGCGAGGTACGGAATATCCAGATCGCGCTGATCGCAGAAGCGAAGACTGTTCGGATCGTCGACCTCGCAATTCACGAACACCTGCCGGCCGACGCTGGTGCCGCCGAACACGGTGCCGCTGCCGGCGCGCGCGGTGACGCCGACGTCGAAGCCGTTATACCAACGGCGGTTGCTGGCTGAATTCTTGTCGACTTCCTTCACGAGTCCCCGCTTGGCCGGGTTCAGGTTGTAAATCGGGATCAGCTCCGAGGCATCGAGCGGGTTGCGGACCTGCAGCAGCGCGTAATCGTCCAGGCTCGTGAGCACGTTGTCGGTCCAGAACAGGCGGCGGTAATCCCGCCGGACCCAGTTCGCGGACACCGAGACGCTACGCATGACCTCACGCTGGATCCCGACGGTGTATTCCCACTGGTACGGGCGCTTGATGCCCGGGTCGGGCGTCTTGCTGCTGACGCCGCTGATGTTGAAGGGCGTATTGACTGGGCCGATCTCGTTGTTCTGCGCGATGTCGTCCCCGTTCAGGTCGGTCCAGGTGCGCCGATCGGTCTGGATCGCCATCGGGTTGTAGACGTTGGCGAAGCCGACAGTGGAGAACGCGCGCATGTACTTGCCGGCGTGCGCCTTGAGCGCCGTCTTCCCGTTACCGGACAGGTCGTAGACGCCGCCGAGCCGCGGCGCCCAGTCCTTCCAGTTGGGCAGGTTTTCGATCTTGTCGAACTGCCGCGCCGGGACGAACCGGCCCGCGGCCACGGACTGCGCCGGGACGTACGTGTTGAACAGCTCGATCCGCAGTCCCGGGTTGAGCGTGACGCGCCTGAAGGTCCAGGAGTCCTGCACGAACAATCCCAGGTCGTATTTGATCCGCTCTTCCGTCCACACAGGCGTATTGGAGACCACGACCGACACGGGCGCGCCGACGCGATATTCCTGCACCAGGTCGATGCCGCCATTGACCTTGCGTTGCTGGGTGTTGCCGCCCTTGCCAAGCTGGACCCCTGTCTTGAGCGCATGCGATCCGGTCACGTACGACATGTTGCCGGAGAAAGTGTGGCGATCCGGAATGCGGAAGTAGTAGTCAGCCCGCGGGGTCGTCCCCGTGCTGTACGAGCTCCAGCGCGTGTCCGTCGTCCGGTCGTACCGTGCCACGTCGTTCGGCCCCACGCTTCGCTGGACTTCGCCGGTCGAATAGGTCTCGTCGTTTTCCGACCACCCGGCCTCGAGCAGCAGCCGGTTGGTGAGTGTCGCCGTGTACTTCGCCTGCGCCGTGAAGTATCGCTTCGGGGTGCGGATGCCGCACGCCTCCTCGGCCGAGAGCGCCGGGCATTCGTGTCCCCTGAACTTGACGATGCGATCGAGGTAGGCGGCGAACTTCTGCTTCTGCGAGATCCGCAGCGTCAGCCGCACCACGCCGCTCTTGATCACGTTGTCGTCGATGGCCTGATGCGACAGATCGGGCTGGTAGGTGCGGTGCGTCGGATCGAGGTTGTAGAAGGAATCGGTAATCGTCTGATCGACACCCCAGCGCCGGAACGACGAGAAGAACCACAGCCGATCCCGCAGGATGGGTCCGCCGAGCCCGAGGTTCAAATCGAAGATCCTCGACACCCGGTTTGGCGCCCGCAGACCTTTCGCGGCGAGCTCCGGTGTGAAGTTGTCGTTCTGCCAGTCGCCCGGGGTCTGGGACCAGAAGACCGATCCCTTGAACGTGTTGCTGCCGTCCTTCGGGATCATGTTCAGGCGCACGCCGGAGGCCTGCACCTCCGCCGTCAGGCCGCTGGTCTGATAGCCCATCTCCTCGAACATGCCGTTGTTGAAGTAGTTCTGGATCGCGCCGTCGCCTTCGATGCCGTTGACGACCATCCCGTCTATCTGGATGACGTTGTCGCGCCGGTCGGAGCCGTGTACGGCCATGTAGACCTGCTGCATCCCCCGGCTGCCGCCCACGTCCGGCTCGCTCAACGACACGCCGGTGACGATGGCGCCCACGCCCCAGATGCTCCGGCCCGTCGGGATCGCGTCGAGCAGCTGGCGCGTGAGCACCTGCTGCTGCGTGGCGCTCTGGATGTCGACGATGGGCGTTTCGCCGGTGACCGTGATGCTCTCTTCGAGGCTGCCGACACGCATCTCGGCGTTGATCGACGCGGTGAAGTTCGTGGTCAGCTCGATGCCTTCGCGGCGCACCGTGGTGAAGCCCGCCAACGTGAAGGTGACGGCGTAGACGCCAGGCCGCAGGTCCACGATGCGGAACTGACCAGCCTCGTCGGTGACGGCGGTGCGGACCTTTTCGATCAGCGCCGGGCTGCTCGCTTCGACGGTGACGCCTGGCATCACCGCGCCGGAGGCATCTTTGACGGAACCCGCAATCACGCTCTGCCCGGACGCCCCTCCGGGCATCAGCAGCAGAAGGGCCCAACCGACCGCGACCACGAAAGCGGTACTCCTGTTGATCATGAGTAGCCTCCGAAGCAGTGCGTTACGGTGACGGGAACGATGCGCGACGGATTCTACACCCGCCTCGATGCCTCGGCGGGTCCGCGATGCGACGGCTGTGAGCCGCATCGCGGGACCCGCCCTACGTACTGAGAGTCCGCGCGTCGCGGACCCGCCTGATGCGACCGTAAGTAGGGCGGGTGCCGCGATGCCGTGGAGCGCCAAGCGTCGCGGACCCGCCTATGACGCCGTGCGACTCGCCAGGCAGCCGAAGAACCGATCCATCGTCATGCGCGCCACGCCGTCGATCAGGCGCTGGCCGACGCGCGCGATGAGGCCGCCGACTTCAGCGGTGGCGACCACCTCGACCTCGGTTCCCGCTGCCGTCGGTTTCAGCACGATCGCCGCGGACCCGCGCGCGAAGCCGGGCTTGCCGGTGGCGTCCACCGTCAGGCGATACGACTCCGGCGGCTTCTGATCCGAGAGCGTGACGGTCGAGGTGAACGCGCCGGAGACGGCAGCCACGCCGATCGTCATCTCCGCGTGGTAGCGGTCGTCGCCCATCGGCTGGAGCTCACGGCATCCGGGCAGACACGACTTGATCGCGTCCGGATCCATCAACAGCTTCCAGACATCCGCCGGCGCCGCCGCGAAGTTATAGGTGCCGCGTAGTTCCATGACGTAACTGCCTGGCGAGGTCCTCGATGCTCTTCAGATTATGCGCGGGGAGGAAGTCGTCGATGTGGCTCAGTGCCGCCTGCATCCCCCGCGTCAACGGCTCGTAGCTCGCCGACCCGAGCAGCGGGTTCAACCAGACCAGACGCGAGCAGCGGCGCCGCAGGCGCGCGAGCTCGCGGCCGAGCAGCTCCGGGTCGCCGCGGTCCCAGCCGTCGGAGACGATCAGCACCACCGGCCCGTGGCGCATGACGCGCCTCGCCCACGTCGTGTTGAAGGCGCGCAGCGCCTCGCCGATGCGCGTGCCTCCGCCCCAGTCGTGCAGCTCGCGCACCATCCGCGAGACCACGCGGTGTCCTCCCGTGGCCGCGACGTAGCGTGACACGCGTGTGAGCCGCGTGGCGAAGACGAAGCTTTCCACGTGACGCGCGCTGCGGGTGAGCCCGCTGGCAAACGACAGCAGCATGCGGCTGTAGCGGTCCATCGATCCGCTGACGTCGGCGAGCAGGACAATCGGCCGCGGCGCGTCGCGGCGGACGCGCCGCGGGAGCTCGATCAGCTCGCCGCCCCGCATGACATTCTTCCGCAGCAGCCGCGGCAGGTCGATGTCGCCGCGCAGCGAGCGCTGCCACCGGCGCGTGCGCCGGATGCCCGGCTCCCATCGCAGCCGCAGCAGCAGCCGGCGCGCCTCCTCGAGCTCCGCAGCGGTGAAGTCGGCGAAGTCCTTCGTGCGCGAGACCTCGACGGTGCTGTAGGCGCCGAGCGCGAATGCCGCGGAGGCGTCGGCATCTGATTCCGGCTCCTCGACATCGAGCCGATGCGGCGCGCCGGCGTCACGCCGCGTTACGACGCGCGCGCGCTCGCCGAGCGAGAAGAGCGGCATGTCGAGCTCGGACGAACCATGCGCGCGGAAGAACAGCTCGAACGCCTCGTTGAAGAGCGGCAGGTCCTCGTGCCGGTGCACGAGCAGCGAGCTGAGCGTCGCGCGCAGGTCCGCGCGGCTCTTCACGCCGACCCATTCGGTCGCCTGGATGGCGTCCACCATCCGTTCGCGATGCACGTGGACGCCCGCGGCGCGAAGGACGCGGCCGAACAAGAGGAGGTTGGGAACGAGATTCATCGAGTTACGCAAGCGCGCGGGCGAGAATCGTGCTGACCCGGTCGCCGCGGACGCTGTCGATGTCTTCCTGGTTCTTCAGCAGGATGCCGAGCGTCTCGTGGACCACATCGGCGTCGATGACGTCGCGATCGAGCGCGACGAGCGCCGCCGCCCAGTCGAGCGTCTCGGAGATGCCGGCGGCCTTGTACAGGTCCGCCGTCCGCAGCTCCTGCACGAACGCCGTCACCTGGCGCGCCAGCCGCTCCGACGCGCCCGGCACCTTCGACGAGACGATGCGCAGCTCCTTCTCGAAGCTCGGATAGGGGATCCAGCTGTAGACGCAGCGCCGCTTCAGCGCGTCGTGCACCTCGCGCGTGCGGTTCGAGGTGATGATGACAATCGGCGGCTCCTCCGCGCGAATCGTTCCGAGCTCGGGGATGGTCACCTGGAAATCGGAGAGGAACTCGAGCAGGTATCCCTCGAACTCCTCGTCGGCGCGATCGATCTCGTCGATCAGCAGCACCGGCGCCCGCTCGCGCGTCTCCTCGATGGCGCGCAGCAGCGGCCGCTTGACGAGGAACGCCTCCGTGAAGAGCTCGCGCGTCGCCGCCGCGCGATCGAGATCGCTCGCCACCTCGATCATCCGGATCTCGAGCAGCTGCCGCGGGTAGTTCCACTCGTACACCGCCTGGCTGACGTCGAGTCCCTCGTAGCATTGCAGGCGGATGAGGGTGGTCTTCAACGCGGCGGCGAGCACCTTGGCGACTTCGGTCTTGCCGACGCCCGCCTCTCCTTCGAGAAAGAGCGGGCGCCGCAGCTTCATCGCGAGATAGATCGGCACCGCGAGTCCCCGCTCGGCGACGTAGCGCTCGCCGGCGAGGGCGTCCTGCAGCGCGTCAACCGAGGCCGGAATGCTGAGCGGCGCCCGGCTCACGCGAGCCCGGCGCGCGCCGCCGCCGCGGCAATCGCGCGCTTCACGTACACGGGGGCGACCGCTGCCCGATACTTCGCGGACGCGAAGATGTCGCCGGTCACGTCGCCGCCGAGGTCCGAGGAGACCTGCGCCGCGGCCGCGGCGATTGCCGCCGCGTCGAGCGACTTGCCCGCGAGCGCCTTCTCGACCGCCTGCGCGCGCGTCGCGCGCGACACGAGCCCGGCCAACGCGATGCGCGCCGCCGAGCACGTGTTCCCCTCCGTCGTCACCAACGCCGCCACGCCGATGACGGCGTAGCGCGACGCCGGGTGCCGGAACTTCACGTACGCGGATCCCTGGCCCTTCACCGCAGCCGGGACGACGATCGCGGTGATGACCTCGTTGTCCGCGAGCACCGTGCTCATGATGCCGGTAAAGAATCCGTCGGCGGCGATGGTCCGCTCGCCCGACGGACCGACGGCAACGATGCTCGCGTTCAGCGCGACGAGCACGGCCGGCAGGTCCGAGGCGGGATCGGCGTGCGCGATGTTGCCGCCGATGGTGCCGCGGCTGCGCACGCCGGGATCGCCGACGAGCCCGGCAGCCTCCGCGAGCGCGGGCGCCGACTTCTGCAGGTCGGCGGAGGCCGCGATCTCGGCGTGCGTGGTGAGCGCGCCGATGCGAACGCCGTTGCCGCTGCGCGCGATGCCGCGCAGCTCGGGAATCCTGCCGATGTCCACGACCGCGGCGGGCGTCGACAGCCGCAGCTTCATCAGCGGAATCAGGCTGTGGCCGCCCGCGAGCAGCTTCGCTCCCGGGTTCGCGGCCAGCAGCTTCTGCGCGTCGGAGAGCGAGCGTGCGCGGTGATAGTCGAAGTTGGCGGGATACATTGGCTACGCTCCCTTCCGCGACATGGCGCCGAAGACCCGCTCGGGCGTCAGCGGCATCTGGATCGACTGCACGCCGAACGGCTCGAGCGCGTCGATCACCGCGTTGTACACCGTGCAGGTGGAGACGATCGTCCCCGCCTCGCCAATCCCCTTGACCCCAAGCGGGTGGTGCGGCGATGGCGTGACGGTTGACAGCACCTCGATGTCGGGCAGGACGTCGGCGCGCGGAATCGCGTAGTCCGCGAGCGAGCCGGTGAGCAGCTGACCGTTGTCGGCGTACACCGCCTGCTCCCACAGCGCCTGCCCGATGCCCTGGACGACGCCGCCGTGCACCTGGCCTTCGACAATCATCGGGTTGATCTGGGGGCCGCAGTCGTCGACCGCCACGTAGCGTTTCAGCTCGATGTTCCCCGTCTCGGGGTCGACCTCGACGACCGCCACGTGCGCGCCGAAGGGATAGACGAAGTTCGGTGGATCGTAGAAGGTCGTCGCCTCGAGGCCGGGCTCCATCCCCTGCGGCATGTTCCACGCGACGTTGGCCATCAGCGCGATGTCCTGGATGGTCTTCGCCTTGTCGGGGAAGCCACGCACGAAGAATTTGCCGTTGGCGTATTCGATGTCCTCGACCGCCGCCTCGAGCAGGTGGCTCGTGAGCAGCTTCGCCTTCTCCTTGATCTTGCGCGTCGCGACGGCGAGCGCCGCGCCGCTCACCGCGGTGGTGCGGCTGCCGTATGTCCCCCATCCCATCGGCGTGTTGTCGGTGTCGCCGTGCACGATCTTCACGTCACCGACGCTGACGCCGAGCTCGTCGGCGACGATCTGCGCGAAGGTCGTCTCCTCGCCCTGGCCGTGCGGCGACGAGCCGATGAAGACGTGCGCCTTGCCGCTCGGGTGGAAGCGCACGATGGCGCTCTCCCACAGCCCGCCCTGGAAGCCGACGGCGCCGGCGACCTGCGACGGCCCGAGACCGCAGATTTCGACGTAGAGGCCCACGCCGACGCCGAGGTAGCGCCCCTTCTTGCGCGCCTCCGCCTGCTCGCTGCGCAACGCGGCGTAGTCCACGTGCTTCAGTACCTTGTCGAGCGCGCCCTGGTAGTTGCCGCTGTCGTACTTCAGGCCGGTGACGACGTCGTGGCCGTTGTCGAACGGGGCGATCATGTTGCGCCGGCGGACGTCGGCCGGGTCCATCTTCAGCTCGCGGGCGAGGCGATCGATGACGCGCTCGAGCATGAAGGTCGCCTCGGGACGGCCGGCGCCGCGATAGGCCTCCACCGGCGTCGTGTTCGTGTAGACGCCGTAGACGTCCTCCTTCACCGCGCCGATCTGGTACGGGCCCGAGAGCATCAGGCCGTGCAGGATGGTGGGAATGCCCGGCGCGGCGGTCGAGAGATAGGCGCCCATGCCCGCCCACACCGTGCAGCGCAGGCCGAGAATCTTCCCGTCCTTCGTCGCCGCCATCTCCACGTCCTGCACGTGGTCGCGTCCGTGCGTCGTCGACTGGTAGTTCTCGGAGCGGCTCTCGATCCACTTGACCGGGCGCCCGAGCTTCATCGAGCAGAACACGGTGATGAAGTCGCCCTGGATCTGCGGGATCTTGCTGCCGAAGCCGCCGCCGACCTCGGGCGCAATCACGCGCAGCCGATCCTCGGGGATGTTGCAGACGAGCGACATGATGAAGCGCACGATGTGCGGGTTCTGCGTCGTGTTCCAGAGCGTGAGCTCGCCGGTCGCTGGCAGGTAATGCGCCAGGGCGCCGCGCGTTTCCATCGCCGTCGGGATCAGCCGCTGCTGGATGATGCGGTCGCGCACGACCACTTCCGCGTTCTTGAAGGCCGCGTCGACGTCGCCGCCGCCAACAGTCCAGTGGAACGCGATGTTGTTCGGCGCCTCCGCGTGCAGCTGCGGCGCGCCGGCCTTGACCGCCAGTTCCGGGTCGATCGTCGCCGCGAGCGGCTCGTAGTCGACCTCGATCAGGTCGACGGCGTCGGCGGCCTGCTCCGGAGACTCGGCCACGACCACCGCGACCGCGTCGCCGCAATATCGAACGACGCTCTTGGCCAGCGGCGGATACGGCGTCGTCTTGAGATCGGAGTTCGGCACCAGCCACGCGCACGGAATCGATCCGAGAACGCCTTCGGTGTCGGCGCCGGTGAATGCCGCGACGACACCGGGCGCCGCCTTCGCGGCCGCGGTGTCGATCTTCCTGATGCGTGCGTGCCCGTGCGGGCTGCGCAGGATCGCGGCATACAGCTGCCCGGGCAGCGTCATGTCCGCGGTGTAACGGGCCGTCCCGGTCAGCAGGCGCGGATCCTCGCGCCGCTTGATGCCGGAGCCGAATACGCGGGCCGGAGCCGCAACCGTGGTCGCCATCAGCGTGCTCCCGCGGCCGCAGCCGCCTGAACCGACCGCACGATGTTCTGGTAGCCCGTGCAGCGGCACATGTTGCCTTCGAGCGCGTGGCGAATCTGCTCCGCCGACGGATTGCCGTTGGCCTTCAGCAGCGCCTTGGTCGCAAAGATCATCCCGGGCGTGCAGAAGCCGCACTGCAGGCCGTGCTTCGCCCAGAACGCTTCCTGGACGGGGTCGAGCTGCCCGTTGGGAGCGACCCCTTCGATCGATGTCACCGACGCCCCGTCGGCCTGCGCCGCCAGGCACGTGCACGACTTGACGGCGACGCCGTCGAGCAGCACGGTGCAGGCGCCGCACTGGCTCGTGTCGCAGCCAATCTTGGTGCCGGTCAGATTAAGCGTGTCGCGCAGGAAGTGAACGAGCAGGAGCCGCGGCTCGATCGTGCGATCATAGCGGCGACCGTTCACGGTGACGCTGACGGGAAGTTCCATTGGCCCCCCTCACAAGGCTATGCGTGGGTGATGCGCAGGAAAGGGAAGGGCGAAGCTTACCTCCGCGAATCCGCAAATTGCAATGCAGTACGGCGTTCGCGACGCTACGCGGCGTGTTTGCTCGAGCGCCGGCGGCGCGCGGCGCCGATGCGTTCGAGCTCATCGACGCGGCAGGTCAGGCGCGGCACGTTCTCGTCTTCCAGGTCCAGCTGATCCCAGCGGACACGATAGCCGTGGGCGCGCCCCGGCAGCGTGACGCCGAAATGACGGACGGCAAGCCGTTCGAGGAGCGCGGTGGGTCCGACGAGGAATTCCGTGACCACGTAGTAGTCGTGTTCGCGTTCGGCGCGCATCTCCTCGATGCGGCCCAGCACGGAGCCGTCGAGCGTGCGCACCTGTCGTCCGAGCAGCAGCTCGACGCGGCGTTCATTTTTTTCCGCCACGGCGCCCTCCCGGAATCTTCGCGATGACGCGCTCCTCGAGCCAGTCCTCCCAGGCCAGCGCGCGCGTCCGCTTGCCGTCGATGTCCACGTGCACGTCGATGCCGGTGCCGACGACGTGCTCGAAGAGAATCCGCGGGACGGGGCCCTGCCCGGGCTCGAATTTCGCCCGCAGCCACTCGGCGAACGCGCCGAGACGCGGATGAATGCGGCGCCAGGCCGTCGACTGCCCCATCTCGAGCGCAATCACCCGCGGCGGCCGATTCTGCCGCAACGCCAGGATGATGCCGTCGACCTTCGCCACCTTGCACTTGTTCACGTCGACGATCTGCTTGTCCAGCACGTCGCGGACGAGCGGCAGCATCTCCCGGTCGCGATCCGTACGCCCGTCAGCCACCGAGCACCTGCAGCGGGATGGCGACGAGCGCAATGAGGAACGCGATGACGACCACCGCCGACACGAGCACGTTGCCGACGACACCGTTGCGGTACTCACGCAGGTAGTGTCGATCGTTCATCAGGATGAGCAGTGGGAGGACGATCACCGGCGCCAGCAGCGCGTTCAGCGCCATCGAGAACATCGTAATCTGCAGCGGATCGCCGAGCACCACCCCGAGCAGCGCGGCGAACGGAATCGCCAGGGTGTAGACGAGCGCGAAGCGGGCGTCCTCGTGCGGCTTCAGGTTCTCGCTCCACTTCCACCCGAAGCCTTGGGAGAAGAGGTAGGCGAGGTTCAGTGACACCTGCTGCGCGGCGCCGAAGCAGGCTACACCGAGGCACGCCGCAAACAGCGGAATCCCCCAGGAGCGGAACGGCTCCACGAACATCAGCGCCGCCTGCTCGTAGCTGTCCACGTTGATGCCGTGCGTCCCCAGCGTCAACGCGCTCACGATGACGATGCTGATGGCGATGACGCTGCCGAATCCCATCCCGACGACGGCCGTGACGCGGTTCATCGGGACGTCCTTGAGCGACCACTTCTCCTCGATGGCGCCGGCCGAGTAAAAGTTCAGCATGAACGGCTCGAACAGCGCGCCGATGATGCCGACCGCGGTGAACCAGTAGCGCGCGCCGTCGCTCGAGGGCGCGGAGGGAATCATCCCCTTCATCACTTCGTGCCACGGGGGACCGAGCTTCCACATCGCCACCACGAAGGCGATGGTGATGAGGCCGAGCATCGACACGCCGTTCTCCAGCAGATCGAAGGTGCCGACCCAGATGATGAGCCACAAGGCGAAGGCGACGATCGGCAGGAACCACCGGAAGTCGATGCCGGTCACGAGGTGGAGCGCGACGGCGACGCCGCCCATCTCCGCGGCGAGCACGAGCAGGTCAACGCACACCTCGCCGATCAGCAGCAGCGAGAAGTAGCGGAAGCCGCAGCGCTCGCGCACGGCGTCGGCGATGGTGTGGTGGCTGACGCACGCGAGCCGTCCGCACATCTCCGTGAGCAGCATCACGCACACCGTCCCGACCACGAGCACCCAGAGCATCTGCATGCCGAAGGCGGCGCCCGCCAGCGCGGCGGTCGCGATGGCGCCGACGTCGAGAAAGCCGCCGATGCTCGTGACCACGCCGAGCGCGACGTTCATGATGTTCTTCATTTGGGGCGGGCCACCGGCGGGGTCGGTTGCGCGGGCACCGCGGATGCCGCCGCGTGCGCCGCCTGGATCGCTGCCGCGCGATCGCCGCGGGTCACCGCGTCGTTCAACGCGTCGACGTGCGAGGCGACGGCGTCAACAGGCGCCGCCGCGGCGTCGCCGCCGGACTTGCGGGCGCTCTGCGCCTCCTGCTGCAGCGACGTGCGCGCCTGCGTGACGACCGACGCGAAATAGGACGTGGAGACCTCGCCGCTGCCCCAGCGCTCCGCCGCCGCGGACAACGTGGCGCCCCACGACCCGGCCGCTTCGCGCGCATCCTTCGCAGCTTTCTCTGGTGACTGTGCGCAGCCACCGACGAGCAATACCGTCGCGGTAGCCAGACACAGTCGTCGCACGTTCGCAAAAAGTTGCAAACTGTGCGCCCGGCAGGATGGCACTTGGGTGGACTAGTCGATCTCAGCAGGAGATCAGGCTTTGAAGATCAGCGCGAGGGGGATTCGCAGGCCAGGAAGCAGCGAGGTCTCGAGGACGTCATTCTGTTCGCACGACAGCTCCGCAGCGCGGCCGTACGCCGCGCCTTCACGTCGATAGACACGAATGGACTCGAGTTGCGGATCGACGACCCAGTATTCGTCCACGCCCGAGCGCTCGTAGAGGCGCCGCTTGATGGTCTCGTCGCGCTTGCGCGTCCCTTTCGACGCGATCTCGACCACCAGCTCCGGCGCGCCACGGACATGTTTTTCGGTCATCACCGTCGCAGCGCGCTCGCGTGACAGGTACAGAAGGTCTGGTTCGACGACATCGACGTTCGAAAAAACCACGTCATAGGGTGCGTAGAACACTTCACCGACGGGCCGCTGTTCGAGATACGAACGAATCAGCCAGTGCAGGTTGCCGGATATTCGTGGATGACTGGTGCCGGGTGACGGCGTCACGTAGTGCTCCCCGTCGATCAACTCGTGCCGCTTTCCGTCGTCCGGAAAGAGCACGAAGTCCTCGTAGGTGAGCTTCACGCCAGCGCCTGACATGCCGCTCATTATAGTGACGACGTACGCGAGGGCCGTGCCGGGACGCGTTTCGAACGTTTTGCTCCGGAACTCGATCGGCACGCTTCGCGACATGCAGTTCTCGAGAAGTTCGGCAGGCCGCGATGTGGCAAGATCTGCGCGACTCTCAGAGCTTCGCGATGACGCTCGCTCCTCGGACGCACCTCGCTCGATCCTCCTGCCTGCTGATAGGCATCTGCCTGATCGCGGCGTGCAAGGCGTCCCCGCCCGGCGTGAACCAGCACGCGTCATCACCGTCTGCGAGTTGGCCGTTCTCAGCGAACCGTACGGGAGCGACATTCGCGCGCGGCGGCATGGTGAGCAGCACGGACCGCGTGGCCAGCGAGATCGGCATCGAGATCATTCGCAGGGGCGGCAATGCCGTTGATGCTGCGGTCGCCACGCATTTCGCGCTCGCAGTCGTCAACCCTGAAGCGGGCAATATCGGCGGCGGCGGCTTCATGCTCGTCCGCATGGCGGACGGCCGGACCGCCGCGCTCGATTTCCGCGAGACGGCTCCTCACGCCGCCACCCGCGACATGTATGTGGGTGCAGGTGGGAGTGCCACCGATCGCTCAGTGATTGGTCACCTGGCGGCCGGCGTCCCCGGCTCGGTGGCCGGCATGTGGGCCGCGCATCAGCGATTCGGGTCGCTTGCGTGGTCAGACTTGCTTCAGCCAGCCGTCAACCTCGCTGACGGCATCGTCGTTCATGAACGGCTGGCGACGTCGCTGCGCGACCACGAACAGCAGCTCCGGAAGTATCCCGCGACGGCTGCAGGCTTCCTTCCGGACGGGCGTGCACCCGCTGTCGGTGAACGCTTCGCGCAACATGATTTGGCCGAGACGTTGCGTCGGATTGGGTCCGTGGGAGCCACGGGGTTCTACAGCGGACGCACGGCCGCGTTGATCGAAGACGAGATGCGGCGTGGCGGCGGCATCATCACACGTGACGACCTCGCCCGATATCAGCCGGTATGGCGGGACCCCCTCACGTTTCAGTATCGCGGTCATCTGATCGTGTCGATGCCTCCTCCCTCGTCCGGTGGTGTGACGCTGGCGGAGATCCTGAACATCGTCGAGGGGTTCGATCTGCGCTCCCTTGGCTATCTGTCAGCGGCTCATATCCACGTCTGGGCCGAAGCCGTCAAGCGAGCCTTTGCGGACAGGAATGCATATCTCGCGGATCCTGACTTCGTCGTCCAGCCGACGGCGACGATGATCTCGGACGCGTATGCAGCACGCCGTCGTGCCGAAATCCACGAGGACCGTGCGACACCGGCCGCCGAGGTGCGACCCGGACTCGGAGCGCTTCCCGCAGGCCGGTCTACTTTGCTGCACCATGAAGGCGAGAATACGACGCACTACTCGATCGTGGACGCGAAGGGAAACGCCGTCGCTGTGACGACAACCCTCAACTCGCTGTATGGAAATCTCGTCACCGTGAATGGCGCCGGGTTTCTGCTGAACAACGAAATGGACGATTTCGCAACCGTCCCCGGCTTGCCCAACCAATTCGGCCTCGTCCAGGGCGAGCCAAACGCGATTCAACCGGGCAAACGGATGTTGTCCTCGATGGCGCCAACCATCGTTCTGAGTCCCGAGGGACGGCTGCAGCTCGTGACGGGTTCGCCCGGCGGCCCCACGATCGTCACTACCATCGCGCAAGTCATCTCTCATATCGTCGACTTCGACATGGATGTCGCGAGCGCAACCGCCGCTCCACGCCTGCATCACCAGCATCTGCCCGACGTCCTGGTCTTCGAGCACGCGGGGTTGACCGATGACATCCAGCGCGCGCTGCGGACTCGAGGGCACACGCTGCAGGAGCGGTCCGGCTACCAGGGAGATACGCAGTCGATTCAGATCCAGCCGGACGGAACGTTGGAGGGCAGCGCAGATCCTCGCCGCGGCGGCGCAGCCGTCGGCGCCCGCGACGCGCGCGCCGTTGTGCAGTGACCGCGACAGCCTCTCGTTGGGTACACTTCGTCTGATGCTGTATCTCCCGCCTGCACCGCAACTCGCGGCGTTCGTCGTCGTCGCCGGCCTGCTGACCATCACGCCGGGCGCCGACATGGCGCTCGTCATGCGCTACGCGCTGGCCGGCGGTATGCGCCCGGCCTT
Source organism: Vicinamibacterales bacterium (assembly GCA_035571515.1). Taxonomy (GTDB): domain Bacteria; phylum Acidobacteriota; class Vicinamibacteria; order Vicinamibacterales; family UBA2999; genus Gp6-AA40. The sequence goes on from DATNCQ010000067.1 coordinate 27,430, forward strand.
CTTCGCCTCGCTCGGGATTGCAGTCGGATGCGTGATCTGGGGCGCGGCGTCGGCTCTCGGGGTTTCAGTGATATTCGCGCGCTCGGCCGTGGCGTTCGCCGTCCTCAAGTACGTGGGCGGCGCGTACCTGGTGTATCTCGGCGTGCGCGCGCTACGCGAGGCGACCCGTTCAGGCGGACCTGAAGGTCCGCCTCTACGTCCGACCGATGGAGGACGTCCGAACGATGGACGAAGTTCGATCCATCGACGCGACCAAGCGGAAACTTCGCGCCCTTCGCTTCTTCGTGGTTCTCACGGCCAGTGGAAGGCCCTTGGACAAGGACTCCTCACCAACCTGCTGAACCCGAAGGTGGCGGTCTTCTACGTCACCTTCCTGCCGCAGTTCGTCGTCCCCGATCGCCCGGTCCTCTCGCAATCGATCTTCCTCGCCGCCACGCACGTCGTCATGGGGCTGCTCTGGCTGACCGTCTACGCACGGTTCATCGATCGCATGGCGGCGATGCTGCTGACGGATCGCGTCAGGCGCCGCATCGAGGCCGTGACCGGCACCGTCCTGATGGCGCTCGGCATCCGTCTCGCCCTCGCGCGCCGTTGATCGCGTGAATCCGCGCACCACCGGACCGGCGAGCCCGCGCACCCACGTTGCCCGCGGGTCACGCGCCTTCTGGAAGATCAACCTCGCGGTCTTCTCGGCGGGTTTCTCCGTTTTCCTCCTGATGTATGCCGTGCAGCCGCTGCTGCCGATCTTCACGCGCGAGTTCCACGTCAACGCGGCAACCAGCAGCCTGGCGCTGTCGGTGACCACCGGCTGCCTCGCGGTCTCGATGCTCGTCGTCGGCGCGGTGGCGGAAGGGTGGTCGCGCAAGCCGATCATGAGCGTCTCGCTGCTCGCGGCCGCGCTGCTCACGCTGCTGTCGTCGGCCGTCGGCGAATGGCCGACGTTCCTGTTCATCCGCGCCATCGAAGGGATCGCGATCGCGGGACTGCCGGCGCTCGCCATGGCCTACCTCGGCGAAGAGATCCACCCGGACGACGTCGGCGTGTCGATGGGGCTGTACGTGGGCAGCGGCGCGCTCGGTGGCATGACGGGACGCCTGCTGACCGGCCTGATGACCGACCTCTTCTCCTGGCGGCCGACGCTGGCCGCGATCGGCCTCCTCGGCGTGGCCGCTGCCGCGATCTTCTCGGTGAGCCTGCCGGCGTCCGCGCAGTTCCATCCCCGCTCGCTGTCGATGCGGACGCTCCTCGGCTCCTACAAGTCGCACCTGCAGGATCCCGTCATTCTCGCGCTCGTGATGGAGGCCGGCCTCGTGCTCGGCACGCTGGTAACGGTCTACAACTACAGCTCGTTCAGGCTGCTCGCGCCACCGTATCTACTGAGCCAGACGGCCGTCGGCTCGGTGTTCGGCCTTTACGTCTTCGGCTTCTTCAGTTCGTCACTGATGGGGTTTCTGGCGCACCGTTTCAGCCGGCCGCTCCTGCTGCGCGTGGGGCTGGCGACGATGGCGCTGGGCGTCGCGGCGACGCTGCTGCGCCCGCTGGCGATGGTGGTCGCCGGGATCGCGTTCGTGACGATCGGGTTCTTCGCGTCGCACTCGGTGGCCAGCAGCTGGGTGGGGCTGCGCGCGCGCGAGGGGAAGGCGCAGGCATCGGCGCTGTATCTCTTCTTCTATTACATGGGCGCGAGCACCGCCGGCACGATCGGCGGTTTCTTCTGGACGGCGTATGCGTGGAACGGCGTCGCGGCGTTCCTCGCCATCCTGCTGGTTGTCGCGTTTGTGCTCGCCGGGAGGTTTCTCCGGTAAGGCGGACCTGAAGGTCCGCCTCTACGCGTACTTTGGATTCTTCGTGACCTTCGCGAACTTCGTGGTTATCCCCTCGGCAGCGTGATACGGAAGGTGCTGCCGCCCTGGTCGCTGTGCTCGAGGGTGAGCGTGCCGCCCACGGTCTCGACCGCTGACTTCGCGATGGACAGTCCCAGGCCCGTGCCCGCGACGTCGGCCGGCGACGAATTGGCGCGGAAGAACCGATCGAAGATGCGATCGCGCGCGGCGGCCGGCACGCCGGGGCCACGATCGACGACGTCCACCACCGCGCGGTCGGCGGTATCGGCGACGCGAACGACGATGGCCGTCGCCGCCGGCGCGAACTTGATCGCGTTGTCCACGAGGTTGATGAGCGCCTGCCGGACCATCATGCGATCGCCGAGCGCGCGCGGCGAGCCGTGCGCCTCGACGACCACCTGCTGCGACTTCTCTTCCGCGAGCACCGCCAGGTCTCCCACGACGCTCTCGGCCAGCTCCTTCAGCGCGATCGGTTCGATCGACAGCTTCGCCTCGCCCGTTTCCGCGCGCGACAGCGTGAGGAGCCGATCGACGAGCCCCGCGAGGCGATCGACCTCCTCGAGCATGCTGCCGATGATGGCGCGGTACTCGCCCTCCGCGCGCGACCCGCCGCGGAGCCCGACCTCGCCGACGCTGCGGATGGCCGTCAGCGGCGTGCGCAGCTCGTGCGAGACGTCGGAGGTGAAGCGGCGCATCTGGTCGAACGACTCCTGCAGCCGCGCCAGCGTCGCGTTGAACACCGTCGCCAGGCGCCCCATCTCGTTGTCGGCGTTGCTCACCGGCAGGCGATCGCTCAGCCGCTCCGCAGTGATCGTCTCGGCCCGCTCGGTCATTCGTTCGATCGGCGCCAGCGCGCGGCGCGCCAGCATGTAGCCGCCGAAACCGGCCGTCGCCACCGCGAGCGGGAGCCCGAACAGGAGAATCAGCGCGACGGTCCGGATCTGCTCGCGCATCACCTCCTCCGAGCGGCCCACCTGGATGACGACGGGGTTGCCGGCAATTTCGCCGCGCCGGCTCAGGACGCGCAGCGGCACGCCCGACGTCGGCACGCTGACGACCGTGTCGTCCGGGAGGTTCGGCAGGTCCATGCCGACGTCCGGCTGCGCGAGGGCGACGTCGTTGCGAAACAACAGCTCGCCGGCGGAGTTCCAGACCTGCAGCCAGGGATGCTCTTCGATCGCCTCTTCGCCGTTCCACGTGATGCCGCCTTCCGGCGTCTGTTCGACCATCACGGTGGCCCACTGGAAGTCGCTGCGCAGCTGCTGGTCGAGGACCTGGGAGGCGCTGCGGCTCACGTACGCGAGGATGGCGCCCGCGTAGACGCCGAGGACGAGCGTCATGGCCGCGACGTACCACAGCGTCAGCTGCAGGCGCACGCTGTGCGATCGCCACCAGCCCCTCACGGTTCGCCCTCACGCAGCAGGAATCCGACGCCGCGCACCGTGTGGATCAACTTCATCGACCGATCGAGATCCACTTTGCGCCGGAGGCGCGCGATGTGGACGTCGATGACGTTGTCGAGCGGCGTGGTCCGCGCCGTTTCCTTCCAGACGTCGCGCGCCAGCGTCTCGCGCGAGACGACCTGCCCCTCGTAGCGCATCAGGTACTCGAGCAGCTCGAACTCGCGCACCGTCAGCTCCACCGGCTGGCCGCCTCGCGTCACCTTGCGGGTGATCAAGTCCATCGACAGGTCGCCGACGGCGAGGCGGGGCGATTCGGCGGTCCGCCCGCGCCGCATCAACGCGCGGATGCGTGCGAGCAGCTCGGCGAAGGCGAACGGCTTCACCAGGTAGTCGTCCGCCCCGCTGTCGAGGCCGGCGACGCGGTCCTGCAAGGTGTCGCGCGCGGTGAGGACGAGCACCGGCGTCTTGATCCCCTTGCTGCGGAGCGTCGTCAGGATCTGGAGGCCGTCGCGCCCAGGCAGGCCGAGGTCGAGCAGGATGAGATCGAACGCCTCGGTCGTCATCCGGAAAAACGCATCCTCGCCCGTGCGCTCGACGACGACCTCGTAACGTTCGCCCTCGAGCCCCTCGCGCAGGGCGTTGGCGACCTTCTGTTCGTCCTCGACGACGAGCACTCGCATGACTGACGTCGATTTTAGGTCGTCCAGACGGCGGGCGGGGGCGGGGCGAGGCAGCAGGGCGCGTCTGGCGACCCGCCCTGCACTACTGTCAACCCTGCACGGTCAAAGATGGAGGCGGCGCGTCAACGCGACAAACCGGACGTCGCGGCGAACCGGATCGAACCGCGGGTCGCCGGCCAGGTTGATGAGCGCCGGGTCGCGCTCCTCGCACGCCGCGTCGAGCAGGCGAAATGCCTCGTCGTGCTGGCCGAGGCCGACGTGCGCCAGCGCAAGGTGGTACGCGGGCACGTACCGCTGCGCGCGCAGCCGATCGAGCGCGTCGAGAATGGTGCGCGCGACGCCGCACTCACCGCGGGCGGCCTTGGCGTGCGCCAGCCACGCCAGCAGGACGGGATCAGTCGGCGCGTTGGCCGCGGCCGCCTCGAGTTCCGCGACGCCTTCCGCCGCGCGTCCCATCTGAATGAGCGACGCTCCGAGCACGCGCCAGGCGGGCGTGAACTGCGGCTTCATGTCCATCACGTTGCGGCAGGTGTCGATGGCTGACTCATAATCGCCTGCCACGTGCTGCGTCCACGCCGCGCTGGTGCCGACGACGAGGCACAAGGGGTCGAGCTCGCGGGCGCGCTGCGCTTCGCGGACCGCCTCGCTCGACTTGCCCAGCCCCGCCAGCAGCAAGCCGTACCAGCGGTGCGCGCCGTCGCTGCTCGGATTGAGCGCGATGGCCTGGCGGAAGCCCGCTTCGGCGGCGTCCCAGTCCCAGTCGAGCATCGCGCGGATGTTCGCGACGGCGAGGTGCGCGTGCGAGAGATGCGGATCGAGCTGCAGCGAGCGCTCGGCGAACGGCCGCGCGGTTTCGAGCGCCTCGCGCGGCGTGACGTTGTAGTACTCCGCCTGTCCGGTGTAGGTGCGGGCCAGGTCCGCATGCGCCGCCGCGAAGCCCGGGTCCGCCTCGCTGGCCTGGCGGAAGTAGACGATCGCCTGCGGGAACCCCTGGTCGCCGGGCAGGTTCCAGTAGTAGCGCCCCTTCAGATATGTCTGGTACGCCGCCGCATCCGTGGACGCTTGCACGGGTTGCTCCGGCAGCAGTTCCACCGCCAGCGATTGCGCGATCCGGGCGGCGACTTCCGCCTGCACCGTCAGGCAGTCGGTGAGGTTCCGCTCGTAGACGTCCGTCCACAGGTGCGACTCGCTCGAGGTCTCGACAAGCTGCGCGGTAATGCGCACGCGATCGGCTTCACGCCGGACGCTCCCCTCGAGGAGATAGTCGGCGCGCAGCATTTCGCCGATCTCGCGCGCGCGGCGGCCGCTGCCCTTGAACAAGTTCGACGAGGAGCGCGAGATGACGCCGATGCGGCCGCGTCCGAGCCGTCCGAGCTGTAGGAACATCTCCTCGGTCAACCCGTCGCTGAAATATTCCTGGCTGGAGTCGCCGCTCAAGTTGGCGAACGGCATCACGGCGAGCCGTGCCTTGTAGTCGGGCGCGGCGGACGCCATCGCGACGGTCGTTCCGCCAAGCGACGCGATGAACCGGTAGCCGCGCCGTGGCAGGGTCTCGACGAACCGCGGATTGTCCGCATCGTCTCCGAGGGCGGCACGCAGGCGCTTCACGGCGGCGTTGAGGCTGTGTTCGAAGTCGACGAACGTCCCGTCCGGCCAGAGCTTCCGGGCCAGCTCCTCGCGGGTGACGACGTCGCCCGGATGCTCGAGCATCAGGCGGAGGATCTCGAACGGCTGCTCCTGCAGACGGATGCGGTTCTTCCCTTTGCGCAGCTCGCGGGAGCGCGTATCGAGCTCGAACGATTCGAATCGGAGAAGGCGTTCGGGGTCCATACAGAATTATCCTCGCTGCCCCCGCGCGGTTGTGGGTCAGACAATTTTCGTGGCACGTGTCAACTGATGCACTGGCACGCACGACAGTCCTTCGAATACTAGTTGGTCGGCCGCGACAACGGAGCGGCCGATCCAGATCTGGGAAGGACAACACCACGAAGTCACCATCTTTTCACCTCGTGTCACCTCCGTTGCATTGAGGCACCTGGCGGCGCGGCGCACAGTAGCGTCGTGCGAAACGCGGTGGCGGCGGCTGTCACGCTCGGACTGCTGGCGACGTTCCCGGGTGCCGCCCGTGGCGGACCTGAAGGTCCGCTTCTACGACAAGACGTAGAGGCGGGTCTTCAGACCCGCCTTCAGCACGACAGCGACATGGCGCGGGCGCGCGTCGAGGTGCGCGTCTACGACGCAGGGATGATGCCGGCGGCGAGTCAGACGGTTGCTCTGCGTGCGGCGGCCGGGGTCCTGGCCGCCGCCGGCATCGACGTCCTCTGGCGGCCGTGCGGCAACGACGCGGCCGCGGCGCATGCCGGCGGGTGCGATATACCGCTCCGGCCGTCGGAACTGTCGGTTCGCTTCGTACGCCTGGCAGGAACGCCGTCGGCGAGCGGACAGCTGCAGCTCGGGTACTCCCTGGTGGACACCAGTCGGGGCGAGGGCAGGCTGGCAACGATGTACGTCGATAGGGTCGAGTGGCTGGCCGCGCAGGCACGCGCCGACGCGGTGATTCTGCTCGGCTTCGCCGTGGCGCACGAGATCGGGCACCTGCTGCTCGGGACGAATGCGCACGCGGCACACGGCCTGATGCGTGCGGTCTGGTCACGCGCCCAGCTGCAGCACGCCGATGCCGGCGACTGGCGCTTCTCGCGCGACGAAGGCTGGAAAATGCGGTCGTCACTCGAGCAGCGGAACGGTCTAAGATCCTCACACCGGGATGCGACTGGCTGCCCTGCTTCTGACGGCGACGATCCTGGCGCCTCAACAGACTGCGGCGCCACCGCCGTCGCCTCCCTTCGAGCAGTGGCTCCAGGAGCTGATCGCTGAAGCGCGCGCGCGCGGCTTCCACGACGACCTGATCGACGCGACGCTCGCCGGCATCACACCCATCCAGCGGGTCGTCGAACGCGACAGCTCGCAGGCCGAGTTCACCATCACCCTCGACCGCTACTTCCAGACGCGCGTGACGCCGCGCATCATCCGCCTCGGGCGCGCGCAGGCGATGGAGCAACGCGCGGTCCTGCGGAACATCCGAACGGCCTATGGCGTCTCGCCGGGCGTCGTGCTCGCCATCTGGGGCATGGAATCGCACTACGGCGAGTTCACCGGCACGTATCCCGTCTTCCAGGCACTCGCCACGCTGGCGTATGCGCCGCGCCGATCGGACTTCTTCCGCAGCGAGCTGTTCAAGGCGCTCTCCATCGTGTCTGGTGGCTACATCGACGCCAAGACGATGACGGGGTCGTGGGCGGGAGCGATGGGGCAGCCGCAGTTCATGCCGTCGAGCTATCTCGAGCACGCGGTCGACTTCGACAAGGACGGCCTGCGCGACATCTGGCATTCGAAGGCCGACACGCTCGCCTCGATCGCGAGCTATTTGAAGGACGCCGGCTGGGAGCCGGGCGAGACGTGGGGTCGCGAGGTCAAGGTGCCGATGAGCGCGCGCGAGCAGGTCGCCGACATCCCGAAGCGCGACGCGGGCTGCTCCGCGAAGCGCTTGATGACCGAGCGCCGGCCGCTCCCCATCTGGCGCGACGCGGGCGTGCGGTTGAAGTCGGGCGCGCCGCTGCCGGTGAGCGACATCCCGGCGAGCCTCGTCGACGTCGGCGGCCGCAGCTTTCTCGTCTATCCGAACTACGAGCGGATCCTCGACTACAACTGCGCGCACCTCTACGCGCTGAGCGTCGCGATGCTGGCCGATCGGCTCCAGTAGGTTGGGTGCGCGGGATATACTCACGCGCATGAGATCGCGGTGGCGGCTGGCGATCTGGTTCTGCGCGCTTGGTCCGGCGCTGCTGTTCGGACAGGGCAGCGCGGAGCGGACGCCGCCCTTGCCGCCACCGTCGCCGAACGCGCCGCCGCCGTCACTGCAGGCGCCGGCAGATCCCGGTTACGCCACGCTCATCGCCACATGCAAAACGCCGCCGCCTGCACGTGGTGGAGGTCCGGGACGGGCGGGCGGTCGCGGCCCGGCGCCAGTGGCGGGACCGCGCGATTACACAATCACAGAAATCCCCGGGGTGATCGCCGCGCGCCAGCGCTGGACGTTCGTCTGGCAGGAAGCCGGTAACAACGGCGACGGCATCGTCGGCACCACCGACGGCGGCGTGCTCATCGCGCAGAATGACAACAGCACGGTCGTCAAGCTCGATAAGAACGGGAAGCCGTCAGTCGTGTACGCGGACACGCACACAGGTGGGTCGCTCTCGATCAGCAAGAAGGGCGACGTGTTCATCGTGCAACGCGGCCTCAAGTCCGGCATCCTGCAACTCGCGCCGCGGCGCCGTCAGCTCGCGACCTCCTATCAGGGTGACCCGCTCGACTGCGTCGGCGGCAATCCGAACGATCTCTCGGCCGACAGCAAGGGCGGCGTCTATTTCACGCAAGGCGGCGTCTATTACGCCGATCCGATGGGTACCATCACGAGGTACGGCGAGAACATCACGCCGAACGGCATCGTCTTGAGCGCGGACGAGACGACGCTCTACGTCACCAATGGTCCAACGCTCGCGGCGTTCGACGTCCGTGCCGATGGCTCGCTCGCGAGCCAGCGCGAGTTCGCGAAGCTCCAGGGCGGCGGCAACGGCGACGGCAGCACGATCGACGCGGCAGGCAGGATCTACGTCACCACTAATCCCGGTGTGCAAGTGATCGGTCCGGACGGAACGTATCTCGGTATCATCCCGACGCCGCGCCCCGTGATCAGCGCGGCGTTCGCCGGTGCCGACAAGAAGACGCTGTACGTCCTGGCGCGCGGCGCGACGACGGCCGCCGGCGAAGAAGTGGCCAACGCCGCCCAGGTGTACTCGATCCAGATGATCGCCCAGGGGTACAAAGGCAGGGCGAAGTAGCGAGGCAATGATGACCACCCGCTTCCTGATAGCGGCGATCGCCGCCGGCATGACCGTGTGCGCCCTGTCCATCCGCGGGGCTGCGCAGACCGAGGGCTTCGTCGCGGTGACGCAAGCGACACTGGCCCAGCCCGACCCTGCGGATTGGCTGCACATCAGCCGCACCTACGACCAGCACCGCTTCAGCACGCTGAAACAGATCAACCGCAGCAACGTCGCGCAGCTCCGCATGGCGTGGTCGCGTGGCCTTGCCGTCGGCACGCAGGAGTCGACGCCGCTCGTATACCGCGGCGTGATGTACCTGATTGCGCCGGGCGCCACCGTCCAGGCACTCGACGCGACCACCGGCGACATGCTCTGGGAGTACCGCCGCGACTACCCCGCCGGCGTTCAGCCGCGCGCGGCGCGCAGCAAGAACCTTGGCATCTACGAGGACATGATCTATTTCGGCGCGCCCGACGGATTCCTCGTGGCGATCGACGCGCAGACCGGCAAGTTGCGCTGGGAGACGAAGGTCGACGAGGGCCAGATCACGGCCGGCGGGCTGCTCGTCGCCGATGGCAAGGTGATTTCCAACCGCACGTGCGATCAGGGGAAACGCCAGTTCTGCTTCATCGCCGCGCACGATGCGAAGACCGGCAAGGAGGCGTGGAAGTTCTACGTGACGGCCGCGCCGGGTGAACCGGGCGGCGACACGTGGGGCAAGCTGCCCGTCGAGCAGCGTGCGGCGGGGCCGTGGGGACTCCCCGGCTCCTACGATCCCGTTCGCAAGATCGTCTACTGGGGCGTCGCCAATCCGAACGCCTACACCCGCTTCAAGCGGCACGGCAGCTACGACGCGGTGTCGAACACGTCGCCCTCAGAGCTCTATAGCGATTCGACCGTCGCGTTGGATGTGACGACCGGCAAGCTCGTTTGGTATTTCCAGGAGCTGCCAAGCGACGACTGGGACGCGGATCACAATCAGGAACGGATTCTCGTCCACACGCGGGTGAGCCCCGACCCGCGGTTCGTCAAGTGGATCAATCCGTCTGTTCAGCGCGGTACCGAACAGGACGTCATCATCACCGTCGCGGAAGGCGGCGGCATGTTCGCCGTCGCGCAGCGGACCGGTCAGTTTCTCTGGGCGCGTCCGTTCCCGTACGACGATCCGAACGTCAACATGCAGGTCGTCGACGTCAAGACCGGAAAGACCGGCGTCAACCCGGACAAACTTTTCAAGAAAGACGGCGACACGATTGTCGGCTGCTATCACAACACCCGCGGGCTGTGGCAGATCGCGTACGACCCGGATACCAACTCGGTGTACGTGCCGTTTCACGACCAGTGCCTGTCGATGGAGGCGGCGCACGCCAACCCGACCGGGTACGGCCGCCGCACGGGCGTGATGCGCCCGGGCTCCGATCCGAAGGCGTACATGGGCGTCGCGAAGGTCGACGTCGCGACGGGCGAGATGCGCGTGATCTATTCGCAGCCGCAGCCGGCCAACGGCTCGGCGCTCGCGACCGCGGGCGGCCTGGTGTTTTTCGGCGACCTCAATCGGCGGCTGCGCGCGATCGACGCCGAGAGCGGCAAGGTGCTGTGGGAAACGATCGTCGGCGGCATGATCATGAACAGCACCATCACCTACGCGGTCAACGGCAAGCAGTACGTGATGGTCTTCACCGGCGGCGGCCAGTCGGTGACCGCGGGGCCGCTCGGCGTGGCGCCGAAGGCGATCCCCTCGCCCGTCGTCGGGCACAACGCCATCTACGTATTCGCGCTGCCCTGAGGGCGCGCCGGCGCTACCGCTCCACCAGCCGCCCCATCGCCTCGTTATATCGCTCCCCCACCGGCGCGCCAGGCGCGAAGACTGCCTCGAGCTCTGCGATCTCCGCCGCCGTCAACACGACCGATGCCGCACCGGCGTTCTCCTCGAGATGCGCCACGCGCTTGGTGCCGGGAATCGGCACGATGTCGTTCCCCTTCGCCAGCAGCCACGCGAGCGCCAGTTGCGCGGGCGTGCAGCCTTTGCGCCCGGCGATCTCCTCGAGACGCGTGACGAGCGCGAGGTTGCGGTCGAAGTTCCCTTCCTGGAACCGCGGCAGGCGCCGGCGCACGTCGTCGGCAGCGAACGTGCTCGTGTCCTTGACGGCGCCCGAGAGGAACCCGCGCCCGATGGGGCTGAACGGGACGAACGCGATGCCGAGCTCGCGGCAGACCGGCAACGCGCGGCTCTCCGGGTCGCGATACCAGAGCGAATACTCGCTCTGCAGCGCCGTGATCGGATGCACCTGCTGCGCGCGGCGAATGGTCGCCGGCGACGCCTCCGACAGGCCGATATGCCGTACTTTCCCGGCGCGAACGAGGTCCGCGAGCGCGCCCACGCTCTCCTCGATGGGAACCTTCGGGTCCACGCGGTGCAGGTAGAACAGGTCGATGACGTCGGTGCCGAGGCGGCGAAGGCTGGCCTCGCACGAGGAGACGATTTCCTTCGGCGAGCCGTCGGCGTCGATGCCCGGCCCGGGGACCAGGGGAACGATGCCGCACTTGGTCGCCAGGACGACCTGTTTTCGCCGCGCGCCAAGTCCGCGGCCGACGACGGTCTCGTTGTGTCCGTCGCCGTAAATGGCGGCCGTGTCGAAGAAGGTGACCCCGAGGTCGAGCGCGCGATGAATCGCCCGGATGGATTCGTCGTCGTCCCTGGCACCGTAGTGTTGCGACATGCTCATGCAGCCGAGTCCCAGGGCCGAGACCAGCGGCCCGCGCTGGCCAAGCGTGCGTGTCTGCATCTTCGTGGATCCTTCGCGTACGTGGCGGTGTCCTAGTATCGTAGCTCGCCGCGATTCGATAGAATCGGGCGCTTGCGCATCTGCGCGACACATTTCAGGAGACGCACGAATGGCTCTTCAACTTGGCGAGACCGCTCCCGACTTCGAAGCTGAAACCACCGCGGGAAAGATCCGTTTCCACGAGTGGATCGGCGACTCGTGGGCCGTGCTCTTCTCGCATCCGAAAGACTTCACGCCGGTGTGCACGACCGAGCTCGGCTACATGGCGAAGCTCAAGCCGGAGTTCGACAAGCGGAACGTGAAGATCATCGGCCTCAGCGTCGATCCCGTGGATCGACATTCCAAGTGGGCCGACGACATCAAGGAGACCCAGGGCTACGCGCCCAACTACCCGATGATTGGCGACACCGACCTGCACATCTCGAAGCTGTACGGGATGCTGCCCGCCAGCGTCTCCGGAACCTCGGAAGGGCGCACGCCGGCCGACAACCAGACCGTGCGCAACGTCTTCGTCATCGGACCCGACAAGAAGATCAAGCTCGTCATCGTCTATCCGATGACGACTGGCCGCAACTTCGACGAGGTGCTGCGCGTGATCGACTCGCTGCAGCTGACGGCCAAGCACAAGGTCTCGACGCCGGTGAACTGGAAGAGTGGCGAGGACGTCATCATCGCGGGATCGGTCTCCGACGACGACGCAAAGAAGACGTATCCGGACGGCTGGAAGTCGCCGAAGCCGTACATCCGGATCGTGCCGCAGCCGCGCCCGTAGCAAGGGAGCGGCGGCGACGGCAGCGTCATCCGCCTCGGCGGCGTGCGCATCGAGGCGATGGCAACGCCCGGCCGCCAGCCTGCTTCAGCGGGAGGGGTTGACGAACGTCAGCGAGCTCGCGGGCGGCATTGCGGCGTGGGAAGCCGCGGGGCTGCCGCTCAGCGGATCGGGCCAGTCCACGTACGCGCGCTCGCGCTCGCGCAGCGCGCGATACCGCCTGAACACCTCACGCGCGCTCTCGAGGCCCGCGAGCGAGCGCCATGTCGTGCCGCGGAACGTGTGCGCGAGCATCCGCCGGCCGTTGCGCAGCAGGAACCACGGATCGTGACGGATGGCCTGCGGCATGTGCCGCACCTTCATCCACCGTTCGGCCTTCCAGCGCATGAATTCGATCTCGTCCGCCTCGAGGTGCGCGCTGCGCGTCACGGCCGTCGTCCCGTCGTACTCCTCGACGCGCTGGTTGACGACCAGGCCGCGGTCGATGAAGTCGCGCGTCATCGGCGTGCCCGGGTACGGCGTCGGATGCTGGATGTAAGGCCAGTCGACGTATGTCCGCGCGAAGGCAAGGTTGGCGGCGATGGCGCCCGCCGTGTCGTCCGGGTTGCCGACGATCAGCCCGCCGACCACCAGCATCCCGTGCCGGTGCAGGATGTCGATCGCCGTCACCGAGGCGTTGCCGATCCGGCGTCCGTGATCGCGCGCGCTGTTCTTCGCGCCCGCCTTCAGGAACGCCAGATCGTCGTCGAGGATGTTCTCGATGCCGAGGAACACGTAGCGGAAGCCAGCCCGCCGCATCAACGGCGCCAGCACCTCGCCGTGCGCCGCGATCGCCGACGTCATGCCCTGCACGAGGTAGTCGATGTCGTTGAGGCCGGCGTCGATGATGGCTTCGCACAGGACCCTGAAGCGCTCCACGTCGAGCGTGATGTTGTCATCGACGATGAAGACGGCGCGCGCGCCGCGCCGCCGCGCGTCGGCGATGTCGGCGATGACGCGCGGAATCGGGAAGCGGTGGAAGTTCCGCCCGCGCATCTCGATGATCGAGCAGAAGCTGCAGTCGAACGTGCAGCCGCGCGAGGTCTCGACGACGTCGATCTGGCGGCCGAGCATCGTGTAGCCGGAGAGCACCCGCGCCTCGCGCTTCGGCGGCGCGAGGGTGTCGTTCTCCACGCGCGTGACCGGCCGCGGCGGCGTCTGCAGGAACGCGTCGCCCTGGCGGAACCACAGGCCCGCCACCGACGACAGCGGTCGCTTGCGGTCGAGCGCGCGCAGCAGCTCGCGGAACGTCAGCTCGCCCTCGCCGCGAACGATCGCGTTGACGCCGAGGGCGGGATGCGTCCACGCCTCGGGCGCGAGGCTCGGGTCGTAGCCGCCGACGACGATGAACGCCTCGGGGCGCATCGAGCGGATGAGCCCGATCAGCCGCCGTGCCGTCGCGCGCTGAAAGGTCATAACTGAGAGTCCGACGACATCGGGCGCGCAATCCCACACCAGCTGCTCGACCGTTTGCCGCACGGCTGACTGCGCGAGGATGAGGTCGGCAATGGCCACCTCGTGGTGCGCGTCGAGGTTGCCGGCGAGCGAGGCGAGCGCACCATTGGGCATCCGGATGGCCACGGTCGGGGTGTGCTCGAACGAATCGGGCATCGACAGCAGCAGGACGCGCACGCCTGAACGATATACGAAAACTTGGTACGCCGGATGCTCCCGAATTCGGCGGCAGGTTTCGCCTGCTCGAGGAGGAACGTATGCAGCAGAGGTTTGCGATTCTGTTATCGGCGGCGAGCCTGGTCGTGACGGCCGCGTGCTCGCAGTCCGATACGGGCATCACCACCGCCGTGAAGACGAAGATGGCTGCCGACGACACCGTGAAGGCGTCGGAGATCAACGTCGACACGCACAATCGCGTGGTGACGCTCAACGGAACGGTGGGCTCGCAGGCCGAGAAGGAGCGCGCGGTGACCATCGCGCGCGACACCAACGGTGTGGCCAGCGTGGTTGACGACCTCACCATCGGCCCGGTGCCGGCGGCGACAGGCGGCGGGTACACGGAGAGGGCGGAAGACAAGGCGAGCGAGGCCAAGGAGAAAACCGAGGACGCGGCGCACGACGCGAAGGTGAAGACCGAGAACGCCGCGCATGACGCGAAGGTCAAGGGCGAGCAGGCCGCCGACAAGGCCGGCGAGGTGATCACCGACGCGGCGATCACGTCGGCGGTGAAGACGAAGTTCCTGGCGGAACCGGGCGTGTCGGGCCTGAACATCGACGTCGACACGAGCAACGGCGTCGTCACGCTGACCGGCAAGGTGAAGACCCAGGCCGAAGCGAACAAGGCGATGTCGATCGCGCGCGACAGCAAGGGCGTTACGCGCGTCGTCAACAACCTCAAGGTCGGTTAGGTAGATGTTGGTTGGTGGATGGTGGTTGTTCAACCACCACCCACCATCCGGCCCGCGTGGTACGCGATTCGCAGCCGAGCGCAGGCGCGTGCCGGGTCCCTCTAGAAATCGCCATTTCACCGTTCGCGGGATTACCATTCGAGAAATGCGGTTTCCCGGCGCGTGTGTGCTCGCCCTGTTGTTTGTCGCGGCCGGATGTGGCTCGTCCGGCGGGCCGGCGCCTTCAGCAGTCCCGTCGCCCGGCCCATCGACGCCGGCTCCCGCACCTGTTCCAACTCCCGGGCCTGCTGCACCATCCGGCACCGCGAGCGTCTCGATCACGCCGTTCGGCCTGATCCCGTTCGAAGCAACCGTCGGCGTCGGCGGGCGCGTCACCTTCGTCAACAACGACAACCTGCCGCACGACATCCAGGGCGGCCCCGACCCCGAGCATCGCGACTGCCCCGAGATCGACGTCGTCGGCTTCCTCACGCCCGGGCAGAGCCGTCAGACGAGCCCGCTGATGACCGAGCGGACCTGCGAGTACCACGACCACTCCGCACAGGGCGACCACCACGGGTTCGGCGGCCGCATTGTCATTCGTTAACAGGAACGTGGCGGCGAGATACACGCCGCTTCTCGTGCTCGCGCTCGCGCTGCTGGCGGCCAACGCGCGCGCCCAGGACATGCCGAACATGCCGGGCATGCAGCACACCGCTCCCGCCACGCCCGGATGGCACACGACGAGCGACGCGTCGGGCTTCTTCGGCTTCAACGACCAGGAGCGGAAGTTCCGCGACTTTCACGCGTGGGAATCGCAGAACTGGCTGATGGGGGACGCCGTGCACCCGCTTGCGCGGGGGACGTTTCACGCCATCGGCATGCTGTCGCTCGAGCCGTTCACGCTGCACCGGATCGGATCGCCGCAGGTCTTCCAGACCGGCGAGACGTTCCGCTCGGCGCCGCTCAAGGACTACCAGCACCCGCACGACCTGATCATGGGGCTCGGCGCCGACTACACGCGCACGATGGGAGCGTTCGCCTGGTACGCCGGCGCCGATCTCGTCGGCTCGCCGACGCTCGGCCCGGTCCCGTTCATGCACCGGCCGTCGGCGTACGGCAATCCGCAGGCGCCGCTGGCGCACCACTTCCTCGACTCGACGCACATCACGCCGGGCGTCGTGCGCGGCGGGATCAACTCGCGCGGGGTCGGCGTCGAGGGGTCGTGGTTCCACGGCCACGAGCCCGACGAAGACCGGACGGACCTCGATCTCGGCGCGCTCGACTCGTACGCGATGCGCCTGTCGTGGGCGCGCGGGGCGTGGAGCACGCAGGCATCGGCCGCGAGGCTGAAGCTGCCGGAAGCGATTACCCCGTACGATGCCGACCGGCTCACCGGTTCGATCTCGTACACGCGCGGCTCGACGGGGACCGCGCCGCTGCGACTGACGGCGTTTACCTTTGCCTTCGGTCAGAACCGCGAGATACACGGCAACTTCGAGGCGTATCTCTTCGAGGCGACGATCGAGGCCTGGTCGCGCGGCCTCGTCTACACGCGCGCGGAGTCGGCCGACAAGGACATCCTCGACGCCGGCTTCCATCCACGCGGCGTGTTCCACCGGCATCGCCACTCGCAGGTGGGCGCGCTGACCGCCGGCTACTTGTTCACGCTGCTGGAGACGAAGGCGGGGAGATTCGAGGTCGGCGCGGACCTGACCGGTTATTCAGTGCCGCTGAACCTGCAGGACTCGTACGGCTCGCCCTCTTCCTACCACGTGTTCGTCCATTACTCCCTGCGCGGGCCAGTGGGACACGTGCACTAGCCGTACGCCGTAGGGGCCGGCTTGAGCCGGCCCCTGCAAGTTCGTCCGGCGGGTCCTCCATCGCCGGGACTCTTCGCTCCGGCGGGACCCGCCCTACTAACGACCAACGACCAACGAGGCCACATCACCAGATATAGCGAATCGCGATCTCGCCCTGCTGCCGCGGCTGCGCGCTCGGAATCTGCCCGAAAGTGGCCGCCGTCGCGTTGTTCGTCTGGTTGCTCCCGATGCCGCCCAGGTTGTCGGTGCCGAACAGGTTGAACACCTGGCCGACCAGCTCGATCTTGCGGCCGCCGAGTGCGAAGCCCTTGGTCAACCGCAGGTCGACCCTGCTGAGCCGGTTGTTGTCGATCTGCGACTCCGAAATCGGCGCCAGGCCGCGCGAGGCGCGGTAGGTATTGACGGCCGCGAGCATCGCGGCGGTGTCGCGATTGCCCTGGCCGCGATGCGTGCCTGGCACGAAGTCGGTCGTCGATGACCCGTCGTTGTTCAGGTCGATGCCGGCGAGCGCGCTGAACGGCGTCGTCGTCCGGTAGCTGAAGATCACACCCGCCACGACGTCGGCCGGAAGCTGGATGCCGCTGCTCATGACGAGCTGATGCCGGCGATCGCTGCCCGACGGTCCCACTTCCGGCTCGCGGACGTAGGCGTCGGCGAGCGTCGTCCCGAAGTCGGTGTCCTGCTTCGAGAGCGTGTAGGCCACCTGGTACTGGTAGCGGTGCGACAGCCGCTTCTCCAGGCGAACGAGCAGCGCCTTATAGTCATAACCGCCGTCCGTTTTCACCATGTTGATCTGGCCCCACTCGGGGAGCGGCCGCGGGCTGGTGGGCGTGATCGGCTGATTGACGTTGGTCGTCAACGGCAGCCTCGAGGTGTGCTGGACGACGCCGTCGATGTTGATCGCGGTGTCCGCCATCAGCTGCTGCGAGAAGCCGACGCTGCCGGTTTTCGTCGGCGCGTTCCGCAGGTCGTTGGCCATGATGCCGACGTTTGGCGGCGCCGTCGAAACGAACGTGATCGGGTCGCGCCCGCCGAACGGATCGGGATACGAGGGGTTGGTGATGTTGATGTTGTTCTGCAGCAGCGCGACCAGCTCGTTGCCCTGGTTGCCGTTGAAGAACACCTGGTAGGCGGTGCCGAAGCCGCCGCGCGCGACGGAGCGGCCGTTGCCGGTCAGGTCCCAGGCGAAGCCGACGCGCGGCTGCCACAGGGGTTTGCCGCCGCGGCTCGCGAAGTCCACGTACGGCAGCTTGCGTGGGTACCGGTCCATCGACACCCACTCGTCCCACGCCATCGTCTGGTAGTCGACGCGGAGGCCGAGGTTCAGCGTCAGCGCGTGTGTGACCTTCCATTCGTCCTGCGCGTAGCCCGTATAGAGGTGGTCGGGAATGTCACGGAAGACGACCGGCCACGTCATCTGGAACTGCCGCGCGCCCGTCAGCTTCGTGATGTCGAAGTTCGGATCGCCCGGGTTGAAGTACTGGTCGACGCCGAACGTCCAGGTGCCGAGCGGGTTCGGCGCCGCGTCCTCGTGCGTCTTGTAGTTGCTGTAGGCGCCGCCGAACTTGTAGTTGTGATTCCCCATGCTGATCGACAGCGCCTCGTAGATGTCCTTGAACGGCGTCGTCGTGCCCGGGTTCTGCAGGCATGGCGGAAGGCATTCTGCGTAGCCCCATGCGAACTGGCTCGGGAATACGTAGCGCGTACATCCCTTCGTGTCGCCGCCGAGGACGCCACGGACCGCATTGCAGTTGGCCGGCGTGAAGTCCTGGCTCATGCGGGTCGTGTCGGTCTGCCGCGCCCACTGCCAGTTGACCTCGTTGACCATGTGGCTGTTGATGACCCACGTATGGGTGCCGGCGCTCGTGTAGCGCGGGATGAACTCGTCGCCCGCGGCGAAGCTCGACGCGGCGCCGCCGCAGCCGTTGCAGAAGAAGAGCGTGTGCTCGTTCAGGTAGCGGAACATCAGGTTCTGGTTCGGCGTCATCTGGTAGTCGAACCGGAACATCTCGAGGTTCTGCACGAACCCGCCGCGGAACGAACCGTTGAAGGCCGAGTAGAACTGCGGCAGCGCGTTCACGGTGAAGTAGTTGTGCTCGTCGGTCCGCTCGTAGGTGCCGAAGAAGTGCAGCTTGTTGCGGACGATAGGGCCCCCGAGAGCGCCGCCCCATTGATTGCGGCTGTACTTCGGCTTTTCGCTGGTGCCCGCGTCGACCGCCGCTTGCGCGAACTTGTCGAGGCGGTTCATCGCCTGGTTGCGGAAGAACTCGAACGCCTCGCCGGTGAAGGTGTTGGTGCCGCTCTTGGTCACGATCGACACCGTGCCACCCGGGCGCCAGCCGTACTGTGCCGGCTGCTGCGACGTGTGGACCGCGAACTCGCGCACGCCCGCCTGCGGGATGTCGCTGCGCGGCTCGGCTGTCTTCGCCGTCACGTTCGGGACGCCGTCGACGAGGAAGTTGGTCGAGGCCGTGCCGATGGCGGCGCCGACCGACGCGTTGGGCCGCTTCACGCGCGCCGTGTCCTGCCCCGTGGCCGGCACGAGCAGCGTGAGGTTCACGACCGAGCGATCCTGGACGGGGAGCACCGAGATCTGCTCCTGCGTCACGACCGCGCCAACCTCGGTCCTGGTGGTCTCGACGACCGGCGCCTCACCGGTCACCGTCACCGATTCCTGCAGCGTCTGGACACCCATCTGGATGTCCTTCGGGTACTCGAGGCCGATCGTGAGGGCGATGCTCTTCACTTCGACGGTGCCGAACCCCTGGAGCTCGGCCTTCAGGTCGTAGCGACCCGGCTGGAGACCGGCGAAGCGGTAGCGGCCGTCGCCCTCGGTGACCGCGCTGCGGGCGACGCCCGTTTCCGCGTTCGTGACGGTCAGCGTCACGCCGGGCAGCACGCCGCCCTGCGTATCGGTGATGGTGCCGGCGATGGCACCGCTGGTGTTCTGGGCTGCCGCGGGTCCGGCGCATGCGAGCGCGAGGATCGCGAGGAGTGTCCCGAACCGAGCGATCCGTTGCATCGATTCCTCCTGGAAATAAATAGATTGATGTGCCGGGTCCAAAAGGACCCGGCCTACACGACAAAAAGAATCGAGCCTCCGCTACCGGGCTTTGACGCTGTCGGGGACCGGCATGATGACGTACGGGTTATAGGTGTTGGTCTTGGTGACCGTGAGGTCCATGGTCGTCGTGCCCCCGCGCTTCTGCACGATGTGCTTCGGGAACATGACGTCGCTCAGGTAGTCGGCGCCGTTCCAGTCGCCGTACTCCTCGTAGGTCGTCACGGTGGTCACGGTGCCCATCCGCGATTCGACCTGCTCGATGTGGTTGTCCTTGTTCAGGGTGAGCTTGACGTCGGCTTTCAGCGACGCGATCGGATAGCTGACGACGGTCTTGCCGTTCTCGGTCGCGACCTTCGCCGCCGTGCCGGCCTCGTTGGCTGCCTTGATGGCGCCCGCCGGAAGCGTCCAGAGCAGAAGGGCACGATCGTTGGCCGTGCCGGGCGCGGCCGTGCCGCCCTTGCCCGGTTCGGTTTCGTTCCAGGCGAGGCCGTCCCTCACGACCTCGACGTGGCGCTGCGGCGACCCTTCGCACTTGTAGTCGACGCGCATCCCCCTTGAAGATCCAGTTGACGCTCGCCTTGTAGTCCACGACCGTGCAGGTCTGGCGGCCCGACGCGATCGTGCCGGTGGCCCAGTAGTTCATGCTGCCGATGCGATCGACCTCGTTGGCGTTGCGCAGCATCCCGATCGAATCGGCCATGTCGTAGAGCGTCTGCTTAAGTTGCGCGTCCGCACCACCAGCGCCGCGCGCACCACCGCGTTGCGCCGCTGGCGCGGCGCAAAATCCCAAAATCCAAATCCCAAAACCCAAAACCCAAACTCCACCGCACAAACTCCGACGCCATCGAAATTGGGATTTGGAGCTTGGGATTTGAGATTTGGGATTTGACCGATCACTGACCATCAATTCGTCCCTCTGCCGGCAGTGAATGTCTGCCACGTGCCCGCCAGCGGCTGCTGTTCGACGCCGGGGCTGGACCAGTCGCAGACGCCATTGGGAAACACCCTCCTGAGCCGCGTGATGTCATCGGCCGAGAACTTGACGCTGTAATCATCGACGCTGATCGGCCGCAGCTGGCACTTGATGATGTCGTTGGTAATCGGGGCGCCCGCGACGAAGCGCGGGAAGGTGTGCGACGGGTACAGCTCGTGGCACTGGCCCGCCATGAACTGCTGCTTCTCGACGATTTTCTGCCCGTCCTTCGTCCAGCAGGCGTCGACGAGGCCCGCCGGCTTCGCGCGGCGAATCTTCGCGATCGGCGAATCGCTGGAGGTGTCTTTCGCAAGCGCGGTGAGCCACTGATCCATCTGGCCGAGCGCCTCGCGCAGCTGCGGGCTCTGCAGGCGGAAGTCGCCGTACTGCCGGTCCTGCGTCAGCATCACGCGGTTGTCGGTCGTGCCCTTGGCCTTCATCAGCCGCGCGTCGGTGGTGAAGGTCTGGAAGCGCATGTGGACGTCGCCGGCCGGCAGGTCGTCGTAGTAGCTGCGGTAGTCGACGATCGGCAGGTCGCCGAGGCCGCCCTGCGCCTCGTTCAACCGCCCCGTGCGATACGCGGCGCGAATCGCGATCGGGTCGGCCGCCATGCGCGCGGCCACCATGGTGCCGTCTATGTCGAAGCCGCCGATCTTCTCGTTGATGTCGAGGAACTGCGCGACGGTGATCGTGCCGGCGTTGAGTGCCGCGAGCCCGTACTGGATGCCGACGTTATCGAGCGGCCGGCGCGTGAAGCCGGTCTTCGGATCGCGGCCATAGACGTTCGCGCTGTGGTCCCACATGTCGCAGCGCGCGCCCTTCGGGTTGCTGGCGGCGTCGTAGCGCAGCTCCTTCGCCAGCTCCTTGGGGCACGCTTCCGTCGCGCTGAAACGCGGCGCACGGACACGCGACAGGTTGTGGATCGTGTTCGGCACCGGGAACCCGGTGACCGCCATGATCTGCTCGTCGGTGTACTTGCCGCCGGCGAGCGTGTCGAAGTAGCGCTCGAAGAGACGCCCTTCGCCGCTGCTCGTGCTGCTCGCGAACGTGCCGTCGGCAAAGCTCCGGCCCGTCATCAGGCCGTCGAGCAGGCCCGGATAGTTCTCCGCGATCGCATGCTGCTGCGTCGAGCCGCCCGACGATCCCCACCCGACCGTGAACACCGGCGCCCCGTAGGCCTCGATGAAGTGCTCCTTCGTCATCATCATCGTCTCGGCGTTGGTGACGTCGCCGCAGTTGTTGCCCTGGACGTTGAGCGAGTTCGAGGCCACCGCGTAACCGAGCGAGAGCATGATCGGATCGACGACGCCGCCGGTTGAATCGCCCTGCTGATACCAGCCGGGTTCGCACCCGCCGCCGAACGTGTAGATCAGCCGCCCGTTCCACGCGCCTTCGACCATCGCGATCTGGTAGATGCCGCGATTGATCGTGCCCGTCTCGATACGCACCCGCATCGGCGCCTTGGTGTCGGGATGCGGAATCTGCACGTAGTCGACGCGCGTCGCGACCGAGCAGTTGGCATCGAGCGCCGGGCCGAGCGTGCCGCCGCCCTGCAGCTTGAACTGGTTCGTCATGCAGACGAACGGCTGTTCCTGCGGTCCCGAAAAGACCGGTCCGGTGATCGGATGGTTCACGAGCGTCAGCTTCGCGCTCCCCTTCTTGGCCGCGCTGGCCGTGAGCGTGTTCGATCCGTTCGTCAGACCGGTGACGAGGCCGGTCAGCATGCGGGCCGACGTATCGGCCTTGAGCGTCGCGGTCGCATCGGCACCGTTGACGGTCAGCTTCACGTCGCCGGCCGCCACGCCGGCAGGGAGCTCGACGCGCACGAGCGCGTCGCCGCCGGTCACCATGTCCGGCCGGCTGGAGAGCACACGCAGCTGGAGCGAGTCCGCCGCGGTGCCGGCACTCGTCGCGAGCAGAACGGCCACACCGATACCACCGAGAAGCTGAATCCGACGCAGCATGCCCTTGACTCCTGGTTGATTGAAACGCACGGAAAGTCCCGAATTATAGATCGCCGGGGGTAGAATGCTCCGCCTTATGGCCTCGCGCATACCCGCCATTCTCTTCGGCGCGATCGTCGTCTTCGCCGTCGGCCTCGCCGCGTCCGGGTTCGACCCGCGCGAGTTCGCCCGCAAGCATGGCGGCACGACGCGGCTCTCGGTCGCGACCGGCAATACCGGCGGCGTGTATTACCCGTACGGCGGCGGCCTCGCGCGCGTCATCAGCCAGTCGGTGCCGCACGTCGACGCGACCGCCGAGGTCACCAACGCCTCGGTGGACAACCTGAAGCTGATTCAGCTCGGCAAGGCCGACATCGCGTTCGTGCTCACCGACACGCTCGACGATGCGATCCACGGACGCGGGCCGTTCGCGAAAGCGCCCGTGAAGGCGCGCACGCTCGCGGTGCTCTATCCCAACTACACGCAGGTGGCGACGATCGAAGGGAAGAACATCAACCGCCTCGCCGACCTGCGCGGCCGCACCGTCTCGACGGGGTCGCCCGGGAGCGGCACCGAGGTGATCGCGTTCCGCCTGCTGCGGGCCGCCGGCATCGATCCGGACAAGGACATCCACAAGCAGGGGCTGAGCGTCAACGCGTCGGTCGACGCGCTGAAGGACGGGAAGATCGACGCGTTCTTCTGGAGCGGCGGGCTGCCGACCGCCTCGCTGCTCGACCTCTCGAGCACCGTCGGCATTACCGCGAAGCTGATTCCCAACGACGAGGTGCTGCCGGCGCTGCAGCAACAGTTCACGCCGGGCCTGTACTTCCGCCTCGTAATCCCGAACGGGACCTATCCGGGCATCACCTACGACAGCGGATCCGTCGGCGTCGCCAACGCGCTCATCGTCGACGAGTCGATGAGCGACGAGCTTGCCTACGAGCTGACGAAGGTCCTCTTCGACCGCCAGCCCGACCTCGCCGCCATTCATCCCGAAGCGAAGAAGCTGAAACTCGAAACGGCCGTCGAGGGATCGCCCGCGCCGTTCCACCCTGGCGCCATCCGCTACTACCAGGAGCGTGGCGCATGGAAACAGTAGCGGCGCCGGACGTCCCGGTTCCGACTGCTCCTGACGACGAATTCGAATCTCCGACGCGACGGCTGACGGGATGGCCCGCGCGGCTGGCCACCGTGCTGGCCACCAGCCTGTCCCTCTACGCGCTGTACTGGGTGGTCGGGATCGTTCAGCCGCTCGTCTATCGCGCGAGCTTCCTGCTGATCGTGCTCGTCCTCAGCTTCCTCTTCTATCCGGGGTCCGACGATCCCCGATCGCGCACGCGTGTCCGGGCGCTCGACTGGCTGCTCGCCTCGCTCGCCGTCGTGTCGCTCGTCTGGCCGCTCGTCGATTTCGACAACTTCATCTACCGTGCGGCGGATCCGACGGCACTCGACATGACGCTCGGCGCCGCCTGCATCCTCCTCGTGCTCGAGGCGACGCGGCGCACCGCGGGCTGGGTGCTGCCAATCACCGCGACCTGCTTCATCCTCTACACGTTCTACGGTCCGCTGCTCGATCTGGTCGGTCTCGGCCTCATCGCGCACCGCGGCTACGACCTCTCGCGTATCGTCGGCACCATCTACATGACGCTCGAGGGCGTCTTCGGCGTGCCGCTCGACGTGGCGGCGAGCTACATCATCCTGTTCTCGATCTACGGCGCGGTGCTCGGCGCTTCGGGTGCGGGGAAGTTCTTCCTCGAATGGTCGATGGCGGCGGTCGGCAAGTCGGGCGGCGGCGCAGGACCGGGACGCGCGGTGACGGTCGCCGGCCTGCTCCTCGGCACCGTCTCGGGCAGCGGCGTCGCGAACACGGTCACGCTCGGCTCGGTCGCGTGGCCGATGCTGCGGCGCGCGGGCTACAAGCCCGACATGGGCGGCGCCATTCTCTCGGCCGCCGGCATCGGCGCCATCATCTGCCCGCCGGCGCTCGGCGCGGCGGCGTTCATCATCGCCGAGTTCCTGCACATCACGTATCTGAAGGTGATCGTGCTGGCCGCAATCCCCGCGCTCCTCTACTTCTTCTCGATCTTCCTGATGATCGAGGCCGACACGCGGCGCGCCGGCGCGCGGCCCGTCGCCATCGACACGCCGCCGCTGTGGCGCCTGACCAGGCGCCGCGGCTATCACTTCCTCGCGGTCGTCGGCATCCCGATCATGCTGATCCTCGGCATGTCGCCGTTCCGCGCGGTCTTCTTCTCGATGATCATCGCGGTCGCGCTCAGCTTCGTCGACCGCGGGAACGCGCTGTGGCCGCGAAGGCTTCTTGGCGCGCTCTACACGGGCGCGCGCAGCGTGCTGCCCGTGGCCTCGACGACGGCGACCGCCGGCATCATCGTCGGCACCGTCACGCTGACGGGACTCGGGCTCAAGATCTCGGGCCTCATCGTCGATCTGGCGGGCGGCTACCTGTTCCTGACGGTGCTCTACTCTGCGTTCGCCATCTGGATGCTCGGGCTGGCGGTACCGGTGACCGCGTCCTACATCATCGCGGCCGTCATGGTCGCGCCGGCGATGACGAAGGTCGGCGTGCCCGACCTGGCGGCGCACATGTTCATCTTCTATTACGCGGTGCTGTCGGAAGTCAGCCCGCCGACGGCGCTGTCACCGTTTGCCGCGGCGGCCATTACCGGCGCGAAGCCGGTGCCGACGATGATGCTGACGTGGAAGTACACGCTGCCGGCGTTCGTCTTCCCGTTCGCGTTCACGCTCAGCAAGCAGGGGATGGGACTGCTGCTGCAGGGGCCGCCGGCGGACGTGCTGATGGCCACAGGCACCGCCGTCGTCGGCATCCTCGCGCTCGGCGCGGGGCTCGGCGGCTGGATTCGCGCGACGGCGAATGCGACCGAGCGGACGCTGGCGACAGTGGGAGGGCTGCTGCTGTTCTATGCGGGTTCGCTGTCGGATGCGGTGGGGCTCGCGCTGTTCGTGATCGCCATCGGCCTGCACTTCGCGAGGACGAAACGCCCCATCATTGATAGGGCGCGTAGTAGCCCGTCCGCGTCCTGAGCACGAGGTCGTTCTCGACCGCGCGGACCTGGACCTGGTGCCACGCGCCGTCGCGCGTGAGCGGGGTCGGAACGTAACCGATCCGATAGAGGTGCCGCACGTTCGCGGCGATTCGCTGGTAAATCGACATGAGGTCGTCGCCGCTGCGCGCCGAGACGATCTCGCCGCCTGTATCGACCGCGAGCTGCGTCATCCTCCACGAGGGGCCGGCGTCGGGGGCGTCGTGGGAGGGAAGAACGACCGTGTAGACGAGGACGTTGCTGCGGCGCGCCTCGTCGAGCACCTGGTCGAATGGCAGCCATCCCGCCGTGTTCTCACCATCCGTCAGCAGGACGATGATGTGGCGATATCGCCCATTGGTGTCGCGGCTCGCGCGCTCCTGGTTCCGAATGGCCACGATGACCGCTTCATAGAGCGCCGTCGCGCCCGCAGGCGCCATGTCGGCCAGCGCGAGGCCGGCCCGGGCGTGATCGACGCCGAGCGGATAGCGGACCTCCGGACGTTGGTTGAACGACATGACCTCGACCAGCGAGTCGGCCGGGAGCTGATCGATAAGGGCGGTCGCCGCGGACACGGCGCGCCCGAGCAGGCCGTGGTGCATGCTCTGACTGCTGTCTACCAGTAGAGTGACCGCGAGCGGCACCCGATCGCCCTCGGAAAACAGGACGATCTGCTGCCGTATGCCGTTGTCGAAGACCGCGAGATCCCCGGAGGCGACCGCTGCCGGAGCGCCGTTCCGGTCGGTGGCGCAGACGTCGAGCGCGACGAGATCGACGTGACTGGCAAACGGAAGCTGAAGCGTTGCGGCGGCCGGCGCCACTATCGACGACAACAGGACGGCGCAGAGGAGAAACGGCGGCCGAGACATGCCGTTGCACTGTGTCCCAATCGCGTGGCGGCGGGCGCCGAGGTTTGTCGGCGCGCGTGAAGATTTGTCGGCAGCGGGCTCGTCCGCTTGACAATTCTTGACATCCGCGGCTCGGCTCCCCACTGATACTCGCTCGTCGGGATCTCCGCGGGCCTTTACAATAATTGACCGGTTTTTCCCATCTAACACCATCATGCTGCCCGCGCTCCGCCATCTGCTCGTCGTGGACGACGACGCCGAACTCTGCCAGTTGCTGTCGGAATATCTCGTTCCCGAAGGCTACGACGTGGAGAGCGTCCACAGCGGCGTGGAGGGCGTCGAGCGCGCGCTCTCCGGCGATCACGCGCTCGTCGTGCTCGACGTGATGCTGCCCGACGTGCGGGGCTTCGAAGTGCTGCGGCAGCTGCGCGCGCAGTCCCGCATGCCGGTGCTGATGCTGACCGCGCGCGGCAACGAACAGGACCGGATTCTCGGCCTCGAGATGGGGGCCGACGACTACCTGCCCAAGCCGTTCAACCCGCGCGAGTTGTGCGCGCGCATCGAGGCGATCCTGCGCCGATCGGGGGTCGATCGCCCGGCCCTGGACGCACGCGCCTCCGGCGAGCTCGCCGTCGACGACGTGTCGATGAACAAGGGCTCGCGGATCGTGCGCCGCGGCCGCGACACGATCGAGCTGACGACCGTCGAGTTCGACCTGCTCGAGGCGCTGCTGCGCGCGGCCGGCCGCGTGATCCCGCGCGACGAGCTGGTGCGCTCCGTCCTCAACC
Organism: Vicinamibacterales bacterium; assembly: GCA_035571515.1. Lineage (GTDB taxonomy): Bacteria > Acidobacteriota > Vicinamibacteria > Vicinamibacterales > UBA2999 > Gp6-AA40. Next base: position 54,677 of record DATNCQ010000067.1, read on the forward strand.
GGCCGTTTTCGCCGTTCGACCGCAGCATCGACACGCACGTCAGCAACCTTCGGCGCAAGCTTGGCCCGACGCTCGAGGGCCACGAACGCATCAAGTCGGTCCGCGGCATCGGCTACCAGTACACGCTCCGGCATCCGCTCGGGGCCCTGGAGAAGTAGATGCGCCTGCATGTCAAGGTGTTTCTCTGGTTCTGGCTCGGCGTGGTCGTCGTCAGCGGCACGCTGATCGGGCTGACCGAGCTGACGCACTCGCGCGCGGAGGACGACCGGCTGTGGCGCGAGAAGTACAGCCCCCGGGTGGACCTCTGGGCACGCCAGGAGACGCACATCCTCAGGACGGAAGGGTCGGCCGCGCTCGAGCAGTACGTCGGGTCGTTTCAAAGCGACCCCGGTGTCCTGAACTACATGTTCGACGCGGCGGGACATGAAGTCTTCGATCGCGTCGCCTCGCAACCCGTCCTGACGATCGTCGAGTCGCTGACGCAGTCCTCCGGCTGGACGCAGCACGTCGATCCCGCCGAACGCATCATCGCGGAACGGATCATCGACGCCAACGGCAACCCCTACGTGGTTGTCGTCGACTTTCCGCCGCCGTCGGTCCTGTCGCGGCCGCTGTTCGAGGTGCTGTCAGCCGACTTCAGCTCGGGACAGCCGACGCGTGCGTCTGCGATCCGTCTCGCCGCCGTCGTCGGCGTCGCCGGCATCTTCTGCTTCGTGCTGGCGCGCCACATCGCCGGACCAATCGACCGTCTGCGTTCGGCGACGCGGAAGATTGCCAGCGAGGAGCTCGAGACGCGGATCGATCGCGGCGTCCTCAACCGGCGCGACGAGCTCGCCGACCTCGGGCACGACTTCAACCGCATGGCCGATCGCATCGAGCATCTCGTGACGGCGCAGCGGCACCTGCTGGCGGACGTCTCGCACGCGCTGCGGTCGCCGCTCGCGCGGCTCAACGTCGCGCTCGGCCTCGCGCGGCGCCACAGCGCGCCCGGCGCCGCCGAACACCTCGATCGCATCGAGCTGGAGACCGAGCGGCTCAACACCCTGATCGGACAGCTGCTGACGATGGCGCGCGTGGACAGCGGCGTGGACCTCGAGCACCGCAGCGTGTTCGACCTGGCGGCGGTGGTGGACGAGGTGGCGATGGACGCCGACTACGAGGCGCGGAGCCGCCGTTGCATCGTCGAGGTGTCGGGCGTCCGCAACTGTCCCGTCTCCGGAGCGGCCGACATGGTGCGCGGCGCCATCGAGAACGTCGTCCGCAACGCGGTGCGGCACACGGCCGACGGCACCAGCGTCGACATCTCACTCGAGCGGCGCGACCTCGACGGGAGGCCCACCGCCGTCATCGAGGTTCGCGATCACGGGCCGGGCGTTCCCGAGAAGGTGGTGCCCAGTCTCTTCGTCCCGTTCTACCGCGGCGCGCATGCGCACGGGGACACCCAGACCGGCACAGGGCTCGGCCTTGCCATCACGCGCCGCGTCTTCGAGGTGCACGGCGGGACCGCGACCGCCGCCAACGCGCGCGGCGGCGGCTTCGTCGTCTCGCTCGAGCTGCCCCTGCACGTTCCGGGCGGGCTCGATCAACCACTGGCCGACACGAGGCAGACACAGGAGCATGGCAATGCGATCACCGCTGCCTGAGCGACCGACGACGGCGCCAGGCCTCGCTCTCCCGATCCTCCTCACCGCGTCGCTGCTCGCGGCGGGCTGTTCGAAAGAAGCGGCGCAGGCGCAAGTGGCGCGTCCAGCCGTCGATAACACGGTGCTGGTGACCGTGGCGCCTGTCGTCAAGAAGGCCATGCCGCTCGACATTCGCGTGATTGGCACCGCCGAGGCCGAATCGACCGTCGCGGTCCACGCGCAGATTACCGGCGCCATCACGTCGGTGAATTTCACGGAAGGCGACGACGTCGCCGAAGGGCAGGTGCTCTTCACGCTCGATCGCAGGCCGCTCGAGGCGACGCTGCTGCAGGTGAAGGCCAACCTCGCGCGCGACATGGCGCAGGCCGAGGATGCGAGGACGCAGGCGGCGCGCTACCAGACGCTGGCCGGGCGCGGCCTCGTCTCCGGCCAGGAGGTGCAGGCGAAGTCGACCGCGGCGACGGCGCTCGACGCGACCGTCCAGGCCGATCGCGCGGCGGTCGAGAACGCGACGGTGCAGCTCGAGTACGCGACCATCAAGGCGCCCATCTCGGGCCGCACGGGCGCGCTCATCGTGCACCCCGGCAACCTCGTTCGCGCCAACGACGCGACGCCGCTCGTCGTCATCAACCGCATCGCGCCGATCAACGTGTCGTTCGGCATTCCCGAAGGACAGTTGCCGGCGTTCAAGCGCTATCTGGCGGAGCGATCGCTGCGCGTCGAGGCGAACGCGCCGACGGAGAGCGTGCCGTCGATGGGGATGATCACCTTCATCGACAACGCGGTCGATCCATCGACGGGCACGATCAAGATCAAGGGGTCGTTCCCGAACGGGGATCGCCGGCTGTGGCCCGGACAGTTCGTCAACGTCGTCGTGACGCTGAAGACCGATCCCGCGGCGGTCGTCGTGCCCACGGCCGCGATCCAGGCCGGGCAGCAGGGCGACTTCGCCTTCGTCGTCAAGCCGGATCAGACCGTGGACCTCCGCAACGTCACCGTCGATCGCACGGCCGGGACGGAGAGCGTAATCCGGGAGGGGCTGACGCCAGGCGAGACCGTGATTACCGACGGTCAGCTGCGCCTCGTCGCCGGCAGCCACATCAAGGTGAAGTCCGACGCATCGCAGCCCGGCGGGTCGCAGGTGGCCACGCGATGAACCTCTCGGCGCTCTTCATCAAGCGGCCCATCGCCACGACGCTCATCGTCCTGGGTCTGATGGTGTTCGGCGCGATGGCGTACCGGCTGCTGCCGGTCAGCGACCTGCCGACCATCGACTTCCCCACCATCCGGGTGCAGGCGAACCTGCCCGGCGCCAGCCCCGAGACGATGGCGGCGGCGGTCGCCCTGCCGCTGGAGAAACAGTTCGCGACCATTCCCGGTCTCGACTCGATCAATTCGACGAGCTCGCTCGGCAATACGAACATCGTCCTGCAGTTCAACCTGAGTCGCGACATCGACGCCGCCGCCGCCGACGTGCAGTCGATGATCGCGCGCACCTCGCGGCAGCTGCCGACGCAGATGCCCGCACCGCCCTCATATCAGAAGGTCAACCCCGGCGACGACGCGGTGATGCAGCTCGTGCTGTATTCGTCGACGCTGCCCGCGTCACAGGTGGACGAGTACGCCGAGTCGACGATTGCGCAGCGCATCTCGACCGTGCCCGGCGTCGCGCAGGTGCAGGTCGGCGGCGCGGCGAAGTACGCCGTGCGCGTCGATCTCGATCCGCGCAACCTGTCGGCACACGGCATCGGCATCGACGAAGCCGCGTCCGCCATTCAGTCGGCGAACGTCAACCTGCCGACCGGCACCATCTACGGCGCGGACCACACCTACACGATCCTGGCGAACGGGCAGATGCTGCGCGCGCGCGAGTACGCGTCGACGGTCGTCGCCTACCGCAACGGCAACCCGGTGCGGCTCGATGCCATCGCGCACGTCTACGACGGCATCGAAAACGACAAGTCGCCGTTCTGGTTCAACGGCGAGCGCGCCATCTCGCTGTCGGTGCAGAAGCAGCCGGGCACCAACGTCGTCGCGGTCGTCGACGCGGTGAAGGCGCTGCTGCCGGAGTTCCGCGCGCAGCTGCCGCCGTCGATCTCGCTCGACATCCGCAGCGACCGGTCGATCGCCATCCGCGAGTCGGTGCAGGACATCAAGGCGACGCTGCTGCTGACGATCGGCCTCGCGGTCCTGGTCATCTTCCTGTTCCTGCGCAACATCTCGGCGACGGTCATTCCCAGCCTCACGCTGCCGGTGTCGCTCGTGGCGACCTTCGCGGTGATGTACGAGCTCAATTACAGCCTCGACAACCTGTCGCTGCTGGCACTCATCCTCTCGGTCGCCTTCATCGTCGACAACACGATCGTCATCCTCGAAAACATCGTGCGGCACATGGAGATGGGCAAGTCGCCGATGCGCGCGGCGATGGAGGGCTCGAAGGAAATCGCCTTCACGATCGTGTCGATGACGCTGGCGCTGGTCGCGGTCTTCATCCCCGTGCTCTTCATGGGCGGCATCGTCGGCCGGCTGCTGAACGAGTTCGCGGTGACCATCGCCGTCGCCATTCTCGTGTCGGGGTTCGTCTCCATCAGCCTGACACCGATGCTGTGCAGCCGCTTCCTCACGCCTCCCGAGGAGCAGCATCACGGCTGGTTCTACAACGCCACCGAGCGGATGTTCGATGCGTGGCGGCGGCTCTACGACATCACGCTGCGCCAGAGCCTCCGCTTTCACGCCCTGACCATGGCGGTCTCCCTCGTGCTCATCGGCGCGACCGCGTACCTGTTCACGCTCATTCCGAAAGGGTTCCTGCCGAACGAGGACGTCGGGCGCATCAACGTGACGACCGAGGCCATCCAGGGCATCGGGTTCGACGACATGGTGCGCAAGGAGCAGCAGATCGCCGAGATCATCTCCCACAATCCGAGCATCAACGGCCTGTCGAACTTCGTCTTCGGCAACCGCGGCAACGTCAACATCGACCTCAAGCCGCGCGAGGAGCGCACGCAGACCGCGCAGGAGGTCATCACCTCGCTGCGCCCGCTCGTCACGCAGATCCCCGGCCTGCGCGTGTTCATCAACATGCCGCAGCCGATCAACCTTGGCGGGCAGCAGGGCGCGCGCAGCCCGTATCAGTTCACGCTCCAGGACACCGACACGACCGAGCTCTATCGCTGGGCGCCGATCCTCGAGGACAAGATCCGGCAGATTCCCGGGCTCGAGGACGTCAGCAGCGACCTGCAGGTGAAGAACCCGCAGGTGCGCGTCGACATGAACCGCGATCGGATCGCCGCGCTCGGCCTCACGGTGAACCAGGTCGAGACCGCGCTCAACAACGCGTATGGCTCGCGGCAGGTGTCGCAGATTTACGCACCGAACAACCAGTACCAGGTCGTCATGCAGGTGGCGCCGGAGTTCCAGCGCGACCCCGCCGCGCTGTCGATGCTCTACGTGCGCGCATCCGGGGGGCGGCTGATTCCGCTCGACACGCTGGCGCAGGTCTCCACCGACGTCGGTCCCCTCAACGTCGCGCACACCGGCCAGCTGCCGTCGGTGACGATCTCGTTCAACCTGACGCCGGGCGTCGCGCTCGGCGACGCCGTGGCGGAGATTCAGTCGACCGCCGCGGCGACGCTGCCGTCAACCGTCACCACCAGCTTCCAGGGCGCCGCGCAGGCGTTCCAGGATTCCGTCCGCGGCCTCGGCCTGATCCTCCTCATGGCCATCGTCGTGATCTACATCGTCCTCGGCGTGCTCTACGAGAGCTTCACGCATCCGCTGACGATTCTCTCCGGGCTGCCCGCGGCCGGCTTCGGCGCGCTGCTGACGCTGCTGCTGTTCGGCGCGCAGCTCACGCTCTACGCCTTTGTCGGCATCATCATGCTGGTCGGGCTGGTGAAGAAGAACGGGATCATGATGGTGGACTTCGCGGTGGCGGCGCAACGCGACCGCGGCCTCACGCCGCGCCAGGCGATTCACGAGGCGTGTCTCGTGCGCTTCCGCCCGATCATGATGACGACGATGGCGGCGCTGGTCGGTACGCTGCCGATTGCGCTGGGGCTGGGCGCGGGCGCCGAGTCGCGGCGGCCGCTCGGGCTGGCGGTGGTCGGCGGGCTGGTCGTGTCGCAGCTGCTGACGCTCTACATCACGCCGGTCTATTACGTCTACATCGAGAACACGCGGATGTGGCTGGCGCGTGGCCGCCGGCGCGTGCACGCGAACGTCGAGGAACGCGGCGCGGCGCCGGCTGCGGCCATGGAGGCCGAAGCCTAGGCACTACCGCGTGCTGGGGTCATTGCCTGAAGCTGGCGGCATCCGGAAAGCCGGATGCGTTCGCGAGCTCCGCAAGGCTCAACACCTGCCCGACGGAGTAGGCGCGTCCCTTGATGAACCACGTGGGATAGGTCTGCACGCCGGCCATGTTGCAGGACGGCGACTGCGGACCGTTGGGACCCGCCAGGCTGCATTCAACATACGGAAGGCGCTTTGCCGACGCGCCGAAGAGCCGCTTCTGCTCCTGGCAATGCGGGCACCAGGACGCGCCGTAGAACAGGACGCCTTCGTCCTTGAGGTGCTCTGCCAGCGCGCGCACCTTCGGATCTTCCGGGCCAGTCGGCTCCTCCTGCGGAAGGACGTTGTTCCCGTGCACGAGGAGGATCACCACGCCCGCCAGCGCCACGCGGCCGGCCGCTGAGAGCAGCCACGAGCGGTCCGCGAGTTCGACGGGGCGCTGCACCACCACCAGCCCGAGGATCGCCGTCATCAGCGCGAGCGACGTCAGGCAGTACGGGCACGCGGACTGGAGAATCGTCAGCGAGACGACGGTCAGGTAGACGCTGTAGCAGACGCCGAAGACGGCGATGGTCCACGCCCATGACCACTGCCTGTCGGCGCGCCGCACGAACGCGATGGCGGCAAGCGCGGCATAACCGAAGAACCCCCACAGCGACGTCGGCACGCCGAGCAGCGTCGCCCAGCGGCTCGTGAGGACGACGTCGCACCCTCCGCCCGCGGAACAACCCTGGACGCCGCCGCCGCTCAGCGCGGCCCACGACAGGTACGCGGTCAGCGCCATGCCGAGGCTGCTCAGCGCAAGGAGCGGCCAGTTGGGTGTTGCCCGGACGGAGTACGTGTCCGGCGCGGTCCGCGGGCGTCGTGCCTTCGTTTTTCTGCCCATGCTGCCCCGATAAAAAAAGCCACCCGGGCGTGGGTGGCTGACGTCCGAAGGCTCGATGCTCGATGCCGAACGTCCGGCATCGAGCATCGAGGGTTGAGTGAGCCGGGAGCTAGCGCGTCCCGCCCCGGGCGTTCGGAATCTCGACCAGAGCGACCCTGTTCACGCCGCTCTCGGCCATCGCGATGTTGCCGTTGGGCATCACGCTCATGTTGCGGACGACCCCGCCGCCGGCCGGGATGATCCAGCTCTGGAACTTCTCGGTCTTCGGGTCGAACCGCACGATCGTGTTCGGCCGGATCGCCGATTCGTTGTACCAGATGATCCCGTTCACCTGCACGATCCCGTACGGCTGCGACTTCGGGCCGCTCGGCGACGGCCATTCCTTCGACGCCTTGGTCTTCGGGTTGTACATCCCGAGATAGCCGCGCGAGTAGTCGGCGTAGTAGACGACGTCATCCGCGGTGATCGTCAGGCGGCGCGGGCGCGAGTCCTTGTTCGGGAGCTCGTACTCGGTGATGGCCATCGTGTCGAGGTCGAACTTCGCGAGGCGGTTCGCGCCGAACTCGCAGATGAACGGGCTGCCGTCGGCCATCATCACCATGCCGTAGGGCTGCGAGCGCGGCTGCGGCATCGTCACGAGCTTGATCTCGCCGGTGGCCGGGTTCAGGCGGCCGACCATGTTCGAGTTCTGCAGCGTGAACCAGAGCATCCCCTTCTTGTCGAAGAGCGGCGTGTGCGGATCTTTCGCCATCGGGTCGGGCATCTTGTATTCCTTGACCTCGCCGGTCTTCGGATTCAGCTTGCCGATGAGCCCGCCGAAGTTCCCCGCGAACCAGACGTTCCCCTCCTTGTCCATGGTCAGGCCGTGCGGGCCCGTCCTGGTCGTCGGCAGCGGATACTCCTTGATCGCGTTGGTCTTCGGATCGACGTGGCCGATCACGTTGCCCCACATGCCGGCCCAGTAGATCGTGCCATCGGGCGCGGCCTGCGGGTCGTGCGGGCGCGAGCCGAGCGTCGGCGCGACCCATTCCCTGATGTTGACCTTCAGGTCGCCGGGCACGACGACGGTCTTCGGCCGATCCGGCTTCTCGGGGAAGTGCGCGCCGAGGTAGGTCGCGATGATCTCGGCACGGTCGTCCGGCAGCTTCACCATCGAGTCGAAGGTCTGGCGCCAGCCGGCCTTCGTGTCGCCCCACGAGCTCGTGATGTTGTTAATGCCGTGGCACTTCGTGCATTCCTGCGCGACGGCTTCCTTGCCCGGGCCATCGGGCAGGTCGGCGGCGCCGCCGTTTCTCTGACCCGCCGCGGGCGCGATCGTGCACATGAAGATCGCGGCGGCCGCGAGCATTCCGAGCGAAATCTTCGACATCTTTCCTCCTCAGGAAGACGGTCCGGCTGAGGGCGTGACTTGGTTGCCGCGGATCGTACAGGAAACGGGGTCCACGAGGGAATACCCCGCCCCGGCCGGTTTCATTTACACTTTTCTCGCGATTTCAGGAGGAGATTCGACATGCATGCGGCGCGTACGTGGTTTGCGGCGGCGACGATCACCGCCTGCGCCTCCTCGCCGGCCTTCGCCCAGCAGCCACCGGCTGCCACGTCCATGAGCTTCTTCGTCACCAGCGTGGGTCCAGGCAAGGGCGGGAACCTCGGGGGGCTGCTCGGCGCGGACCGCCACTGCCAGATGCTCGCCATGGCCGCCGGCGCCGGCGGCAAGACGTGGCACGCCTACCTGAGCGAGAACGGGTCGGCCGGCCACCCGACGATCAACGCGAAGGACCGGATTGGCAACGGGCCCTGGTACAACGCGAAGGGCGTGCTCATCGCGAACAACGTCGCCGAGCTGCACGGCGACCGGAACAACGTCAAGAAGGACACGGCGCTCACCGAGAGGGGCGAGATGATCCCCGGGCGCGGCGACACGCCGAACAAGCACGACATCCTCACCGGGTCGCAGCCGGACGGGACCGCGTACCCCGGATCCGATTCGGCGAACACGACGTGCGGCAACTGGGTGCGCTACTTCCCGATGTCGGGCAAGGCGCGGGTCGGGCACTTCGACCGCAACGGCAACGACTCGCCCACGAACTCGTCGTGGAACTCGGCGCACGACACGGCCGGCTGCAGCCAGGATGAGATCAAGTCGACCGGCGGCGACGGGCTCTTCTACTGCTTCGCGGTGAATTGAGGCTGCGTCCGGCCGGGATCCGGGATCCGGCGGGTCCGCGACACGATCGCGCCGGGCCGCGTCGCGGAACCCGCCCCACGTACGTAGGCCGGGTTCCGCCGAGCACCGGTGGCCGCGCGAAGGTACGTAGGCCGGGTTCGGCCGAGCACCGGTGGCCGCGCGCAGGCGGACCCGGCGCCCGGTTCCGGACCCGATCGTGCAACCCGCCTTTGTTATGGCCGCCACCCACGAGCTCATCGCGTTCGGACCCATCGAGGCCGATGCGCGCGCGCAGATCGATCGCTGCCTCGACGCGGGCGGCGACGAGGCGCGCGGCGTGCTCTGCGCCGACCACCACAAGGGCTATTCGATGCCGATCGGCGGCGTCCTCGCCTCGCAGTCGGTCGTCATGCCCGCGGGCGTCGGCTACGACATCGCGTGCGGCAACTGCGCGGTGCGAACGGATCTCGCCGCCGCGGACCTCGACGTGCGCCGCGTGATGGACGAGATCTGGAGCACGATCTCGTTCGGCATGGGCCGCAAGAACGACGAGCCGATTCGCGACGCCCCGGTCTTCGATTCCATCGCGCACAGCCCGGTCGCGGAGCAGCGATCGCTGCTCTCGCTGGCGAAGTCGCAGCTCGGCACCGTCGGCAGCGGCAACCATTACGTGGACCTGCTCGAGGATCGCGCGGACGGCCGGCTCTGGGTCGGCGTCCACTTCGGCTCGCGCGGCTTCGGCCACAAGACCGCGTCCGGATTTCTCGCGCTGGCGAGCAGGAAGAAGTGGGGCGAGCGCGTCAATGACAGCATGGACGCGCCGCCCGCCACGATTCAGCTCGGCACGCCGCTCGCCGACAGCTATCTCGCAGCGATGAACGTCGCCGGCGAGTATGCCTATGCCGGCCGTGACTGGGTCGTCAACCGCGTGCTGCGCATCCTCGGCGCGCGCGACGAGCTGCGCGTCCACAACCACCACAACTTCGCCTGGTGGGAAGAGCACGACCGCCAGAAGTGGCTCGTCGTCCGCAAGGGCGCGACGCCCGCGTTCCCCGGGCAGTTCGGCTTCGTCGGCGGATCGATGGGCGACGATGCGGTGATCATCCGCGGAAAGGAATCGCCGGCGTCGCGCGGCGCGCTCTATTCCACCGTGCACGGCGCGGGACGCGTGATGGGCCGCATGGAAGCGAAGGGCAAGTGGAAGGGCGGGCGCTGCGTGAAGCCGGGCCGGGTGAACTGGCGCGAATGGCAGGACACGCTGAAGGCGCAGGGCGTGGAGCTGCGCGGGGGCGGCGCGGACGAGGCGCCACAGTGCTACAAGCGGCTCGCAGACGTGCTCGCGTATCACGGCGACACGATCGACGTGCTGCATACGCTGAAGCCGATCGGTGTCGCGATGGCCGGCCGCGACGAGTTCGATCCGTACAGGGATTGAGGCCGGGATCCGGGATCCGGGATGCGGGATCCGGGATCCGGGATCCGGGATCCGCAGGGATTAGGGATCACGGATCGGGCCTTAGAGTCTCGTGAATCGTGTGTACTGGAAGGCCTGCGCCGCGCCCCAGGGTGTCGTGTGAAGGTGGGTACGCGATTCCACGAGGGCGAAGCCGTGGCCGAGTTCCGTGGCCAGGCTGTCCGGCGAGTAGCGGACGACCGGCAATCCGCTGCACTTCTCCGGTCCGTCGAGCGCGAACGTCGCGATGATGGCCGAGCCGCCGGGCTTCAGCATCTCGAGAAGACGGTCTTTGTACCTGTCGCGGCCGCTGCGTTCCGTCAGGAAGTGGAATACGGCGCGGTCGTGCCAGATGTCTACCTCCTTCCACGACCAGACGTCCGTGACGTCCGCCTGAATCCAGGCGACCTCGCTCGCCTTCTCGCCCACGCGCGCCTGCGCGCGCAGCAGCGCCTCGCGCGCGACGTCGAGCACCGCGATGCACGTCAGGCCGCGCGCCAGCAGGCGATCGACGAGACGCGATTCGCCTCCGCCGATATCTATCACGCACGTCTCGGGCGTCAGCCCGGCGGCCTCGATCATCTGCAGCGAGACCTCAGGCGACGGCTCGAACCAGCTGACGTCGCGCTCCCCCTTGGATGTATAGACGGAGTTCCAGTGCTGCTGCCGGTCCATAAAAACGAAGGGCCGGCTAGAGCCGGCCCCCACGTCCGCGTTTCTGATCCCTGATCCCCGATCCCCGATCCCTGATCCCCGATCCCTACCCGCGTTCCTTCGTATAGAGATTCGCGCCGTCGGTCTCGACGCACGGCGGATCCTCGATCTGCACCATCGGCGCCGTGTTCAGACGCATCACCCGCTCGTCCATCACCCACGGCTCCGTCAGGACGTCGGGGTCGTACACGGTCGCCTGGTAGTGCAGCAGGTTGCCTTCGCGGCGCAGCTTCTCGACCACGCGCATCTTGTTCGTGTGGAAGTAGCCCGGCCATTCGAGCCAGGTTTCGTCGTTGAAGCCGGTGACGTCCACCACGAGCGTGTCGCCTTCCCACTTGCCGACCGAATCGCCCATGTAGCTCTGATCCTTGGAGTTGATCGGATCGTGCGCGCGATTCAGCGGAACGAGGCGCCACGTGTTCTTCTGGTTGTAGAGGAACACGACTTCGCTCGGCGTCGCCATGATCTTCGTCGGCGGGCCCATGCGCGGCACGCCCGCCGGGAAGCAGTGGAAGTTGCTGTCCTCGACGTTGCCGTTCACGTCGAGGTAGTCCACCTTGTCCCAGAACTCGGGCTTGTACGGCGGCAGGTTCTCGAGGAACCGCTGCGAGAGACCCGAGTCGCGCTCCTGGTTGACCGGGCTGCCCTTCCGGTCGTTGCGAAGGTTGTGGTAGTTCCCCTGCGCGTCGAAGCGCGTCGTCGCGGCATTGCCGCCGCCGCCACCGCCGCCCCAGCGGCCGCTCAGGTCGGGATGACCGTCCGCCAGCTTCGGCGTCGGCATCGCGGCAAGCTTCGCATCTTCCGCCGCGCGCCCGCCTCCGCCTCCTCCGTACTGCGCGGTCGGCTGCGACGTCGACACCCACGCGATCGCCGCGAATGCAGCGGCGGCCAAGCCGTAACGAACAACACGGCGCGTCATGCCTGCTACCTCAAAAACGTTGGGCCGACCTGAAGGTCGGCCCTACGAATTTTCCACGGCGACCTGCCACCCGCTGCCGCCTGCCCACTGCCACCTGCCCCCTAGTTCTGGAAGGTGGTCGGATGCCCGTTGCCAAGACCACCCTTGCCGTCCTTGTTCAACGGATCGGAGCCGACGGAGCCGAACGTCAGGTAGATGAACTTGTCGTCGGGCGTCTTGATGGTGAAGACATAGCCGCGCGGCGAGCCGTTGCGCGCGAGCGCGAGGCTGGCGGTGTAGTTCTTCCCCACCTGGAAGAAGTCGCGGTCGCTGAGTCCGGCGGCGCGCAGCTGATTGGGCCCCGCGTGGACCAGCGTCCAGGTGGTCACCTTGCCGTCGGGCTCGGTTACGTCCACCAGGAAGTTGACGTGCGGGTTCACCCAGTTGACCTTCTTCAGCACGCCCGAGATGACGACGACGTTGTTCTGGTCGAACTCCGCCTGCATGGCGTGGTGCGCCAGCGCAACGCGCGGGGCCGCCATCGCGAGCACGCTCGCGACCGCGAGCCCGGCCAAGACCTTACGCATCATAGAAATAAGCCTCCTCAGGGACGAGCGGTTATTTTACACGCCGGAGCGCGGATTCGGATCGAGATACGGCAGCATCCGCCCGAAGTAGAGGACCGCGAACCAGGCCGCGAGCGACACGGCGCCGATGACCTTGGCGGAAACCGGCATCTCGGCGTCGGGCTCGAGCGCCATCAACCGGTCGCTGAACGAGGTCTCGAACAGCATCGCGTTGATACCCGCCACCAGGAGAAAGAGCACCTTCAGCCACATCGCGAGGTTGGTCGCGTACTGCTGCGGCTGCGAGATGAAAAAGATGAGACCGGTGAGCAGGTTCACGGCAAAGCCGACCATGGCCCATGGGACGAACCGCTTCGCCGAGCGCAGCGGCACTCCCTTCATGAAGCCGAGGAGGCGCAGGTCGAAGAAGCCGGCGGCGCCGATCAGCAGGGAGAGACCGAGGAAATGCAGGCTCTCGCAGAGCGGCCACAGCCAACCGACCTCGTCGCGGAAGATCTGCGACATCCGTGTGCTGCGAATGAATTCGATAACGGGATCAAGCGCGGGAATCGTCACAGTCCTGGTCTCCGGTGGGGTCCGGCTTTAGCCGGACTTACAGCAGATACGCCATCAGCCGCCCGGCGACGGTCGCGCCCGTCCAGAGCATCAGAGAGAGAATCGCCAGCGCCTTGACCTCGCCCGAGATCGACGCGGCGAGCGGAGTCGCGGTGCGGAAGACGAGTCTCCGCAGCCGCGCGTACACGCCGAGCGCCAGGAAGATCAGCGACAGCTTGAGGAAGAAGACCTTCTGCACCGCCTTGTGCTCCGCGTCGGTGGTGAACAGCGCCAGGCCGGTCGCGGCGTTGATGACGAACCCGGTCCACACCAGCCGCGGCGCGCGCGCGAGCGCCGTGAGCGGCACGTCGCCGCCGATGCCGAGCAATCGCAGATCCATGACGACGCAGGTGCCGACGACGATGGCCATGCCGACCGTGTGGAGCGTGAGGATCGTGGGGTATGCGAGCAGCGACGGATCGCTCGCCACCCAGTGCGCGAACGGGGTGTCCTGGAGCCATGTAAAGAACGCCATTGGAAGAACGGCATTTTACCTTGGTGGTGGTTGGGGGTTGGTGGATCGTGGTTGGTGGTTAGTGGTTCGTGGCGGCATACTGCACCGTCGCGTGCCACCAACCACCACCCACAACCCACCATCCAGCACGCGCGCGCGTTACCGGAGCCTGACGCGCGAACAGTGGCGCGCGTTCGTCGCGACGTTCCTCGGCTGGATGTTCGACGGCTTCGACTTCACGGTCCTCACCTTCATCCTCATCGACATCCAGAGGACGTTTGCCGTTGACGCGGTGCTGGCCGGCGCGCTCGGCACGGTCACGCTCGTGATGCGCCTCGTAGGCGGCGTGGTGTCGGGAACGATGGCAGACAAATGGGGACGCAAGCTACCGTTGATGCTCTCGATCCTGTGGCTCTCGATCTTCGCGTTCCTCAGCGGCTTCTCCACGTCGTACACGATGCTGTTCGCGCTGCGCGCGCTGTTCGGCATCGGCATGGGCGGCGTCTGGGCAGCGGGGATGCCGCTCACGCTCGAGCACTGGCCGGCACATCTTCGCGGCACCGCGTCGGGGCTGCTCCAGGGCGGCTTTGCCTGGGGCTTCATCCTTGCCGCGTTCGCGTTCCGGTTCGTCTATCCGATGTTCGGCGGCGCCGGGGGTGTCGCGGGGTGGCGGGTGATGCTCAGCATCGGCGTGGTGCCGGTGTTGCTCGTGCCGTGGATTCGCGCGCGCGTGCCCGAAAGTCCCGTCTGGCTCGAGCGACGGCGGCTCGTGGCCGCAACCGGCCGCGCCGAGCGGACGCCGATCGTACGGCTGTTCCAGCACGACCTGCTCGGCACCACGCTGCAGTGCGCGGCGCTGATGACCGCGTTCATGTTCTCGTATTACGCGATCACGTTCTGGTACGCGACGCTGCTGCGGGCGCGCGGCATCGAGCCGCTCGCCCTCCTGGTCACGCTGAATCTCGGCCAGGCGCTCGGCAACCCGGTGTGGGGCTGGATCTCGGATCGCCGCCTGGGCCGCCGCGGCGCGGTGACGCTCGCCGCGCTGCTCGGCGTCGCCGCCGTCCCGCTCTTCTCGCTGACGATGAGCCACACGTTGATGTGGCTCGGGGCTGTCGTGATGGGACTTTGCGGCATCGGCATCTGGGGGATGGCGCCGACCTACTTGACCGAGCGCTTTCCGACGATCGTCCGCGGCGTCGGCCCGGGTCTGGCGTATCACACGGGCGCGGCGATCGGATCGGTCACGCCGACCTTCATCGGCATGCTGCAGCAGCGCGGGCTGCCGCTCGGCACGGCGATGGCGTGGGTGATTGCCGTGGCGGGCCTGACCGTCGCGACGGTCATCTGGTTCGGTCCCGAAACCCGCGGCCGCGCGTTCAGCGCGGATGAATCGCAAGGGGCCGGCTGAAGCCGGCCCCTACGTACCGGGGGAATGGGGCCGGCTTCAGCCTGTCGCGTAGGGGCCGGCTTTAGCCGGCCCTCGACGTCGTTGTTCGTAGGGGCCGGCTTTAGCCGGCCCTCATCGGCCGCAGCAGATCGATCCGCTTGCCCGCGCGCGAGCGCTCGATCAGATGCGCCAGCCGCCGGGCGCGCGTTTCCTCGCGCTTCGCGCTGGCAATCCAGTGCGTGACCGCGCGCTTCATCCCGGGCGGCAGCGCCTCGAAGAAGGCGAACGCCTTGCGGTCGGCCTTCAGCGCGCGCAGGCTCGCCGCATCGAGCGCCGCATTGTCGCGCTCGAACGAATAGCGCCGCGTTCTCTCCTCGTCGCGGGCGTTGAACGCGGCCAGCCCCGCACGCTTCATGCGCCCCTGCTCGATCAACTGCTGTGCGCGGCTGGTGTTGACGACGCTCCAGTAGCTGTCCTTCGCTCGCGGCGTGAACCGCACGGTGTAGATGTCCGCATTGAGCCGCTTGCGAAGCCCGTCGATCCACCCGTACGTCAGCGCGGCGTCGAGTGCTTCGGGAAACCGCATGCTGGGCCTGCCCGAGGCGACAGTGTAGAAGCCGACCAGCAGCAGCGTCTGCTTCCGGTGGTTGGCCGCCAGCCACCGTTCGAACTCGCGCGCGGTCTTGAAGAACTTCGGTCGCACGCCGCGATCCTAGTAGTATTGCGCTCCGAGGTGTGTCGGATGGGACGTTCGTTGTCGGGATCGCGTGTGCTCGTGTTGGGTGGCAGTTCCGGAATCGGATTGGCAACCGCGAAGGCGGCAGCCGCGGCGGGCGCGAAGGTCACGCTCGCATCGCGCTCGAACGAGAAAGTGAATGCCGCCGTCGCGGAGGCCGGCACGAACGCGCAAGGCACAGCGCTCGACACCACCAACGACGCCGCGCTCGAGACTTTCTTCTCCAGGCAGGCCGAATGGGATCACATCGTCGTCTCGGTAGCCGCGGGACGATCGGCGGGGCTGCACGACCTCTCCCTGCAGGACGCCTACGGCAACATGAACGCCAAGTTCTGGACGGCGTACAAAACGGCGAAACTCGCGAAGATCACACCCGGCGGGTCCCTGACGCTCGTGTCCGGCTTTCTCAGCCATCGGCCGAACAAGGACGCGCTTCTCCAGGGCTGCATCAACGCGGCGCTCGAAAGCCTCGGGCGCGGGCTCGCGCTCGCGCTGTCACCGGTGCGCGTGAACACGGTTTCGCCCGGCCTGATCGACACGCCGATTCGCGCCTCGATGCCCGCCGACCGGAAGCAGGCGATGCTCGATCACGCCGCCGCGACGCTGCCGGCCAGACGCGTCGGGCAGGCCGAAGACGTCGCCGACGCCATCCTGATGCTGATGACCAACCCGTTCACCACCGGCAGCACCCTGTTCGTCGACGGCGGCGGCATGATTTCCTGACGCGCGCACAAGAAAAGGTTTCCCGTCAGGCCGGCGTCACGAACGACGACTTGAACGTGCGGACCGTGCCGTCCGCAAACGCCACATCAACCTTGTCGCCGTTGAGCGCCGCCACTTCTCCTTCGCCGAACTCCGGCACCTCGACCGTCTGCCCCTCGCGGAGCGATTCCCCGGCGCCGCTCTCATCCGGCGGCGGCAGTGGACTCTCGGCGGGCCGCGGAAAGATCGCGGGAACGGCCTCCGCTGCGGCCGCCTGCGACTCGAGGGGATGCAGGCACGCGTCGCACATCCCGCAGCGGAAGTCCGCCGCGAGATCCGGCTCTTCGAAATATTCGAGCAGCGCCCGCCAGCGGCAGCTCGCCGTCTGCGCGTAGGCGATCATCTGTTCGAGCTTGTCTTCGTTGCGCTGCTGGCGCTGCTCCTGCGCCCGCAGCCGTTTCGCCAGCTCACCCGCGCCGAGGCCCTTTTGCGCCAATCGCGATCGAGCGGCGGCAAAGCTCTTCGCGATGAAGTAGCGATGTGTCCGGCGGTCCGCCGCGTTGAACAGCAGCACGCACCGCGCTGGCTCGCCGTCGCGGCCCGCGCGCCCCGCTTCCTGGTAATACGCCTCCAGCGATGCCGGGATCGCGTAGTGGGCGACGAACCGGATGTCGGGCTTGTCGATGCCCATGCCGAACGCGTTGGTGGCGACGATCGCGTCGAGCTCGCCGGCGATGAAACGATCCTGGGTCTCGCGCCGCGCGCGCGCCGGGAGCCGGCCGTGATACTTCTCCACTACCAGACCGGCCGCCCGCAATTCGCCCTCGACCGCCTCGACCTGCTTCACGGTCGCCGTGTAGACGATGCCGGTACCCTCGCGGGCGCGCACCAGCTCGGTCAATCGCAGCCGCTTTTCCGCGTCGCTGGGCGTCTGCAGCACCTCGAGGCGGAGGTTGGGCCGGAAGATCCCCGTGTTGATGATCGTCGGGTCCCGCAGGCCGAGCGACGCGACGATGTCGTCGATGACTTGCGGCGTGGCCGTGGCCGTCAGCGCCAGGACCGGTGGATGTCCGAGCGCCGCAATCACCGGCTTCAATTCGGCGAATGCCGGACGGAAATCGTGGCCCCATTGCGACACGCAATGCGCTTCGTCGATGACGAATCGATCGACGGTGTTGCGCTTCAGCATCTCGACGAACGCGGGGTCGCTGGCCAGTCGTTCCGGCGTGGTGAACATGAATTCTCCGCCGTCACGCAGCCGCTGGATCGACGCATCGGTCTCGGCCTTGCTCAGCGCACTGTTGAGCTGCGACGCCTCGATGCCGATGCCTTCCAGCTTGTCGCTCTGGTCCTTCATCAGCGAGATCAGCGGCGACACGACGACCGTCGTCCCTTCGAGGTGCAGGCCGGGAAGCTGATAGCAGAGGGATTTGCCGCTGCCGGTCGGCATGACCGCCAGCGTGTCGTGCCCGCTCATCACGGCGCGGATGACGTCTTCCTGGCCGGGGCGCAGCGCGGCGTGGCCAAAGACGCGGCGCAGCGTCCGTTTCAGTTCGTGCGGTGACGCCTTGCGACGCGAGCGAGTCACCCGCCGGACGTACGCAACGGCTGTTCCGCATCCGGGTATTCGCGGTTCACGCCGAAGATCGACTACTGTCCTGACGCACCCAAAAGAATCCGGCCCTCGCACGTCTATAGAGGTATGAACGCAGCGCCCGTCTCCGTCGCGTTGCCGGCCGAGGCGGCCCCCGACGATCCAGCGGCACGCCTGGGGCCCCTCTTCGACCTGCACGAAGAGCGGCTCTACCGTCTCGCGCGCCGGCTCACCGCCAGCGCGGACGAGGCGCGCGACCTGGTCCAGGACACCTTTCTCAAGGCGGCGAGGGCGCTGCCCTCGGTGCCGCGAGGCGTGGCGCGCGAGGAAGCCTGGCTGGTGCGCGTCCTCGTCAACATCCGTCGCGACCAGTGGCGCAAGGCCGCGATTCGGCATCGCGCGGCGTCGGCGTTGCGCGAGGACCTCGCCGTCGCGTCGGACGTGGAATCCGCGGTCATCGCCAGGCGTCTCGTGTGGTCGGCACTCGACCAACTCGAGCCGCGCCGCCGGGCCATCGTCGTGATGCACGAGCTCGAAGGGATGACGGCCGCCGCGATTGCCGCCACGCTCGGCCTTCGCCGGATGACGGTCCACTGGCATTTGTCGATGGGCAGGAAAGACCTGAGGCGCGTCCTCGCACCGCACATGGGAGAGACGACATGACGACACTTCCCGAGCTTCTTCGCGACGCGGATCCGCTGGGATACGAAGACCAGCCAGACGTCCGGCAGCGGGACCGCATGCGGCAGCGCATCCTCGCGGGTGGCCGCGCCGCGCAGGAACCCCAGCGCGCTCGCGTCGCCGTCGCCGCGCTCGCCGCGGTTGCGATCGTCGCGATGGCCACGGGCTACTGGTCGGTCACCGCCGCGGTGCGCTTCGAGGTGCGCCTCGCCGAAGATCGGCCGGCGGCCGGCTTGACGGAGACGCCCGTCTCGGCGACGCGGAAGATCTACCTTCAGTCGGGAACGGTCGTCACCAACAGCGACATCGCGCGGGCCGAGGTCGTGCCGGGCAATGGCATCTCGATGTTCAACGTGTTGATCACCTTCACGCCCGACGGCGCCGCCCGGATGCTGCGCGCGACGCAGGGGCACATCGGAAGGCCTCTCGCCATCTTTCTCGACGGCGAGGTGGTGATGGCCCCTGTCGTGAAAAGCCCGATCTCCGCGTCGGCGATGATTACCGGCAACTATTCGAAAGCCGAGGCGGACCGCATCGTCGCCGGCATCATCGGACGCTAGGCCGGCGCGCCGCGCACGAGCAGCGGCCGGAACGCCGCCATGACGGCGAGCACGATGCCGAAGGTACAGACGATCGCGGCCCCGGTCGGAAAGTCGAACTGCACCGACAGGTACATGCCGAGCATCGACACGACGACGCCCATGACCCAGCCAATCGCGAGCCGCCGCCCGATGTGCGCGGAGTAGAGCATGCCGCCGACGGACGGGACGATCAGGTAACAGAAGACGAGCAGCACGCCGGCGATCGCCACCGACCGCGTCACGACCAAGCCGAACGACGCGTAGAAGAGAAAGTCCCACATCCGCACGGGAACGCCGCGCGCGGCCGCGGCCTTTGTGTCGATCGAGATCTCGAGGAACTTTTTCCTGAAGATGTAATGGAAGATCCCGAGGACGAGATAGATGCCACCGGTCAGGGCCACCTCCGGCCACTGCACCGAGAGGATGTTGCCGACGAGCATCTGCTGCAGGTGCTCGGCCTCGCCGGTCGCCTTGCTCAGCGTCAGGATGACCGCCGCCGACGCCACGGCGTACGAGATGCCGATAATCGCTTCCTGCGGGATGTTCGCCTCGTGCCCCTTCACCATCGCGAAGATGAACGCGCCAATGAGCGTGAAGCCGAGGCTCATCCAGTAGATGGCGCTGTCGGTGTGCGGATCGTAGCCCTGCCAGACCGCGATCGCGGCGCCGAGCGAGGCGATCTGCGCAAGCGAGAGGTCCACGAAGATGACCCCCCGCTCGACGACGTGCAGGCCGAGATACGCGTGAATACCCGCGATGATCAGGCTTGCGGCTATCGCGGGCGCGAGGAACTGAAAGATCGTCCAGTCCACGGGACCGCTACTTCCCCGTGACCTGTTTCAGCGCGGCGAGCAGCTGATTCACGTCGTAGTCGAACAGCTGAATGTAGTCGGTCGCTTCCTTCGAGCCTCCCACCGACGGGGCGAGGACCAGCACCTTCCCGCCGACCTGCGTCGCAATCGCCTGCGGCGTCTTCAGATCGAAATACGGCTCCACGACGATCAGCTTCGCCCCCTGACGCTTCATCTCGTCGATGAGCTCGATGGTGTGCGACGGCGACGGCGGGATGCCGGGCTTCGGCTCGACGTACCCCATGACATCGAGGCCAAACCGTTCCATGAAGTTCGGCCACGACCGGTGATAGGTGACGATCTTCGTCCCCTTGTACGGCGCCATCGCCGCATCCCACCGCTTCTCGCCGGCGGCGAGCCGCGTGTCGAAGTCGGTGTAGCGCTGGGCGAAATACGACGCGTTGCCCGGCGACAGCTCGCTGAACTTGTCGCGGATGCTCTGCGCGATGCGCCGGCCGTTGCCAGGCTCGAGCCAGTAATGCGGGTTGCCGAGCGGGTGGACGTCGCCCATTGCGCGCGTGATCTGGCCGGTCGGAATTTCGAGGATCCGGACGTTCGTCGAGGCGTCGAGATACCCCTTGCCGGCCTGCTGAATCTTGCCGTTGCGGCTGCTCGTCAGCAGCGGCGGCAGCCATCCGATCTCGAGCTCGCGGCCGACCACGATCAGCACGTCGGCTCTGCTGACCGCGAGGATGAAGCTCGGCTTCGGATCGACGAAGTGCGGGTCCTGGTAGCCCTTCGCCAGCGCCGTCACCGACACCTTGTCGCCGCCGATCTCGCGCGCCAGCGATCCGAGGTCCTCCGTCGTCGAGACGACGTTCAGCTTGCCCTGCGCGAAGGCCGAGAGCGGCAGCGCAAGCACGAAGACGAGAAGCAGTTTGAACATTCGCATAAGCATTCCTAGAAGGGATGGGCGCCATGGGCGCCGATTGAAAACTGGAACTGGAACAGCAACTCGTTGGCGTCGGGGCCATCGGCGTAACGGGTGTGCCGGTACTGTCCACGCACCTGGCTGAACTCGCTCGGCCAGTAGGTCAGCACCGCCGATCCGCCGCGGTCGAGGAGCGACGCGTCCTCAGCGCGCTCCGAGTGGTCGAACCTCCCGCCGAGCCACCACCTGCGGGCGAACTGGTAATCGCCCGACACGTAATACCCCATGCTGCGCTGGCGGCCATCGAACTGCTCGCGGTTGCTCCAGATGACTTCGCTCCGCCCGACGAACTGGTGGTAGATCGCGCGCGTCAGCGGACGCCACCGCAGCGTCGCGTCCACGCCGAAGAGGTTCGTCGTGAAGCGGCCGAGATCGACGTCGTTGACGATCCCGGCGGGGTTATGGCCGTACGAATAGGACGTGCCGAGGTCGATGTTGGTCGACTCGGTGATGTCGTGATAGCCGCGCAGGTGCGCCACGTAGGCCAGATCGCCGCGCTTGCTCGAGCGGAACAGCGATTCGCTCGCGTCGCCGCGATAGATCTCGCCGGTCGCCTCGAGGAACAGCGGGCCGGCGGGGAGCAGGCGCGCCACGGAAATCCCGGCGTCGTCGATCCCGTCTTCGCCGCCCACGAGGTTGCGCGTCACCAGCGGGCGGTCGGTCCACGGCAGCACGTGGTTGTGCAGCGCGTTGACCTTGCCGAAGGCGGCGCGCATCTTTCCGACTTTGGTGAGGAACCCGCCAGGCAGCGAGGTCAGCGTCAGGACCCCTTCCTCCAGCTCGACGCCCTCCTCGCCAAACGACACGAAGAAATCGGCGCGGGCGTAGGGGTCGACGATCGCCTGGAAGGAGGCCTCGGACTCGTGCATCTCGAGCGCCGGTTGCGGGTCCACCCGGTTGCGGCCGCTGGCGCCGAGAAAGTCGCCGATGACCGCCATATCCGGGTTGAAGATCTTCGAGCCCGCGGCGACGTTGCCGTACACCGGCAGCGGTCCGCTCGGACCGCCGGCGCCAGCCGCACCCGCCGGCACGTCGACGGTGGTCTGCGCCGGAGGCGGCGCCTGGGCCGCGGACGGCGCTGGCGCGGGCTGGCCGCCCTGCAGCGCCGCCAGCTGCGCCTCGAGCGCGGTCAGGCGGTCGTTGAACTCACGCCGCAGCTGATCGATCTGCTGCTGGATCTGCGCCTGGTCGGCGGCCTGTGCCACCGCGTCGCGCGGCGCCGCGACGAGCGTCGCGGCAAGCAGCGCCGCGCACGCGAAACGAGTCGTTCGCATAAACCCTCCTGCGCAAGCCACGACGGTTTGCGCCACAACGTCTGTGGGCGAGCGGTGTGGCTCGCCGGGGTCCTGGAGAGTCAGGCGGCCGACGGCGGCGCGCGTGCCGGGCGGGTGGAGTCGAGAAGTGCGTGGAGGGCAGCAGCGGAAACGGAGGCAGTGAGCCGCGCATCCACCGCGGGGGGAGCAAAACGAACGGCGGCGGAGACCGCGCGCAGCGATTGCAGCGCGTGACAGAGCACGCAGTGCTGTGAATCGGGGAACGCCTCCGCTGCAGCGCCGACCTGGTGCGCGGCGGCATCGTGGACGACGACCGCCGGGTTGCAGATCAGGTCGTCCGTCTCGTCGTGCAGGAGCGATGAGACCGTGATCGGCATCGTCGCAAAGAGCGCGACGGCCGCGGCAAGCGGCGCGAGACGAGCGCGCCGGAGGGCGCGAATCATCAACTTGAGGATAGCACCAGCCAAGCTCCAAGCTCCAAGTTCCACGATCCAAGCTCCAAGATCCAACCCAAGCGCACGGCCGAAGCGTGCGGGAGCGCTCACCGCGCACGGCGCGGCGAAGGCGACGCACCGAATCTCTAGGAATTTGGGGTGTCCTGGCCGGGCAGAGGTGGCATCGCGGCTGCTATAGCCAGGGCGAAATGGTTCCAATCTCCAGGAGAAAGCAGCTCGCCGGGATGGTCGGCGCGCTGGCGATCGGCTACTCGTTGTCGTGGCTCGTCGCCCCGAAACCGGGCACTGGTCCGGTCGACAGTTTCAAGCCGACCTTCGGGCAGGCGGTGGCGCCGATGATCGTCGCGCCCGCGCCGCGCGGCGAGCGGCCGGTCGAGGCGTCGCAGCCGTCCGATAACGCCCCGGCGCCCCTGCAGTCGCCGCGGTACCAGCCGATATAAAGGCTGTCAACTCACTCGACAGAGAGGCAGTCAGTCCCCATGGTGTTCACGGTTTTCGCAGGATTCGTCGTTGCCGTCGTCGCGGCCCACTACTTCGGCGACCCGGACGCGCGCATCAGCAGATAGCTGACGCGCTCGAGACTGGCGAGGCCGGAGACGTCGGTCTCCAGCTGGGGCACCCACGCCAGCGGGAAGCCTGAAAAGCGCTGCTTGATCTCGTCGACGTAGACCTGCTCCTGCAGCCGCCGCGAGCGGTAGAAGTCGCCGTCGGCATCCGCCGGCAGCACACGGTTCACCACCACCCCGCACACGTTCACGTTCGACTCGCGGAGAATCTCCGCGGCGCGAGCCGTCTCTTCGATCGGCAGGCGCTCGGGGATGACGACCAGCACGAAGCCGGTGTAGTTGTGCTGCATCAGGCGCGCGCGGACCTGCTCCAGCTTCTCGCGGCGCGCCTCCAGCGTCTTCAGGATCGGATCGTCGTCGGGGTCGATCGCCTCGGGCGCGAGGCGCACCTGGTCGATGTCCTTGTTGAGCGAGAGCAGCGCGCGGCGGCGCTTCGACAGCGCGGTGATCCACGCGGACACCAGCTCCGGCATGCGCAGGAGCCGCAGCGTGTGGCCGGTCGGCGCCGTGTCGAAGATCAGCAGGTCGTAGGCGTCGAAGCGCTCGATGACGAGGTCGCCGATGCGGTCGAAGAGCGCCACTTCCTCGACACCGGGCATCGAGGACGCGAGCTCGATCTGCCGCTCGGCTTCCTTCGCCACCGCGTGGCTGAACATCCGCGCGATGCCCGCCTTGGCGTTGTCGATGTAGCGGCGCGCCTCGAGGTTGGCGTCGATCTCGATGCCGTTCAGCCGCGGTGCAATATGGCGCTCGTCGGCGCCGAACCGCGTGCCGAATATGTCGGAGGTCGAGTGCGCGGGATCGGTCGACACCAGCAGCACGCGCCTCCCGGCGCGGCTCTCCGCCAGCGCCACGGCGGACGCGCATGTCGTCTTGCCGACGCCGCCCTTGCCGCCGAAAAACAGGATGCGCTTCTCCCGAGCGTAGCCCAGGGGCTTGTTCAGCAGCACGGCATGCTGCCGATCGGCGAGCGGTCCATCCCCATCCGCCGGTGCCAGGTGTGGAACTCTTCGAGGAAGAACGGATAGACGTCGAGGAGGTAGATCGCCGCCGGGTTGGGCAGGCCGACGAGCTCCATGAAGCACTGGAGCATGAACAGGTCGTTGAGATCGACGAATTGCTCGCGCAGCCGCCGCTCGTACTCCGACACGAAGTAGCCGTGCAGGAATTCGCCGAAATGCTGCTTGAGATCGTCCCAGCCCATAGTCGCCTTCCCTCTCGGCCCGCTTCCCTATTCCGTGGCGTCTGGCTTCATGCTCCGTCCGTTGCGTCCGGGGTTCACTTTCATTCGTGGCGTCCGCGCTTCACTTCATTCCGTGGCGTCCGGCGTCAGCCGGACGATATCGTGCAGCCGGCTCACGTCCACGGCGACCAGTTGCGACGACGATTCGCCGCGGAACACCGGTTGGAATCGCGCGTTCCAGACGATCTCGTCGGCGCGATACGACGTGCGCGCGTGCACGGTCTGCTCGTACGTTTCGTCCACACCCGTCAGCAGGACGAGAATCTCCGCCTGCGCGCGCTCGAGATCCGCCGGCGTCTTGCCGGCGAGCGGACTGTTTTCGTCGATCGGATGCACGATCGTCCACGAGAGCGGGAAGAAGGTCACCTTGTTCCGCTCGAGCGGCAGCAGATGGTAGCGGCGCACCAGGTGGCCGTCGCCGGTCCGCTCGAACGCCGTATAAAGCACCTGCGCCTCGAGCTCGATGATCTCGTTCCTTCGACGCCTGTTCGCGATCCGGAACTCGAGCGCCTGCATGCCTGCATACGGGGCGACGATGGCCCGCTGACTGAAGACGATGGCGGCGGTCGGCCGGGCGAAGCGCGCGAAGAGGAGTCCCGTGGCGAGCGCCTGATACATCAGGCCGACGAGCGCCTCGACGGTGACGAGCATGTTGGCGGCGAAGCCGTTGGGACCAATCTGCCCGTACCCGATCGTGGCAAATGTCTGGATGCTGAAGAAGAACGCCTGCGTGAACCGGCCGCCGAGCATGTGGGAGCCAGGTCCGGCCAGCGCGTCGGGCCCGCAGAGGACGTAAAGCGCCGCAAACAACAGGTTGATGCCGGCATAGAGCAGGGTGATCAGCCCGATGAACTGCGTCCACGACACCGTCAGCAGGTGCGAGTAGGGCGCGACGGTCTCGAACATGCCCAGCCCTTCGCGCACGACGTTGAACGAGCCGTCGCGATTGAGCAGGCGCTGCCGGCTCTCGCGGCTGATGACGGAGCCGAGGCCGAGGTCGCGGTCGCGGACCTCCGCATCGGCCGCGATGCGCGCGGCGAGAGGGCTGGGATCGAAGGTCGAGGCCATACAGATTCTTGGCGGGTCCGCGGCCGCTCGGATCGGCGGGTCCGCGATGCCCTGGATCACGACGGCACCGCGGAACCCGCCCTACGTACATGATGGCATCGCGGAACCCGCCCTACGTACCATCCGTATGTGGGCCGGGTTCCGCTGCGGCGACACTATCCACGCCGCAGCGGACCCGGCGTCGATCGCACATAAACGTCTGAGCGATCGTTGAAACCACGCTGGTTTGTCGGAATTCGCACACCGACCGCGCGATCCGATCGCGCTCACCGTGTAGACGCGCGCGAAAACATTAGCGATTCATCGTCGGTCCCGCGCCGGCCCGACCTGGCTCGCCTGTTGCTCAGGTCCAGGCGCATGGAACATCATCGCCTCGTTCACCGCGTGAAAAATGAGTTCATCGAGATGCCCGGGCTGCAGCTGACGCTCCCGCAGGCCGCGCGGCTGTGGGGTCTCGACCACGAGGCGTCTCGCCAGGTCATCGACTCGCTCGTCGAAATCTCGTTCCTGCGGTGGACGTCTCAGGGCACCGTCATCCGGGCGAAAGCCGTGTAGGCCCGCGAGGCTTCGTCCCAAACCGGTCAAACTTCTCGTCACTCCGCCTCGCGGTCACAGCGTCTCTTGCCCCGCCTCCGGCGGGGCCTACAACTTCATTATCAGCGGCGCGACGTCGAGCCCCTCGGGCTCGGCGCGCCAGGTTTCGCCCGGCGCAATCAGCATCGGCGTCGTCAGCGAGCCGGTGCTGATCAGCTCGCCCGCGCGCAGCGGTTCTGCCCACGATTCGCGCGACAGCGCGGTCGCAAGCGCCCCCAGGCAGAGAGCGGGGCTACGGAAAACGTTCTTTCCTCCGCCCTCCTCCACAAAATTGTCGTCCTTGAACAACTTCAACTTGAAGTCGGCCAGCTGCGCGGCGAGCGACGCCACGTTGGCGCCCGTCACGACGGTCGGCGATCCGAGGACGAGCCCGGCGTGGAACCCGAAAGCCGCAACGAGATCCTGCGGCTGGAACTGCCATTCGGGGAACGGACAATCCACAATCTCGTAGCCGAGCGACAGCCATTCGACGCTCTGGAGGATGGCAACCGGATCCGCGGGGTCGCCCGTCACCGGCGACTTCAGCTTGAAGACGATCTCTGGTTCCAGCTTCGGCGCATAAGTGAACGGCACCGGCGTCGCGTCCGCTGCCCCGGCCTGGTGCACGGTGTCGTCGTAGATCGATCCCCAGGCGACCGTCTTCAGCTTCAACTTGTCGAGGACGGCCTGGTTGCCGAAGGCGACCTTCCGCCCGACCACGGTGCGGCCGCTCTCCTTCCGCCGCCGGGCGAGCTCCGCCTCCACCGCGTAGGCAGTGGCGAGGTCGAAGCCTTCACGTGACGACAGCGTCTGCGGCAGCAGGTCTCCCGCCTCGTACGCGTCGATGAGCTCCTGTGCGACCGCGGCGGGATCGATCGCCATGCTTACCGGGACTCGATCGCGCGCGCGGCGATGGGGAAGGCGGTTCTGCGCATGGGCGAGAGTGTACTCCGTTGGTGTAGGATTCGCTTCGTCATGACACGCTTGCTCGCCGCGCTGTTGCTCCTCGCGGCGGCTGCCGCGGCCGGCGCGCAGACCGCCGTGCAGAACGGGGTCGTGCGCCTCGACTCCGCGCTCGACGCCCTGATTCCGGCGAAGGCGAAGGCGGAACTGCTGAAGGGCGATTACTTCGGCGCCATCGAGGGGCCCGTCTGGGTCGACGACACGCGGGGCGGGTATCTCCTCTTCAGCGACATGGCCGCCAACGCCATCTACAAGTGGACGCCGGCGGGCCAGCTCTCGGTGTTTCTCGACAAGAGCGGCTACACGGGCAACGACATCAACAACGTCGGCGGCCAGTACACCAACGGCCGCCTGCACCTGCTCAACATCGGCTCGAACGGGCTGACGCTCGACGCCCAGGGCCGCCTGATCATCGCCGGCATGACCGACCGCAACCTCACCCGGGTCGAAAAGGACGGCTCGCGGACGACGCTCGCCGACAAGTACGACGGCAAGCGGCTGAATAGCCCGAACGACCTCGTCGTGAAGTCCGATGGCGCAATCTACTTCACGGAAACCACCAGCGGCCTGCGGGGACGCGACGAGAGTCCCGCCCGCGAGCTCCCGTTTCACGGCGTGTATCTGCTCAAGGACCCCTCGACCACGCTCGGGGCAAGCGGCGCGCTGCGGCTGCTCGACAAGGATCCGCAGGGCGTGGCGCCGAACGGCATCGCCTTCTCGCCCGACGAGAGAATCCTGTACGTGAACGGCGGGCTGAAGATCAACGCCTACGACGTGCTCGCGGACGACACCATCGCCAACCCGCGCGTGCTCATCGACATGAGCGTCGAGAAGCCGCCCCCGGGCAACACCGACGGCATGAAGGTCGATCGCAACGGCAACATCTACTGCTCGGGCCCGGGCGGCGTCTGGATCGTGTCGCCACAGGGCCGGCACCTGGGCACCATCGTCACGTCCGATCGCGTCGCCAACCTCGCGTTCGGCGACGCCGACAGCAGGTCGCTCTACCTCGTGGGCGGCCGCAGCCTCTGGCGGATCCGCACGACCGTTCCCGGCATCAGGCCGATCACAAAGGAGAAACGATGAAGCTCTTTGCTGCGATGGCGGCGGCCGTGCTGTTCGCCGTGCCCGCGTTTGCGCAACAGACCGTCACGGCCGACAACAAGACGGGCGTCTACATGTCGGCGGCCGATATCGCGGCGGCGGTGGCGAAGCTGCCGAAGGATCCGCTCGCCTCCGTGCCCGTCTTCAAGATGGGCCCCTACAACGTCAACGTCGAACATCGGCTCGGAACGCCCGCAGCGGCACAGGCCGGCTCGATCCACGACAAGGATGCCGAGCTCTTCGTCATGCTCGACGGCACGGCGACGCTGGTGACGGGCGGGACGCTGATCGACGCCGTGCACATGGGCGACAACTGGCGCGGCAAGGGGATCCAGGGGGGCAAGTCGCAGAAGATGTCGAAGGGCGATTTCATGCTGGTGCCCGCCGGCGTGGCGCACTGGTTCACCGACATCAACGGCCAGATCACGGAGTTCTCGCTGCACCTGCCGGCGAAGTAGGCCGGGATGCGGGAGCCAGGCCGGGGTCCGGGGTCGGGGATCCGGGATCCGAGGTCCGCGAGTTCACGTTCTATTGCGGCGCGGTTGAACCGCCTGCCGCCGACGGCGGTTCACCGCCACGCGACGTTTATCGCGGGGATCGGCTCGTTTTTCGATCTCTTCGACATCTTCCTCGCCGGCGTCCTCGCGACCGTCCTCACGCAGCAGTTTCAGCTGACGCGGGCGGCGTTGCCGCCCATCATCGGGTCGAGCTTCGTCGGCATGTTCTTCGGCGCCACGCTGCTCGGCCGCTTCGCGGACGAGCGTGGACGGCGCACGGCGTTCCTCGTCAATCTCGGCATCTACTCCGCGTTCACGCTGCTGGGGGCCTTCAGCCCCACCGTCACCGCGCTCATCGTCACGCGCTTTCTCGCCGGCGTGGGCATCGGCGCCGAATTGCCGCTGGTCGACGCGTACTTGAGCGAGCTGCTGCCGGCGCGCCATCGCGGCCGCTACACCGCGTGGGCCTACACGCTCGGCTTCGTCGGCGTGCCCGCCGCGGGGTTTCTCGCGCGCGTCCTCGTGCCGCAGCAGCCGCTCGGCATCGACGGCTGGCGCTGGATGTTCGTGGCGGGATCGCTCGGCGCCGCCATCATCTGGGCGCTACGCGCGAGGCTTCCCGAGTCGCCGCGGTGGCTCGAATCGGTCGGCCGCTTCGCCGAAGCCGAGGCGATCGTGTCGCGGATGGAACGCGAGGCCGAACGGCTCGGCGCGTTGCCGCCGCCGGCGCCCGACGAGATCGCCGCGGAGGAGCGCGGACGCTACCGGGTCATCTTCGGCCCGCGCTACCGCGGACGCACGCTGATGCTGTGCGTCTTCCACGTGTTTCAGACGGTGGGCTATTACGGGTTCGGCACGCTCGTGCCGACGGTGCTCGCCGCCAAGGGCTATTCGATCGTGACGTCGCTGACGTTCACGTCGCTGACGTTCATCGGCTATCCGATTGGCTCCGCGCTGTCGCTGCCGATAGTCGAGCGTGTCGATCGGCGCTGGCTGATTTGCGGCTCCGCGGCGATGATGGCGGTCTTCGGCGTCACGCTGGGCTATGCGACGGCGCCCGAGGTCATCCTGGCGTCGGGGTTTCTCTACACCGCGACGAGCAACATCTTCTCGAACGCGCTGCACATCTTCCAGGTGGAGATCTTTCCCACCTTCGCGCGCGCGACGGCTGCGGGGACCGCGTATGGCATGAGCCGGCTGTCGACGGCCGCGATGCCGTTCGTGCTCGTGCCCGTGCTCGATCGCTTCGGGCCGACAGCGATGTTCGGAGTGATCGCCGGCGCGCTGGCGATTTGCATCGTGGATATCGCGCTGTTCGCACCGCCGACGACGGGAAGGGCGCTGGAGCGGATCTCGGTAGGGACCGGGGATCGGGGAGCAGGGATCGGTGAGGATCACGGACGGTAGGGACCAGGGATCGGGGATCAGGGATCGGTGGGTTCAGGGATTAGGGGGGTTCGCGGGTTGGGGTAGCTAGTTCCCCTCGCGTCGCGGGGCGCTGACGAACAGGTGATTTCAGGCGCAAAAATCATCCGTCACAAGTCTTGCACTCCGGCGGGACATGCCTATCCAATCCTATCGAGACCTCGACGCATGGCGGCTAGGAATGGATTTCGTCGTCGAAATCTATCGCCTGACCAGCGTTCTGCCCCAAGAGGAGCGCTACGGACTGAGTGCACAACTCCGTAGAGCCGCCGTGTCGATTCCGTCGAACGTCGCCGAAGGGCATCAACAGGGCACGAAGTCCTACGCGCATTTCGTGTCCGTGGCTTTAGGCAGTCTTGCCGAGGCCGAAACGCAGATCGAAGTTGCCAGCAGGTTGCGCTACGTGAGTGCGCCGGATCTTGCGTCCGTTTCAGAGCTCGCCGTTCATCTAGGCCGGGTTCTTCACGGACTGCGACGGTCATTACAAACCCGCGAATGACTCCTGATGCCTGAGCCCGAACCCTAGTCCTCACCGATCCCTGATCCCTGACCCCCGATCCCCGATCCCCGATCCCTCAGAAGCGATAGGTGTAGAGAATCTTCGACGCCGCTCGCCTGTCCAGTGTCGAAAACCGGTCGCGCACGGGATCGTCCAGCCAGTTGTGGTTGTAGACGACGTAGAGGTCGTTGCCGGGCGTGAGAATCCACCGGAACCGCGACTGCCAGCCCATGACGGCGCTGACCGAATCGTACTGGACGTTGTTCGACAGCGACACCCACGGACTGAACTGCGTCTCGAGCACGGTGCGATAGAGGCGCGTCGTGAAGCTGCCCTGCGGCAAGTCGATCCTGTTCCACTCGCCGTCGAGAAAGAGCACGACGCCGCGCCGCGGGCGAATGGCGATGTCGAGGTTGAGCTGATCGCGGTCGCCGGAGTAGAAGCTGCCGGTCTCGAGCTGGCCTTCGACCGCGACCATCCGCCGGTTCGCCGAGCGCGCCTGGAACCGGTAGCGCGTGTAGTCGTACTCCGAACCAATCGGCAGCGTGATGTCGCGGCTGATGTTGAAGTTGCGATCGAGCCGTTCGGACGTCGGGATGACGTGCACCTGGATCTGATCCTGCGACTGAAAGTTCGCCTGCAGCACCGTGACGTCCCATTGCCGCAGCAGCGGATCGTTGCCGGCGGTCAGGTACTGCAGGTCCCCTGCTACGGCAAACTGATACTGCTGCACGCCGAACCGCGTGCGGCCCTGCACGCGGCGGGGCCGCGGCTGAAAGCGCGCCTGCGGCGCGAAGCGCCGGTAGCCGTTGCGCAGCGTGAAGCCGACCGCGGGGTCGTAGTTCTGCTGCACCTCGCGGTAGTTGAAGCGGCCGATGTATCGATCGTTCGGGTACTCGATGTTGGCGCCCCAGGCCCCGTTCTTGTCCTGCTTCGACGGATTGGTGGTCGTCAGGTAGAAACCGGTCATGAAGAGGTTCTGGTTGCCGCGGAGCCGCGTCGTGCCGAGGCGGAAGTCGGCGCCGAGGGTGTTCAGCGCATCGAAGGTGCCGAGGGGCGGCGCGAGCGGGATCGCCGACTCGCCGGATCGCGCGTCGCGGCGCGTGTAGAGCGCGCCGACGTACGACTCGCGCAGGACGTTGCGCCTGACACGCAGCGCGGTGAAGTCTTCGCCCGGCGTGCCGTCCGCGCGCGCGGTCCGGATCTGCATGAGGCCGACGTTCTGCCTGCCGGCCTGCCCGGTGAGCTTGACGCCGAGATCGATCTTCTGCGGATCGCCGTTGGCGTCGAGACCGACGCGGCGCGTGAAGAACGGCACCACGGCCACATTGCGGCTGCTGCCGCCGAAATTCTGCGATTCGTAGCTCGCGAAGTCGAAGTACGACGCGCCCTCGAGAAAGAACCCGCGCTTCTCCGGGAAGAACAGCGAGTACTGCGTCAGGTTCACCTGCCGCTGGTCGACTTCCGTCTGCGCAAAGTCGGTGTTGACGGTCACGTTGGCGCGCAGCGCCGGCGTCACGCTGTAGTAGGCGTCGATCCCGGCGCTGGCATCCGTTTCCGTCTCCGCCCGGCCGCGTCCCGGCGAGGCGAGGGCGGACGTGACACCGTAGGGCCGCAGCTCGAGCCCGTGCCCCTGCGACACGTCATTGATGCCGAGCAGCAGGCCCGTGTACTGAATCTTGATCCCCTGATTCAGCCCCCATCCGGTCCAGAGGCTCTCCTCGTTCTTGCGCCGCACCGTGCGCTGGAAGTTGACGCCCCACGCGTCGGCGGCGGGATTGAAATTCAACGTGCGGAACGGGATTTCGATCTCGATCGTCCAGCCGATCTCGCTGCGGCGGACGTGCGCGTTCCAGATGCCGTCCCAGTCGCGATTGGTCTGCCCCGCCGGGCTCATGAGCGCGTCGGCCATCAGGCCCGACGGGTTCATCTCGAAGTAGTACCCGTTGCGCGCGTCGAGGAACGTGTCGAATATCCAGATGAAGCGGTCGTCGCCCCCCAGCCCTTCGTCGCGCTTCATGGTGTTGCCCAGCAGCCTGCCGGGCTCGTCGTCGAAGCAGGTGACGCCCATGTAGAGCGCGTCGCGCGAATACAGGAAGCGCACCTCGGTGCGTTCGGTCGGCGGCGCGCCGGTCTGCGGAATCTGCTGCGTGAAATCAGCGGCGGGAATCGCGCGCGTCCAGGCCGCCTCGTCCAGCTGGCCGTCGAGCGTGATGGTCTCGGCCGTGTCGAGGCGCACGGCCGTGACGGTCGGCCGCGCGTTCTCGCCGGGAGTGTCCTGCGCCGCCGCCGCGATGGGTGCGGCTAGCGCGGCCACGATCAACACGAGGCGTATTCGAAAAATCATCCTGGGGTCCGTGCATGATACCCTTCCCGGTCTGCCCACCGCAGTTGAGGAGAACGTATGGAACAGCAGGTTGAACAGCAGCGACTGACGGCAAAAGATTTCCACCCGGAAATCCTCAAGCTCTTCGATCGCTACGTGCACGGGATGATCGACCGCCGCGGCTTCCTCGACGGCGCCGCGAAGTTCGCGGTCGGCGGCATGACCGCCGCCGCCATCCTCCAGGCGCTCAGCCCGAACTACGCCTGGGCCGAGCAGGTACCCGAGAGCGACAAGCGCATCTCGACAATGACGCTCGACTACGATTCGCCGAAGGGCCAAGGCAAGATGAAGGGCTACTTCGCCAAGCCCGCGACCCTCAACGGCAAGATCCCGGGCGTGGTCGTGGTGCACGAGAACCGCGGGCTCACGCCGTACATCAAGGACGTCGCGCGGCGGCTCGCCGTCGCCAACTTCGTCGCCTTCGCGCCCGACGCGCTGACGCCGCTCGGCGGCTACCCGGGCAACGACGACAAGGGCGTCGAGATGCAGCGCACGCTCGACCAGAACAAGATCATCGAGGACTTCGTCGAGGCCGTGAGCGTGCTGCAGAAACGCGCCGAGTGCACCGGCAAGGTCGGCGCGGTCGGCTTCTGCTTCGGCGGCAGCGTCTGCAACCAGCTGGCGGTGCGCGTGCCGTCGCTGGCGGCGTCGGCGCCCTACTACGGCGGACAGCCGAAGGCGGAAGACGTGCCGAAGATCAACGCGCCGCTGCTGATCCACTACGGCGGGCTCGACGAGCGCGTCAACGCCGGGTGGCCGGCCTACGAGGCGGCGCTCAAGGCCAACGGCAAGAAGTACGAGGAGTTCGTCTACGCCGGCGCGAACCACGGCTTCCACAACGACACGACCCCGCGCTACGACAAGGCGGCGGCCGAGCTGTCGTGGCAGCGGACGATCGACTTCTTCAACAAGAACCTGCGCACGGGCGGGCGCGCGACGAATTAGTTGGTCGTTCGTCGTTGGTCGTTGGTAGTTGGTAGTTAATGCCGCCGGGTCCGCAGCGCAGGGGATCATCCTGTGCCGCGGGACCCGGCCTACGTACGTAGCGCGGGGTACGTAGGGCGGGTTCCGCCGGAGCGGAGACGCTGGGCGACGGCGGACCCGCCAACCATCAACCACCCACCACCCTGCCCGTCTGGGTGATGCGCGCCCCAGTGCGGCGCGTCACAATCGCCCCATGCTTACCGAATTCTCCAATCAGCTTGCGGATGCCGCAGCGGCGGCGGCTCCGTCGGTCGTGCAGGTGCAGGGACGCCGCAGGGCCGCCAGCGGCATCGTCTATGGCCAGGGGACGGTCGTCACGACCGTCCAGGCGCTCGGGCGCGAGGACGGGCACGGGCTTCGCGTCCGCGGCAGCGAGGGCGACGCGGTCGACGCGGAGCTCGCGGCGTGGGATCCGGCGACGAGCCTCGCGGTGTTGAAGGCGCCCGCGCTGACAGCCCCGGCCATCCGGGTCGCCACGCAGCCGGCGCGCGTCGGACATCTCGCGCTCGCGCTGGCGCGGTCGTGGAGCAACAACCTGACCGCCAGCGCCGGCATCGTCTCGATCATCGGCGGGCCGCTTCGCACCGGGCGCCGGCGCTCCATCGATCAGGTGATTCGTACGACCGCGCCCATGCACGACGGCTTTGCCGGCGGGGCGTTCGTGGACACATCGGGCGCGCTCGTCGGCATCACCACGGCCTCCACCATCCGCGGTCTTGGCGTCGTCATCCCGTCGGCCATTGCCTGGAAGACGGCGCAGGGCCTTCTCGAGCACGGCCGGACGAAAACCGGCTACATCGGCGTCGCGGGCCAGCAGGTGCAGCTGCCGGAGGGTCAGCGCACGGACGGCCGCGACGAGGCGGTGCTCGTCATCGCGGTCAACCGCGACGGACCGGCCGCGAAGGCGGGCGTCCTGGTCGGTGACGTCATCCTGGCGCTCGACGGCCAGCCGATTGCCGCGCCCGACGACCTGCTCGACCTGCTGACGGGCGACCGCGTCGGCAAGCCCGCGACGCTGCGGATTCTGCGCGGCGGCTCGGCAACCGAGCTGCCGGTGACCGTGGGCGAACGGGGCGCGTCCTAGCAGGGCGGGCCTTTGCGGTCCGCCTCACACGATGCGCCTGCTGCTGGTTGGAACACCCGAGGGACGCGCGCGCCTTCGCGCCGAGCTCGAACACAGCTCGTTCACCATCGCCGGGGAGTTTGCGACGATGGCCGATGCCCGCGCGTCGGCCGCCGAAGGCGACGCCATCCTCACCGCGGATGCGAGGGGTTCGCACCGCTTTGACGGGGAGGCTTTCGAGGAGCCGTTGACGCCCCGCGAGATCGACGTGCTGGAGCTGCTCGCGGAAGGACTGTCCAACAAGGCGATTGCCGCCAGGCTGGGCATCAGCGACCAGACCGTGAAGTTCCACGTCGCCGCCGTCTGCGGGAAGCTTGGGGCGGCCAACCGCACCGACGCCGTGCGGCGCGCCATCCGCCGCGGCCTGGTCTCGCTGTAGCGCCCGCGCCTAGTTCCGTTGGGATTCAACCGGCGTCACCGCGACGGTGCGCCGCTGCCCGCCACGGATCACCGCCACGTCCACCGCGTGGTTGATCTGCTCTTCGCCGAGGACCCGATGGAGGTCGTCGACGCCGGCAATCGCCACGTCGCCGAAGGCAACGATGATGTCGCCTTTTTCGAGACCGGCCTTTGCCGCCGGGCTCCCCTTCTCGACGGAGTCGACCCGGACGGCCGACGCAATCGCCACCCGGTTGGCGCGCGCGAGCGTGCGCGGGACGTCGATGTTCTGCCCCGCGATGCCGATGTAGCCGCGGCGGATGCGGCCGTCGCGAATCAGGCGCGAGGCGACGAAGCGTGCGGTGTTGATGCCGATGGCGAAGCAGAGGCCCTGCGCGGGGAGAATCATCGCCGTGTTGATGCCGATCACCTCGCCGCGCGTGGTGACCAGCGGGCCGCCCGAGTTGCCGGGATTGAGCGAGGCGTCGGTCTGGATGATGTCGTCGATGAGGCGGCCCGACTGCGACCGCAGCGATCGCCCGAGCGCGCTGATCACCCCTGTCGTCACCGAGTGCTGGAAGCCGAACGGGTTCCCGATCGCGATCGCCACCTGTCCCACGCGCACGCGGCGCGAGTCGCCGAAGCGCGCCCACGGCAGCGTGGCATCGACGCGGAGCACGGCGAGATCCGTGCCCGCGTCCTGTCCGATGACGTCCGCGCGCAGGGCGCGGCCGTCCGTGAGAATCACGTCCACGCGCGCCGCGCCGTGCACGACGTGGTGATTTGTCAGCACCAGCCCGTCCGGTGTAAAGATGACGCCGGAGCCCGCGCCGACGTCGCCGCGCTGGACGTTGACCACGGCGGGGCCGACGGTATCGACGGCGCCGATGACGGCCTGCGAGTAGGCGTCGAGCAGCTGATCGTCGTCAACGCGTGGTTCGGTGTTCATCGCTCGATCCTATGGACACGCCTGGCGGCGCAGATCCCCCAAACGGGTTGAATCGACCGGCCCGGGGAGCAACACCACGTAGCGGCCGGCTTTAGCCGGCCCGGAGCGGAAGAAGATGTGCGATCTCGACCACCATCAGCACGGTGATTTCGGGTTCATCGTGGACGTGCCGGAAATCCGCGCATTGATCGATGAGACGCGCAGGCTGTCCCGGGAGATTCGCGATCATGCGGCGCGGGTCGAGGCGCTGCGGCCGGCTTTCTCGCGGCTGCTTGCGGCCCAGGGGTGGCTCCCCGACGAATTCGCCCGGCCCGATACGGCAAGCGGGATGGGCGGCGGCATCGGCCAGTACGCTCTCTACCGCGACGAGGCCGGCGAGCTCTGTCTGTTCTCGCTCGTCGTGCCGGCGGGCTCGTCAACGCCGGTGCACGACCATCTCGCGTGGGGACTCATTGGCGTCTACCGCGGGATGCAGCTCGACACGACCTATGCGCGGTTGGACGATGGGCGTGATGAAACGAAGGCGACGCTGAAAGTTTCGAGTGAGCAGACCGTCAGCGCGGGCGAGTTCTACACGCTGCTGCCGCCGGACGGCGACATCCACTACGTGAAGACGGTGTCGGAGGCGCCCTCCGTGTCGATTCACCTGCTCGCGAACGATACCGGCTGCGTGCTGCGGCACAAGTACGACCCGCTGGCGGGCACCGTCACCGCGTTCAGGTCGATGTGGGCCAACGTGAAATGCGCCGAATAACCTTAGACGCGGTACCGATCCACCGCGTCGTCATTCCATTCGATCCCTGCCCCCGGCCGATTCGGAATGACGGCGTGGCCGTCGCGGATCTCGATCGGCTCCTTCAGGATGGGCGCCGCCCAGTCGACGTACTCGAGCCAGTGACAGGTCGGCGTCACGGCGAGGAGGTGCGCGCTGAACTCGGGATAGAGGTGTGACGACATCGGCATGCCGGCCGCTTCCGCGATGATGGCCGCGTAGCGCCAGCCGCTGACGCCGCCGATGCGCGCGAAGTCGGGCATCGCGTAATCGCACGCCTGCTCTGATAGCGCCGCGGCCATGGCACCAGGGCCGTCGAAGTTCTCCCCGATCTGAACGGGCGTCGCCAGCTCACGCGCCAGCAACGCGCTGTGCTCGTAGGCGTCGTGCGCGATCGGTTCCTCGATCCACGCCAGGCCCTCCCCGTCGAGCGCGCGCCCGCGCTCGAGCGCTTCCTGAACCGTGAGTGCCTGGTTGTAGTCCGACATGATGACGGTGCCGGCGGGGACCCGCTTCCGGACCGCGTGCAGCGCCGCGATGTCCTCGGCAAGCGTCGCATAGCCGAGCCGGAGCTTGATCGCGTCGAAACCACCCTCGGCGAGGAGCGCCTCCGCTTCGTCCGCCAGCGCGTCGGCGTCCATCAAGCTCAAGCCGTTGCTGTTGTAGGCGCGGATCGGCCGCGCGCTGCCGCCCAGCAGCGTCACGAGCGGGACGCCCGCTGCCACGGCGCGCGCGTCCCAGCAGGCGCCATCGAGCCCCGCCAGCGCCATCGTCACGATGCCGTGCACCCCGAGCAGCCTGAAGTGCCGCGCGAGCTTCGCATTGAGCGCAGGCGGCTCGATGCGATCGCCTTTCACGTGGCCGGCGGCTTCACCAACGATCGCTGCGACGGCTTCGGTCGCGGCCGGCAGATAGCAGAAGACATACGCGCGGCCGGTCACGCCTTCTTCGGTGTCGACGTCGATGAGCACCAGCGGCGCAATCGCCATGCGCCGC
This sequence comes from Vicinamibacterales bacterium, assembly GCA_035571515.1. Classification (GTDB taxonomy): domain Bacteria; phylum Acidobacteriota; class Vicinamibacteria; order Vicinamibacterales; family UBA2999; genus Gp6-AA40. The sequence goes on from DATNCQ010000067.1 coordinate 93,084, forward strand.
GCGCTCGTCCCGAGCGCACGCTTCATCGGCACGTGGACGGCGGTGGTGCGGACGGAGCGGATGGTGAGGGTGGGGGAAATCACGCGCCCATTTCGTGCAGCGACAGGATTTCCCACACCGCCCGGTTCATGGGCGTCGGCACGCCGGCCTTCTCGCCGAGCTGCGTCACGCCTCCACTCAGCCACCCCACTTCGAGGCGCTTGCCCGCCTTCAGGTCGTGGTGCATCGACGAGGTCATCACGTCGGGCAGGCCATCGACGAACGCCAGGCGCTGGTCGGCAAAGTCCGGCGGCAACGCGACGCCAAGCGCGCGGCCGACGGCGACCGTTTCGCGCATCAGCTCCACCAGGAACTTCCGCGCTCGCGGGTTCGATCGAATCGGTCCGATCGTCTCGCGCATCGTCGTCGTCGATCCGGAGAGGCCGACGAGGAAGACGAACTTCTCCCAGATCGCCTTCCGGACGTCGTCGCTCAGCTCGGCATTGATGCCGCCGCGCAGCGAGAAGTCGAGCAGCGTCTCCGCGCGCGCGGAGCGGCGGCCGTCGTACTCGCCGAAGACGAGCCGCTGCATCGTGCCGGTGTGCTTGATCACCCCGGGGCGGTCGATGTTGGTGGCGATGTAGGCAACCCCGCCCATCACGGCCGCCTCGCCGAACGCCGCGCGCAACACCTCGTCTTTCTGCACGCCGTTCTGAAACGAGATGATGCCGGTGCCGGGACCGATGAGCGGCCGCATGGCGCGGACGGCGGCGTCCATGTCCCACAACTTCACGGACAGCCACACCATGTCGGCGACGCCGATATCCGCCGGGTTGTCCGTGGCGCTGACCCGAGGCAGATGCAGGTCGCCGAGGGGGCTCTCGACCCGCAGGCCGCCGGCGCGCATCGCCTCGAGGTGCCCCCCGCGCGCGACGAAATGCACGTCGGCCCCCGCCTGCTGCAGCCGTGCCCCGAAGTACCCCCCGACCCCACCCGCGCCGATGATCGCGATTCGCATGGATGAGAAAGTCTAGCGCACGGTTATTGCCCTCCCCCGGCACGGACGGGGACGCGTCCCGCTAACACGCAGAAAACACGGCGAGAGTCCCCGCCGGAGGCGCGCACGAATGCCTCACTACGGCCAAAGCGCCACAGCTGGAGGGCGAGCCGAAGGTGCCGCTGAAGATCGGGATCGTCACGGAGTACTACTACCCGCTGCTGGGAGGGATTAGCGAGAACGTTCATCACACCGCCACCGAGCTGGCCGCGCGCGGGCACAAGGTGACGATCGTCACCCCCGCGCCGCCGGCCAACGGCTTCGAGCTGGCCGTGCCGAACGGCATCCCGATCAGGCGCATCGGGCGCAGCGCGAAGATCTACGGCAACGGCGCGATGGCGCACTTCACCATCGGTCCGCACCTCTGGCGCGACATGCGCAGCGTCCTCGAGGGGGAGCGGTTCGACCTGCTGCAGGTCCACTCGCCGCTGTTCTTCACGCTGCCGCCGCTGGCCACGGTCCTCGGCACGTGCCCGCGTATCGGCACCTTTCACAGCTACTTCGGGCGGACGCTCGTCTATCAGGCGCTGAAGGGCGTGCTCCAGAAGCGGATCGTCGAGCGGCTCGACGGCGTGACGGTCGTCTCGCCGAGCGTCCTCCGCGCGCTGTCGCGCTACTTCGAGATGGACGCGCGCGTCATTCCCAACGGCGTCGACACGCGGCTGTTCAACCCGCGCGTGCCGCGCCTGGCGCGCTTCGGCCGCGACAAGCGCACGCTCCTCTTCCTCGGCCGCTTCGACCCGCGCAACGGCCTGCCGTTCATGCTGCGCGCCTTCGCCGAAGTCCGGAAACGCATCCGCGACGTCCGCCTCGTCGTCGTCGGCACCGGACCTCTCGAACCGGTCTACACGCGTCTCGTGCCGGACGAGATCAGCAACGACGTCCACTTCGAGGGGCCGGCGCTGCTGAATCGCCCGTCGTTCTATGCGACGGCGGACCTCTTCTGCTCGCCGATCAGCAACGCCTCGTTCGGCATCACGCTACTCGAAGCGATGGCGAGCGGCACGCCGATCGTGGCGACCGACAACGTCGGCTACCGCGACCTGCTCGGTCCGGAAGGGCTGCTCGTCCCCTACGACGTGCGGGCGTTTGCCGACGCCATCGTGCAGATGCTGTCGGACGACCGTCTGCTGCTGGCGATGCGCGAGGCGGGGCTGCGCAAGGCCGAGCAGTACTCCTGGCCGTCGGTCGTCACACGGCTGATGCACTATGCGGACGAGGTACTCGGCGGCCGATGTCGCGTCGCGGTGTGATCGTCCTGATCGTCGCCTGCGCGTCGGCGGTCACGGCCGCCGGGGTCGCCGGACTGCGACTGCTGGCGATGCGGGCCGGCATCGCCGATCCGCCGCGCGTCTGGATCTGGATCGGCGTCGCGCTCGACGCGCTGCTGCTCTACGCCGTGTTCGAGCGGCGGGCGCCGCTGTTCGGCCGCATCGTGAGCCGCGGCCATCCGCGCTCGCCCGCCATCGCGATCACCTTCGACGACGGGCCGACCGAGCCGTATACGTCGCAAATACTCGACGTGCTGCGGCAATCCGGCGCGAAGGCAACCTTCTTCGTGCTCGGCGCGCGGGCGCAGCAGATGCCCGCTGTCGTGCGCCGGGCGGCGCGTGAGGGTCATGAGATCGGCAACCACACCTGGGATCACGCCGCGCTGCCGCTCCGCACGCCGTCGGCGATGCGCGTGACGATTCGGCGCACGTCCGACCTGGTGGACAACATCACGGGCGCGCGGCCGCGCGTCTTCCGCGCGCCGTTCGGGTGGCGCAACCCTTGGCTCGACAGCGCCGCGCGGCGCGAAGGCTGCGAGCCGATTGCCTGGACGGTCGGCGTCTACGACACGGATCGCCCGGGCGTCGATACCATTGTCAGCCGCGCGGTCGAAGGGTTCGTCGACGGCTCGATCATCCTCCTCCACGACGGCCGCAGCCTCGACCGCGAGCCGGACGCGAGCCAGGTCGTCGAGGCGCTGCCACGCATCCTCGGCGAGGCGCAGCGGCGCGGTTTCCGCCTGCTCACCGTATCGGAGCTGCTTGCCGAGTCCACTGGTTAAGAAACTTCTCCGGGTCGCCATGCTGGTGGTGGTGCTCGCGGCGACTGCCGTCGCGATTGCGCGCTCCGATCCGCGCGCCATCGGCCGCGCGCTGGCGGGGATGTCGTGGCGCTGGGCGACCGTTGCGGCACTGCTCAACATGCTCGGCGTCGTCATCGACGCGATGCGCCTGCGCATCATCGCCCGCGCCGCCGCGCGAGTCGGCGCCTGGCACGCGCTGCAGGCACAGCTGGTAGGCATCGTGGGCAACGTGCTGTTTCCCTTCAAGCTGGGTGAGGGCGCGCGCGCGTACATGCTGACGCGAACGAGCGACATCTCCACGTCGTCCGCGGTGAAGATCGTGCTCGCCGACCGCATCGTCGACGCGCTGGTCCTGCCGATCTTCGTCGTCTGCGCCAGCGTGCTGCTGCCGCTGCCGGCCAGCGTGCTGCGCTATCGAGGCTGGATGCTGGCGTCAGCCGCGGTGACGAGCGTCGCCGTCGTAGCCGTCGGGCGTCACCGCGCCCGCCTCGCGGCGGCAATCGCCGCGTCGCTGGCGTCGTGGACCGCGCGCGGCACGATTCTCTGGTGCATGCTGCAGGCCTTCGGCCTGGTGCTGCCGCTCAGCGCGACCGTCACCATGCTGGTCATCGTGAACCTGGGAATCGCGATCGTCGCCACGCCCGGCAACGTCGGGAGTTTCGAGCTCGCCTCCGCCGCCGCGCTGGCGCTGTGGAACGTGCCGGCGGACCGCGCGTTCAGCGTCGGCATCGCGACGCATCTCGTGGAGGTGGTGCCGCCGGTGCTGATCGGGTTGGTCGTTGGTGGTGGTAGTTGGTGGATGGCGGGTCCGCCGTCGCCTGGAAGCTGGGCTCCGGCGGGACCCGCCCCACGTACCTAGGCCGCGTGCCGCGGAGCACGGGTACGTCGGCCGGGTGCCGCGGAGCACAGGGTACGTAGGCCGGGTGCCGCGGAGCACCGGTGCCGGGGCGAACGCGGACCCGGCGCAGAGCTACCGCGTCGTGACCGGAGCGCCGAGCAGCGCGCTCATCTCGACCTTGTTCACGTCGTCGATGATCTTCGCGAACACGTGCGCCGACTGCTCGAGGCCCGCCGCCGGCACGGCGTTCAGCGTGTCCATGTCGGTGTGATAGACGATCTGATCGATGATGTGGAAGCTCGGCGCGTCGGTGAAGACCTGCCCCAGCTCGCCGCCGGGCCGCGGCTCGGGCCGCGAGAAGAGCGCCATCCCGTAATCCTTGAAGTCCTTCATCACAATCGTCTTCAGCTGCTCGCTGCCGCCGACGAACCAGCGCCGTGCGCTCACCTGGTTCGACCCGTAGAGCGTGTCGCCGACGAGGAAGGTCGCGACCTGCGCGGTGTGCTCGCAGTTGACGAGCAGCGCCGTCTTCGACCACATCTGCTTCATGTTGTTGTGAATCCAGCGGATGCTCGCGTTATTGCCCGACGGCGAGTGATGCGCGGAGGTCGTGAAGAACGTCATCGTGCGCCGCCGCTGGTTCTTCGGCATCTTCGCGTAATGCTCCGCGAGCGCGACGAGCGTCGCGATGCCCGACGCGTTGTCCATCGCCCCCTCGAAGAACGAGTCGGTGTGCGCCATGACGGCGATGTTCTCCTCGGTCGACCCGGGCAGCACGCCCCACACGCTGGCGGTCTTCAGCCCCGTGCGCAGCTCCACGGCCAGGCGAAAACGCAGCCGCGGCGACTGGTCCTGCTCGATCATCTGGCGGATCACCGTGCCGTCCTGGTTGCCCAGCATGAAGATCGGCATCCGCGCGGGCGGCTGCGTCCCCGCGGCCGTCGGCTCGTTCACCACGTTGCCCGGGAAGCCGAGGACGATGAACAGCGCGGCCGCGCCTTCCTCCTCGGCGCGCTTGACGATGCCCCACGTCAGCGCGGTGTTCTCGCGTCCACCGGGATTAGGGAACCCGTAGGCGACGACCGCCTTGCCGCGCACGTCGCGGCCGCGGAAGTCTGCCGCGGTGCCCATCCCCACCCAGATCGGATCGAGCTCCGCCTGGCCCATGGTGCCGACAGTTCGATAGAGGGGAAACGCCGTCTTCAGCGAGACGCTCTTCCCGCCGCCGCCCACGCTCACCTCCCACGACGTCGGCCACCACTGCTCCGGCAGGTCGGTGAACTCCTGCACGCGCGTCTCGAGGCCGATGCGCTTGAATTGCGCCGCCACCCAGTCGGTGGTCATCTTGTCGTAGGGCGATCCGGTGATGCGGCCCCAGTACTGATTGCCGTCATCGCGGCTCTTACGCGAGATCGCGGTGATCTCGTTGATGTAGCCCTTGATCTTCATCCCCTCGAGATCCGCGTAGACCGCGTCGCCCGCGGGGTACGGCCACTTCGGGAACATCTCGTCGCCCCACCAGAGCGTCGGCTGGTAGGCGCCGCGGCCGCCCTGCGGCGCGTTGGCCGGCGGCGCGCCGGATGGAGCGCCCCCTTCGCGGCCACGCTGCGCGGCGAGCGTGCCCGTGAGCAGCGCCGCGGCGATCAGGGTTGCGACAACGACATGAATACGCCTGGTCATGACGGCTCCTGTTGGTGGCGGGTCCGGCTCCTATTGACGGCGGGTCCGCGACACGAGGGCATCGGACGTGTCGCGGAACCCGCCCCACGTACGGATCGCATCATTCCATGCGACGGCGGACCCGGCAACACTAGTCGCGTTCTTTTTTTCCGACGACGATCCCGTTGAGGATCCAGCTCACGACGCTGACCATCAGCGCCCCGAGCAGCGCCCACCCGAACCCGTCCACGCTGAAGCCGGGGACGACCCACGCCGTCAACGCGAAGCAGATTGCGTTGAGGACGAAGATGAACAGGCCGAGCGTGAGCAGCGTGAGCGGCAGCGTCAGCAGGAACAGGACCGGCCGCACGATCGCGTTCACGAAGCCGAGGATGATGCCGGCGATGAGCGCCGGCACGACACTGTCGACGTGAAGACCCGGCAGCACGTAGGCCGCGAGGATGATGGCAACGCCGTTGAGCAGGAGGCGGGCGAGAAATCTCATCAGTGGCTGTCGGGTATTATTTCCCGGTTGACGGTCTTTCCTGACGGCGCGCTGGGGTGGCCCCGGCTCCTCGAGCCGGCCTTCGAGCTGCGCGGCGGCGCGGCGGCCGAGCCGCCCGCCATCGACATCGGCGCCGACCTGCTCGACGTCGAGCGCGCGCCCGCCGAACCGGCGCGCATCACGATCTGCCGCGAGTCGCCGGAGGACGCGGGCTTCCGCGAGGTCTTTGTCTCCATTGACGGCGAGTCAGTGGCGATCATGGAGTACGGCGACACCTGCACGTTCGAGGTAAAGCCCGGCCCGCACAAGGTGCGCGCGCACAACACGCTGTTCTGGAAGACGCACGACATCGTCCTGCGCCCGGGCGAGCACGCGAAGTTCATCGCCATCATCAAGACAGGCACGCTTTCCCGCGGCCTGCTGTTCATGCTTGGCGCGTTTCCGGTCTACCTGACCTTTGAGCGGGAATCAGAATCACTGCAGATCAGCAGGCAGCCGGCAGCGGGCGGCGGGCAGTAAAGACCCAGTGGGCAGTGGGCAGTGGGCAGTAAAACCCTCGTTGTTCTGCCAGCTGCGCGCTGCCTGCTGCCCGCTGGCTACTGGCAGCCCCCCTCAACGCCGCGAAGCCGGGTGACGTGGAATTCCGGCAGCGGGCTGGCGCCGGGTGCGTCGGCTGCGCCGCCGGGCATCCTGGCGATCGCCGCCTTTGCCGGATCGATTGCGCCGGCCTGCGCCGCGACGTTCGGCGACGGCCACAACCCGGTCTTGAACGTCACGCCTTTTCCGGGCGGCCCGCCGACGATCTCGACCCGCTGGCCGACGAATTTCTTCAGGTTCTTGCCGGTCAGGTGGTAACGGCCCCCGCTGCCGTCATCGAGAAAATTGAACTGGCCGGGCCTCGCCGTGTCCGCCGAGATACACCCGTTCAGGCGCATCTCCTTCGCGGCCTCCTTGGCCGGCTCGGTCTTCGCGGACTGGGCGAAACCGGCGGTCGCCGGCTGGAATACGAGCAGGCCCGCCAGCAGGCCGCCCGTCAGGTAACCGGTCATATGTCCCTCCCCCTCGCTGCGCGAAGATCGTAAACTCACGGAAGAGAAGATCCCAGGAAATGCTTCGCCCCCGGGTGCTCATCGTCATCCTGCTCGTCATCGCCGTGGCGTCGGCCGCCTGGGCTCAGCGGTTCCGCGTGATGGAAGGCCCCGGCATGCCGCTGCACATGCCGCCGCCGCACTTCAGCGACGGCGCCTTCACCATATGCAAGTTGATGTACACCAGCAACCGTCGCGAAGCCAACGGTTTCGGCTGGTCCACGGATTATCCGTTCGCCGGGCTCAACCTCATGATGCGCTCGTCGGAGCTGACGAAAACACGCATCAGCAAGGACACGCGCGGCGACGCGCGCTACTGGACCGTACATCTGACGGATGAGGCGCTGTTCGAATGCCCGTTCCTCGTCGGGTCCGACGTGGGGACGATCGGACTGTCGCCGCTCGAAGTCACGCGCCTCCGCGAGTACCTCCTCAAGGGCGGCTTCCTCTGGGTGGACGACTTCTGGGGCACGCGCGCGTGGGAGCAATGGTCCGACGCGATGCGGCAGGTCCTGCCCGAGTTCCCGATCTTCGACATTCCCAACGACCACCCGATTCGCGGGACGCTGTTCGAGGTGTCGCACGTGCCGCAGGTGCCGGGCATCAACTTCTGGCGCGCGAGCGGCGGCGGCACGTCCGAGCGCGGGTCCGACAGCCCGAACGTCGACTTCCGCGGCATCGCCGACAGCCACGGACGCGTGATGGTGGTGATGACGCACAACAGCGACATCGGCGACTCGATGGAGCGCGAGTCCGAGGACCCGGAATTCTTCGCCGCCTTCTCGCCCGAGGGATATCAAGTCACGATTAACATGGTCCTCTACGCGCTCACGCACTGACCCATGAAAGGCGTCGCGCTCGCCGTCCTGTTGTTCGTCCCGGCGGCGACGTTCGCCCAAACTGGAGGCCGGGTCCTTTCGGACCCGGCAACCGATCAACAGCTGAAAACCCGCGTCGAGCAGCGGCTGTCGGAGCGGCGCGTCCGCGGCATCAAGGTCGCCGCGCAGGGCGGCAGCGTGACGCTCGCGGGCAGCATCGCGAGCGCCGGCGCCAAGCAGGACCTGATTGCCGACGTCCTGAAGGTCGACGGCGTGAAGGAGATCGTCAGCGAGCTCACCGTCGGCAAGGCGGAAAGCGACCAGAGGCTCGCCGAGCGCATCGTCGACCAGATGCGCCGCTCCTCCTACTTCACGGTCTTCGACGACGTGGAGATTGGCGTGGACAACGGCGTGGTGACGCTCACCGGCTTCGTGACGCAGCCGATCAAGTCCGACGATCTCGCGCGGCGGGCGTCGCACGTGGACGGCGTGCAGGAGTTCGTGAACAAGCTCGAGGTGCTGCCGGCCTCGCTCGGCGACGATCGCCTGCGCGGCGTCATCGCGAACACGCTCTACCGCGACCCCGTCTTTTCCAACTATGCGTCGCAGGCCATCCCGCCGATCCACATCATCGTCCGCAACTCCAGCGTCCTCCTGACGGGCGTCGTCAACTCGGAGGTCGAGCGGCGGCAGGCCGAGAACATCGTCCGCGGCATCTCCGGCATCATCGGCGTGCAGAACGCTCTGCGCGTTGAGCGCTGACCTCTACGACGTAGCCGTCCTCGGAGGCGGCAACGCCGCGCTCTGCGCCGCGCTCGCGGCGGCCGGCCGCGGCGCCCGCGTGCTCGTCGTCGAGCGCGCGCCGCGCGACTTCCGCGGCGGCAACAGCCGGCACACGCGCAACCTCCGGTGCATGCACGCGGCGCCGACGGACGTCCTCACCGACGCCTACACGGAAGACGAGTTCATGGCGGACGTCCTGCGCGTCACCGGCGGCGTGACCAACGAAGCGCTCGCGCGCCTGATGATCCGCGGCTCGGCCGACGCGCCCCGCCGCATGCGCGGCTTCGGCGTCCGCTTTCAGCCGTCGCTGCGCGGGACGCTGCACCTCGGGCGCACCAACGCGTTCTTCCTCGGCGGCGGCAAGGCGCTGATGAACAGCGCCTACGCGGCGGCCGGACGCCTCGGCGTCCGGGTCGCCTACGACGCCGAGGTCATCGGCCTGTCGATTCGCGACGGACGCTTCGAGTCGGCCACCGTGCGGATGCCCGCCGGCGACGTCGAGGTCCGCGCGCGGTCAGTCGTGCTGGCTGCCGGAGGGTTCGAGGCAAACCTCGAATGGCTGGCGGAGATCTGGGGCGAGGCGGCGAAGAACTTCATCATCCGCGGCACGCCCTACAACACCGGGACCGTCCTGCGGCTGATGCTCGACGCGGGCGCCGAGCCGGTGGGGGATCCGGCGCAGTGTCACGCGGTGGCGATCGACGCGCGCGCGCCGAAGTTCGACGGCGGCATCGTGACCCGTCTCGACTCGGTGCCGCTCGGTATCGTCGTCAACAGGTTCGGCGACCGCTTCTACGACGAGGGCGAGGATTACTGGCCGAGGCGCTACGCGATCTGGGGACGGCTCGTCGCGCAGCAGCCCGAGCAGATCGCCTATTCGATTGTCGACTCGAAGGCGTTCGGCCGCTTCATGCCGTCGGTCTTTCCACCGATCGTCGCCGGCTCGGTCCGCGAGCTGGCGGCCGCCATCGAGGTGCCGGCGGGGACGCTGACATCGACGATCGAACGCTTCAACGCCGCCGTGCGTCCGGGTACGTTCGATCACCAGGCGCTGGACGACTGCCGCACCGAGGGGCTCGTTCCGAACAAGACGCACTGGGCGCAGCGGCTCGACACGCCGCCGTTCCACGCCTATCCGCTGCGGCCGGGCATTACGTTCACCTATCTCGGCGTGAAGGTGGACGAGCGCGCCCGCGTGGTGATGAAGGGCGGCGTGGCGGAGAACATCTTCGCGGCCGGCGAGATCATGGCGGGCAACATCCTCGGGCGTGGATACGTCGCCGGCGTCGGCATGACCATCGGCACGGTGTTCGGCGAGATCGCGGGGCGGGCCGCCTTCGCGCCCGAGGGCGCGTCGGCGGCCAGGGACTCACGTGGCTGAGCCGATGACCGAGGCAATGCGGAAGGCCGAGCACGAGATGGTCGTGTGCAACGCCTGCCGCTACTGCGAGGCGTACTGTCCGGTGTTCCAGGCGATGGAACAGCGCGTGACGTTCCCGCCGGGCGATCTCACCTACCTCGCCAACCTCTGTCACAACTGCGGCGAGTGTTTGTACGCCTGCCAGTACGCGCCGCCGCACGAGTTCGGCATCGACGTCCCGAAGACGCTGTCGAAAATGCGGGTGGAGTCGTACGAGGCATTCGCGTGGCCGTCGTTCGCGGCCGCGGCGTTTCGTCGGCCGTGGCTCACGCCCGCAGTCCTCGTGGTCCTGGCGGCGTATCTGCTCGGCCCGGTGCTGGCTCCGACCCGACGCTGGCGAATCTTCGACCTGATGGCTCACCCGGACGATTTCTACGCGATCCTTCCGCACGCGACCCTGGTCACGGTGTTTGGTATCGCGGGCATGTTTGCGGTCGTGGCGCTGGCCGTCGGGCACCGGCGCTTCAATGCCGCGGTTCGTACCGCCGCGGATCCCGGATCCCGGCTCCCGAATCCCGGCCTGCACGCCGCACGCGACGTGTTCACGCTCAAACACCTGCATGCGACCGGCGAGGATTGTGTCGACGCGGAAGAACAGCGCACGCCGTGGCGGCGATGGATGCACCACTGCACCTTCTACGGCTTCGCGCTCTGCTTCGCCTCGACGACGGTGGCGGCGATCTATCACCTGTTCTTCGGGTGGATTGCTCCGTATGCCTATACGAGCCTGCCGGTGGTGCTGGGGACGCTTGGAGGAATCGGGCTGCTGATCGGACCGGCGGGATTATTCCTGGTGGACCGCGGACGCGATCCGGCTCTGACGCACGAGTCCGAACGATCGCTCGGCGGAGCCTTTCTGGCGCTGTTGTTCCTCACCAGCGCTACGGGGCTCGTCCTGCTGATCTGGCGCGCCAGCCGCGCGATGCCGATCCTGCTCGTGATTCACCTCGCCGTCGTGCTCGCGCTGTTTCTCACGCTGCCGTACGGCAAGTTCGTACACGGCATCTATCGGGCGGCGGCGTTGATGAAGTTCAGGCGGGAAGAGCACGGAGGGTAACCACGACGGGCACGAAGAGCACGAAGTACTTTTTGGTACTTCGTGCTCTTGTCTTCGTGAACTTCGTGTCCTTCGTGGTCAGCCCGTCTTCGTGCCCGTGACTAGAAGCGCGCGCCGAACGCCACGCGCACCGCGCGGCCGCCGTTCTGCCCCGCGTACGGCTGCGGGAACATCGTGTCGCTGGTCGCCTGGCCGAAGCGCGGACCCTGCGTATACGCCAACGGGATGCCGTTGGCGTCGAGCGCACCCGCGCGGTTGGCGGCCGTGATGCTGATCGTCTTGTCCCACGCGATCTGCTTCTGGTTGTTCAGCGCGTTGTAGATCTCCACCTTGAACCAGGGCGCCGCCGACTTCCACACCGGAATCGCGTAGGTCGCCGCGAAGTCCATCACGCCGTAGCCCTTGAAGAAGTACTGGCCGCGGTCGCCGAAGAACACCGTCTCGCGAACCGCCGGGTTGACGTCGTTGACCGGATAGCCCGGGTTGCGCGCGAGCTGCGCCGCGGGCACCGGCGTCGTCGCCGTCAGGCTGTAGACACGGCCCGAGTTGACGCGCCAGATCGGCGAGAGGTCCACCGAGCCGAACCGGCCCATCGACTGCGTGTAGGTGCCATACGCGCGCATCTTGTGCCGCTGGAAGCTGTCCAGGCGGCCGTACGGCATCAGGCGATCGAGCGCCGGAGCGTAGATCTCCGGGAAGTCGCCGTAGATCGACTGCGCGCCCGGGACGCCGGCCGCTTCACCCGCGAAGTTGCCATGGTCCTTCATCTGCAGCGTGTAGTCGGCGCCCATCCACACCCGGTCCGCCATGCGGTAGTCGGTCTGGAAGATCGCTGCCTCGTACGAGCGCCGCGGCGCGTCGGTGTTGTCGAGCACGCGGTTGGTGAGCGGGCCGACGAGCGGCACGTCGACGACGCCGTTCTTCAGCGAGGCGAAGTCCTCGACGAAGTTCGACGTCTTGCGCCACACGTAGGTCGCCTTCGCGTGCCCCTGCTGGCCGAGCTGACGGCCGAACGCGAGCGTCCCTTCGCGGACGATCGGCGCCTGCAGCCCCTTGGCCACCTGCACGTTCGCGGTCGGGAAGCTCGCGAACACGACGGCCGTGTAGTTGGCCGGGTCGAAGCCGGGCGCGAAGTTGCTCCCCTGCCCCGCGGGTCCGGTGTAGACGTAGTCGACTTCGTTCGGGCGGCTGACGTTGCTGTTGGCCGAGAACTGCACCTGGCCGTACTTGCCCGAGTAGTGCGCGTAGCTCCCCTGGACGGTGTTCTTGCCGGCCTCGTCGAGCGCGAACACCGCGCCGAGGCGCGGGACGATCGTCGCCGTGTCGACGGCCTGGATGTCGCCCGTGGCGTTCGACCGCACCATCTCGAAGCGGGTGCCGAGATCGAGCGTGAGGCGGCGGTTCACCGACCAGCGATCCTGCGCGTAGAACGACGTCGTCTTGATGTCGATCGTCGCGCCGCGCGTCGCCTGGAAGCTCCAGAGCTGCGAGGCGGCCTGGCCGTTCGCCGTGAAGCGCGGCGTCGGCGACCCGTTCGACTCGAGCACGGGCTTGCCGGCCGCATCGGTCACGAAGTCGGTCACGAACACGTAGCCGGTCGGCGACTGCGAGTTGCCGCCGATGCCGGTCGTGACGAAGTACTCCGCCCCGCCCTTGACGTCGTGCGTGCCGGCGCGCTTGCTCGACAGCAGGCGCGAGACGCTGCCGGTCAGCTGCTGGTTGTTGCGCTGCTCGGGGTCGGTCGCGTCGAAGTACGGCGCGTGATAGTAGAGGCCGCCGGGCACCGTCGCGCCGAGCGTCTCGAACGGCGAGTTGCCGATCGCGGTGCTCGTGCCGCCGTTGCCGCGCGTGACCTGCCGCTTCTGCGAATACTGCAGCGTCGCGAACATCGAGTTGCCGACGACGCCGCTGTAGTTGAGCGCCAGCAGGCGGTTCGGGATGGTGCGCGTCACCAGCACGTTGCTGTCGAGAATCGCCGCCGCGGGCACGCCCGACGCATTGGCCTGCGTCGTGCCGTTGTTGATGTAGGTGCCGGAGATCGTGTCCGCGAGGCGGAAGCGGCCCGTCACCTTCAGCTCGCCGCGCCGGTTCGTGTCGGTGCGCGTGTAGGCGACGCCGCTCTGCGAGAACGTGTTCGGGGTGTTCGTCGTCTCCCAGCGGCCCGCGCCGAAGAACCAGACGCGGTCCTTCGAGATCGGTCCGCCGAAGGTCGCTTCGTGCGTCTTGCCGAGCACGTTCCTGTGCTCGACGCCGTTGTTGCGCTCGAGCGGCGTCTCGTTGATCCACGCCGGGTTGGCGAGGTTCTCACGGAAGCTGCCGCTGAACAGGTTGCCGCCGCTCTTGGTCACGAGGTTGACGACGCCACCCGAGAAGCGGCCGTACTCCGCGGAGATGCCGTTGGTGAGGACCGTCGTGTTCTCGATCGCGTCCTCGATGAAGAGGTTGTTGGCGGTGCCGTTCAGCGTGTCGTTGACGTCAACGCCGTCGACCATGAACACGTTGTCGAAGCCGTAGGCGCCCGAGATCGCCAGCTGCCCCGTGGTGAACGTGTTGGTCGTCAGGCCCGGCGACAGCTCGGCGATGTCCACCGGTCGCCGTCCGATCGGCAGCTGATCGACCTGCTTCTTGTCGAGGCTCTTACCCGTGGCGACCGTCGTCAAAGACGAGGGGGCCTCGGCGGTCACCGTGACGGTCTCGGTCCGCGCCGCCAGCGACATGTTCGCGCTCACCTCGATGGTGCCGCCAACCGTCAGCACGACGTTGTCGCGCCGCGCGGGCTTGAAGTTCGACAGGTCGAACGTGACCGTATAGGTGCCGGAGGGCAAACCTTTAATCGAATAGACGCCGTTGACGTCGGTCACCTCGACTCGCTCGCCCTGGAGGGCGGGTGACGAGGCGGTGACCGTCACGCCGGGAAGCGCGACGCCGTCAGCGGAAGTCGTGGCGCCGGTCAGGACAGCCGTCTGGACGCCCTGCGCGCCGGCGGGGATGGCGCAAAGCAGTGTACCAGTCAGGCACACGACGGCAGTAAACCAACGGTTCATCACAGACGTTTCTCCTTGATATGCGCGTAGTTCCGGGGTCCCACGGATTATCGGCCGAGGTTGTGTGGCCCTGCAGTCCTCGTGTCCGTTCGTGGCACACGCTGGTCGTCCAGGGTGATGTTCTGCACGGTTCTGTAGAATTCGGCGATGCCCGCGACGCTGACCGCCGCCGAACGCCTCGACCGACTGGCCGTTTCCACCTTCCACCGCCGGACGGCGGCCCTGCTCGCCTACGTTTTCTTCTTCGAGCTCGGGGACCTGAACAGCTTCGCCTACGCGGCCCCCGCGCTGCGGCAGCAGTGGCAGCTGTCCATCCAGACCATCGCGACCATCACGTCGGCGTCCTTCGTCGGCATGTTCGTCGGCGCGATGACCGCCGGGACGCTGTCGGACCACGTCGGCCGGAGGCGGGCGCTCCTCCTGACGACGATCTGGTACTCGTCGATGTCGCTGCTGAACGCCTGCGCGTGGAGCGTGCCGAGCCTGTTCGCGGCGCGGCTGCTGACCGGCGTCGGGTTGTCGGGGATGACGGTCGTCGCCATGACCTACATCGGCGAGATGTTCCCGTCACGCGTGCGCGGCGCGTTCCAGGCGCGCATCCTGATGTTCGGCCTCTTCGGCATCCCCGCCACCGCCTACGTGGCGCGCTTCGCCGTCCCGCAGGCTGGCTGGGGCTGGCGCGTGGTGTTCGTGTGGGGCGCGCTCGCGATCTTCTTTCCGTTCTTCGCGCGCCTGCTCGAGGAGTCGCCCCGTTGGCTGGAGCGGCGCGGACGCAAAGAGGAGGCGGAAGCAATCCTCGCGCGCATCGAGCGCGAGTCGGCGTTGGCGAGCCCGCCAGCGGCGGGTCCCGCGGCGGCGGCGGCGGGTCCGGCGGTGGCGGGTCCGAAAGGACCCGCCCTACAGGCGGACGAGGGTAGGGCGGGTCCTTTTGGACCCGCCGGTCCGTCCGAGGGTAGGCCGGGTCCTGTCGGACCCGGCGAAAGCATCGGCATCAAGGGGCTGATCCGCTCCGGTTTCGGCGGCCGCGCGCTGCTGCTCATCGGCGTCTGGTTCTGCCAGACGCTCGGCTTCTACGGGTTCAACGCCTGGGTGCCGACGCTGCTGGCCGAGCAGGGCTTCTCGATCATGCGGACGCTCGAGCAGTCGTCCGCGATCGCGATCGGCGCGGTGCCGGGCGCCTGGGTCGCATCGAAGATCGCGGACCGCTGGGAGCGCAAGTACCTGATCGCCGCCGTCGCCGTGCTCGTCGGCACGTTCGGCATGATCTACGGCCTCAGCTTCAACACCTGGGTCATCGTCGTCTTCGGTTTCCTCGTCGCGATGTCGCAGCAGGTGTTCGCGCCGATGCTCTACGCCTACACCGCGGAGTGCTTCCCCACCAACGCGCGGAATACGGGCGCGGGCATGTCGTACGGCATCGGCCGTCTCGGCAACGCGATCGGTCCGCTCATCGTCGCGTTCCTGTTCACGAACTACGGCTATCGCAGCGTGTTCGCCTACATTGCGGTGTGCTGGGTGCTCGTGGCGATGCTGATCCTCGCCTTCGGCCCGCGCATGAACCAGCGCACGCTGGCATGACGTTGTCCGACCTGGGCCGACCTGCCTGCCCGCCGTAGCCTTTGGCGAAGGCGGGACGGTCGCCGCTACGACAACGACTCGAACGCGAGCGCCCGCACGATGACCGCCTGCTGGCGGAATCGCGCGGCAAGCTCCTGCGAGTAATCGGCCCACCACCGGCGGTCCACCTGCTCGGTCATCGTCTCGACCACGACGACGTCGTCGCGGTGAAGATCGCCTTCGGGGCTCTCCCACAGCCCTTCCGCCGGCGCGCGCGTGTAGGCCGTCACCCCGCCGAACTGGCTGGCGAGCTCGCGCCGCACACGGGCGAACTGCTCGCGCGAAATCGGGACGCCGTCGTTGTCGTACACGGGCAGGATGACCTGCACGAGAAAGCCGCTCATGGCACGACCACGAGGTAGCGGCCGGCGACGTGGCGTTGTGCGTTCGCCAGCCCCGGGATGCGCGGCAGGCGCGGCGCCGCGAGATCGATCGGCACGGTGACGACCGCGTCGCGCGGGAACGGCTGCATCGCCGCCAGCTCCTCGACGCTCACGCTGCGGACGCGGTCGCCATACAGCTGCCGCCGGAGATCGGGACGGAGGTCGTAGACGAACGAGACGCGCTGATCGAAGACGAAGACCGTCGCAGGGACACTGCCTGCCTCGTTGAAATAGCCGGCGAGCTCGCGCGCCGAATGGCTGCGTGCCACCGCCGGGCCGAACGCAAACAGCGCGATCGCGTAGATCGCCGCGGTGGCCAGGGAGGCAAGGCGCCAGGTGCGCATGCTCCGGTGGGAGGCAGCGGCCATGACCGCAATGGCCGGCATCGCTGGCAGTACGTACGTAATCGCCTTCGACTGCGACAGGCTGAGCAGAGCGACCGCGCCAATCAGCCAGGTCCAGAGCAGCAACTCCGGCGCAGAACGGCGGCGAGACAGACCTCTAAGGGTTGTCCCACGGGTGAACAGGATCCAGGGCAACCCTCCACCAATAACGACGGGCAGATAGAACCACCACGGCTGGCCGCTGTGCCGCTGCGTGTCGGTGGCGAATCCCAGCAGGTGTCGATCGACGAAGTAGTAGCGCAGGTAGCCGGGCTCGCGTGCATTCATCGCGAGATACCACGGCAGCGCGGCGAGCGCGGCGACGGCGACGACGAGCACCCCGTGCGCAACCAGGCGCCTCGTCAGCGAGCGCGTGATCAGCAGATACAAAACGTAGCCGGTACCGACGATGGCCACGCCTTCGAGGCCCTTGGCGAGAATCGATACGCCGAGGACGACCCCCGCCATTAACGGATCCCGGATCCCCGATCCCGGATCCCGGCCTCCTCGCCACAGAAATCCCAGCGCGAGATTGGTGAACGGCACGAGCGCGATGTCGTGCACCGGCGCCTGTGCCAGCAGGAACGGCAGCACCATCGTCGCGTAGCAGCCGGCGGCCACCCAGCTGGCAGCTGGCAGCTGGCAGCTGGCAGTTTCGTGCTGCGTATTCCGCGGCGCCCGCGCGTCACCACCAAGCTCTTGCTGCCAACTGCCCGCTGCCCACTGCCCGCTGCCTGCTGCCTGCTGCCCGCTGAACAGCACTCCCGCCAGCCAGCCCGTCGTCACGATGCCGAGTAACGCGAAGAGCATCCCGGGCAGCCGGGCGGCCGTGGCCGTCATGCCGAACGCGCGCATCGACGCCGCCTGCGCCCAGAAGAAGAGGACGGGCTTGTCGAGGAACGCGCGGCCGAGAAAACGGGGGACGACGAAATCGCCGCGCTCGACCATCTCCTGCGAGATGGCCGCGTGGAGACCTTCGTCGGGATCGGTGAGCGGGGCGTTGAGGAGCAGCGGCGCCAGATAGAGGAGCGCCGCTATGCTGGCAACTCCCAAGCTCCAAGCTCCAAGTTCCAAGTTCCAAGGCCCCACGTGCGAGCTTGGAGCTTGGATCTTGGATCTTGGAACTTGGAACTTATCTCTTACTTCCAAGCCACGCGGAGCGGCTTGCCGACCATGTATGCCTGGTTGGCGCCGGCACGCGGACGGAACTTCTGCGCGCCGCCCTTGTCCACTTCAGACACGTAGAAGTTGCCCTGCGCGTCGGTGCTGAAGTCGTGCACACCCCAGAAGCCGCCCGGGAAGTCGCCCCACGTGCCCCACGAATAGAGGTAGTGGCCGTCGAGGTCGTACTTGACCATCTTGCTGGTGCCGCGATCCGCCGCCCACAGGTAGCCGTCGAAGATGTGAATCAGGTGGACATCCGACGGGTTGTCGCCGAATTTCCACTGGTCCAGGAACTTCCCGTCCTTGTCGAACACCTGCACGCGATGGTTGCCGCGGTCGTTGACGTACACGCGCAGTGTCTTCGGATCCACCGCCACGCCGTGCACGTTGTTGAAGTAATTCGGGCGCGTGTCGTTGTTGTTCGCACCCTTCTCGCCCCACTGCGCGACCATCTTGCCGTTCTTGTCGAACTTCACGACGCGCGTCCCGTTGTAGCCGTCGGCGACGACCCAGTCCCCGTTCGGGAAGAAGTCGATGAAGGTCGGCCGGTTGAAGTGATGGTCGTCGGCGCCGGGCTCGCCGTAGGTGCCGTAGCGCGCGAGCATGGTCTTGCCGTCGTGGCTGAACTTCCAGATCGAATGTTTGTGATCATCCACGAACCAGACGGCCTTGTCCGGATCGTAGGGATTGATCGTGATCGAGTGCGGCCGCTGCATCATCGCGTCCCACTGCATGAAGTTCGCGGCGTCGGGCAGCAGGTTGCCCTGGCCGTCGAAGACCAGGATGTGGTGTTCCCAGCGCGCGTCCACGCCCATCTTGTTGCCGGCGCGCTCCCACGCCTTCATGCCGTCCTCGGCCAGCTGGCCGGTGCCGCCGTTGCCCGGAGGGCTCGAGCTCGTGGTGTCGCGCCACGGCAGCCGGCCGATCGGGAAGAAGATGCTCGGTCCCATGTCGCTCAGCTTCTTCGTCATCGGCCGTTTGATGGCGGGCAGCTCGCCGTGCTGGACCGCATAGATGCGATCGGCGCTCTCGGCGAACACGCTCGATCCGGCACCGTAGGTCCACCCTTCGTGGCCCGGGATGGTGGCCAGGTCCTTGGGCCAGTCCGCGACGACGTCGTAGGCGCCGAAGACGTCCTGACCGCCCTTCTGATTCGGAATGGCGGCGATGGACGCGGCGGAGCCGCCGCCCTGCGCGGACACCCACGGGCCGTTCAGCAGGTAGCCGGCCGCCAGGCAGATGAGGCCGGTCAACAGAATTGGAACGCGATTGCGCATGTCTCCTCCAGATTGGTGGCGATTATATTCCGGCGGGTCGGTCCCGGCGGGTCCGCTGCTCGATCGATGCAGGCTCGCAGCGGAACCCGCCCCACGTACGTAGGCCGGTTCCGACGGCTCAGCGATTGCCCGGTGCCGTCGCACCCGGCGCTACGGCGCGAACCAGTAGCTCAATTTGATCGCGAACGTGCTCGTGGCCGGCGCGCCGAACGCGCCGCCGAGATCCCGGAACGGCGAAAAGATGCCCTTGCGCGCGAGCTCGTCCGACGTGGAGAAGTTCCACACCGCGAACAGCGTGCTGCCGCGCACGTACTCCCACCGCAGGACGACGGTGCTGCGCACCGTCTTCTTGTTGAAGTCGGGGTTGTCGTCGAGCGTCACCGGCGCGAAGTCGAACGACTTGGCGCGCGCCAGCGCGCGGATGTTCGCGTAGTCGCCGACCGCGACGAACGGCTGCAGGTACGCCTCGAGCGTCATGTCGCGCGTGAACGAGTAGGTCGCGCGCCCCGTGATGTCGACGACGTGCCGGCGCAGCCGGCCGTAGACGTTCTGGTCGTCCGTCCCGTCGCCGTTGGTATCGAGGTTCTTGATCCACTGCGCGCTGTCGCGCGCCGACGTGAATTCCATCCCGAGCGACCCGACGAACCGCGACGAGACCTGGAATCGGGCGTTGGGCTCGAACGCGACCCACCATCCACCGACATCGTCCCGAACGCCGTTGACGCGCATCCCGAAACCCCACTGCTGGCGCGAGTCGCTGTTGAAGCCCGAGTTGTAGAAGGTGTTGCCCGGCCGGAAGATCGGCGGCCCGCCGCGCGTGTCGAGATCGTCGAACGCCTGGAAATTCCGCTGCACGTGGAAGTACGTGTTCCAGAAACTCGTGTACTGCAGGTTCGAGAAGACGCCGAACCACTCGCTGAGATCGAGGCGATCGGTCGTCCAGTCGTGCCCCCCGTAGATGTTGACGAAGATGGAGCGGAAGACGCCGTGCGGGTCGGGCTGCATCAGGTTGAGGCCGGCGTTGACGTTGTTCTTGTTCGTCCGGCTCTGGAGGAACCCGAGCTCCGTGTTGTGGAAGCTGCGATCGAAGTGATCGTAGTGCCCGTTGAGCGAGTAGTACTTGCGATTGAAGATCACGTTGGTCGCGCCGCCGAGCCCATACTGCAGCCGCCCGTCGACGGGCGCCCGCGTTTCGAGCCAGTGGGTGTTCCAGAAGAAGCGATTCTGATCGCGCCGCACCGTCGCATCGGCGCCGAGCGTCATCGCGTCCAGATCCTTCTCGCGCACGACGCTGGTGGCGATGAGGCCGACGTTCGACGTGTCGCCGAGGATGTTGCGCAGCACGCGGC
The DNA here is from genome assembly GCA_035571515.1 of Vicinamibacterales bacterium. Classification (GTDB taxonomy): domain Bacteria; phylum Acidobacteriota; class Vicinamibacteria; order Vicinamibacterales; family UBA2999; genus Gp6-AA40. Next base: position 113,579 of record DATNCQ010000067.1, read on the forward strand.
CGACGCTGTAGACCGCGCGCGGCTCGAACAGCTTCCGCTCGCGGATGAGGACGGCCCCGCCGTCGACCGCGGTGATTTTGTCGTCAACCGTGCCGAACTCGCGCGACGTCGTCGCGGTCAGGGCGCCGTAGGTCCACCGCCGCGTGCCGCCCGTCAGCTTCGCGGCGCCGAGAATGGTGGTCGTGTCGGGCTTGCGGACGAGCGTCTCGCTCTTCAGCAGCGCGAAATGATTCGGCGTCTGGCCGATCCGCCGCGAGTAGAAGTCCGGGAACTGGCCGAAGTTCGAGTTGACGAGCGACTGGCTGTCTTCGATGAAGAACGGCCGCTTCTCCGGGAAGAACGTCTCGAAGACCGACAGGTTCAGCACCGACGGGTCCGCCTCGACCTGGCCGAAGTCGGGGTTGACGGTCGCCGACAGGGTCGCCGACGACCCGAGGCCGACGCGCAGGTCGAAGCCCGCGTTGCCCGCGCCCGACGCCGCGGCGCCGCTCTTCGTCTGCATCTGCCCCAGCGTGTAGGGAGTGAACTCGAACCGGCGGGGCGGCGTCAGGCGATCGTCGAACAACAGGTGACCGAACCGCGAGACGACACCCTCCGCGCCGCGCGGCCTGGCGATCCACCAGTCCTGCTCGCCGCGCGCGAAGACTTCGCGCTTGATGTTGAACCCCCAAACCGTCTGGTTGCCCGCCTGGGCTGGAAAGCGCATCTGCGAGAACGGAATCCGAAACTCGGCGTTCCATCCCTGCCCCGTCTGCAGCGTGGCCACCTCCCAGACCGCTTCGTAGTCGTTGTTGGTCTGGTTGTCCTGGACCTGCAGGTAGTCGTTCTGCACCCCGGACGCGTTCACCTCGAAGACGTAGGCGTTCTGATGGTCGTGCGCCGTGTCGAACGCGACGAAGACGCGATCGCTCGGCGGCACGTTGCCGCGCCGCGCGAGGCCGTCGCGAAGCTGCAGCGGATTCCGCATCAGCATCTGCACCCCGACGTACAGGTACCGATCGTCGTAGACGACGCGAACCGTCGTCGTCTCGGTCGGCGGCGCCATGTTGTCGGGCTCTTCCTGGACGAAATCGGAAATCGAGGCGGCGCGCATCCACGCTTCGTCATCGAAGCGGCCGTCGATGCGCATCGACGAAGTGCCGAGCCGGAGCGCGTGCAGCTCCTTGCCGGTCTTCTCTTGCGCCGCCGGCTCCTGGGAGGTCGAGAACGTGGTCGTGGTCTGCTCGGAGTCGGCGGACAAGGCGGCGAGACAGACTCCACCCGCGATGAGGATCCATGCCAGGGTGGCGGCGGTCCAGGCGGACACGCGCATCCGGGGTTGCTCGTATTAGACGCCGCCCACAGCAAAATGGCCGATTGCGAGCCGATGACATTCTTGCGTCCATCAGATCCGTTGTGGTAAGAAGCGCCTCGTCCTCCTACGCGTACACCCCGTCGACTTTCATCTTCCGCGTCGCTGTCCCCCGGTTCGTCGAAACGGCATCACTGAAGGAGCAGGAGGCATCCCTATGGAGCTGTTGAGCCGCCGAGTCCGCCAGCGGGTAGGGCTGGTCGTCGTGGTCGTGCTGGCCGCGAGCGGACTGGCATCCGCCCAGGCGACGAGCACGTTCAACGGACGCGTTCTCGATCAGGGCGAGGCGGTGCTGCCGGGAGTGACCGTCACCGCGGTCAACACCAGCACGGGCGTCGCGCGCACGACCGTCACCAACAGCGAGGGCGTGTACAACATGCCCGGGCTCGAGCCCGGGGTCTACGACGTCAGGACGGATCTGACCGGGTTCGCCTCGGCGGTGCGCCAGCGCGTGACGCTGGCGGTCAACACGACGCTCACGCTCGACTTCAAGCTGGCCCTCACGGGCGTGCAGGAGACGATCAACGTCACGGGCGACGCCCCGCTGATCGAGGTGACGCAGTCGAAGGTCGCCTCGACGATCGAAACCAAGGAGCTGCAGAACCTGCCGATGATCACGCGCAGCGTCAACGGGATGCTGGAGCTGCTGCCCGGCGCCACGCCGATGGCGCCGATCGATCGCACCAAGCAGAGCGTCGGCAACGTGTCGTTCGGCGGCGCCTCGGGCACCAACATCAGCGCCAGCCTCGACGGCGCGGACAACCGCGACAACCGCAACGGCGGGACGCTGATGAACTTCACGCTCGAGAGCCTCGAGCAGTTCCAGCTCGCCCAGAGCCAGTTCAGCGCCTCCGACGGCCGCACCAGCGGCGTCGCGATCTCGATGATCACCAAGTCGGGCACGAACGTGTTCCACGGCTCGGGATTCCTCTTCGGCCGCGACAAGGCGCTGAGCGCAAAGGACTACTTCTCGAAGCGCGACGGCCTGGAGAAGAACCCGTTCAGCCGGCAGCAGTGGGGCGCGTCGCTTGGCGGTCCGCTCCTGCGCAACCGGATGTTCTTCTTCGGGGCGTTCGAATACGTCAACGAAGACACGAGCATCCCGGTGGACAACCGGCGATTCGACGAGTTCGAGGTGCTGGTGAACGCGGCCAACCGCGGGTTGATCCCCGCCGGGCTCGTCAACGCCGACCACCCGCGATCCGGCCCGACGCCGAGTCATCTCACGATGTACTCGATGAAGACGAACCTGCAGATCAACAACAACCACTCGCTGATGGCGCGCTACGCGGGCCAGGTGGACACCCGATGGGCGGTCACCTTCACCTCGCCCAACAACGATCTGCGCGAGCCGGAGGACAGCTACCAGCATTTCTGGAGCATGGTCGTCCAGCACGGCTGGGTCCTGGGCAGCCGCGGCCTGAACCAGATCACCGCCCACATGAACCACAACGACCGCCTCAGCGATCTGCGGAGCGCGGTCACCGGCGAGCACTATTCGAGGGACTTTCCGCGCGTCCACTTCTTCCCGCCGCGCCTGTCGTTCCCGACGGTCAATACGGGCGCCGGCGGCGCCGGCGGATCGCGGACAGACACGAACGTCGAGCAGATCCGCGACGACGTGTCGCTGCTCATGGGGACACATGCGCTGAAGTTCGGCGCGAACTTCAACTATCTGCCGCGGCTCGGCATCCTGAACGCGAACGAACATTTCGCGACGCTGACGTTCTTCGACGATCCGTCGGTGATTCTCGGCAACAGCGCGCGCTATCCGCAGGGCTTTCAGACACCGGGGATCGTACGAACGTGGCAGCAGGCCAACGGCGGGGCCGTCAACGGCGCCGGCTCGTGGGCGGAGAGCCGCAAGAACGTCCGGCAGTTCATGACGTGGTTCCAGGACGACTGGCGGGCGACGCCGCGCCTGACGCTGAACATGGGCATCCGCTACGACCTCGATATCAACATGCTCGACCAGGAACACAACGACGCCAACGCGACGGCGCTCGCGTTACAGGCGATTGGGAACCCGTACGGTCGGATGCCGGCGACGCCGCGCACGGACATCTCGCCCAGGGTCGGGTTCGCCTACGACCTTTCCGGGGACGGGCGGCGCGTGCTGCGTGGCGGATACGGGCTCTACTTCGATCAGATCAACCAGAACGCGATCAGCGACAGCTCGCCGCAGAACTGGCGGCCGCTGAACGCGCTCGCCGTCCTGACCAACACCTCAATTGGCGTCGGCCAGCTGGCGACCTACCGCTTCGGCATCGATCCAATCCCGGCGCAGCCGGTCGAGGGCAACTCGCTGCCGCCCAATTCCACCGGCGTCTGGATAGGTCCCGACATCGTCGACCCGCGCCAGCATCATGCGCACATCGGCTATGCGCACGAACTGGCGACCAACACCATGGCGTCGGTCGATTTCACGCATGAAGCCGGAACGAAGCAGCTCATCGGATTGAACCTCAACCCGATCGTCAACGGCGCGCGGCTGCTGGCGCCCGACTTCCGCCGGGTGTTCGGACGGCCCGACGTGCTGAGCGGCATCAACGTGAAGACGTCGATCGGCAAGTCGCAAGTGGACCTGCTGACGTTCAAATTCCAGCGACGGCTCCCGCGTGCGACGATCAGCGCGCATTACACGCTCGGGTGGGCCTACGCGTACGGCGGCTCGATTGCCGCTCGCGGCGGCGGCGGCATCGGTCAGGACGCCCTCGATCCTCTCGGTCCGGGTGAGTGGGGCCCGACGGGCCAGGACGAGCGCCACCGCGTGGTGACCACGGGCGTCTTCGAGCTGCCCAAGGGCATTCAGCTTTCGCCCGTCTTCCAGGCGGCGAGCGCACGCCCGTACAACCTCACAGCCGGCGCCGACCTGAACGCCGACGGGAACAACAACGACCGCTACATCGATCCGGCGACGGGCACGCAGGTGTCGATCAATTCCGCGCGCGGCGACGCGACGGTGGTGATGGACCTGCGCGCGACGAAGTTCTTCGCGCTCGGCGGCGAGCGAAGGGTTGCGACGTTCGTCGAAGTCTTCAACGTGCTCAACAACGTCAACTTCGGCGGAAGCTATACGGGCAACGGCCGGAGCGTCGTGTTCCGTCAGCCATCTGGCGGATTCATCCCGGGCATTGGATACCCGCGGCAGCTGCAGCTGGGCGCGCGGTTCCTCTTCTGACCGACATCGGTGCTGGGAGAAACATCATGCGTCTGATCCCACTCGTTTCGACGGTCCTCGTGCTCTCGGGCGCGGTGCATGCCTTCGCGCAGGGCCCCAGCATCTTCGTGCCCGGCCAGGAGGCGACGGAGTACGTCAGCAGGACGGACTACTTCAGCGTCAATTTTCCAACTGCGCCGAAGATCCAGGAGATCACCTACCCGTCCGAGTATCGAATTACCTTGCCGGGGCGTGTCTATTCAGCCGACGCCGGCAGGAACCACTACTCGGTGACCGTGATCGACTACCGCGACGCGATCAAGATTCACGAGGCGCGGAACGCCAAGTGCGCCGAGGACGCGGGAGCGAATCGTCCCGGTCTCACTCCACAGCAGCGCCGCGACGCGGTCGGAGACGCCTGCCAGGACGACGGGCCGGAGGAGATGCACGGCGCGATCATGTACGCGACCTGGAACTTCGTGCAGAGGGCCGCCAAGGTGACGCACCTGGCCGACTACAACACGGACCTGGTGCAGGGCAACGAGATTCACGTCATCAATCCCGATGAATCCCGGACGTATGCCACGGTCCACATGCACGAGAACCGTCTCTACATCACGCAGGCGACGGTGCCGAAGAACGCGCCGGCGGCGAACTGGTTCCAGATCTCGCTGCGCTTTCTCGACCCCCAGTTCAACGCGGTCCGCTACACGTGGGACGGCTTTCAGCTCTACGCGAACGGACGGCCGACGCCGCGCGCCGGTCAGGGCGGGCAGGGACGAGGTGCACAGGGACAGGGTGGACAGGGACAGGGTGCGCAAGGCCAGGGTGGGACGCGGGGCCAGGGCCAGCCGGCCCGGTGAGCCCTGGTTCGAAAGGAATGATCATGCTGAGAAAATTCTGGATCCTCTGTGGCATGTGCGCGGCGCTGGTCGTGTCGATCGCGGTACCCGCGGGCGCGCACCATTCGCACAACGCCTACGAAGTCACCAAGTGGACGACACTCGAGGGCACCGTCTCGGAGATCCACTACCTGCTGCCCCATTCGTGGGTCTACATCGAGATCAAGGACGCCAAGGGCGGCGAGCCGACCACGTGGGCGCTCGAAGCGACCGGGCCGATGGGAATTTTCAGGAACGGCGTGAAGAAGGAGGACGTCAAGCCGGGCGACCGGATCAGCGTGCGATGCCACCTGCTCCGGGACGGTTCACCGGGCTGCCTGCTCGGGTTCCTGACGCCGATGCACGGTGATCAGGCGCGCGGCCACGGCGTCGAGCATCAGTGGGATTAGCGGAGCCGCTCCCTGATCTGCCCCATGTGATGCCTGAGGTGCCTCAGGTAATCGACGACCACGAATTCCAGCGTGACCGGCTCGTCGCCGCCGATGGCGCATCGCACCGGGTACGCCGCCGGCGGGATGCGATCCATGACGTCGGCCAGGTGCAGGTTGAAGTGGGTCCACAGCGTCACGAGGTGCGGCCAGTCGGCTTCCTGGTAGCCCTGCGACGCAACCCAGTGGTTCTGCTCGTAGCCGGGCAGCGTGAGCGCATTGCCCTGTTGGGCACGCACGAAGCGCTGATGGTTGTTGGCCGCGGAGTCGATCAGGTGGCCGAGCACTTCCTTCGGCGACCACGTCGTCGGTCCCGGACGCTTCGCCGCGGCGGCCGGATCGGCAGCCAGCAATTCCTTCGAAAAGCCACTGGCGACCCGACGAAGCTCCGCCGCCGTCTCCTGTACCGTCATTGTCTTCGTCCGCCTGAAGCCACCGGTATCGGTGGAGTCCGGCTTTAGCCGACCCTCATGGCGCCAGCGAGGTCACATAGGCGGCCAGCGCCATCATGTCCTCGTCGCTCAGCTTCGCGACGACCTCTTTCATCAGCGGGCTCCAGAGGCCGTGGCGCGCGCCCGTCTGCATGTCGTACATCTGGCGCGCGAGATAGCTGGCCTGCCGCCCGGCGATCGCCGGCACCGGGTCGAGCCCGCGCAGCCCCGGACCGTGGCAGAGATCGCAGCGGACCGTCTTGCCGTTGCCGCCGGTCGTGGCCAGCGCCTCGCCTTTCTTCAACGTGCCAGGCGGCACGTAGGCGGTGAACGGTGAGTGCGGGTTCCTCATGTTCTGCGCATCGTCCGGGTCGTCCGGCATCTCGACGAGACGGTTGCCGAGCGGTACCTTCTCGCTGCCGGCGGCGGGCAGGAACAGGTTGTTGGCGTTCGGCGCGAACTTCGGGATCATCGTCGTCTCGACGACCTTGTTCTTCTGGATGTACTTGACGGCCGCGAAGTAGTCCGCCGCCTGCTTCCATTCTTCCGGTGTCATGGCCGCCGCCATCACCGGCATCTCCCAGGCGTTCGCCTTGTTCTTGTCACTCGTGTGGCGCAGGCCGTTCTTGAAATCGGCCATCTGATTCATGATGTAGATCGCCGACGTCCCCGACACGGGAGCGTTCTCGGGCTTGCCCGTGCCGTTCGGGAAATGACAGAGCGCGCAGGCGCGGATGCCGCGCTCCTTCGCACCGTGCGCGACAATCTCCGGCATCTTCGGATGGTCGCCCGGATACCAGTCCACCGGGCCGTAATCGTTGGCGGCCTCCGTCACCGTCCAGGAGCCGGCGGCTCCGGGCAGCGTGCGCTTGCGGCCGTCGTCCGGCGGCGTGCCGCCGCGGGCGCAGTCGACCGGACGCGCGGCCGTGCACTTGGTCGAGTAGTCGGAGCTGGCCGGCGGCGGATCGATGTAGCCGTACGCCCAGAGCGGCATCCCCGCCGCGCGCAGCAACACCGCCCCCGCCGTGGCGAGGACGAGGCCGACAGCCAGTACGCCAATCCGCTTCGTCATAGCGCCATACCATAGCATTGTTGCCCTTGCGCGCCCGTTCCTTCATCGTCTGCTACCTGCTGTCCGGCGCCGCGGCGCTGCTCTACGAGGTGGCGTGGCTGAGGCTGCTGACGCTATCGATGGGGCACACGACGGCGGCGGCGGGCGCGGTGCTCGCGGCATTCATGGGCGGCCTGGCGGCGGGCGCGTGGGCAAGCGGACGAGCAGCACAGCGGATGTCGCGGCGCCGCGCGCTTCGCGTCTACGCGGCGCTCGAGGCAACGATCGCGCTCTGCGCGCTCGCGATGCCCTCCGCGCTCGGCGCGATGCGGCCGCTGCTCGCGTGGGCGTACGCCAACGGGAACGGCGGCGGCCTGTTCGACCTCGTGCGGCTCGGCACCTCGATCGTGATGGTGGCGCTGCCGGCTGCGGCGATGGGAGCGAGCTATCCCGTGGGGGTGGTGGCAGGCCGGGATCCGGGTTCCCAGAATGCTGGCGAGTTGTACGCGGCCAATACCTTCGGTGCCGCGCTTGGCGCGGCGCTCACCGGTTTCGTCCTGCTGCCGGCGCTCGGGCTGTTCGGCACGACTCTGGTTGGAGTTGGCCTCAATGCCGTCGCCGCAACGGGGGCTTTGCTGCTCAGCGGCGCAGGCCTTCCTGCCACGCCGAAGCCGCATCGCGGCGAAGGCAGTACAGAACCCCGCCGCTTTGGCGCTGAAACCGTTGGTCTGCCGGCGATGGTGCTCGCGGTGTCCGGATTCGTCGCGCTCGTCTACGAGGTGACCTGGACGCGCGTGCTCGCGATGACGCTGGGACCGACAACCTACGCGTTCAGCGCGATGCTCGTCGCCTTCATCGCGGGGCTGGCGATTGGATCCGCGATCGCCGCCAGGGTGGCGCACCGCGCACGACGACCGGGCGTGTGGCTCGGCATCGCGATGATCGCTGCGGCGGCGGCGGCGCTGCTGGCCTCGGCGCGCGTGGACCAGCTCCCGCTCACGGTTGCGGCCGCCGCCGGACAGGCCGACGCACGCTTCACCTCCGTCTTCGGGCTCCAGATCGTGCTCGCCATCGCCATGCAGCTGCCGATGACGATCGCGCTCGGCGCCACGTTTCCGCTGGCGATCGCGATGACGAAGGCCACGGGCGACGCGGAGGCGCGGGCGGCGTCAGTCGTCTACGGGGCCAACACCGCCGGGGCCATCGCCGGCGCGCTCGCCGGGACCTTCATCCTGATTCCTCTCGCAGGCCTGCAGCCGTCGCTGCGGCTCGCCTCGATCGTCGCGGTCGTCGCGGGCATGTTCGTCGCCTGGCAGGCGGGCGTGGCAGGTCCCCGCCTTCGCCAAGGCTTCGGCGGGCAAGCTGGACCCCCCCTACGGTATCGAGTCGCGTTTGTCATTGGCGGCGCGGGCGTCATTGCTTTCGCTCTGCTCGCGCCTTCGTGGAACCACGCCCGGCTGGCCAACGGCGGGTATCGGCTCGCGCCGGCGCTTGCCGCCGGCGACCTCGAGACCGCGCTCGAAGCCGGCGACCTCTCGTATTACCGCGAGGGCGCGACGGGAACCGTCTCCGTCCGCCGCCTGATTGGCGTCACGTCGCTCGCCATCGACGGCAAGGTGGATGCCTCCAACGGCGCCGACATGCTGACGCAGAAGCTGCTCGGCCACCTGCCGCTGCTGCTGCACGAGAACCCGCATTCCGTCTACATCATCGGCCTCGGCAGCGGCGTCACGCTCGGGGCCGCGCTGACGCATCCCATCGAGCGCGCCGTCGTGTCGGAGATCTCGCCCGAGGTGGTCGACGCCTCACGCGCCTTCGTCAAGGAGAATCACGACGCGCTCCGCGATCCGCGCACGCGCGTGATCGTCGGCGACGGCCGTTCGCACCTGCTGCTCTCCGACCAGCAATACGACGTCATCATCTCCGAGCCGTCGAACCCCTGGATGGCGGGCGTGTCGACGCTGTTCACGCGCGAGTTCTTTGCCGCCGCGCGCGGCCGCCTGCGTCCGGGCGGCATCCTGTGCCAGTGGGCTCATACCTACAACATCAGCGACGCCGACCTGCGCTCGATCGTCGCCACGTTTCTCTCGGCCTTTCCCGCCGGCAGCGCCTGGCTCGTCGGCGAATCGGATCTCCTGTTGATCGGTTCGGCGCAGCCCGCGCGCGCGCTGGACGAAGGGATCATGTCCGCGTGGACACGTCCCGGGGTGGCGGCGGACCTTGCCGACGTGGAGGTTCGCGATCCTTTCAGCGTCATGACGCTGTTCGTCGCGCGCGGCCCCGACTTGCAGAAGTACGCCGCGGGCGCCCTCGTCCAGTCGGACGACAGGCTGGCGTTGGAATACTCCGCGCCGCGCGCCATCTACGGCCGGTATCAGACCAACAACGTGGAGCGCCTGCGTGCGGTCGCGGCCGCGGCGCAGCCGCCGCCTGCGGTAGCCGCGCTGCGCGCGTCCGCAACCGCGACCGACTGGCGTCATCGCGCGGCGATGCAGATGAAGGCCGATTCGGCGCCGCTCGCCTACCAGGACTACCTCGAGGCGCTGAGGATCATGCCCGACGATAGCGACGCGCTCGCCGGGCTGGTGGCGGCCGCCGCGGCCAGCGGGCGTCTCGACGCCGCGGAGACCTATCTGCGTGGCCGCATCGCACAGGCGGATGCGCCGAACGTCGAAATGGAGCTGTCGCGCGTGCTGGCGGCGCGGGGCGACGCGAAAGGCGCGGTCGCCGCCGCCCAGCGGGCCGCCGCGCTCGATCCCTCCAACGATCGTGCGCTCGGACAGCTGGTGTCGGCGCTCGCGGACGACCGCAACGACGCGGCGCTCGAGCAGCTGACGACGCTGCTCGTGCGGACCGGGGCGACCCGTCCGGTCACGCTCTACGCGCAGATGCGGCTGGCGCACCTGCAAGGTGAATTCGCGAAGGCGGCGGCCGTCGGCGAGCGCCTCACGTCGACCGGCGCGGACCCCGACAACGCCGCGCGCGACTTCAACCTGCTCGGGATCGCCTACGACTCGCTTGGCGACCACGACCGGGCGCGTCGCGCGTTCGACGCCTCGCTGCGCATCGCGCCGCGCGCGCCGGCCGTGCTGATGAACCTGGGATTGACGGAGCTGCGCGCGGGGCGGCCGGATGCCGCCGGGAAGCGCTTCTCGGAGGCCTTGTTTCTGTATCCGAGGCTGGCTCCCGCGCTCGATGCGCTCGCGCAGGCGCTCGATGCCCAGGGCGAGAGGAAGCGCGCGGCGGAGATCCGCGCCGTTCGGTAGTTGGTCGTTGGTCGTTGGTGGTTGGTGGTTGGTAGTGCGCGGGCCGGCGGCGCGGCCATATGTTCACTCGCGGCCTCCAAGCTCGACGACGTGGAAACCCGCTGGCGTCGGCTTGCAAACCTACCTCGTGAGCGACGATGGACCTTTCGATGCTCGACGGGCTCGATCTCTATAGCCTCCGCCGCGGTTTACGTCTGACGCCGATCACGTCGCTCGCAGTCGGCCGCTCGTGAACATACGGCCGCGCCGGCCTGAGCATGCCGCGCCCGCGGAACCCGGCCTACGTTCGTGGGGCGGGTCCCGCCGGAGCGGAGACTCCCTGCGACGGCGGACCCGCCACCCACCCACGACCCACGACCAACGACCAACTACTTCCGCGGCCAGTCCCGCTCCATCAGGTACTCGTAGCACTCGTACTCGAGCAGCTCCATGTTGGCGTCCTTCCGCCGATAGAGCGGCATGCTCATCTTCCACGGCCGCGTGAACACCTTCGGATCCTCGATCGTCACTTCGTAGTTCACGTGATCGGGCCCGAGCGGCGTGTAGCGTTCGACGACGTGCAGCGCGTCGCTGTGATGATTGCCCGCGCGGTCGAACCAGGTGTCCTCGTTGAAGTGGATGACGTCCACGACGAGCGTGTCCCCTTCCCAGTGGCCGCGTGAGTCGCCCATCCACCAGTCGATGTGCCCCGGCGGGTGCGGCTTGTCCATGAAGACGTAGCGGATGGCGTGGTTGAACTCGTAGAGGATGTTGACCTGGTTCTTCGTCTGCAGGATCTGAAACGGAAACGGCATGTAGGTGATGCGCGGGACGCCCGGCAGGTAGCACTTCGCTTCCGGATCCGCGGTCGCGCGGTTCGCGTAGTTCTGCTGCTTCTTCGCCAGCGCCTCCGGCCGGTACGGGATCTCGTTCCCCTCGACGACCCCCTTGCCTGCGGGCACGCCGAGCGACGCGCCGTGATCCTGGATGTCCCAGGCGGCGGTGCTCGCCACTTGCCAGAAGCCGGAGATGTCAGGCTGGCCGTCCGCGGTCTTCGGCGGCGCGTACGGTGGACGCGCGGCTTGCGCCTGCAGGGTGACGAGCGCGCTCGCGCAGACAAGGGCGGCGACCGCTCCGGCAGCGATCAATGGATTCCAGCGACCTCTCACGCGCGTCCTCCTGAGGAAGAAGATCACCAAGACTGGGCAGCCACGAAGAGCACGAAGGGCACGAAGTTCAAGAGCACGAAGCAGCGGGTCGCCGGGCCGCCGTAGGCGGCCACGCGCGGCGGCACGTCACGGGAAACAAACCGCATCGGTTTTTCACTGCGGCTTGTTCCGGTGATGCAGCGTCGCGCGTTGTCGGCCTGCTTCGCAGGCCGACCGGCGACCTGCTCTTCGTGTCCGTGAATCCTTTGTGCTCTTTGTGTCCTTTGTGGCTTCCCGTCTTTGTGTGCTTGTCCTGCGGCAGCGTAGCTTGAAATAGAATCGGCGGAATGTCCACATTCAAGATCGCGGTGATAGAGGGGGACGGGATCGGCCACGAGGTCGTCCCCGAAGGATTGCGGGTCCTCGAAGCGGCGGGAAAGAAATTCGGCCTGTCGTACGAGATGACCCATTTCGACTGGAGCTGCGAGGTCTACGCGAAAACCGGGCGCATGATGCCGGAGGACGGCCTCGAGCAGCTGAAGAAGTTCGACGCGGTGTTTCTCGGGGCGGTCGGCTATCCCGGCGTGCCGGACCACGTCTCGCTGTGGGGGCTGCTGATTCCCATCCGCCGCGGCTTCGATCAGTACGTGAACCTGCGGCCGGTGAAGCTGTTCAAGGGGGTCTCGACGCCGCTCGCCAACCGCAGGCCCGAGGAGATCGACTTCGTCGTCATCCGCGAGAACACGGAAGGCGAGTACTCGTCGATCGGCGGCCGTATCTTCGCCGGCACCGAGAACGAGTTCGCGACGCAGGAGGCGATCTTCACGCGCCGCGGCGTCGACCGCGTGATGCGCTACGCGTTCGACCTGGCGCGGAAACGCCGCAAGCACGTGACGTCGGCGACCAAGTCGAACGGCATCATCCACACGATGCCGTTCTGGGACGAGCGCTTCGCCGCGATGAAGAAGGACTACCCGGAGGTGAAGACCGACCAGTTCCACATCGACATCCTCACGGCGCACTTCGTCCGCAACCCGCACTGGTTCGACGTCGTCGTCGGCAGCAACCTGTTCGGCGACATCCTCTCGGACCTCGGCCCGGCGGTGGCCGGCGGCATCGGCATCGCGCCCTCGGCGAACCTGAACCCCGAGCGGAAGTTCCCGTCGATGTTCGAGCCGGTTCACGGATCTGCACCCGACATCGCCGGCCGCAACATCGCCAACCCGATCGGCACCATCTGGTCGGCGGCGCTGATGCTCGATCACTTCGGGTCGCCGCAGGCGGCGCGCGCCGTCGAAAACGCCATCGAGATGGTCTGCGAAAAGGGGCCGCATACTCCCGACTTCGGCGGCAAGGCCACGACCCAGGAAATGGGAAAGGCCATCGCCGCCGCAGTTGGGAGTTGACCCGAGTCCACCCAGCGTTTAGAGTCACCCGCACACCGGAAGAGAAAGGTTCTCCAGGAGGATCTATGTACAGTTCGCGCGCAGTGTCTTTTTCACGGCAGCAGGCCTTCGGGTTATTGGTCCTGCTGCTGACGCTGGGGCTGGCGGCCTCGGCTGCGGCGCAGGGCGAACGTGGCGTCATTGACGGCACGGTTGCCGATGCGCAGGGAGGCGTCCTGCCAGGCGTGACCATCACGGCGCGCAACATCAACACGGGCTTCACCCAGTCGGCGGTCACCGAGGCGGACGGGAAATATCGCTTCGGCGCGCTGCCGCTCGGCCCCTACGAGCTGAAGGCGGAGCTGACCGGCTTCACCACAGCAACCGTCACGAACCTCGTCCTCACCGTCAACCGCGAGCTGCAGCAGAACATCACGATGGGCCTCAGCACGCTGCAGGAATCGGTGACGGTCACCGGCCAGGCGCCGGTGGTCGAAGTGACCAAGAGCGAGGTCTCCTCGGTCATCACGCAGCAGCAGATCGAGATGCTGCCGGTCGCCAACCGCGCGGCGGTGACGCTGGCGCTCCTGCTGCCGGGCACGAGCCAGGACGGCACCCGCCCGCGGCGCAGCAACGCGCAGGTCGGCGCCGGCACGCTGCAGTTCACCACCACCAATCTTGCCGACGGGACGATGAACATGTCGTCCAAGGCCGGGGAGCCGCGGCAGGACTTCCCGCAGGCGGCTATCCAGGAGTTCAAGGTGTTCACGACGCAGCCCCCCGCGGAGTACGGCGGCCGCGCCGGCGGCGTCATCAACGTGATCACCAAGAGCGGCACCAACAGCTTCAGCGGCGAGGGCTACGAGTTCTTCCGTAACAAGGCGATGGGACGCCTCGACACGTTCACGCAGGCAGCCGAGGACGCGGGCCAGGGCAAGAGCCGTTACACGCGCCATCAGTTCGGCGGCGCGCTCGGCGGCCCCGTCGTCATGAACAGGGTCCACTTCTTCGCCGCGCAGGAATATACGCAGGAGAACTCCAGTTACCTGGTGAACACCGGCGCGCCGCAGTTCTACAGCAAGTACGAAGGCGTCTTCGACCAGAAACTGCCGAACGAGATGTTCCTCGTGCGCGGCGACGCACAGCTGACGTCGAAGCAGAGCGGATTCGTCCGCTGGGCCTACGAGCGGCAGGAGTTCAGCTGCGAGGGGTGCGGGGGCAAGTCGGCCAACCAGGGCAACACGCTGATCCCGCGCGATGCGCTCGTCATGGGACATACCTGGGTGCTCGGGTCGAAGTTCCTGAACGAGTTCCGCTTCAATTACGCCAAGCAGTGGCAGTACCAGGCGCCCGAAGGTCTCTCCTATTACAAGACGTTCGACTTCTCGCCGTCACGGTTCACAGGCACGACGCCGACCTATCAGTTCCCGAGCTTCACCTTCGGCAACGACAACTTCGCGGCGATCCACCTGATGATGCGGGAGTGGCGCGACGACTTCTCCATCTCGCAGTCGGGCCACAACATCAAGTTCGGCGCCGACATCCAGAACCTGCCCCTCGAGGAGGACGTGCAGGGCAACCCGAACGGCACGTGGACGTTCACACAGGATCAGTTCTTCGACGCGAACAACCCGGCCGTCGTCGCGAGTCTGAGAGGCGCCAACCGCTTCCAGGCGTCGTTCCCGGGGCTGATCCGGCGCCAGGCCCACCACTACTTCCAGACCTACGCGCAGGACGAGTGGAAGGTCGCGTCCGGCCTGACGCTGAACCTCGGTCTGCGCTACGACCGCGACACGCTGATCTGGAACAACGACCGCAGGAACGACGGCTCGTACTATCCCAGGATCCTGCCGTTCGTGAACTTCGCGTCGCGTGGCGACAACAACAACCTGTCGCCACGGCTCGGCATGGCGTGGGACCTGCGGAACGACGGCCGCACCGTGCTCCGCGCGGGCTACGGCCGGCTGTTCAATACGATCATGAACGGAACCCCCGGCGCCGAGACGACGACGCTGCTGCAGACGAGCATCAGCATCAACAACCCGGCGTATCCGGACCCGTATCAGGGCCGCACACCCGCGTCGTTTGCCTCCACCGCGCCACCGAACATCAGCATCGTGGCCGATGACATGGTGAATCCGTACTCCGACATGTACAACGTCGGCTTTTCGCGCCAGCTGGGGGCGGACTTCGCCGTGAACGCGGACGGCGTCTACATCAAGTCGAACGCCTTCAACGCCAGCGTGAACGTCAACACGCCGCTGCAGGTCTCGCCCGGCATCGCGGCCACGCCGACCGTGCGCCCGAACCCGGCGTGGGGCAACATCGCCGAGGTGCAGTCGATCGGCACGCAGGATTACCGGGCGCTGCTCGTCCGCCTCGAGAAGCGCCTGTCCAACCGTTACCAGTACACGGCGTCGTACACGCTGGCGCGGGTGACCGACAATTCGTTCGGCGCCACGTCGACGGGCACGGTGACCGACGCCTACAACCCGCAGTGGGACCAGGGCTACGGCAACGCCGACCGTCGTCATGCCTTTGTCGGCAGCGGCGCCTATCAAGTGCCCGGCGACGTCATCGTCGGTGTCGTCTGGACGCTGCGCAGCTCGGCGCCCTTCAGCGCGCGCGCGGGCCGCGACCTCAACGGCGACGGCGCCACCACCGACTTCGTTCCCGGGACGACGAAGGGGATCGGCAACCGCGACAACGACACGATGCTCGCGGCGGTGAACGCGTATCGCGCGGCGAACGGGCTCGCTCCGATCGCGGCGCTCGTCAACAACAGCAACGACTACAGCCGCTTCGACATCCGCGCGTCGAAGGCGATCGGCCTGCCGGGAAGACGGCGTGTCGAGCTGATTGGCCAGGTCTTCAACCTGTTCGGCCGGACCAACCTGGGCGGCATCGGCAGCAGCTTCAACACCAACGCACTGTCGAACACGTTCGGTCAGCTGTCCACGGCACAGCCACGGCAGCAGGGGGAGATCGCGCTCCGCTTTACCTTCTGATGCGGTGACGGGGATCAAGTGTCAGGCCTGGTCCAGGGATCAGGCCTGACACCTGGGACCACGCCTGAAACCCGACACCTGACACCTCATACCTGCCCAGCTCTACACTCGGAGCCCGTTCATTCCGATACCTTGATGTGTCGGAATTCAGGTTCGAAAAACAGCGGATTCCCGCGACGCTGACGCTCGCTCCGGGCACGTCCGTCAGCGGATCGTTCTTCGTCGCCCTGCAGACATCCACGCACGAGGGAGCCGAGCGGATCGGCGATCTCCTGAACGCGCAGCCGGGGTTTTTTCCCTTCGAGCTGCGGGACGGGACCACCGTTCTCTACAACCGGTCGCACCTGGTCGCCGTGGCGCTCGAGCCGGGCATCAGCGAGGCCGAACGCGACCCGGGCTACGACGTCGCGACGCAGCGGCACGTCGGCATGCTGCTCTCGACGGGCATGCGCGTCAAAGGGAAGGTCGCGGTCTATGCGGCGCCCGGGCGCGACCGGCTGAGCGACTACGCGCGCTCGCCGCAGGTGTTCCGCTACGTCGTCACCCAGAAAGCCACGCTCATCATCAACGCAGCTCATATCGTCGAATTGACGGAAATCGCGGACTGACAGCACACACATGGCAACGGAAGCGCCTGTTTCTTACATCGACACCCTGCTGAAGCGCGTCGCCTCGCGCGGCGGCAACCTCGGCGTCCGCTTCGAGAGCGGCGCGCCGGTGCGCGTGACCGACGGCAACGGTTCGCCACGCGACGTCACGAACCGCTCGCTCTCCGCGCAGGAGATCATGGCGGCGATTGCGCCGATGATTCCCGAGACCATCAAGCGGCTGCCGCAGCAGCCGTCGGTGGCGTTCAACTACGAGTGCGACGGCATCGGCGTGTTCAACGTCGCGATGCGCCGCGAAGGCCAGCAGCTGTGGGTCTCGATCGATCCGGGCGGCGCGCCCCCCGTGGTCCCCGTCGCTGCCGCGCCTCCGCCGCCACCGCCTCCGCCTCCGCCGCCTCCGCCACCGCCTGCTGCAGCGCCGGCGCCCGAACTGATCATCGAGACGACGTCAGTGAGCGCCGTCATCGAGTCGAACCAGGGATACGTCCAGAGCGAGCCGGCGCCCGCGTTCGCGACAGAGGAACCGGTGCTCGAGGTCGTCACGACGCCGGACGAGATGCCCGAGGTCGCTGCGGCACCCGCCGCGACCGCTGAACCGGTCGCCGCACCCGTCGTCGCTCCGCCCGCGCCCGTGGCACCCGCACCCGCGGCGGCTCTGGCGCCGCCGGTGCCGAAGGCCGCGCCGGTGCAGGCGCGCGTCGGCACCCCGGCCATCGATCGCCTCTTTCACCTGATGTGCGAGGTCAAGGCATCGGACCTCCACCTCTGCGTCGGCATGCCGCCGCTCGTGCGGAAGGACGGCGAGATCAAGCTGCTCGAGGAGAACGGCGCCGCCTTCGATCCCGACTCGATGTGGGCGATGCTCGAGCCGATCATGCCCGAGCGCAACAAGGAGGAATTCGGCCGCCGGCACGACACGGACTTCGCCTACGAAATCCGCGGCCTGGGCCGCTTCCGCTCCAACATCTTCATGGATCGCAAGGGACCGGGCGCCGTCTTCCGCGTCATCCCGTCGAAGATCCTGACGGCCGAGGACCTCGGTCTCTCGCAGCACATCCTGAAGCTGTGCCAGTTGAACAAGGGCCTCGTGCTCGTGACCGGTCCGACCGGCTCCGGCAAGTCGACGACGCTGTGCGCGATGGTCGACTACATCAACCGCACGCGGAAAGACCACATCATCACCATCGAGGACCCCATCGAGTTCGTGCACGAGAACAAGTCGTGTCTCATGAACCAGCGCGAGGTGCACGTGCACACCGACGGGTTCAAGGACGCGCTGCGCGCCGCGCTGCGCGAGGACCCGGACATCGTCCTCGTCGGCGAGATGCGCGACCTCGAGACCGTGGCGATCGCGATCGAGACCGCTGAAACCGGCCACCTCGTGTTCGGCACGCTGCACACGACGACCGCGGCGTCGACGGTGGATCGCGTCATCGACCAGTTCCCGACCGACCGCCAGGCGCAGATCCGCATCATGCTGTCGGAGTCGCTGAAGGGCGTCATCGCGCAGACGCTGTGCAAGAAGATCGGCGGCGGCCGCGCGGCCGCGCTCGAGGTGCTCATCGTCACCAGCGCCGTGAGCAACCTGATTCGCGAGGCGAAGACCTTCCAGATCCCGTCCATCATGCAGGTCGGCAAGTCCGTCGGCATGGTGGGACTGAACGACGCGCTGATGGACCTGGTGGCGAAGAAACTCGTCGCGCCGGAAGAGGCCTACACGAAGTCGGTGGACAAGGGCGGGTTCGAGGCGCTGCTCAAGCGCGCGGGCATCGACACGAAGTTCGTCTCGGCGGCCAAGGAAAACGCGTGATAGATTCGGATCACGCAGCAACTCTGGTCGCGCTGGCGACGCTCTGAAGACCGCCGTCTCTTCGTCCTCACGCTGACCGTCGGCATCGCCGGCGGTCTCGCCGCCGTCGCCTTCCACGAGAGCATCGACGCGATCCAGGCGGCCCTGCTCGATCCAGCGGTCGCGCGGTCGGCATCCACCTACGGGCTGTCGATCGTCGCGCTGCTCGTCGTCGCGGGCCTGATCGTCGGGCTCCTCCTGCAATTCGTCGTGCCCTACGCGCGCGGCAGCGGCATCCCGGAAGTCAAGTACGAATTCCAGACGACGGCCGGCGCGCGGCTGTCGCTGCGGACCGTCATCG
The DNA here is from genome assembly GCA_035571515.1 of Vicinamibacterales bacterium. GTDB lineage: Bacteria > Acidobacteriota > Vicinamibacteria > Vicinamibacterales > UBA2999 > Gp6-AA40. The sequence goes on from DATNCQ010000067.1 coordinate 132,446, forward strand.
GCAAGTTCGCGCTCGGCGCGCTGGCCATCGGCGCCGGCTTCTCCCTGGGCCGCGAGGGACCGACGGTGCAGATCTGCGCGGGGCTCGGCGCCCTGCTCGGCCGCCTGACGCACCAGGGGACGCGCATCACGCGCAGCCTGATCTGCATCGGCGCCGCCGCGGGCATCGCCGCGGCGTTCAATACGCCGATTGCCGCCATCACGTTCGCCCTCGAGGAGATCGCCGGCAACCTCAATCAACGGCTCGTCGGCGCCATCGTGGTCGCGGCCGTGGCGGCGGCGGTCGTCGAGCATGCGATTCTCGGCGGCGCTCCGGTCTTCACCATCCCGGCCTACGCGTTCGGCCCGTGGTGGGAGCTGCTCGCGTACGGCGCGCTGGGCGTCGTCGCGGCCATCACGGCCACGATCTTCGTCAAGACGCTGCTGTGGATGCGCGCGGCCGTTCGCCGCCTCGACGTCCTGCCGCCGTGGACCCGTCCGGCCGTCGCCGGCGTCCTCGTCGGCGCCATCGGCGTCGCGTTTCCCGCCGTCCTCGGCATCGGCTACCAGACGCTGTCGAGAGCGCTGCTCGGGGAATTCGGCTTCACGACGATGGCGGCGCTCGGGGTGGCGAAGCTGGCGGCGACGATCGTCTCGTACTCGTGGGGCCTGGCGGGCGGCATCTTCGCGCCGTCGCTCTACATCGGCGGCATGATTGGCGGCTCGTGCGGCGCCGTCGTGCACCGGCTGCTGCCGGATGCGCCGAACGTGGTCGGGTCGTTCGCGCTCGTCGGCATGGGGGCGTTCTTCGCGGGCGCGATCCGCGCGCCCATCACGTCGATCCTGATCATCTTCGAGATGACGGGCGACTACGCCATCATCCTGCCGCTGATGGTGGCGAACATGATTGCCTACACGATTGCGATGCGATGGCAGCCGGTGCCCATCTACGACGCGCTGCTGCAGCAGGACGGACTGCACCTGGCCGACCACGAGCCCGCGCCGCTGCGGAGGATTCGCGTCGACGAGGCGATGACCAAGGTGGTCGAGACCGCCGCCGCCGCGGAACCGCTGTCGAATCTGCGCGAGCGCCTGGCGCAGCTCGCCATCAACGCGGTGCCGATCGTCGACGCCGAGGGACACCTCATCGGGATGGTGACGACGAAGGACGCGGCGCGCGGCTCACCGGCGCACACCGCGGCGGACGTGATGAGGCGGCCGGTGGTGACCGCCTACGGCGATCAGACCCTCGAGGCGGCGGTGCTGAAGATGGCGCGCCACGGAGTCCGCCAGCTGCCGGTCGTCCTGCGCGACGATCCACGGCGGATCATGGGCATCCTCGCGCTGCACGACGTGCAGGTGGCCGCCAGCGCGGCACGGGATCGGTGATCCGCGGGCTGGAAACGCCGGCCTACTCCCTAACCCGCCTTACCCGTCTAACGGCCTGACACCCCGCGCTAAAACAGGAACCGCAGGCCGAGCTGCATCTGCCGTGGGTACCCCATCCCCGACACGAAGCCGTTCGGCTGATTGAACGCGGTGCTCCGCGCGTTGCTGGTGTAGCTGTTGCCGAAGTTCGCGGTGTTGAACAGGTTGAAGAACTACGCCGTTTCGATGTTGACCGCCTCGGGCCCGCCGGGCGCCTCGGTCCAGTAGCCCTGGATATCGGGCTGGCCGTCCGCCGTACGTGCGACCGGCGCCGCAGTTTGACCTGCGGCGCCGGTGATGCTGACAAGGGCGAGAAGTATGAACGCTCCGAGAACCTTCATCCCTCCCCGCCTTTCTACCGACGAGTGCCTAGAAGAGGAATCGCGCTCCTAGCTGCACCTGCCTGGGATATCCGATGCCGGGTATGTACCCGTTCGGCTGCCGGAACGTCGCACTGCGGCCGTTGCCTTGGTACTGCGCTCCGAAGTTCGCCGTGTTGAACAGGTTGAAGAACTCGACGAAGGCCCCGATTTTCCTGTCGCCGCCTCCGCCGAGGTTGAAGAACTTCGTCGATCGCATGTCGAAGACAAAGGTGTTGTCACCTCGGGCGGAGTTGAGGGACACCTGCTGGCCCGTGGCATCGACGAAGCGATCGCCGCCATTGTTGCCGCTGTTGCCGTCCCTGTTCAGGTCCGTGCCCGCCAACAGGTTGTATGGGCGGGCGCTGGCAAGCTGAATGACCGGAGACAGCTGGACGCCGTAACCGACCTCGAATACGCCGGTCGCGACCATGCGATGCCGCTCGTCGGCGCCGGTCGGTCCCCACTCGCCGGGTCCGAACGGTTCGTTGTACACCATCGGCTGGTTGGAGCCGGAGCGGTTGCCGGTCGAGCCGCCGTACGCGTACGCATTGGCGAACGTGTAGTGCGCCTGGAGCGTGGCGCGCGGCATGCGGCGTTGGAACAGCAACGTCAGCGCATCGTACTTCGACTTATTGATCGACGACAGAATCATCACCGACGAGAACTGATTCGCGGGAATGCCCGCCGCGACCAGCCTGGGCGCCAGCAGGCGCTGTCCATTGACCAGCGGGTTGATGTTCAACGGCCGCAGCTCGTGCCGCCCGAGGCTCAGCGTGTAGTCGACCGACAGCGTCGTATTGGTCGCGAGTGTATGCGCGTATCCGACGTGCGCCTGGTAGGTCCGTGGCTCCACGATGTCCGGGCTGATCCACTGGCCCTGGGAGTTGAGCGGAAGCCTGTCGCCCTGGGTCGGTGCGGGTGGCAGCGGATCGATCATCAGGCGGAAGGTTGGCAGCTCGCCGACGCCGATCACGCTATTGTTCAACGTGGCGAGCGCGTTCAACGGCCGTTTGTTCTGGGACGTGATGTCGCCCGCCGAGGCCGCGGTGTTGTACTGATCGAAGTAGACGCCGCCGCCGCCGCGCAGGACGCGCCGGCCGTCTCCGCTCAGGTCGTAGGCGAAGCCGACACGCGGCGAGACGTTCTTCTTCGGCGTCTTCGGGTAGCCGCCGTTCGGGTCCCCGATCTTCTCGAGCGCCTGCCGCGTGGCGTTCAGCGCGAACTCGTGCTCGTCCATCAGGTTGAGATCGATGTCATAACGTACGCCGAGGTTCAGTGTCAGCTTCGGGTTCAAGCGCCAATCGTCCTGGAACCACGTGCCGAACTGCTGCGCGTTCGTGATGGTGTCGGCCCAGTATCCCTGCCCGTTCACGGCGCCGCCGTTGGCCTGCTGCCATGTCCGGAGGATGCCGGGCGTCTGGAAGCCCTGTGGATACCTGCCGTTGCTGTTGTTGATGATCGTCAACGGATCGTCGAAGAACGTGAGCGTGGCGTAATGCTCGTTGCCGTTCAGAATGCCCAGGTGCCACAGGTAGTTGAAGTTGGCACCCATCTTCATGGCGTGGTTGCCCGACAGGAGCGACACGTCGTCGCGGAGCTGGTAGACCCGGCGGGTGGACTGCGTTCCCGCGTCGCCGCCCGCGCCGGTCGTGACCGATGGAAACGCCAGCCGTGGCCCCAGGACGTCGACGTTCGGGAAGTCGCGGGTATAGTGCTTGCCGGTGACAGCGTCCACAACGTCCGCGAGGTAGACCATCTGGTTGACCTGGCCGGTGATCTGGTTCAGTCCCGAGTTGCCGAGCACATAGCTATGCTGGGCGACCGCGCTGAACGCGTCGATATTCATGTTGTCCGGCTGGCCGTTGTCGTTGTTGTTGCTGGCAGGCCAGGTTACCGCGTCGCGCACCTCGTGCTGCCCTGCATAGCGGACCATCATCGACTGTTTGTTATTGAGCTGCGCGTTGACCTTGCCGGTAAACATCCGCAGCGTGCCCGGGAGGTTGAGCGTTGACGGATGCTGGGGATTGATCGATCCCGCAGGGAGCTTGCCGGCCGCGAGGAACGGCACGAGCGCATCGAGCTGGTTGAACAGGTCCTGGGGAATGAAAATCCCCTGATGCTGTTGCTGCTGCTCACCTGCGCCGAAGAAGAACATCTTGTTCTTGACGATCGGACCGCCGAACGATCCGCCGTACTGCTGCCGGCTGAACGGCGACTTCGGGCCCTTGCCCTGTTGCGTGAAGTAGTCCTTCGACGTCAGCTTCCGGTCGCGCTCATAGCCGAATACCGTGCCGTGGAGCTGGTTGGTGCCCGATTTGGTGACGAGCGAGATGGCCGCGCCACTCGAACGGCCGTCGGCCGCGGAGAACTGATTCGACGCGAGCTGGAACGTCTCCAGGCTCTCAGTCGTGAAGCTCATCAGCGGGCCGCTGTAATGGTTGTCGCGATTGTCCGCGCCGTCCACCGTCGGCTCGACGTTTCCGCCCGACGATCCGCCGTACGACACCGATCCGACCGTCTCCTTCGTTCGGTGGAGCGCGGCGACCGGCGCCGCTCCCGGCAGCAGTTCCAGCATGCCGCTGATCGTCCGCGTAATCATCGGCAGGTTCTGCAGTTCGGTGGTCTGAATGGTGTTGGCAACCTTGGACTGCGTCGCCTCGATGAGCGGCGCCTCGCCGGTTACGGTCAGGGTCTCATTCAGGCCCGCCAGAGCTAGCTTGAAATCGATCGTAATCGTCGCGTTGATGCCCAGTCTCACGTTGTCGCGCAGCGACTCCGCGAAACCGGCCAGCTCTGTCTTGACCTGATAGGTGCCTGGCTCGAGGCCGGGCAGGAAATACTGTCCTTCCGCGTTGGTCACGCTGGTGCGGACCACGCCGGTGGCATTGTTCGTAACCGTCACGGTTACACCTGGAAGGACGGCGTCGCTGTTGTCGACGACGCGGCCGTTGAACGTGCTCGTTGCCTGCGCGTACGCCAGCGACGCGATCATCACCGTGCACACGGCGATAACCACTTGACATACGCGCACCATGGACACCCGGTTGCGCATTCCCGCCTCCTGATTGAGATCCCGGAACCGATTGAGAGTGCAGGGTTTGTACTACGCGTCCGCAGGGGTGTCAATAACTGTGAAACGGTATAAAGGATAAAGTAGCCGAGCCCGCGTGCCATGCCGAAATCGAGATTTCTGCCCGCCCTGCTGCTGCTGTTCGTCGGAAGCGGCTGTGCGGCGCTGATTTACGAGATCGTCTGGTTTCAGCTCCTCCAATTGGTCATTGGGGCGACCGCCGTCTCGCTCGGGGTGTTGCTCGCCACCTTCATGGGCGGCATGTGCGCCGGCAGCCTGCTGCTGGCACGCTTCGTGGCGCAGAACCGCCACCCTCTCCGCATCTATGCGCAGCTCGAGGCGGGCATCGGGATTTTCGGCCTGCTGATCCTCTTCGCGGTGCCTTTGCTCGGCAGGAGCGCCATCGTGCTGCTGCTGCCGCCGACGTTGATGATGGGCGCGACGCTGCCGGCGGTCGCGCGATGGGTCGAGAGCACGCCGGCCGGCGTCTCGTGGCTCGGGTTCTTCTACGGCGGCAACATCGCGGGGGCGGTGGCCGGCTCGCTGCTCGCCGGGTTCTATCTCCTGCGCCTCTACGACATGGCGACCGCGACCTACGCCGCCGTGGCGCTCAACGCCGGGATGGCGGCCCTCGCCTGGCTGCTCGCCACCCGCGCGCCCGCGCGACTCGGTGAGGACAAGCCTCCAGCGGCACGCGCCGCCAAGGCTCGCCCCACAGGTGAGCGGGTGACAGACACCCGTAGCGCGACGCTGCAGGGTTCGCGCACGCCGGTCTACGTGGCCATCGCGCTGTCGGGGCTGGCCGCACTGGGCGCGGAAGTGATCTGGACGCGCGTCCTCTCGCTGCTCTTCGGCGGCACGGTCTACACCTTTTCGATCATCGCCGCGGTGTTTCTCCTCGGCCTCGGCATCGGCAGCGCCGCCGGCGCGTGGCTGGCGCGCGACGCGCAGCGGCCCGGCGTGCTGCTCGCCCTCTGCCAGGCCGGCGTCGCGGTGGCGGTCGCGTGGGGCGCGGCGCTGATTGCGCGCGCGTACCCGTATTGGCCGATCGACCCCTCGCTCGCGGGGGGCCCCTGGTTCAACTTCCAGATCGATCTGCTCCGCGCGTGCCTCGCCGTCGTCCCCGCGGCCTGTTTCTGGGGCGCGAGCTTTCCGCTCGCGCTCGCCGCGGCGGGACCGCGCGCCGAGGATCCGGCGCGCCTGGTCGGCGCGGTCTATGCCGCGAACACGATTGGGGCCGTGGCCGGCGCGGTGATCTTCAGCCTGCTGATCGTCCCGTCGTTCGGCACGCAGGACGCGCAGCGGTTCCTGATCGTGGCCGCGCTCGCCGCGTCCCTCGTGATGCTCGTGTGGGGGGCGCCCGCCGACGCGAAGGTGCCGTCCGGCCGCCGCGCCGCGATCGCGCTGGCGTCGGTCGGGCTCGCCGTGGCCGCCGCCGCCAGCGTCGCGCCCATCCCGCCCGAGGTGATCGCGTACGGGCGGCAGATCGCGACCTTCAAGGGCGCGAGCTTCCTCTACGAAGGCGAAGGACTGAACTCGTCGATTGCGGTCTCCGAGTCCGAGGGCGGCGTACGCAACTTCCACGTCAGCGGCAAGGTCGAGGCGTCGACCGAAGTGCACGACATGCGGCTGCAGCGGCTGCTCGGCCACATGTCGGCGCTGATGCACCCCGACCCGAAGTCCGTGCTCGTCGTCGGCTTCGGCGCCGGCGTCACCGCGGGCTCGTTCGTGCTGCATCCGGGCGTGAAGCGGATCGTCATCTGCGAGATCGAGCCGCTCATCCCGCGCATGGTCGCGCCGTACTTCAGCAAGGAGAACTACGACGTCGCCAACGACCCGCGCGTGCAGATCGTCTATGACGACGCGCGGCACTACATCCTGACGACGAACGAGAAGTTCGACGTCATCACGTCGGACCCGATTCACCCGTGGGTGAAGGGAGCGGCGTCGCTCTACACGCAGGAATACTTCGAGCTTGCGAAGGCGCACCTGAACCCCGGCGGCGTCGTCACGCAGTGGGTGCCCCTCTACCAGAGCTCCGAGGACGTGATCAAGAGCGAGGTGGCGACCTTCTTCGACGTCTTCCCGTTCGGCACGATCTGGAGCAACCAGTACGCGAACGGCGGCGGCTACGACGTCGTCATGCTCGCCAAGCCCGAAGCGCTGCGCCTGGATCCCGCGGCGCTCGACGCCCGGTTGAACCGCGCCGATCACGCGCAAATCAAGGCCGACCTCACCCAGGTCGAACTGCCGGGTGTGGACGGCCTGATGGCGACCTACGCCGGCCAGGCGCGCGATCTCCGTCCG
>DATNCQ010000068.1:0-26012 GCA_035571515.1 Vicinamibacterales bacterium
TGCGCGAAGCCGGCTGCACGAAGTGTGCAGCTGTCACAGCGTCCGCACGGCACGCCGTGCGGATCCGGATCGTAACAACTGTGGGTCAGACCGTAGTCCAAGCCAAGCTCGAGTCCTCTGCGTATGATCTGGGCCTTGGTCAGCATCTGCAGAGGTGCGTGCACGCGAAATGCACTCCCTTGCACACCTTTGGCCGTCGCCAGCGACGCCAGCTGTTCGAATGCCGCGATGTACTCGGGCCGGCAGTCCGGGTAGCCTGAATAGTCGAGCGCGTTGACGCCGATGAAGATGTCGCTCGCCCCGATCACTTCGGCCCAGCCGAGCGCCAGCGCGAGAAACACGGTATTTCTCGCGGGAACGTAGGTGGACGGGATCTCCGTTCCTGTTCCGGGCGAGGTCGAGGGAGCCGCGACCGCGCGGTCCTTGGGCACGGGCATATCGCTCGTGAGCGATGACCCGCCGAAGACGGAGAGGTTCACGTCGAGCTCGACGTGACGCTCGACCCCAAGCGCACCCGCCACGGCGCGCGCGGCGTGTATCTCGTGCGCATGACGTTGCCCGTAGCGCACGGTGAGCGCGTAGAGCGAGAACCCCTCCTGTTGCGCGATGGCGGCCGCCGTATAGGAATCGAGGCCGCCGCTCAGCAGCACGACCGCTGGCTTTTGTGACTTGGGATTGGCGATTCGTGATCCCTGGCTCATCGAATCCACAAATCACGAGAGCCGCAAATCACGACTCGCCAATCGCAAATCCCTACACTCCACGCGTCGCCGGATCCCAGATGTATTTGTGCAGCTGAAGCTGCACGCGCACGGGAAGCTTGTCGGCGAGCACCCACTCGGACAGCGTGCGCGCATTCATGACGCCGTGCACCGGCGACACGTGAACGGCCGCCGCGCGCGTGGCCAGGTCGTGGCGCGCGATGACGTCGCGGGCGTACTCGTAGTCCGCGCGATCCTTGACGACGAACTTCACCTCGTCCTGCGGACGAAGGCGGTCGAGGTTGCTCCAGTCGTTTTTCGCCGACTCGCCGCTGCCGGGGCACTTCACGTCGAGGATCGTGACGACGCGGTCGGGGACGCGGGCCGTGCTGCGATGGCCTCCGGTCTCGAGGAGCACCGTCCGCCCGCGTTCGAGCAGCCGCTCCATCAGCGGATACACGTCCTCCTGGAGCAGCGGCTCGCCGCCGGTCACTTCGACGAGCGGACATGCGTACGCGTCCAGTTCCTCGAGCACCTCGTCGAGAGGGCGCTTCCTTCCCTCGTGGAACGCGTACGGCGTGTCGCACCACGAGCACCGGAGATCGCAGGCGGTCAGGCGTACGAACACGCAGGGACGTCCCGCATAGCTGGATTCGCCCTGCACCGAATAGAAAATCTCGTTGATGGTCAGCATGCCAGGATTCGGGATCCGGGATGCGGGATCCGACGTCCGGTGCTGCGGATCCCGGATCCCCGATCCCGGATCCCTGATTGTAAGATGCCCCCATGGGCGAGGTGCGCGTCGGCACGTCGGGCTGGAATTACCCGTCCGGCAAAGGGACCTGGAACGGCCTCTTCTACCCGAAGACCCGTTCGAAGCGCGCCGGAACCGACGGGTTCGACGAGCTGGGTTTCTACGCCGGGCACTTCGATACGGTCGAGGTGAATTCCACCTTCTACGGCCAGCCGCGCGCCGAGGTGACGCGAGGGTGGGCCGAACGTACGCCGGCCGGCTTCGATTTCTCGCTGAAGCTCTATCAGAAATTCACGCACCCGACGATGTTTCGCGAGGCCGCGCTCAAGACGGCGCCGGGAACCGAGGGCGCCCTGCTCGACCTCCTCGCGCAGGTCACCCAATCGGACATCGACGACTTCCGCGCGGGCATCGAGCCGCTCGCCTCGGCCGGCAAGCTCGGCGCGCTGCTCGCGCAGTTCCCTCCCAGCTTCAAGGACGCGCCGGAATCACGCGAGTACCTCGCGCAACTGCTGCGAGCGTTCTCCGAGTATCCGATCGCCGTGGAGCTGCGGCATCGCAGCTGGAGCGACGCGATCGGGGACACCCTCTCGCTGTTGAACGGCTTCGGCGCCGCCTGGGTGCAGATCGACGAGCCGAAATTCCGCTTCTCCATCCGGCAGAACTACCTGCCAAACGTCACGAGCTTCTACTACCTGCGCCTGCACGGCAGGAACGCCGCGCAGTGGTGGAAGCACGACAAGAGCGAGGATCGTTACAACTACCTGTACACCGCGGGCGAGCTGCAGGAATTCTCGGAGACGGCGAAGGCGGCGAAGGAGCTGGTGAAGAAGTCGTATCTCTACACGAACAACCACTTCTCATCGAAGTCGGTCGTCAATGCCGTGATGCTGAAGGCGCAGCTCGGGCAGCCGGTTGAAGGCGAGTATCCCGAGGCGCTGATCGAGGAGTACCCGGAGCTCGGGTCGCTGATGGAGGGCCGGCTGAAGCCGGCCCCTACGCCTGTGCCCGTTACGACGCCCCTTCCGGCCGCAAAGTGACCTTGACGATCCGATCCGTCACCGCCAGCTTGCGGACGACATCCATCCCCGAAATCACCTGGCCGAAGACGGTGTACTGACCGTTCCACTTCGGCTGCGCGGAGAGCGAGATGAACATCTGGCTGTCGGCCTCGCGCGCGTCGCCCGGGTGTGCCATCGACACCGAGCCGATCTTGTGCAGCCGCTTCTTGCTGAACTCGGCGACGCCGATGGACTTGCCGCTGCCGGCGTCGAAGCCGCGTCCCCACCACGCCTGCTTCGTCATGTCGCGCGTCTGCGGATCGCCGAACTGCACGAGCTGATTGGGAACGATGCGCAGGATGCGCTGGCCGTTGTAGAAGTTGCGCTTGACGAGCGCGAGGATGTGATCGACGGTCTTCGGCGCTTCGTTGGGGTACGTCTCGACCTCGAAGGTCCCTTTCACCGTCTCGACCACGAGGACGGGACCGGCGCCGGGAGATTTTGCCGCCGCGGTCGCCGCGGGTGCGGGCGCAGCGGGTTTGGGAGCGGGCCTCGGCGCCTGGGCCGAAAGGGTGGCGCCAAGCGCAATGACGAGGAGAACGGCCGGCCAGCGATCAGTCATCTCGCGCTCCTTCGAACCTTGTGAACGCCCAATTTTGGACAATCAGCCGCGATCACGCAATCCCCGCAGCGGGGCCCGATCGGGCGGCAGACGTTCTGTCCCCACGTCACCAGGTACAGGTTGATGTAGGGCCACCAGCGCGCATCCGTCGCCGTGTACAACGCCCGTTCCGTTTCCTCGGGCTGCCTGGTGACCACCCATCCCAGCCGGTTCGAGATGCGGTGCACGTGCGTGTCGACGCAGATGTTCCGCAGGCTCTTGAAGCCGAGAATCATCACCAGGTTCGCGGTCTTCCGGCCGACGCCCGGCAGCATCACCAGCTCCTCCAGCGTCGACGGCACCCGCCCGCCGAAGCGATCGAGGAGCATCTGGCAGCACGCCTTCACGTGGCGCGCCTTGTTCCGATAGAAGCTGACGGGATAAATCAGCTTCTCGATCTCCTTCACCGGCAGCTTCGCCATCGACCGCGGCGTTCGGGCCCGGCGGAACAGCCGCGTCGACGCCGCGTGCGTCGTCGCGTCCTGCGTGCGCGCGGAGAGGAGCGTGGCGATGAGAATCTGGAACGGCTCTTCGGCCTGTTCCTCGGAGACTTTCTCGATGGCCGGCAGCTCGAGGCCGGCGATCGCCTGCGCCAGCGAACGCATGACTTTCTCGATGACGATCGGCGAGGGACGCTTCACGGCTCGAATCAGCATATCAGCCGCTGCGTTGTGGTCTGGGAGCAGCACGCGCGCGTTTTTTTACAACGCTCCGGGACGGCTTCACGCGCCGCGACTCGGGCTACAGTAGAAACATGAAGCGGTCACACAGAAGAGCTGCGGTCATGGCGGCGGTTGCAATGGCCATGGCCGTAGCCTGCCGGCCGCCGCTCCACGTCGGCACGCTGCAGCTCGGAAGCCACTTGAACGGCGACAACACGATCGGCACGCACACCACGCGGTTCAAGCCGGACGACAAGATCTACGCGGCGGTCCTGACCGACGCCACCGGCTCGTCGACGATCGGCGTGCGCTGGATGTACAACGGCCAGATGGTGAGCGAAGAAGAGCGGCCGGTGTCGTACAAGGGTGCGGGGGCGACGGCGTTCGAGTTCAAGAGCGCGAGCGCGTTTCCCGTCGGCGACTATAAAGTCGAAGTGCTCGTGGACGGCCAGCCCGCCGGCTCGCGCGAGTTCCGCGTCGAGTAGTTTCAGACGGCCGGCGCCTGGGCGACGAGGTAGGCCGGCGCCTCCCCGGTCGGCTGCCACCGAAGCGCGTCCACCGAATCGAACAACGCAATATCGGTCCTCAACGTCGCCAGATCCCGGAACAGGAACGCCCGATCGCGCTGTTGCGCCAGCGTGTACGCGAGCGCCCCCGGCCGGGCGGCGTTGATGCCCTTCCACTCGCGCCAGTCGTGCGGAATCGACTCGAGGTGCCCGAACCTCGCGAGCACGGCGGCCGTCGAGCGCGCGCCCCATCCGGGCAGCCCGGGGTAGCCGTCGGCCGCGTCGCCGACGAGCGCGAGGTAATCGGGAATCGACGCCGGCGGCACGCCGAACTTCTCGACGACGCCCGCTTCGTCGCGAATCGTGCGGCGGCGCCGGTCCATCTGCACGATCCGCGTGCCGCGGACGCACTGCGCCAGGTCCTTGTCGGGCGTGCAGATGACGACGCGGTCGACGCGCGGGTCGCGCGCGGCCGCCGTCGCCGCCGCCGCCAGCGCGTCGTCCGCCTCGAATTCGACCATCGGCCAGGTGGCGATGCCGATCGCCGCCAGCGCCTCCTCGAGCAGGGGGAACTGGGCCAGCAAGTCGGGTTCGATTCCCTCGCCCGTCTTGTAGCCGGGCCACAGATCGTTCCGGAACGACTCGATGACGTGGTCGGTCGCGACGCCGACGTATTGCGCTCCGCCGTTGATCATGCCGAGCACCGACGACACGACCCCGCGCACGGCCGCGACCTCGCGGCCCTTTGCGTCGCGGGCGGACGGCATCGCGTAGTAATGGCGGAACAGCTCGTAGGTGCCGTCGACGAGGTAAATCTCCAGGCGCGGGCTCCTGGAACACAATATCCTGCCAGCCCGATGCCGCCCAAACGTTCTTCCGCGTTCGCCATCGATCCGCCCATCGAGCCGATGCTCGCGAAGCTGGCCGAGGAGCTCCCGCCGGAAGGGCCGTTCCTCTATGAGCCGAAGTGGGACGGATTCCGCGCGATCGTGTTCCGCGGCGGCGACGACGTCTACATCCAGAGCCGCGATCGGCGGCCGCTCGATCGCTACTTTCCCGAGCTGCACGACGCGTTGATCGAGACGCTGCCGGCGGGGTGCGTCGTCGACGGCGAGATCGTGATCGCGACCGCGCACGGGCTCGACTTCGACGCGCTGCAGATGCGGCTTCACCCGGCGGCATCGCGGGTGGCGAAGCTGGCGAAGGAAACGCCGTCGCGCTTCGTGGCGTTCGACCTGCTGGCGGCCGGCGGCAAAGACCTGCGCGACGTCCCACAAGGCGAACGCCGGGCACGCCTGGAGAAGCTGCTCGGCACGGTGAAGCCGCCCGTCCACCTGACGCCGATGACGCGCGACCGCGACCTCGCGGTGGAGTGGCTTGCGCGGTTCGAGGGCGCGGGACTCGACGGGGTAATCGCCAAGCCGGACAACGGGGTCTATCAGCCTGGCAAGCGCGCCATGATCAAGGTGAAGCACGCGCGCACCGCCGAGTGCGTGGTCGCGGGATTTCGCTGGCACAAGGACGGGAAGAACACGCTCGTCGGCTCGCTGCTGCTCGGGCTCTACGACGACAAGGGCGTCCTGCACCACGTCGGCGTCACCTCCGCGTTCACGATGGCGACGCGGCGCGAGCTCGCGAAGGAGTTCAAGCCGTTACGGGAGAGGGCGCTCGAGAAACATCCCTGGCGCGAGTGGGCCGAGGCGGAGAGCCACGCGGGAACGCGGATGCCCGGCGGTCAGAGCCGCTGGAGCGCCGGCAAGGATCTGTCGTGGGAGCCGCTGCGCATCGAGCGGGTCTGCGAGGTGAAGTACGACCACATGCAGGGGGATCGATTCCGGCACGCGGCAATCTTCCTGCGGTGGAGGCCGGACAAGAAGCCGAAAGACTGCCGGTACGATCAGCTCGAGGTGACGACGCCCTACGAGCTCGAGAAAGTGTTTGGAGAGAGGCGGACCTGAAAGGCCCGCCTCTACGACCTGATCCCTGATCCCTGATCCCTACCTGGTGCCGGAGGTCGCCTTCGTCGCGATGTTCTTGCGCAGCCAGGTGTCGATGAACTTGATGACCTCGTCGCTGTTGCGGTCGAGGAACATCTCGTGCATGTTGCCGTGGATGCCCACGTCCTCCAGCCGCACGAACTCCGCCTTCGCGCCCGCCTGGTTGAGCCATTTCGGGATGCAGACGTCGAACACACGGTGGTAGGTTCCCTCCGCTGACAGCGAGAGGATGCGCATGTTCTGGAAGTGCACCAGCTTGTGCGCCGGCTCGTCCTGCATGTAGCAGCCGACTTCGTCGCCCGGCCGCTCCGACGGCTCGAGATGCGTCTTCAGCTCCGCCGGGGTGTTGATCGGCGGATCGAACTCGTACTTGTTGGTAGTCAGGCCCCACGAGTTCGGGTTGGTGCGGGTGTAAGCGACCTTCGCGGTATCGACGTTGCCGATCTGCGGGCCGCCCGGCTCGATCGAAACCATGCCCGCGATGAACTGCGAGCGCTTCTCGGCGACGTCGAAGCCGATGCCGCCGCCCTGCGAGTGGGTGAGGAGGATGACCGGCTTGCCGATCGCATCGAGCAGCGCGATGCCCGCCGGCACGGCGAGCTTGTCCTGATTGCCGACGAACTGCATCTGGCCCTTGATGAAGTTGTCAAAGACCGGGTCACCCTTCATCCCCTTGTTCGGGCTATTGCTCGGCCACTGCGTGTATTTCTTCATCCGGGGGAAGTCGCCGCCGGAGGTCGCCGGCGCGGTCCAGATCTGCGAGAGCTCCGTCGCCGAACGCATCCCGAGCGGACCGTCGGCGCTCGGCACGTACGGCGAGCGTCCGCGCGCAGGGTAGTCCACCATGTAGACCACGTAGCCCTGATCGATCAGGTAATACGCCCAGCCTGGGCGCCCGTCCGGTGTCTGCTGCCAGACGGCGCCGGTCTGTCCGTTACCGTGGAACATCACGATCGGGTACGGCTGCTTCACCTGTTTCGGTACCCAGAGTTCCACGTACATCGCGCCGTCCATGTACTCCTTGCCCGGCTCGCCGACGTAGTTGCCGCCGACGTAGAAGTGCGCCATGCGGCCAAGGTTGTCGGTGGAGAAGGTCGGAATCGACGCGGGCGGCAGCGCGCTCGCGGTCGTCGCCCGGCTTCCGCCCTGGCCGCCAACCGTGATGCCGACCGTCAACGCAATGGCCGCCGTCAGGAACACCGCTGTCATCATTCGCTTGGTCATAGGCTCCTCAGGTAAATTCGCGCCACAGATCATAGTTCAGTGGGCAGTCCGCAGCGGGCAGCCGGCAGTTGTCCTACTGGACGGGTGGCGGAGCGTTCGGCAGGTTGCCCGCGCTGAGCGTCGAGCCGTCGGGCAGCATGACGCTGACGATGCGCCCGATGGAGGCGCCGTTCTTGACCGCCTCGAGCACCACCGTCACCTGATCGCCGACCTTGAACGCCTGCCTCGACCAGCCACGCTGCGTCATCGCGGTGGGGTTCTGCGTTTCGAGCGCCCAGTTGCGCACGCCGCCCGTGTCGTCCATCGCATCGATCTTGAGGAAGCAATGCGGGTTGGCCCAGATCCACTCGGTGACGCTCCCCTTCAGCGTCACCTGCTTCGAGGTGTCGAAGCTCGCGTTGCCGTGATGCGCGGCGAGCGGCGTCGACGCCAGGCACACAAGCGCCGCGCTTACAACAACGCCGACGATGGGCCGCGTCATCGACAGTCTCCGTTCGCGAGGTTCCCGAGAGTGGGTGGAAATCATGCTACGAAACGGGCGTGAGCGGCCGTTGACCTGACAAGACCGCCGCGACGTTGCGGGCCGCGAGATCCGCCATCGCCGTGCGCGTCTCGACCGTGCCGCTTCCCAGGTGCGGCACCAGCATCACGTTCTCGAGCGTCAGCAGCTCGGGCTCGACCTTCGGTTCCTCCTCGAACACGTCGAGCCCCGCGCCCGCGATGAGGTGCGTCCGGAGCGCCCACGCCAGCGCCTTCTCGTCCACGACCGGGCCTCGCGACGTGTTGATCAGGTAGGCGCTGCGCTTCATCCGCGCGAGCGCGGGCTGATCGATCAGGTGACGCGTCTCCGGCGTCAGGGGACAGTGCAGCGAGACGATGTCGGAGGTGGCCAGCAACCGATCGAATGGCATCGCCTCGGCATCGGGCTCGTTCTTCGGCGTCCGGCTCGTGTAGGCGACGCGCATGCCGAACGCGCGGCCGCGTGCCGCCACGGCGCGGCCGATGCCGCCGTAGCCGACGATGCCGAGCTGCTTGCCGCGCAGCTCCGCGCCGAGCATGAAGTCGAACGTCCACCCCTTCCAGCCGTTGCGGCGAACGAGCCGCTCCCCTTCGCCGATGCGCCGCGTGATGCCGAGAATGAGCGCCCAGGTGAGGTCCGCGGTCGCGTCGGTGAGGACGCCGGGCGTGTTGGTGACGACGATCCCGCGCTCGCGCGCCGCGGCGACGTCGATGTTGTTGTAGCCGACGGCGGCGTTGGCGATCACCTTCAGGTCGCCCCCCGCCTCGATCACGTCGCGGCTCACCGCATCCGTGATCATGCTGACGAGCGCCTGCTTGCCGGCGACGCGCGCGACCAGCTCGCCGTGCGGCATCACGTCGATGCCGTCGCGCCGGAACTGTTCGAGGTCACCGATCGATTCCAGCCGTGCGACGACCGACGAAGGAATCCTGCCGGTGAGAAGGATGGACGGCTTCAATGCCCGAGCGACTTGCAGTAGCCGCAGTGGGTGCAGGGCACCGCTGGTTCGATGATGCAGGGACCTTCCTGATCGGCGCCGGATGCCACCAGGAACATCGCGTGGCTCGCGTGCGCGTCCGGGTTCAGGGGGTTCACAGGGTTCGCGGACCGGCCTCTGGTGCGCGCAATCGCGTCACGGACGATCTGACGCAGTTCCTGCTCCGTCATTCCTGCACGTCCACGCTGTCGATGATACCGATGACTGCGGCGTCCACAGGCGCCCCCTTGCGGCCGAGCGCCTCGCCCGCCGCGCGCCCTTCGATGACGACCAGCACTTTCTCCGTCACCCCGGCGCCCACGGAATCCACGGCCAGCAGCGGCGTGCCGCGCGGCGTGTCGTCGAGCGCGAGCGGCTGCACGAGCAGCAGCTTCGCAGCCTCGAACTTCGGGTGCTTCTGCGTCGACACGACGGTCCCGATTACACGCGCGATCTGCATATGACGGTGGGCCGGCTCAAGCCGGCCCCTACGAGGCGGCCCCTACGATTCGATATCCCAGTGATCGACGATACCGACGATGCCCGCGTCGGTTGGCACCTCGGTCGGATAGAACGGAAAGCTGGCTTCCTTGCCGCGGACGAAGAAGACGGTCTCGCCGACGCCGGCCCCGACCGCATCCACCGCGACGAGCGTGCGGCCGACGTCCGACCCGTCCGCCGCGATCGGCTGCAGCACCATCAGCTTGATGCCGGTGAGGTTCTCGTCCTTGCGCGTCACGACGAGGTCGCCGATCACCCTGGCAAGTTGCATTCAATCTCCGACTTCCACAGCGTCAACAATGCCGACGACGGCAGCATCGACGGGACAATCCTTCATCCCCGATGCCATGCGCGCGGAGCTGCCGCTGACGATGAGCACCGTTTCGCCCACGCCGGCGTCGACGGTGTCCACGGCGACGAGGTAGTTGCCTTCGGACTTGCCATGCGGGTCCATCGGGCGCGCGACCAGCAGCTTGTTGCTGACCAGCCGCGGATCCTTCCGCGTCGCGACAACGGTACCGACGATGCGCGCGAGGATCATGGAAGGACGAACGGGTTCCTAGACTTTCGCGACGGTCGACTTGCCGATCGGCAGCGTGTCCTCGAGGTTCGCGTGGGGGCGCGGGATGACGTGCACCGACACGAGCTCGCCGACGCGCCGCGCGGCCGCGGCGCCCGCGTCGGTCGCCGCCTTCACGGCGGCGACGTCGCCGCGCACGATCGCGGTGACGTAGCCGGCGCCGATCTTCTCCCAGCCGACCAGCGTGACCTTGGCGGCCTTCACCATGGCATCGGCCGCCTCGATCATGGCGACCAGCCCCTTGGTTTCGACCATTCCCAACGCCTCACCCATGGTGTCGCTCCCGGCGGGTCCGCTTCGCATGGCCACCGAGGCTCCGCGGGACCCGCCCTACGTACGTGGGCCGGGTCCCGCAACGCGCCGAATTGAGGCGTCGCGGACCCGGCGACTGTCAATCTCTGAGATTTTTGACCGCGTCGGCGATGAGTGCCGTAAGTTCGCCGTATGTTAGCCGAATTTCTCCATCCCTGCTCGCCTGCCGCAGCGCGCTCGTGACGTCGGGCACGAGCCGCTCCGTCGACGAGGCGGGCGCTTCGAGCACCTGACACAACGCCTGGTCGAGCCCGGCTTCGGCGGGATCGGCGCACACCGGCGCCGGCGACGCGATGCCGTACATGCCACGCAGCCCCTGCAGCCGCTCGACCTCCTCGCGCGACAACAGGTGCTCGCGTCCGAGCAGCCGCGCCACGAGGCTGATCTTCGCGAAGTGCTCGATCGTCTCCATCTTGAAGTGCGCGTTCAGGACGCTGTTGCCGCACGTCACCGCGCCGTGGTTGGCGAGCAGCATCCCGTCGTGCGCCTTGATGTACTTGCGCACCGCCTCCGGCAGCTCCGCCGTCGACGGCGTGCCGTAGGCCGCGATCGGAATGCTGCCGAGCGTCGTCACCACCTCGGCGAGCACCGCGCGCGTCAGCGGGATGCCCGCGACCGCGAACCCGGTGGCGGTCGGCGGATGCGCGTGCACGACGGCGTTGACGTCCGGCCGGTTGCGGTAGATCTCGATGTGCATCGGGAGCTCGGACGAGGGATCGCGATCGCCGGAGACTTTCTTTCCGTCGTAGTCGACGACCACCATCATGTCGGGCGTCATGAACCCCTTCGACACGCTCTTCGGGGTCGTGACGATGCGACGGTCGTCGAGCCGCGCGCTGATGTTGCCGTCGTTGCTCGCCACGAACCCGCGCGCGTACAGGCGCCGGCCGGCCTCGACGATGTCGGCGCGAACCTGTTCCTCGGCGCGCGTATTCAATTCGCGGCAACTTTCAGTGATGACAAGCCACAGAGCCACAGAGACACAGAGACTTTCTTGTACACATGGTGCTCCGTGCCTCCGTGCGTCCGTGGCCTCATCATTCCCGTGATCGATATTCGTTGCGGCACTTCTCGGAGCAGAAATACTCCCCGCCGTCCGAGATCGCGGAGTCGGGCGAGACGTAAGTCCCGCACACGGGGTCGCGCAGCAGCTTGACCGCGTGCGGCTCTCCCGACGCCGTCGTCCGCCGCGCGCCCGCCTGAGCGGCGATCATGCCGCCGACCACGCGCCAGACCGCGCGGATGACGAGCAGGAGGACGATGACCTCGAGGAGGCGGCCGAGCACGCTAGCGAGGCTCCGCCTCGGACCGCCCAGCCTGTGGGCGCACACGGCTCCGCCTCGCTAGGGCAGCATCTCTTGCCCGCACTTCGTGCGGGCGAGACGTCTTGAAAGGCCGGTCCAAAACTTGACGCATTCGGAGAAGTTCTGGCCTTTCAAGACGTCTACCCGCCGGATGGGGCGGGTGCGGGCGCCGGCGCGGGGCCGCGCCCCTGCGCGGCGGCGATGCCCTGGAGCCCCTGCTGCGCGGCCTGCGCTTCCGGGGTCCCGGGCGCGAGCTGCACGACCTGCTGCCACGCCTCGGTGGCGCCCTGCAGATCGCGTTTGCCGAATGCGAGCACGATGCCCTTGTTGAACAGCGTCTTCGCGTGCTTCGGGTTCAGCTTCAGTGAGTTCTCGAACTGCTTCAACGCGTCGTCCGTGCGGCCGGAGTAGTAGTAGCTGACGCCGAGATCGGTGCTCGCATCCGGGTTCTTCGGATCGAGCTTGACGCCCTCTTCGTACCATTTGATCGCGTCGGCGTAGCGCTCGGCGTCGAAGTAGGCATTCCCGAGCTGCACGTAGGCGCCCGAGTTCTTTGGATCGCTCTTGATGATCGTCTGCAGGCTCTGGACCTTCGCCTCGTCGAGCGGCGGCGGCTGCCGCGTGCCGCCAGCAGCCGGATCAGCCGCGGCCGGCGCGGGGGAAGGGGCGGCGGCCTGCTGCAGCTGCACGGGCGTGGCGCCGCGCCTGGACGCCTGCTGCGTGCCGATCACCCAGCCGAGGATGATGCCGAAGCACATGCCCGCGATGGCGAAGACGATGGAGTCGGATCTCACCCGGCCTATTAGTCTACGTCACGCGCTAAAGCCGCAAAACGGCCAATTCCCCTGGAAGTGGTCCGAAAGCCATCAGAAGGCGAGCACGTCGAGGTACTCGCGCACGCTCTGTGCAAGGCCCACAAACAGCGCGTGGCTGATGAGCGCGTGCCCGATGGAGACTTCGTCGAGGTACGGCAGCCGGCGGAACACCACGAGGTTGTCGAGGTCGAGATCGTGCCCGGCATTCACGCCGAGGCCGAGCGAATGCGCCAGCTCCGCGGCGCGGGTATAGGTGGCGAACGACTCGCGCGCCTGCGGCTCGCCGTGCTCGAACGCGCGCGCGAACGGCTCTGTGTAGAGCTCCACGCGATCGGCGCCCATCTCCGCGGCCCAGCGGATCGGCCGCTCCTGCGGATCGACGAACAGGCTGACGCGCACGCCGGCGGAGCGGAGGTCCGACACGATTCGCTTGATAGCGTCGCGCGGCGTGTCCGCCGACCACCCGGCCTGGCTCGTGATCTCGCCGGGCTGCACCGGCACGAGCGTGCACTGGTCGGGCGTGACCGCGCGTACCAGCTCGAGCAGCTCCGGGCGTGGATCGCCCTCGATATTGAACTCGACCCGGCCGCGCAATGGCCGCAGCCACGCGGCGATCTGCTGCACATCGGCGGTCGTGATGTGGCGTGCATCGGCGCGCGGATGGACGGTGATGCCGGGCGTCCCGGCGTCGACGCACACCTGCACGGCTTCGAGCACGGAAGGCACCGTTCCACCGCGCGAGTTGCGGATGGTGGCGACCTTGTTGACGTTGATCGAGAGCTTCGCCAAATAAATCCCAAAGGCCAAATCCCAAAACCCAAATCCCAATCGTCCACTCTGCTTGGGGTTGGGATTTGGAGCTTGGGAATTGGGATTTTACACAGTCACCACGAGATGCCGCCTGACGGCCTCCGCGATTTCTTCGGCCCACGCCGCGATGTCTCGCTGGTCCTGCCCCTCGATCATGATGCGGAGCAGCGGCTCGGTTCCCGAGTAGCGAATCAGCAGCCGGCCCTTTCCGGCCAGCCGCGATTCGACGGCGGACATCACCCGCGCGACCTCGGGCACGGTCGCCAGGTCGACCTTCCGGTCCACGCGCACGTTGACCAGCACCTGCGGGTAGGTCGTCAGCTCGGACGCCAGGTCCGACAGCGACCGGCTCGTCGCGCCCATCGTCCGCAGGACGTTGAGCGAGGTCGCGAGCCCGTCGCCCGTGAAGAGATACTCGGAGAAGATGACGTGACCCGACTGCTCGCCGCCGAGCGCGATGTCGCGGCGGAGCATCTCTTCCATCACGTACTTGTCGCCGACCGGGCACCGCACCATCTCGATGCCGGCGTCGCGCAGCGCGATCTCGAGGCCGATGTTGCTCATGACGGTGGCGACGATCGCGTTGCCCGTGAGGCGCCCCTCGCGTTTCATCTGCTTCGCGCACATGAGCATCACGGCGTCGCCGTCGACGACCTTGCCGTGTTCGTCGACGAAGATCGCGCGGTCGCCGTCGCCGTCGTAAGCGATGCCGAGCGGGTAGCCGCCGTCGACGACCGTGCGCGCCAGCAGCTCTGGCGCGGTGGAGCCGCAGCGCAGGTTGATGTTGCGGCCGTCGGGCTCGCAGCCGATGCAATGCACCTCGAAGCCAAGCTCCTGGAACAGCCGCGGCGCAATCGTCGTCGTCGCGCCGTTGGCGCAGTCGATGGCCAGGCGCATGCCGCGCACCTGTTCGACATTCGTCAGGATGTCGCGCAGGTGCCCGAGGTACTCGGCGCG
Organism: Vicinamibacterales bacterium; assembly: GCA_035571515.1. Taxonomy (GTDB): domain Bacteria; phylum Acidobacteriota; class Vicinamibacteria; order Vicinamibacterales; family UBA2999; genus Gp6-AA40. The sequence goes on from DATNCQ010000068.1 coordinate 14,282, forward strand.
GTAATCGATCTGCTCGACGGCGGGGGCATCGCCGGCAGGCATCGTCCACGACGTGTCGGCGATGATCGACTCGACGAGGCGCTCGAGCTCCTCGGTGAACTTCTCCCCGGCGCCCGAGAACACCTTGATGCCGTTGTCCGCGAACGGATTGTGCGAGGCGGAAATCACCACGCCCGCGGTGTATCCCATGCGCGGGGTGAGGTAGGCGATGGCCGGCGTCGGGATGATTCCCGCGCCGGTCAGCGACCCGCCCTGGCTGTTGATGCCGAAGGCGAGCTCGCGTTCGATCCACGAGCCGGATTCACGCGTGTCGCGTCCCGAGAGGAATCGCGTCGGCCGCCCATGCCCGAGCGCGCGCGCCAGTGCGCCGCCAAGACGCCGCACGGTCGGCGGATCCAATGGATAGGTGCCGGCCTTGCTACGAACCCCGTCAGTGCCAAATAGTCGTGCCATCGATTTCGCAGCTACCAACTACACCCAACTACCAACCACCCACCACTATCTGATTCGCACTTTGACTTGGGCCGGTTCCAGTCGCACCACGCCGACGCGCGCGGGGGCGACGACGTTGACGGGCAGCTGGAAGTCGCCGGCCTTCAATCCCTCGACGTCGACGGTGGCGTCGAACATGCCGCCGTCACTCGTCATCGCCTCGCGCGGGCCGCGGACCCACGCGGTGACGCGCGCGGGGACGACCTGCACCCGCCCTGCCGCGTGGCGCGGCGTCACCGCTATGTTGCCGACCGACCATTCTACGGGCGCCGGCGCCACAACCACGGCAACGCGCGCCGTCTGCGGCGTGCGCAGCCGGAGCGAGGTGTCCGCGACGCCGATGTTCACCGTTTCCGTCAATGGTGCCGATGCGCCCACAACCGTCACCGGCTCCGTGATTGCCTGCGTGAGCTTCGCGAGGATGCTCACCGGACCCAGCACTTCGACCGTCGACGGCTCTGCAGTTACCGTGCCGACGACAAACCCATCAGCCGGCTCGCCCTCGACCGTCGGCACCACGGGAACAATCTTGCTCCCCGACGGCTCGAACGCCATCGACACCGTGGACGGGTTCACCTGCACGACGTCCACGCCGAAGGGTCGGCGCACGTCGTCGCCGCCGAGATGAAAGAGGCGCTGGCCCGTCCGCGCGGAACGCAGATCCAGCACGGCGACCAGCTCACCCGCGGCGATGCGGTTCAATGCGCCCGACGACCCGCGCACCCGCGCGTCGACCACCGTCGGCGCGTCACCAACGACTTCGAGCTGCGCGGGAAGGTTGGTGAACTCGAGGGGGATGCGCAGCGACCGCTCGACGGTCTGTTCGCCCGCGACCGCGACCCACAGCAGCGCGGCGAGCGCGATCGAGACGAACTTCAAGCCGAGATGATGCCGGAAACTGAGCGCCATCAGGCGAGCGAGCTCCGCGTCTCTTCGACGCGGCGGAAACGGCGGCGGCGGTGGCCGAGCAGCGTGGCCAGCCGCGAGCGGAGCTGCTCGGCGGAGAAGTTCCGTTCGAGATCACCGGACATCGCCAGCGAGATGGTGCCGGTTTCCTCGGAGACGACAATCGCAATCGCGTCGTTCTCCTCGGTGAGCCCCAGCGCCGCGCGGTGGCGCGTGCCCAGGTCGCGGCTGACGCGCGGGTTCACCGACAGCGGCAGGAAGCACGCCGCCGCGGCGATGCGATCGCCCTGGATGATCACCGCCCCGTCGTGCAGCGGCGACGCCGGCTGGAAGATGCTCGAGAGCAGGTCGTAGGTGATCATTGCGTCGAGCGGGATGCCGCCCTCGATGTAGTTGCGGAGGCCAATCTGCCGCTCGATGACGATGATGGCGCCGACGTGCCGGGCCGCGAGGTTCGTCGCCGCCGTCACGAGCTCCTCGATCGTCTCGTCGGCGTGCTCGGCGCGTTCGAGGTAGCGGAAGAACGGCGCCCGTCCGAAGTGCGCCAGCGCGCGCCGGATGTCGGCCTGGAAGAGCACGATGATCGCGAAGACGACGTAGGCCGCGAGGTTGCGGATCACCCAGTTGACCGTCTCCAGCTGCAGCCACTGCGACAGGAAATAGAGCAGGAGGATGAAGCCGGCGCTCAGCGCCATCTGCGCCGCGCGCGTGCCGCGGATGAGCAGCAGCAGCTCGTAGAGCAGGAACGACACGATCGCGATGTCGAGGGCGTCGGCCCACCCGATGTCGGGACGGCGCAGGATGGTCGTCAGCCAGTCCATCAGTCGACGCGATGATACTTCCGAATTTCGTCCGCGACGCGCGCTACCTGGAGCATCTCGTCCACGGCGTGGACGCGGATCACGTGCGCGCCCGCAAGCACCGCCGCCGTCACCGCGGCCGCGGTTCCCCAGTCGCGCGCCGAGGCGGGCACGCGGCCTCCGAGCGGCCGCGCCAGGAACGACTTGCGCGACGGGCCGACGACGAGCGGGCATCCGAGCTCGCCGAATTCATCGAGGCGCGCCAGCACCTCGAAGCTGTGGGGGGCCTCCTTGGCGAAGCCGAGCCCGGGATCGACGAGGAGGCGCGCCTTCGCGATGCCGGCGCCGGCCGCAAACGACATGCTCTCGCGCAGCTCGTCGAGCACTTCTGCGACCACGTCCCCGTACGACGCCTGCTGGTACATGTCGCGCGACCGTCCGCGCGTGTGCATCAGGATGACGGCGGCCCCGCGCCGCGCGGCGACCTCCGCCAGCTCCGGCTCGTAGCGCAGGCCGCTGATGTCGTTGACGAGCGACGCGCCCGCCGCGAGCGCGGCGTCCGCCGTCGCCGCCCTGTAGGTGTCGATCGAAATGGGGACGTCGATCCGCGCCGCCAGCCCCTCGACGACGGGGATGGCGCGCCGATGCTCCTCCGCGGCGTCCACCGCCGCCGCACCGGGACGCGTGGACTCACCCCCGACGTCCAGGATGCCGGCGCCCTGCTCCGCCATCCGCACGCCGGCTTCGATCGCGGCCGCCGCATCGAAGAGCACGCCGCCGTCGGAAAAGGAATCGGGCGTGACGTTGATCACGCCCATGACGACCGTCCGTTCGCCGAGGGAAAGCGTGCGTCCGCCGGGGAGCGGAACGGTGAAGCGTCGGCGCGGCTGCATGCGGAAGGCGGACCCGACGGAAAGCGGACCTGAAGGTCCGCCTCTACGTTCGATGCAGAGGCGGGCCTTCGGGCCCGCCCTGGTCATTTATTCCTGCGTGACTGGACGCGGCGGAATCGGCGGAACGATCGGCTGGCGTTCCTTCGGCTTCGCCGCCGTGGGTGCGACCTGCGGCGTCGCCGGCGCGGCCGGGATCGGCTCGTCGAGCGGCTCGCCCGCCACGATGCGACGCACCTGCTCGGAGTCGAGCGTCTCGCGCGAGAGCAGCGCGTCGGCCATCTCGGTGAGCCGCGGCTTGTACTGGCTCAGGATCTCCTGTGCGCGCCCGTAGGCCTCGGTCACGAAGCGCTTCACCTCGTGGTCGATCTTGAGCGCGGTGTCCTCGCTGTAATCCTGGTGCTGGGCGATCTCGCGGCCGAGGAAGATCTGCTCTTCCTTCTTGCCGAAGGTGAGCGGTCCCATCGAGTCGCTCATGCCCCATTCGCAGACCATCTTGCGGGCGAGGTCGGTGGCGCGCTCGAGGTCGTTGCCCGCGCCGGTCGTGATGCTGCCGAGCGTGATCTCTTCCGCGATGCGGCCGCCGAGCAGGATGCAGATCTGATCCCGCAGGTAGTCGCGCGAGTAGTTGTGCTTCTCGTCGATCGGCAGCATCGTCGTCAGGCCGAGCGCCATGCCACGCGGGATGATCGTCACCTTGTGGATTGGATCCGCGTGCGGGAGCATGACGGCGAGCAGCGCGTGGCCGGACTCGTGAATCGCGGTAATGCGCTTTTCCGCCTCGCTGATGATCATCGAGCGCCGCTCGGCGCCCATGAGCACCTTGTCCTTCGCAAACTCGAAGTCGAGCATGCGAACGACCTTCTGGTTGTAGCGCGCGGCGTTGAGCGCCGCCTCGTTCACCAGGTTCGCCAGGTCGGCGCCCGAGAAGCCGGACGTGCCGCGCGCGAGCACCGCCACGTCGACGTCGTCGGAGAGCGGAATCTTCTTCGTGTGGACGGCGAGGATGCCTTCGCGCCCCTTCACATCGGGCCGGTTGACGACGATGCGGCGGTCGAAGCGGCCCGGGCGCAGCAGCGCGGGGTCGAGTACGTCGGGACGGTTCGTGGCGGCGACGAGGATGACGCCTTCGTTCGACTCGAAGCCGTCCATCTCGACGAGCAGCTGGTTCAGCGTCTGCTCGCGCTCGTCGTGGCCGCCGCCGAGGCCGGCGCCGCGATGGCGGCCGACGGCGTCGATCTCGTCGATGAAGACGATGCACGGCGCGTTCTTCTTGCCCTGCTCGAACAGGTCGCGGACGCGCGACGCGCCGACGCCGACGAACATCTCGACGAAGTCGGACCCGCTGATCGAGAAGAAGGGAACGTTCGCCTCACCGGCCACCGCGCGCGCCAGCAGCGTCTTGCCGGTTCCCGGGGGGCCCATCAGCAGCACGCCCTTCGGGATGCGGCCACCGAGCTTCTGGAACTTCTGCGGCTCGCGGAGGAACTCGATGATTTCCTGGAGCTCGTCCTTTGCTTCGTCGACGCCAGCGACGTCCTTGAACGTCACTTTCTTCTGGGCGCTCGACGACAGCTTCGCCTTGCTCTTGCCGAACGACAGCGCCTTGTTGCCGCCGCTCTGCATCTGGCGCATGAAGAAGATCCAGAAGCCGATCATCAGAAGGATCGGCGCCCACGAATAGAGCAGCGCCGCCCACGGGCTCGTGGTCGCCTCGCGCGCGGAGACGACGACGTTGCGCTCAATCAGCTTGTTGGCGAGCCCTTCGTACTGGCCCGGGGCGTAGGTCCGGAAGCTGTCGCCCGTCTTGGAGGTGTAGGTGATCTCGTTGCCGACGATGGTGACGCTGGAAATCTGGCCCGCGTCGACCTTCGACATGAATTCGCTGAATTTTTCCGCCTTCTGGCTCGGCTGGAATCGGGTGGAGATGTTCCACACGAGTATCCCGACCAGCACCAGGACGATCCAGAACGCGAGGCTTTTCAGGGTCGAATTCACGCAGATCCTCCCACGTACGGGGTTCTCAAGAGTATCACTTCGGCGAAGGCTTCTGCTCTATTAAGACCAGCTTTCCGCGCCGAAGTTCCACGCGGGCGCCAGGAATATCGGCGCCTCCCGCCGTTCCGGCCAACACGGCCATTGCCGCCTCCACGTGGTCGAAGCCGACCTCCCTGCCTCCCGCAGCCGCCCTCAACGCCCTCAGGAGGACCCTGCGCCTCAACGGTGGAGGCTCAGCAAGCAGCGCTGCTGTTTCAATCGCCAGGCCATCCGGCGTTGCGGCGGCCAATTCCCCGTAGCGGCGGGCGGCCAGCTCATCGAGCCACTCCGCGTCCTCGCGCGCCAGCCCCGCGGCGCGTGCAATCGCGGGACGCGTCGGGCCGTTGGCGGCACCGTCCAATTCGGGCAACACGACGTGGCGGATACGGTTCCGCGGGTTCTCGAGGTCGTCGTTCGATTCGTCGTCGATCCAACGTTCGCCGCGGCCGGCGAGGTAGCGGCGCAGGTCCGCGCGCGAGATGTCGAGCAGCGGGCGAACGACGCGGCCGCGCCGCGGATGAATGCCCGCAAGGCCAGTGAGCCCGGCGCCGCGAATCAGCTTCAGGAGAAACGTCTCCGCCTGATCGTCCTGCGTGTGGCCGACCGCGATGCGGTCGGCGCCCAGCGAGTCGGCCGCGTGCTCCATAAAGTCGTATCGGATCCTGCGGGCCGCATCTTCGATCGACAGGTTCCGGCCGCGGGCGTACGCCTTGACGTCCTCGTTCTGCACAACGATTCGCAGTCCGACACGGCACGCCAAATCGCGGCAGAACGCCTCGTCGCGGTCCGCGGTCGGCCGCAGGCGATGGTTCAAGTGGGCGATCCCCGCGAGCGTGAAATTGCCGTTTTCGGCCAATTCGCGGAGCAGAAAGAGAAGGGCGACGGAGTCGGAGCCGCCCGACAGGCCAATCAGCACACGCGTCCCTTGGGGGCAGAGCGCGTGGCGCGCGATGGTCTTCTGGACGCGCTGGTGGACGCCTGTGAGCACCGGTCAAGCTCCAAGGTCCAAGATCCAAGCTCCAAATTCCGATAAACCCCAAATGCTTTCGAGTTTTTGGAGCTTGGAACTTGGAGCTTGGAACTTGGAGCTTTTTGGTATTGCCGGAGGGCAGACTCGAACTGCCGACCCCGCGCTTATGAGACGCGTGCTCTAACCGGCTGAGCTACTCCGGCACGAATCCTCGATTCTAGCAGCCACCAGGTCCGCCGGCGCATGGATCGGACGCCGGGTCCGCTCCGCTCGGGACTTCGGCTGCTCGCGGAACCCGGCCTACGTACACGGTTGTACGTTGTACGTGGGGCGGGTCCCGCGGCGTCGCCGTGCGTCAGGACGTCGCGGACCCGCCTTCGATCACCGCCGCCGCGATCAACGGGAGCAGGATCTCGTGGTGTCCCACGAGCGAGATTCCCTGGCCGCCGGTTCCGGCAACCGGCCGCGTCACCACGTTCGTCTGCGGACGATACATCCGCATGAAGTCGATGTTGACGGTCGTCAACCCCTCGAGCGGCGCCCCCTGGTTGCGCGCGAGCGCAACGGCCTTGAGAAACACCTCCGGCAGGATCACCGCCGACCCGCAATTCAGATAGACGCCTCCCGCGAGCCGGGCGACGCATGACGTGAAGTAGCGGAAGTCGCGGAGGCTCGTCTCGCCGATGTCGGCGCCCGACGCCGCCGGGTGCATGTGGATGATGTCGGTGCCCACCGCGACGTGCACGGTCAGCGGAATGCCGAGCCGATGCGCGGCGGCCGCAAGGCTCTTCGACGCGTGCGGCGGGTTGCGCCGCGCGAGAAAAGCCGCCACGCCCTGCCCCAGCCCCTTGTGCTCCGCGCGCGCGACGCGGATGGCCTCGTTCAGCAGCGTGCCCGTCTCCTCCGCCATCCCGAACCTGCCGGGCCCGAGCGCTTCGTCCACGTCTTCCGAGGTGGCGCCCGACAGCGCAATCTCGAAGTCGTGGATGATGCCGGCTCCGTTCATCGCCAGCGCCGACACGTAGCCGCGCTCCATCAGGTCGATGAGCACCGGGGACACACCGGTCTTGATCACGTGCGCACCGATGCCCCACACGACACCGGCGTCGCGTATCTTCGCCGCGACGATCGCATCGACCGCGCGCCGCACGTCGGCGGCGCCGAGAATGGCGGGCAGCGAGTCGAGCCAGGACTTGAACGAAGCGCCGCGCGCGACCGGCCGCGCAAAGTCCTCCGCGCGCGCTTTATTGGCACGCGATGACAACGGATACGTGCGTACTGTCGATACATCGAATTCGTCGTAAGAGAACGGCATGCGGGAACAGTAGTCGCGGGACGGGGGACGGGGGAAGGGGGAAGGGGGAAGGGGGAAGGGCTGGTCTAGGAAAGAGGGATTAGCAAGGAAAGAGGGACTAGGCCCGAGGAGGCGGTACGCAAAAAGTGAATAGTCTCGAGCGATTACGCGTGGCGGTTCTTGCGAGGTTTTGGCGGCGCGGATCAGAACACTGGGATTTGCGGGCGGCATCCCGCATGCGTCTCTGAGTCGCCATGACAAGACTCACCTCCTATCGCGAACTGATCGTGTGGCAGAAGTCGATGAACCTCGCCGAGCGCTGTTATCGAATGACCCGACGGTTCAAGCGCGACGACCAACTGGTTCTCGGGCACGAGATTCGGAAGTCGTGCGTGTCGATACCATCGAATATCGCGGAAGGCTTCGGGCGGCATTACACGCCTGAGTACATTCACCACCTTCGATACTCGAGCGGTTCGGGCAACGAGTTGCAGACGCAGGTGGAGCTCACCAAGCGTGTGGAGATCGTCAGCCCCGCTGAAGCCGACATCCTGATCGCCGACGCCGAGGAAGTCGGCCGCATGCTGCACGGTCTGATTGGTTCACTTGAGCGCACCCGCTCGTGACAGCGCCTCGCCCCTGTACCCCATCCCCTATGCCTATGCCCTGACGACTATGCCCTTATGACTAGACCAGCCCTTCCCCCTTCCCCCTCTTCCCTTCCCCCTCGCCGTCACACGACCAGCATCGCATCACCGTAGCTGTAGAAGCGATAGCCGAGTGCGATGGCGTCTTTGTACGCCGTGAGGATACGTTCCCGTCCCGCCAGTGCCGACACCAGCATCAGGAGCGACGATCGCGGCAGGTGGAAGTTCGTAATCATCCCGTCCACGAGATTGAAGGTGTGACCGGGACGGATGAAGAGGGTCGTTTCGCCGGCGCCAGCCAATACCTCTCCATCGGTAACCGTCAGCGATTCGAGCGTGCGAGCGGTCGTTGTTCCGACGGCGATGATGCGGCGCCCCTCGCGTTTCGCGCGCGTCAACGCAGCCGCGGTCTGCGGTGACACCGTGAACCGCTCGGCATCCACCGTGTGATCTTCCACGCGATCGGCCGTCACCGGCTTGAACGTGCCGTAGCCGACGTGCAGGGTGATGTCCGCGCGCTCGATGCCGCGCGCGGCCAGGTCGTCGAACTGCGCCGCGGTGAAGTGCAAGCCCGCGGTCGGCGCCGCCACCGATCCGCGCTCGCGCGCGTACACCGTTTGATACCGCTCCTTGTCCGCATTCACGTCGTCGCGCTTGATGTACGGAGGCAGCGGGATGTGGCCGATGCGATCGAGCGCGCCGGCGAGCCCGCCCGGATGGTCGGTCCAGAGGCGCATCGTCCGGCGGCCCTGGAAGTGCATCGCCGCGACTTCGCCGTCGATGCGGATGCCGTCGCGCTCGAAGAGGACGCGCGCGCCCGGTTTGAGCTTCTGGCCCGGATGGACCAGGGCACTCCACTCCTCGACGCGCTGCGGGCCGGGGTCCGGGGTCCGGCCTGCCCCGAGCGCCGTCGAGGGACTTGCCCCGAGCGCAGCGGAGGGGGAGCCGGGTTCCGTGGGTTGCCTGTTCAGCAGCAGGCATTCGACCGCGCCGCCGCTGGGAACGCGGTGACCCAGCAGGCGGGCAGGAAACACGCGCGTGTTGTTGACGACGAGCAGGTCGCCGGCGACGAGGTAACGCCCGAGCTCGGCGAACGACGTGTGCTCGATCCGGTCGTCGCGCCGCAGGACGAGAAGGCGTGATCCGCCGCGCTCCGGCGGCGGATGCTGCGCGATCAGCGCCTCCGGCAGCTCGAAATCAAAATCGGCGACGTTCACTTCCCACCAGCTTCACCGCCTTTACCGCCTGCTCATCCACGCTACCGTGGCCATCTCCTTGCAGTTCAGCAGGAGGTGTTCGACGTCATCATTATCGGCGGCGGCCCGGCAGGGCTGAACGCCGCGCTCGTGCTCGCGAGGTGCCGGCGCACGCTCCTGCTATGTGACGCGGGCCAGCCTCGCAACGCGCGCTCGTCCGCGCTCCACGGCTTCCTCACGCGCGACTGCGTGCCGCCGCTCGAGCTGCTGCGCCTCGGACGCGAGGAGCTGAAGCCGTACGGCGTCGAGCCGCGCCACGCCACAGTGACCGAGCTCGTGCGCCTCGACGACATGTTCGAGGCGACCCTCGACAGCGGCGAGAAGGTGCGCGCGCGCATGGCGCTCATCGCCAGCGGCGTTCGCGATCACGTTCCCGACGTTCCGGGACTCGACGAGTGCTACGGCGTCACCGTTCATCACTGCCCGTATTGCGATGGATGGGAGCACCGCGACCAGACGATCGCGGTGATCGGAGGCGGGACAGGGGCTGCCGGGCTCGCGCTGTCGCTGAAGACCTGGACGCCGCGCGTGGTGCTCTGCACGAACGGCCCGTCGCACGTCCGCCGCGACGACCGCCGGCGGCTCGAAGACGAACGTATCCCGATTCACGTGTCCGCGATCGCTCGTGTCGAGCACGACGGTCCGAATGTGCGTGCGGTCGTCTTTGCGGACGGCGCGTCGATCGACTGCAACGCGATTTTCTTTTCGAGCCACCAGAGCCAGCAGTGCGACATCCCCGCGCGCCTGGGATGCATCATGAATCGCGGCGGCGCGGTGAAGACCGACCATCTCGGCCAGACCCACATCGCCGGCCTCTACGTCGTCGGCGACGCGTCGCGCGACGTGCAATTCGCGATTGTCGCCGCCGCCGAGGGCGCCAAGGCGGCAGTCGCCATCAACAAGGCGCTGCAGCGTCGTGACGGACTGGCCGTGACGCCGCAGCCCGGCGAAGGCGAACCACAGGAGTCCGATGCCCGAACGAGCACACGAGCGGCTTCGCCGCGTCCCTGACCCCGAACCGCAGACGACGGCGCCGATCGACGTCAAGCTGCGCAGCGTCGCGCTGGTCGTCATCGCCGCCGCAGCGGCCGTGGCGCTCCTCCACTGGGCGAGCGAGGTCTTCATCCCCATCGTGCTCAGCGTGCTCATCAGCTATGCGCTGCAGCCGATCGTCACGCTGCTGATGCGCGCGCGGCTGCCGCGCGTGATCGCCGCCGCGCTGGTGATGATCCTGTTCACCGGCGGCGTGCTCTATTCCGCCTACGCGCTCTCGGACGACGCGATGGCGATGGTGGCGGCCGTCCCCACCGCCGCCACGAAGCTGCGGGTCGCGATGCGGCGCAACGATTCGGCGCCCGGCACCATCGCGCAGGTGCAGAAGGCCGCCAACGAACTGCAGAAGACCGCGGACGAGGCCGGCGCGCGTAACCCCGTGCCGGCCGGCGTTCAACGCGTCCAGGTCGAGGAACCCGCCATCGACGTGAAGGCCTATTTGAGCTGGGGATCGGCCGGGGTGCTCGCGTTCGCGGGCGAAGCGATGCTCGTCGTGTTCTTCGTCTTCTTCCTGCTCGCGTCGGGCGACATCATGAAACGCAAGCTGGTGAAGATCGCGGGCCCGTCCTTCGAGAACAAGAAGATCACCGTCCAGATCCTCAACGAGATCGACGACCAGATTGCGAGGTTCCTGCTCCTCCGCGTGGTCACCAGCGCCGTTGTCGGCATCGCGACGTGGCTGGCGTTCAAGTGGATGGGCGTGCATCACGCCGGGTTATGGGGTGTCGCCGCGGGTGTGCTCAACAGCGTCCCGTACTTCGGGCCGGTCCTCGTCGCCGGTGCCACCGCGATCGCCGCCTTCCTCCAGTTCGGCACCATCGCGATGACGATCTACGTGTCGGGCGTGTCCGTCGTGATCACGAGTCTCGAGGGATGGCTGCTGACGCCGTGGCTGACGAGCCGTGCGGCCCGCACCAACGAGGTCGCGATGTTCATCGGCCTGATCTTCTGGAGCTTCGTCTGGGGAATCTGGGGAACGCTGCTGGCCGTGCCGATGCTGGTCGCGGTGAAGGCCTATTGCGACCACATCGAGGATCTCAAGCCCGTCGGCGAGTTGCTCGGCGAGTAGTCGTCAGGAACTTCGCCAGATCCGTGCGCCCCTTCGCAGCCAGAAGCGGCTTCCAGAGATCGCCGACGCGGACAATCCGCTCGCGGACGTTATCGAGACGAAAGTCCTCGATTTCCGCACCTGCGGCAATTTCGTCCCACGTCAACGGCGTGGACACCGACGCACGCGGCCGCGGCCTGACGGAGTAGATGCTGGCCAGCGTCCGGCCCCAGGCGTTCTGGTTGTAGTCCACCAACACCCGGCCCCGCGGCCGTTTGGCCACTTTGTACTCGGACGTCATCAGCGCCGGATGTCGCGCCGCCAGCTCCACGGCGAGC
>DATNCQ010000069.1:0-11399 GCA_035571515.1 Vicinamibacterales bacterium
TAAGCCGTTCGGCGTTCGGCATTCAAGTCAGCGAGGTTTGACCGCGACCGTCGCGAGCAGGTATCCGTGCCGGCGGACGACGGCGACGTGCCGATCGAGCCACACGAACGGCCACACCAGCGCGGCGGTCAGCACCGATAGCGGGCGGCACCAGGAATGGCAGGCGAGGTCGAGCATCCGGAGGGCGCCGGGGATGAACAGGATGGCGGTCTCCGAGGCCACGTCGAATCCCGCTCGTTCGAGCATCTCTCGCAGCGCCCGCCGCGAATAAGATTTTTCGTAGCCGTAGGCGTAGAGCCCGAGGGCTTGCAGCACCGTGGCGAGGAGCGGCCGCAGGAACGGGTCGTGGCGGTTCGGCACCCCGACGATCGCCTTCCCCCCCGGCTTCAGCACTCGCGCCATTTCCTCTACGGCCAGTTCGGTCTCGGCGAAATGCTCGATCGTCCCCATCGAATAGATCGCATCGAAGCTGGCGTCGCGGAACGGCAGGGCCCGGACATCGGCGGCCACGCCGCGCAGCGGCGCCGCGCGCGTGAACGCAGCCCGCGCCCGGACCACGGTCGGCTCTGAGATGTCGATGCCGAACGCCCGCGCGCCGCGGTGCGCCGCCCACGCCAGAATGCGGGTGTTCCTGGCTTCGTCCCACAGGTCGGTCTTGAGGACGCGCAAGCCGGCGAGTGGCGGCATGTGCTCCGCAAACAGCCGCTGCTCGTTGTCGGCGTAATAGCGCGTCGACGCCGCGCCGCCGAGATCAGGAAAGTGCTCGCCGACCCGCGCCCAGAATCGGCGGTACACCGCCGCTGCGGTCGCCTCGCTCGCGGCCGCCGACGCGCCATCTTGGGGAGGGGTCATTGCAACGACCATTTCCACTCGCCGACCAGAAACGCCAGCGCGCGGCGGTCTCCGTTCGCGGCGACGCTATCGGCAATCGTCGCCGGCGCCGCGGAGTGAAACGTCAGCACATGCGCGCCGGCGCTGAGCGCGAGCGGCCCGATCCGGTAGGTGCGCCGGCCCTGCGCCACATCGAGCATCTGTTCGGCGTCGGCGTCCAGGCGCACCGCGAGGGGACGGTCGCTGTGAAAGGCGTTCAGGTCGAGCTCGAGGACGACATGCGGCTGGCGCGCCGCGCTGACGATCGTCCAGGACGCTTCAGCACCCATCCACCGCCAGGTCGTGGTGGCGTCGTGCTCGCGCGGCCAGAACCCGGTCATCCGCTGCGTGTAGACCGGCGTGTCCCGCGGCATCACCGCGAAGATGTCGGCGTCGGCAAATCGGGCCTCGACGTGGAAGCCGTCCCGGGCGCCGTATTCGTTGAACCATTGCCGTTGCCAGGCGTCGCGCACGATCACCTGCGTGAATCCCTCGGCCGAAAGCCTGCCGGCCAGCTGTGGCTCCGCGCAGTCTCCGACCGCGGCATCGAGGAGCTGGATTCGGCCGTCGGTCAGCCAGGGCACCGACGAGGATGCGGCCGTCAGCCCCTCGCAGTCGAGGACGTGCAACCCGTTGCCCTGCCGCATCACCCAGCGGTGAGCCGCGGTGGGGAGCACGTCTCGTGAGAGCGCCGACGGCCACACCGCGTATTCAACGAGAGCGAGGGTCACGAGGCCGACGCAGGCTGCTCTGGCCGCGCCCGTCGGATGCGCGAAGAGCCGGCAGGCGCCGATGCCGGCGAGCAGGGCGGCCATGAGCTGGACGATCGCGCCGAACCGCGCGTACGACCGGAACATCGGAGCGATGGGATAGAGCAGCGCCGACGGCCGGACGAAGGTGACGCCGAAGATGGACCGTTCGGGCGAGAGCGACGAGATCAGCGCGGCGAGCGCCACCGCGGCGAGAATCGGTACGGACCATTCGGCGGTCGTGCGCCGGTTCTTCGCGAGCCACCCCTGGCACGCGATCAGGCCCAGCGCGACGACGCCCCAGCCGAGGCTGACCTGCTGCTCGAGCAGGCCGTCGCGCACGCTCGCCGCCGTCCAGATCCGCCGCGCCGTTGCTCCCAGCAGCGGATGCGCGACGGGCGGAACGAGATAGCTCCACCATTTCGCGCTATATCGGAAGAGATCTTCACGCGGGAACGCGAACGCCGCGCGGTCGGTCACGACCGACGGGGCGGTCCACCAGACCAGCGCCAGGCCGGCGACCGCCAGGCAGGCGAGTGTCCCGAGGGTGACCGCCAGCCGCGGCGACGCGTGCGCCGTGGCTCGCCCGTTCAGGGATTGAGGTCCGCCTGCGGGCGGAGCTGACCGCACGCGCGCGAGCCAGTACGCGGCGACCGCGATTGGCGTGATGACCGCTGCGATCAGACCGCCGTAGAAGTTCGACAGCGTCACGGCGACCGTCGCGGCAGTCAGGAACGCGACCGCGGACCGCGATCCGCTGTCCAGACAGCGCCACAGCGCCAGCAGGTAGAGAGGCAGCCACTGGGTTTGCGCGATGTGCGGGTGGTACGCCGCGTGGGCCAGGTGAAAGGGAGAGAAGGCGAACAGCAGCCCCGCGAGCACCGCGCCCCCGGTCGGCACCGCGAGGTATCGCGCGAGCAGGTAGGCGGCCGCCGCCGACAACGGAAAGCTGAGGAGGACGAGCCAATTGCAGGCTGCGATCCCGCCCGTGAAGCGCGCGATCGCGGCGCCCTCGAGGTCGGTGACCGGCTGAGAATAAAGACCGAGGCTTCGTGGCTGAGAGAACTGCCGCATGACTGTAAACGGGTCGTGGTGCCGGCCGACGATGTCCGCACCGAAGATTCGCTCGGACGGCGCACGCACGACGGGCGCCGCGATCACGGCTGTGAGGAGGAGCGCGGCGGCCGCAACGGCCAGCGTTTCAACGGCGCGTCGGCGCAAGGTTCACCACCGCGGCAATGATCAGAGCCGGGCCGACGAGCGCCCAGGCACGAACGTCGCGAACGAGCGGCGCGAGGCCGGCATGGGATGCGAGCAGTTGTGTCCCCGCGGCGACGGCGACCTGCACGGCCGCCAGCAACACGGCTCCGCCAAGAAACCGGCGCCAGCCGCTTGGGACGAACCCTGCGATCCACAGCGCGAGGAATAGACCGGACTGGAACGCGGGGAGAAACATCAGCGCGCCCTGGGGATCGTCGAACGGCGGCGCGGCGGTACCGAGCCGGAGGATCACATGCGTGTAGGGCGCCCCGAGCCACTCGACGAACACCCAGGCCAGCGCCAGCGCCACCACCGCCCGGACCAGCGTCGCCGGCCGCTTGCCATGCCGCCAGAGCGCGAGACCACACACCATCGCGGTCCCGATGAGGAGCTGGGAGAACGCGTGGACGAAGAACGCCGGGTCGAGGCCGGCAGGGACGGCGACCGCGAGCAGACGCGCGATTCCGAGCGCAATGAACAGAGGCCCGCTTGCGGCCGACCAGAGCGCCGCGCTTCGCCATGTGCATGAATGCACGAGGACGGCCGCGAAGTACACCGGAATGAGTGGCGTCGAGATGCACTCCTGGGTGACGACAAAGCTGCCGTGCGGCGTCGCCAGCACCGTCGAGGCCGCCGTGGCGTCCACGCCGAGGCCGCGAAGCAGAAACGCGGCGGCGCGTGCGACCAGTCCGGCGAGCGCCAGCACCCGCGGGCTCTCGAGATAGAGCGGTGAGGCGAGCGTAAAGAGTAGAAGGAACGCCGCGGCCGCCAGGCCAAAACGGAGCGTCAGGAACGCATAGGATGACGCCGTCCCGGCCCCGGCGGAAGGTTGCGCGGCGCGCGGATCGGGACCGGTGCCGAGATGCGGCGGGCGCCAGCCGTCCACGAGCCGCATCCACGTGAACACGAAGCCGGCGATGGCGACGGTGAGCACCGCCGGCCAGACATACACGTGCAGCGCTTCGAACCATCGCGGCGACGCCGCGGCGCGGCCGAGCGTGCCGATGCGAATGGTATTGAGCGCGAGGATGAGGGCGGTGCCGCCGGCGACGCCGGCGGCCCGGCTGCGCCACCGCGCCGGATACGCAAGGATCGCCGCGAGACACAGTGCCAGCGCGTCGGCGCCGCTGCAGGCCAGGGTCACGTCGACGGGCAGCGACGCCGGACCGAAGAGCGCCGCGCCGGCGGCCCCCTGGAAGCGCGTCGCCGGCAACACCAGATGGTTGCCGACCCACGGCAGCCGCAGGCTGGCAAAAAGCGCCAGTGACCAGGCGGTCAGCCGCAGCGCGAAGCTAAACGGCCGCAGGTGCGCTCGGGACGCGGCCGTTGGCACGGGCGGTCTCCTGAATCAGCAGGTGCCGCGCGCCGAAGGATTTCCCGAGATCCTCGATCGCCTGCACGCTTTTGAGTCGCGTCGTACAGGAAAAGATATCGATGTTGACCGTGCCGGTCTCGGGCCAGGTGTGCAGGACCGCGTGCGACTCGCGCAGGATCAGGACGCAGGTGAGCCCGGCATTCGGGAACGAGTGCGACATCGTGTTCACGAGATGCGCACCGGCCCGATCGAGGGCGGCAATGAATCGGTCGGTGATCTCGTCGCCGTTGAGCGCCACCAGCGTGGTGCAGTCGAGCAGATCGGCGGAGAACGACGCAGGCGACGCACTCGTGTCCATCGTGCGCTGACTCTAGCCAGCCGGCGCCAGCCGTGTCTGTCCAAAAGCGAACAGCGGCGCCGAGCGGCGGTCCGTAAACTCCGTGCTGTGCGAGAACAAAGGACCCTATGACGATCACACGTGTCGGGCGCGTCTCAGCCATCGCCGCCGTCACCCTGCTATCGGCGGTCGCGCCGGTCTTCGCGCAGACAGCACCGTCGCTGGGTTCGGCCGAAAGCTACGCGGTATTGGGCGGCTCGACGGTGACCAATACGGGAACCAGCACCATCACCGGCAACATCGGCGTCAGCCCCGGCAGTTCGGTGACCGGCTTTCCTCCCGGAGTCGTCGTCTCCGGCACGGTCCATAGCGCCGATGCCAGCGCCGCTGGCGCGCAGGCCGCCGTGACCACCGCCTTCAACGCGCTCGGCGCCCAGCCAGTTACACAGGACCTGTCCGGAACCAATCTGGGCGGGCTCACGCTGACGCCCGGCGTTTATGTGTTCAGCAGCTCCGCGCAGCTGACCGGCGCGCTGACGCTCAACGCGCTCGGCAACCCTGCCGCCGTTTTCATTTTCAGGACCGGGAGCACCCTCACGACGGCAAGCGGGTCGTCGGTTGTCATGATTGGCGGCGGCTCGCCGTGCAACGTCTACTGGCAGATCGGCAGCTCGGCGACACTTGGGACGACGACGGCGTTCGCGGGAAATATCCTGGCGCTGACCAGCATTACCCTGAACACGGCGGCGACGATCCTCAATGGCCGGGCGCTCGCGCGAAACGGCGCCGTCACCCTCGATACCAATACGATCAGCGCACGTAACTGCTCGGCGTCGATCGCGGTGCCAGCGCTTTCCGAGTGGGCGGCGATCCTGCTGGCGGTGCTGCTCGCCGCGGCCGGGGCGATTGCGCTCAGCCGGCGTACCGCGGCGTAGCTCGAAGCGAGCGGTCCCAGCCCGGACGCCAGTTACCCGGGACGCGCGCGTTCTCTGCGAACACAGGATCCCGCGGTCTGGCCGGCGGCCGGGACACCTCCTCGGCGGCAACGAAACCGCCGCTCGACTTTCCAGATTTCACGACGCCGGTGAACTCTTCGAAGTGTCCTGAGTGCATCTTCGAGGTCTTCAGCGTGCGCCGATCGCCCGTCACCTCAAACTTATGCGGTGTCGGCAAATTCGTGTCGGATTCGTCCTGCGTGGTCAGCACGAGACCCTGAAGACAACCGCGAATGGTGACTAAATCCGACGACTTCTTTGGTTGAGGACTGTCGGCCGCGTAGAGTGTGACGCCCACCGAAGCCAACGCCAGGGATGCAGCTGCGAATCGTCGAACGACCAACCGCGGCTGTCTCGAAAGGTTCGCGACATTGGAACGCGTCCCGTTTGTGGAGGACCAGCAACACTGACGAAGTTGCTCGCGCTGGGAGCCACGTCGGCCGCCACAAAGGACTGTGACTCGAATCATCACCTCGGCAGTATTTACTCAGCGGTTCAATCGACGGTCAGTGGATTGGCGGGTAGGCCAGGCAACAGGTCTTCAGGCAGTGAGGGCATCTCACGTCCACGGTATTGAAGCTGATACCGACGGCCACAATCACGACCTCGGCATTGCAAAAGGGGCAGGTCAACGGGCGCGGGAGACTCGGCACACGCTCCGTCGCGGGATCGTTCATGCGACACGTTAACGAATCGAGACGAAGTTTGCTGTGCCTTTCAGAACAGGCCAGATTGTCAGTGGGAGTGGCGGAAGGGTAGCCAGACGGCCCTCCGCCGCGGCTTTGATGAATCACCCCGGCCGCCGGGACCGCCGTCTAGACCGCCGGCTTTCTGGCCGGTCTGGCCGAGCCTCGCCGTCTGGCTCAGGAACCAGACCGCCGTCTAAGCCGCCGTCCGGCCGGGATGATCTGCCGCCGGCACCCGACGCGCACGCGCAGTCTCGCTCAGTCTCTGACGGTGGGAGCGCGTTGAGCGGGCTGGTTAACGACGCGCGGGAAACCCGCCGTGCCGAGGATGCACTCCGATTGACTGTTACAGTCGGATACGTCAAGTTTGCGGCTCGCGTCGCGGTGTGGAGGTGCAGGCGAATCATGTCGGCGAACCATCTGGAGTCGCTCGTCGCGGAATGGTATGAGTTCCGCGGCTATTTCGTCCGCCGCAATGTCCAGGTCGGCAAGAGGGCCAAGGGTGGTTACGACTGCGAACTCGACATCGTGGCTTTTCACCCTCAGCAAAAAGCTCTGGTTCACATCGAGCCGTCGCTCGATTCTGACAGCTGGGCGACACGCGAACGCCGTTACGGCAAGAAATTCGAGATTGGCCGAAGGCACATTCCGGGACTCTTTCCCGGTATCCCGATTCCGAACGAGATCGATCAGATCGCGCTGTTCGTGTACGGCGGCGGCGAGGGGCGAACGCACGTAGCCGGCGGCCGCGTTGTGTTCATCAGGGAGTTCATGCGCGAGATTCTTGAAGGCATCGGTCATCGGAAGCTCGCGAGCGCCGCGATCCCGGAGGAATTCACGCTCTTACGGACGCTTCAATTCGCTGCGCAATACTGGAGCGGCGATCGATCCAAGATGAAGTCGCCGTAGGCCGAGCCCGACTTGAGCGGATCCAAAAACTCACCGAACAGCTCGCGAAGGTTCGCGACGATGCGATTGAGCAGCAGGCCCTGTGCGAGCGCATCAGCCGCGAATACTGGCCGCAAAGCAGGCGCTAAAAACCGTCTAGCTCAGGACTGGGCGTGCACGAGGCTGCCACACATCCAGCGAGCGGTGTCCAATCGTGAACACGTTCCGAACGGCTCAGCGGCGTAATCTGGCGTCGTCATGGTGGAATACAACCACGAGGAAGAACGCCTCGCGCGCATCGAACAGATGGTCGAACGCCTGCAGCGCGACCAGGCCGCACTCGCGGTCCTGACCGGAAAACTCATCGCCGCTGCGGCCAAGCCGACGGTGGTCATTACCTACGACCGCCGACGCCGCAAGACTGCCTGAGAGGGTGCGGCCCTCGCCGTGCCTCATTGGCGTTCACGAATGGGGCAGCGTCGCCGAGAGCGGGATACCGCCGCTCACTCGTCCACGAGCGCGCAAGACACTCGTCAAGCAGGACGCGCCCCATGACTTCAGGGTCGCTCTGAATAACCGATTCGCTCTTGTTCATCGGGAATACAGACGCCTCGAGGCTCGTGCTCGCTGCCGCTCCAGCGGAGACGAGGATGCGCGCCGGCCGATCGCTCCGGCTCCAGACGACGACCGAGCCGTTTGCGGGATCGCCGAGTTGCAAACCTTCGGGTGTAACGGGGGCTGGGGGTTTCGGCGACGGCCGGGTAAAGTTTCTCGTGGCGGGAGTCGAAGAAGTCGCGGTCAGCGCCAGCCGAGCTCCGGAGCGACGTACTCGAGGATGCTTTCGAGCACGTGGGCGTTGTAGTCCACACCCAACTGGTTCGGGATCGTGAGCAGCAACGTGTCGGCCGCCTTGATCGCCTCGTCGCCCGCGAGTTCCTGGACCAGCACGTCGGGTTCTGCGGCGTACGAGCGGCCGAAGATCGCCTTCGTATTCGCGTCGATGTAGCCGACCTGGTCCCGGTCGCGGGCGTCGCGACCAAAGTACGCCCGGTCGCGGTCGTTGACCAGCGCGAAGATGCTGCGGCTCACAGACACGCGTGGCTCGCGCCGGTGCCCGGCGTCCTTCCATGCCTCACGATAGGCTTCAATCTGCTTGCGCTGCTGCACGTGCAGCGGCTCGCCGGTCTCATCGTCTTTGAGCGTCGAACTCTGGAGATTCATGCCCAGTTTCGCGGCCCACTTCGACGTCGCGTTGGAACTCGAACCCCACCAGATCCGCTCGCGCAATCCTTCTGAATAGGGCTCGAGGCGCAGCAGCCCCGGCGGATTGGGGAACATGGGCCGTGGATTGGGCTCGGCGAAGCCCTTGCCCTTCAGAAGTTCAAGGAACACTTCAGCGTGGCGCCGCGCCATGTCGGCGGCCGTCTCGCCGTCACGCGGCGCATAGCCGAAATACCGCCAGCCGTCGATCACCTGTTCCGGTGACCCACGGCTGATGCCCAGTTGGAGACGCCCACCGGCGATGATGTCTGCGGCACCAGCATCCTCGGCCATGTACATCGGGTTTTCGTAGCGCATGTCGATGACGGCTGTCCCGATCTCAATCTTCTTCGTGCGCGCGCCGACGGCGGCGAGGAGCGGGAACGGCGAGCCGAGCTGGCGTGCGAAGTGATGCACGCGGAAATACGCGCCATCGAGGCCCAGTTCTTCGGCGGCGACCGCGAGCTCGATCGACTGCAGCAGCGCATCCGACGCTGTGCGTACCGCAGAGTACGACTCTGGTGTCCAGTGCCCGAATGAGAGAAAGCCGATCTTTTTCACGCAGGGTTCCTGAAAGAGAGCGTGGAGACGTTCGACGCGCGCGTCGTTCAGTTCAGGATAGCTTGCTCAATGGGTTTCCTCACAAGCGCGACCGAAGCGAGGACCGGTTAGCGCCCTCGAATCTTCTGCTGCGGTACACGTCGCACCTTGACAGGTTTGATATGACTGAGAGATGCCATCCGAACACGATCTCGCCTTCCCCCGGCTGAGCCGGGCCCAGATAGACGCCCTTCGCCGCTGGGGTCACGTACGCCCGATCGCGCCCGGCGACGTGCTGTTCCAGGAAGGGGACCGCGGGTTTTCTTTCTACGTCGTCCTGGAGGGAGCCGTCGAGATCGTCGAGCAATCGCGTGGGACGCCGCATCAGGTGACGGTTCACGAACCGGGCGAGTTCACCGGCGACGTGGATACGCTGTCCGGGCGCGCCGCGCTCGTGACCGGGCGCGCGATCGCACGTGGCGAGGTGCTGGAGTTGACGGCCGCCGCGCTGCGTCAGGCCGTGGACGCGTTGCCTGAAATCGGGGAGATTGTGCTGAAAGCGTTCCTCACCCGGCGCACGCTGCTCTTGAGCGAGGGATTCGAGGGCATCAAGATCGTCGGATCACGGTTCTCGCCGGACGCGCACCGCCTCAGGGATTTTGCCGCCCGCAACGCGATCCCGTTCACCTGGATCGATCTGGAGTCCGACGAACAGGCCGAGACGCTGCTGCGTCAGTTCGGCGTGCCGCCCTCGGCGACGCCGGTGGTGATCGGCCGCGAAGGCCGCTATCTGACGAATCCGACGGTTGCCCAGCTCGCGCACTGTGCTGGACTCGAGGCGACGATTGATCCGTCCGAGCTGCTCGATCTCATTGTGGTCGGCGGGGGACCCGCCGGGCTGGCCGCCGCGGTGTATGCGGCCTCCGAAGGGCTCGACGTGCTGGTCGTCGAGCGCATGGCGACCGGCGGCCAGGCTGGCACGAGTTCCCGGATCGAGAACTATCTCGGTTTCCCCTTGGGCATATCCGGTCCGGAACTGATGCGCAACGCGCTGCTTCAGGCGCAGAAATTCGGGGCGCGCATCACCGTGCCCGGCACCGTCCAGCGTCTCGGGATCGACGCCGGAGTTCGCGTCATCACGCTCGCCGACGGCACGAAGATTCGCGGCAAGTCCATCCTGGTCGCGACGGGTGTGGAGTATCGCCGGCTCGATGTGCCCCGCCTGAGTGAGTTCGAGGGCGCAGGCGTCTACTATGCCGCGACGGACACGGAGACGAAACTCTGCCGCAACGAGGAGGTCGTCGTCGTCGGCGCCGGCAATTCTGCCGGGCAGGCCATCGTGGCGCTGTCGCGATACGCGCGACGCGTGCACGTCGTCGTGCGCGGGCGGGATCTGGGAAAGAGCATGTCGCGATACCTCGTGGATCGCGTTGAGCAAATCGACAACGTCCAGATACACCGAGGCGCCGTCGTCGCCGCCCTGGAAGGAGGCGGTCATCTCGAGGCGGTCCGCATCCGCGACGATGCCGGAAGCGAGATGCGGATCAAGACGCCGGCGCTGTTCCTCTTCATCGGCGCCGATCCGCACACCGAGTGGCTGAGCGGCTGCGTGCAGCTCGACAAGAAGGGTTTCGTCCTGACCGGCGCGGCCGTGCCTCTCGACGTGCTGCGCGGAGATCTCTGGCGCGCGCAAGGGCGGACGGCGTTTTTCCTCGAGACGAGCCTGCCTGGCGTCTTCGCCGCGGGAGATGTTCGGAGCGGATCGGTCAAACGCTGCGCGTCCGCGGTCGGCGAGGGCGCCATGGCGGTCAGCTTCATTCATGCGTCCCTGGAGGCGGCTTCGCCGGCGAAGGATGTTTCCGCATCGACGAACTAGGAGCTCACTGGCCGCTGTTTGTCGTGTGTCCAGGCGATCCGCGGAAGGCGTGATCAGAGGAAAGTGATGCGGCAATCGTCGCGAGGAATACGGCGCCGATGATGATCACGGACACGCCAGGACTGACATGCACCCATTCACTCGCCAGCATCTTCGCGGCGGTGAACACGAGGAGCGCCGCAAGGCCAATCCGCAGATATCGCAGACGATAACCGCATCCGACAGCACGAAATACAGCGAGCGGAGTCCCAGCATTGCCATCACATTCGAGCTGTAGACGATGAGCGGGTGCCGACTCACGGCTAACACCGCTGGAATCGAATCGAGCGCAAACACGATGTCGGTCGTTTCGATCACGACAAGTGCTACAAGTAGCGGCGTGGCGACGAGCCGCCCGCCCTCGCGTCGCCAGAAGTCATGCCCGTGCAACACCGGGCTGACGCGCACGACTCGAGCGATCCAGGTGCCGCACACATCGCAAGCCTCTTTGACAACCTTCCGCTCACGTTCCGCGCCGAACAGCAGCCGCCAGGCGGCGAACAGAATCAGGGCTGCGAATGGATACGTGATCCACTGAAATCGTTCGATCAGCGTCAGCCCGGCGCCAATCGCCAACGCCCTGA
>DATNCQ010000070.1:0-38946 GCA_035571515.1 Vicinamibacterales bacterium
CGACGCTCGCGTAGGTGTGGTCGTGCCGCGGCACCAGCAGCACCCGCTCGTCGCTGCCCACATCAACCGTCAGCGTGACGGGCATGCCGGGAAACACAACAGCATCATCCAGGGGAACGATTCGCAGCCTGTTCATAGTTATGGTTAGGACGCGCGAGCGCCCGGAGGCGTTTCAGGGGCGCCGTGGAGTCACCGCGCGGCACCGCACTCAACCTCAGGTACGACGCGCGCCAGAGACCGAACGGATTCTGCGCGGCGATTCACGATTGGCCCCCAGGACGAGGACCGCCTGTACGTGAATGTGTCGACGCCACGTTTGCACGATCATCGCCATGAAATGGACCTACCCGTAATCGTGTGGATCCACGGTGGCGGCTTTACCAGCGGCGGTGGCCGGGATTACGACCCCGCGAACTGACGGCAGAGGGCGTGGTCGTCGTCACCGTCAACTACCGGCTCGGCGCGCTCGGCTTTCTGTCGCATCCAGCGCTGGCATCGTCGCCGGGAGGGTCGCGTGCAAGGCCGGCTGCCCGGATCAGACTGCGGAGTGCCTGCTGACGGGGCAACGGTCGATGAGCGTGCAGGAGTTCGTCAGGAACAATGCGGCGCCATTCACAATGCCAGCTCCGACGATGGCGAGCGCGTAGGACTCTTTCATAGACGTCGCGCCGTCGTCACCGACACTGCCGCTGCCTCCCGTTCCAGCAGAGATTCTCGAAGTTCGACCCACGTCAACAGCGCGTCGAGGGCCGGACAGAGCGCCTGTCCCCAGTCAGTGAGGCTGTACTCAACTTTGGGCGGAACCTGATGGTGGACGAACCGCCGCACTACGCCGTCCCGCTCCATCTGCCGCAGCTGCTGAATCAGCATCTTCTCCGAGACCGCCGGAATCGCACGGCGCAACTCGGAGAACCGCCGGACCTTGCCGCCAAACAGGTGAAACAGAATCACCAGCTTCCAGCGGCCGTCCAGGATCCGCAGCACTTCTTCGACGCCTTTCGCTGCGGATACCTCTGTATGTTTCTGCTGCTTACCTTTCGGTAAGAACCTCACTTTCTTGTGCGTTCTTGCCACGCGGCCAGTGTAGTGCCTATCCTCCGATCGAGGAGCGATCGTCATGCCGATCAACTTGCCGAAGCCCATCGCGGCGTACTTCGCCGCCGAAAAAGCCGGGGACGCCGGTGCCGTCGCCCGATGTTTCATGGACGAAGGGGTGGTTCGTGATGAAGGCGGCACGTTCACCGGCAGGGCCGCGATCGAGCGGTGGAACGCCGGCGCTCGAGCGAAATATCACCATACCGTCGCGCCGCTCAGCGTCAGCGAGAGCGATGGCGCCATCGCAATCCTCGCAAGAGTGTCCGGGGACTTTCCAGGAAGCCCCGTGGAGCTCCAACACGCGTTCACACTCGACGGCGACCAGATCGCGTCGCTCGAAATCCGCTGATGGGTGGCGGGGAACTGCGCGGCCTGCGCGCGCTGGTCACCGGCGCCAGCAAAGGCATCGGTTACGCGATCGCGAATCGTCTGCGCGACGAAGGCGCGACGGTGTTGGGCACGGCCCGATCCGCCCCGCCTGGCCTTCCAAACGATCTGCAGTTCGTGGCCGCTGACGCCGCCTCTGTTGACGGCTGCGCCGCCGTCGCCGACGCAGTGCGCGCCCGGCTCGGAGGGGTCGATGTCGTGGTGCACGTCGTCGGCGGGTCTTCGGCGCCGGCCGGCGGCTTCGCGATGCTTGACGACCAAGAGTGGCAGCAAGCGCTCAACCTCAACTTGTTTCCGGCGGTCCGCATCGATCGGGCGCTGTTGCCGATGATGCTCGCGCAGGGGTCCGGCGTCATCATCCACATCACGTCGATTCAATCGCGCTTGCCGCTGCCCGACGCGACCATCGCGTACGCCGCGGCCAAGGCGGCACTGGCGAATTACAGCAAAGGCCTTTCGAAAGAGGTCAGCCCGAAGGGCGTGCGGGTCGTGCGCGTGTCGCCTGGCTGGGTGGAAACGGATGGCGCGGTTGGACTCGTCAACGAACTGGCTGCAAAGACACACACTGACTACGACGGCGCCAGAACGATGCTGATGAACTCGCTCGGCGGCATCCCAATCGGACGCCCCGCGAAACCGGAGGAGGTGGCAGGCCTCGTCGCGTTCCTCGCGTCGCCGCGCGCAGGGTCCATCACCGGCGTCGAGTACGTGATCGACGGCGGCACGGTGCCGACGGTTTGAGCACAACAGGCCGCAAGATAACGCCGCAAGCGAGTGCGGTGTGACAATGCTAGTGGCCTCTACGAAGTAGTTCAGTACTGGCGCGCTGCGTTCCCGCTGACGCGCGCGTGGACGTGTACTTGTGGATCCGCACCGCCACGATCGCCGCGAGCACGACCGCGTAACGCGGCAAATACGTCGTCGTCCATGGCCAGTACATGTGGACGACGCCGGCGATCGCGGCTGGATAGACTAGACGATGGACGCCGCGCCAGCGTGATCCCCCGAGACGGCGAATCATTCCGGCGGTGGAGGTCGCGGCCAGCGGCACCATGAGAACCAGCGACAGGTAGCCGATAGCGAAAAACGGGCGGGGCGCGTCAGCGGCCGTCGCCCGCAGGGTGAGCGACATCTGCTCCCTCAGCGAGTCGAACGCAATGTACCCGGCGAAATGGATCGCGGCATAGAAGAAGGCGAACAGTCCGATCATCCGTCGAAACTTCACGAACGCGTGCCATCCCGTGAGCCACCGCAGCGGTGTCAGAGCCACGGTGAGACAGAGAAACCGGAGCGACCATAATCCTGTATCGCGCACAATCGCGTTGAACGGATTCACGTTCAGCTGGTGCATCGACGCGGCCCACGACCAGTACAGGACGGGCACAAGACTCGCGGCGAAGACGACCGGTTTCAGAATGAAACGAATGGCACGATCGGACATCCGCGTGTGTACCCACCGGAGCATCTCCGTTTCCGGCGGCCGATGCAACACGCAACGGAACGGAGTTTTCTATGAGCGATCGCCGACTAGTGGCTTGTACGAAGTAGTTCAGCACTTACCCATCTCGTCGCGGTCCTCAATCCCGTCGTTCACATAAGACCGTGAACTGTGGAGCCGACGAGGCCGCGGAGGATGGTGGAGCGTGCAGAGCGCGATCGTGAACTGCCTCGCGCGAACTGGACGGCCGCCGCTCAAGGGCAAGGCCTTTGCGAAGTCTGGCGAGCGCACGTCTCCGGGCAGCGGTGAATGATCTGCGCCGTGGGGAGGAGGCTTTAGGTTTCAGTGGCATTGGAACTGGCAGTCAGGCGGCGACGACACTGATGCGACCGGTTTTCCGCGATCTAGGCTTCCTGCGAATCACGATCTCGACATCCTGGTCGAGGGCCGTCAACAGGTTCATCAGCCGTTCCACCGAGAAGCCCGCCAGCTTGTAGTGGCGCAACGCAGAGACCTTCGGCTGCGTAACTCCCAACACCTTGGCAGCATCACCCTGCGACGGCTCACGCTTCTCGAGCACCTTGTTGAGTGCATACGCCAGCCGCAGTTTCGCTTGGCGTTCGGCGGCATCGGGATATCCGAGATCCTCGAAAACGTTCGTGGACTTCCTGTCGGCGGCGGAACGCGAAATCGACCGCATCGAAGCGCGGCGGAAGAAGCTGATCGAGATGGTGATGGAGGGTCGTGCCGCCATCAGAGGCGAGGAACGAGCTCACCGCGCACGCAGCCAGGCGCGAGGTTCTAAAGGCGAGGCTCGCCGCGGCAGACGCGCCGCCACCGCTCCGAGGGCTCATCGACGCCATCATCCTGACGCCGGCCGACGGCGAGCTCAGAATCGAGCGAAAAGGGAATCTGGCAGCGATGCTGAGCGCCACTACAAATGCGAAGAGGTCGCCGGAAACCGGCGACCTCTCGCTGCAAGTTGAAATGGTTGCGGGGGCGTGCAACCGCCATTATCTGCAACTGTGCCGCTCAGCGTCTTGATGAATTTCCTAAGAATTCCCGAGTCCGCACGGCTCATCCGTCTGACGTGCACGATTCGATCACCACGCCGGCGGCAGACCACGGGGCTCATCCGCCGTCTAGCATCGCGAGCAAGTAGGATGCGCCGATGTGCGACTTGAAATTCGGACGCCCAGCTGGTCCGCTCGATGTCGGTCAGCCCCCCGGCTGCCTCCGCTTGTGACTCGTTGCGCCGTGATGTGGTGGGCTTCGCGAGCCTGATGGTTCGATTACGGTGAACGTTCATGCGACGTCGCGACGAGACATCCGTGATGATCGGAACTGTTCGGTCACTGGAACAGTTGGTCGATGCGTTCGCGTCCGAGTCGGAATCGTTCAAGTTCGTCGCGTTGATAACAACTCTTCGTTACCTCGTTTCGATGCAGCAGGTAGACGTCCGATTCGTCGAGATCAACTCGTCGACTCTCGCCTGATAGCCTCACGAGGATCAGAACGTGAAATTTCTTCGTCATCAATTGCCTGTACTTGAACGTGATCTGCCGACCCCTGGTGCGGGTCGTTTTCACTTGGATCGCACGAAAGATCTCACCCTTTGTCGCGAGGAGATCGTTCCCGTGTCTTTGTGTGTCGCGACCGTCTGAACGTCGTACTGGAGAAGCCGAATCTGTACCAGCAGCTCACCGATTGTCCCGGTTTCCAAATTCGGATCGAGCGGATTCATCGTCAGCCTCTACGGTCTGGAGCGTTCAACGGCCGGCGTAGAGCGGCCTAAGTGTTTTCCCATGTTGCATCGCGTCCCAACCTTGAGGCGTCGAGTCGAGCGCTGGTCGCGAAGCTTGAGCAGCGCGCGCAGTTGTCGGCCTGTTGACAGCCGGAGCGCGCTCGATCTGCGTAGCGGAACCGATTTGGGCAAACTACCCCATCTCGGATTGACGAGGATGTCGATCACCGTTTGACCGTCCGCGCGCCTGTGGACCCGCCCGGCGCCGATCCCGAGGTCCGCATCTATCCGAGCGACTAATCACGCCGTTCACATCGTCTGGGACGATGACCTATCGTCGAACCTTCGGTGGACGTACCCGCTTCATTGGCTTCGGTTTTGCCGCCCCGCTGTTCTTTGCTTTCTGCCGCTTAGCACCTGGACGACGCGGCTGAGCCTTCCTCCGTGCGGTCGAGGTCTGGCGCTTTCTCTTCTGCGAAAACGCTCTCTTCGCCGATGCCTTTTTTGTTGTGAGTTTTCCTCGGGTCAGACGCTTCGCCTGGTCGACAGTGGGGAGCGACGCATC
Source organism: Vicinamibacterales bacterium (assembly GCA_035571515.1). Classification (GTDB taxonomy): domain Bacteria; phylum Acidobacteriota; class Vicinamibacteria; order Vicinamibacterales; family UBA2999; genus Gp6-AA40. The sequence continues at coordinate 5,230 of DATNCQ010000070.1, forward strand.
AATGAAAGTGACGCGCACCTCCGCAGTGCTGCCCAGTTTTGCGTTCTCGTCGTCGGCAAGTCGAGTCAGGTCCTGTTGCGCCGCTGCGAGAGTCGGCCAAAGAGGTCTGTACGTGGTCGAGAGTCTCGGGGCCTTGATCCAGACGAGAACGTAAACACCACCGGTAGCTGCGACTTGAGGGATGTAACGCCCCGCAAGTTGGTCCTGAAAGCCGCTTCGAGCTTGGGGGTTGAACGATAGCTTGACCTCCAACGGGATCGCAATCGGCACGTCCGTCACGGTTGCAGCTGCCGGTACTCGACACAACACATCCGGCTTTGATCCTGGCGCGCCGCCCGCATCGGCGGGTGTCAGCCGCCTGAATATCTGGACTTCGCGATCGGCGGTTACTGCATAGTCGCGCAGGTAATCGCGGATTGCGGAGCCGACTTTCTCGGAAGCCCGTTGTTCGTCCTTGGGAGTCGGCCGGCCACGTTTCGGCAGATTCCAGAAGTCGTCGAGATCCCCGAGGCTGTCTTGCCGTAGTCGGCGCGCATAGATCTCCACCGCTTCAACTACTGCGTCTAGCGCATCCGCATCCGAACGAATGAGGTGCTTCTGCCTTGCGTCGAGGGTTTCGCCGATCGTCTTGGGTTCAAACGGTCGCCATTGTGCAAGTCGGAACCGTCGTTCAGCCGTGACCCGAGCACTTCGCAACCACGGGTAGCGTTCACCGAGGCGCTGTTCTACGTATCGCAGTGTTGCGATCGCCTGAGCGGTGTGTCGCTCACTCAGCCACGATACGATCTGAGATCGCGCTGTACGAGATGCATCGTCCGGAGTGACGAAGTGAGCCCCATCGCGCTTGGGATCGTTCTCGGGAGGAAATGCCTCTAGCAGCAAGCAAAGAAGTTCGCCGAGCTGTTCCGGCGCCATTGATGCAGGCCCCGCATCCTGTCCGGCCTGTGTGGACAAGAACCGCTCACGATAGAAGACCTGCCCCAATACCTGAGGAGCGAGATCGGGACGCGAGCGCAGAAATCTCTGCGCATGATTCCAGCCGTCACGCGTGACGTGCGTGATGAGCGCGGCTGCGGAGCGAATCAGCACTGCGTCCGATTCGCCGGGCGCGTCCGAATGCAGGAGCGTCGCGAAGGTAGAAAGCCCCGCCTCGCCGGTTCGACGCAGCACAAACTCCGCGACACGGGAGATTCGGTCCTCCGGCACGCGGTGCGTGCTGACTGCGTCGATCAAACCGCCGTCGAGCTCGCTGTCCGGCATACTCTCAAGAAGATCCAACAGGCTAGTCAGCGCTGTCTCCGCTCCCTCGGCGCTGCCTGTTGCCAATTCGACAACCGCTGCTCGCACTCCAGACGGAGCGTGGCGAAAGAGAACCGCGAGCAGGTCACGCTTAGGTTCGTCCGGTTCGCCATGTAGATGCGGATGTAACTCTCTCACCAAGTACCACGCCCACCGATTCCACCAGGCGTCCCCGAGCGTGTCGAGCCACGCGGGATCTTGATCGAGCAGCAACCAAACGGCAAGCGCGTGACCGCCCTTTATGGTGTTGAGTGGCTCGGACCGGACCTTCTCGGGATCGTCCGTGGACGCGGTGAGCACACGCTTCGCGGCATCGAGGACTCGCTGCCTTGTGACCGTATCTGCAGCGGCCCAACCGGGCGTACGTGTGATGAATCGTTCGGATCCGTAATGTGTGCTGAACTCCTCGAGTGTCAATTCTCGAGCGAGCGCGAAGAAAAACGCGGGGTCGTCCCTTTCCGCTCGATCGAGGACGGCTTGGATGCGCTCTTCCGGGGGAGGCTTCACTCGTCGGCGCCGTGTTTTCCGGGGCCGTTCGCGGATGCGACGATGCCCCTTACGCGCTTCTTGCGCCTCAGAACTGCCAAGATCTACGATGAGGGCCCCGGGAATTTTTGAGGCGATTGGCTCGAGGGTTCTGACCTTGAGCCATGCGTCAATGTTGTCGCTGCTGTCCTCCCACGGGACCATGCGGGCGACGTCGGCGTATAAGGTTCGTTGTTCGAGCGGCAGAATCCCATCGGTTGCGCGCTGAAGAAGCCATCGGAAGTCGGCGCTCACGAGAAGACCTCGAGTGTCGTGCGCAACCCACCACACCTCGGTTCCCGATCCGGTCTCTACCAAGGCGTCGATCAATGCTCGTCGTCGTTCTGCCGTCCACGGAATCGAATCGCTATCGCCTCCGTGCGCCGAACGCTGGTGACGCTCGGAACCTAGGGGGGAATCGGAGTGTTTGGCCGCGATTGCGACCAGAAGAGCGGCCAAACGTTCCGCGACCGCGGCGTCGTTGAGTTCCTGAACGGCTGCCCGTGTGATACGCGCCGCGACCCGCTCCACCCCTTCTAGTCCGCCGACGTCGTCGAAATAGCGTCGGAGCCAATCGAGGCCCTCCGGAACATGGCCATGGGCCGAAAAGTCGCTTCGGTCGATGACTGCTATGAAGCTCGAATACGCGCCGATATAGAACCGCTTGGGAGGTGGCGTCAGTGCATTGAAGAGTTCGGCGGTCGTCAAATGCGCTGGCCAGTTGGACCGAAGCGCTAGTCCTTTTAGTTCTCCAGCCGGATCATCGGGACCCCGAACGATCAACGGCTTCAATCTGACCCTCGATGCATCAGTACCAAATTCCGCGAGGGCATAGCCAGCCGACACGCGTGCGTGAATCGGTGCTGTCGGGTCGAGCGCGAGATCCGCCAGGTCGTCACTCATTGTCGTGAGCTGCCAATCGCGGATAAATTTCAGCGCACACTCCAAGACGTCTTCAGCGCCTGCTCCTCGCTCGCGAAGAACCGGACGTAAATCATGCTCGGCTCCTGGATACCTAAATCCACTCACGTCCAGATCCGTTCGCCAGATCTGCGATGCCGTCAATGCGTGGCGGCGGAACAAGTCGACCAGATTCAGCGCTGCGCGCCGCCGAAGTTCATCATCCGCTACATCCGAAACACCTATGACTTCTGGGTCGCATTCTGCCAGCCATCCCCCGATGGATTCGTTGTGCATCGCGGCAAACGCGGCGGTTTCTCGAAGCGGCCCTGGCACTCCAGAACGCCATCCGAGTCCAGAGGCCAGTAGCGCTTTCGCTTGATGTAGTAACAACGAGGCTATCCGTCGTCCCGCCAGAAACTCAGCGAACTGCCGATGCGCGAAACGAAATTGTCGCAGTTCACTACTGTCGATGAGAGCAGAGCGTCTTAGTGCGCGAACGCGGGATTCATCGACACCACCACGGGGCAGGTTCGCAAGTTGGCTAGTCGATAGGGTTCCTGAGTGTTCCTCGACGGCCATCGTTTCCAGCCCAGTAAGCAGCGCGAAGCACGCCAATCGTTCGGCCGCATCTATCAACTGTGGCACGTCAGCAGGCGGTGTGCCCGCTTCGATGCGGTCTTCGCGTTCACGCGCCAGAATCTCAATACCCCTGCCGAACAGGTCGGTGCGGCGATTGGGGAGTGCTCCTTGATCTCGGTGAATGCGCAACAACACTTCCAGCGTAAGCGGCTGTTCAGCGAGTGATTCCGCGTGTACATCCACGACAGCTCTTACAAACGCCTTGGCATCCAATCCCTGGCTTGACGCCGCGATCTCGACGTCGTTGAGCGACAATGGCTGAAGAATCGCGGTGACGGCATCGGGATAAGCGTGTTGCAGCTCGGTCTGGAGAAATGCAGGCCAAACCGCCGACCGGCAGGAAATACGCAGCCGTGCGCCGGTCGGCAAGACGGATTCTCGAATCCACCGTCCGACGACAACCGCGGCACTCGGCACAGGCAGCATGATTTCGTCTAGAGCGTCGAGGTACACGACGCTGCTCGCCGTCAGGTGCTTCGAGAGAGCATCGAGCCGAGTCGTGAGTTCTGTCGGCGATTGAGCGAGTTCTGCAAGACGCACCACAATCGGAACTCTGCCCTCAGCGCGATCGATATGCGCAAGGCGACCCGTTTCGTACGTTTTTCCCAGGCCTGCGGATCCCAGTAGGAAGCAGACTGGTACGGCGCCCAATGAATCGGTGGTAACAGTCTCGCGTTCGGTGTTCTTCGCTCGAATCACCCACGTCCGAGCAATCGGCCAGTGCTTCTTACGGTCGTCAGACACGATCTGTCTATCCCACGTCTCGGAACAACTCCGACAAGGTCGCTCCCAACGCCCGAGCGATTTTCGCAGGCGGCTTCGTAGACGGGTTGCGTAGTCCGGCCTCGATGCCCGCCACGTAGGACCGGTCCAGGACCGCGCGCCCCGCGAGCGCCTCTTGGGTCCAGTCCTTTTGGCCTCGTAGCCGTTTGCCAACGTTGTTCTCACCGACCAGGACCGTGAGGTCCTTGGCGAAATCTGATCGACAGATCGGCCCAGGAACCAAATCGCTGGATCTTCAGCGCGTCCAAATACATCGATGTGTGCAGATGATTTTAGGCTGCCAGCAACGCCCTCTTAATGGAAGACGGGCATCTCTAAGCGCGCTCCGTCGCGCGTCAGTGCAGCCCGAGTGCGCCTTTATTGACGCTTGCCCGGAAATCGATAGATCGCCGCGGCGCAAAGCGCGGCCTCGGGGCGGTCGGGCGTTGGCGCCGCCACGATCGCGTCCCTGGGTGAAGACAACCTCGTGCAGATAACGGCGGTTGCGGGTGCACGGTCTCGCAAGACGGCACTCAACTCTATGAGCCGTGAGGACTTAGCAAAATGGACTTGCGGGGGGGGGATTTGAACCCCCGACCTTTGGGTTATGAGCCCAACGAGCTACCGGACTGCTCCACCCCGCGACAGGACACCGCACAAGAGGACGATCAGCGTGCAGCGGAAGCATTCAATCTAGCACGCGCCGACAGTCCAGTAAAGAGCGTCGCGCACACGTATCGTCACTCACCACCGATTACTGCGGCTGCGGAACACGGGCGCGGCTCGTCGTCAGCACGACGATCCCGCAGATCGCGAGACCGGCCGACACCATGTGTGCGAGCGTGAAGGGCCCGACGAGCCGCTGGTTCACCCGGATGAACTCGATCGCAAAGCGGATGGCGCCCACCAATACTAAATAGCGTCCGATCACGATCGCATCCGCCACGCCTCGCCGCCGCCACCGGATGAGCAGCCAGGCGACGACGAAGAGCGCGAACATCTCGTACAACTGCGTCGGATGCACGGGCACGTCGATCGGCGGCAGCCCTTTCGGAAACGCGACGGCCCACGGCAGATCGCTCGGACGGCCGTAGTCGTCGCCGACGAGGAAACAGCCGATGCGTCCGATGGCGTGGCCGATCGCGAGCGCCGGCGTCGACGCCGCGAGCGTCGCCACGATGGGCAGACGCATGCGCGGCATCACGATCAGCGCCGTCAGCACGCCGCCCGCGAAGCCGCCGAACCAGCTCATTCCGCCGCGGCTGAACAGCAGGTCGCGAAACGGCTCGTCGCCCAGGTGCTCCACTACCCAGAGCAGCTTGGCGCCGGCCAGTCCCCCGAAGACGCCGGCCATCGCCGCATCACTTCCCGACGCGGGCAGTCCGCTTCTCGCCAGCTCGCGCCCGAACACCCACAGGCCGACGAGGGCGCCGATGGCGACCATGACGCCGAAGCTCGTGACCTCGAAATTGCCGAAACGGAGAACCGTCGGATACATCGGGCGAATTATCCGTGAAGCGCTCGGCCGCGCGGCGCACGGCAGAGGTTATAATCCGCCCTCTCGCACCCCCGACACCTGAAACGAGGTCTATATGGCTCGTCCGCGGAAGACGGCCCGCGAAGATCCGTTCAGCGACCTGTCGAAGAAGGCCGAAATTCTCGAACGGGAGATGAGCGCACAGCGCGCGGCCATCGAGCGGCTCAAGCAGATCGGGAAGGAGCGAGCCCAGCCGTTGTCGGCGGGCGCCGTGCACGACGCGTTCTCGAGGCGGCGCGCCTCCCGCTGAGGCATCGGCTGTGCATTGCCTCGAGGCGAGGCATGCCCACGCAGGACATTCTTCTCGCCTGGCACCGACTCCGGAACGCGCTTGGCGCCGCGGGCATGGGGACGTGGCACGTCGACCTCGACACCGGCCTTGCCACGCACGACGAGAGCCTCAACCGCATCCTCGGCCTCGAATCGGCCGAAACCGAGGGTCCGCTCCGCGACCCCGCCTTCACGCGCATTCACCCTGACGACCACGCGCGTGTGATGCGGGCGATCGACAACGCGATCGCCGCGCGCGGCGAATACAGCATCGAATATCGGGTCGTGCGCGCGGACGGCGAGGTGCGCTGGCTGCAGGACCGCGGGCGCATCATCCTCGACGACGGCGGTGTGCCGCGCTTCGCGACCGGCGCCGTCATGGACGTGACCGCGCGCCGCCAGCTCGAGGACCACGAGCGCGCGCTGTCCGAGGAGCGCGCGCAGCTGATTCGCGACCTGGAGCAGGCCAACCGCGTCAAGGACGAATTCCTCGCCATGCTGTCGCACGAGCTGCGCACGCCGCTCAACGCCGTCCTCGGCTGGACGCGGATGCTGCGGCGCGGCACCGTGCCGCCCGAGCGCCGGGCCTCCATCCTCGACACCATCGAGCGCAACGCCGCCTCGCAGATGCAGATCATCGAGGAGCTGCTCGACCTGTCGTCGATGTCCGCGGGCAACCTGCGGTTGAACATCGCCCCGCTCGACCTGCGCGAGTTGATCGGCGGCGCCGTCGAAACGATCCGGCCGGCGGCCGACGCGAAGTCGATCGCGCTGCAGGTCTCGATCGACGCGGCCGTCGGCGAGATGACCGGCGACGCGGCGAGACTGCGCCAGGTGCTGTGGAACCTGCTCGCCAACGCGGTGAAGTTCACGCCCGCCGGCGGGCGCGTCGAGGTGAGCGCGCGCGAAGGCCCCACCGATCTCGAAATCGTGGTGAAGGACAGCGGCCCCGGCATCGACCCGGCGTTCCTGCCGCACGTCTTCGAGCCGTTCCGCCGCGGCGAATCGCTGACCACGCGCACCGTCGGCGGCCTCGGCCTCGGCCTCGCCATCGTGCGGCACCTCGTCGAGGCGCACGGCGGCACGGTGACCGCCGACAACAACACCACCGGCGGCGGGTCGATCTTCGTCGTCCGCATGCCGACGGGACGCGCCGCGCGCCCCGGTCACGTGCTGCCGCTCACGCTGCGCGGGCGCCGGGTGCTCGCCGTCGACGACGATGCGTCGACGCAGGAACTCGTCGCGACGATGCTGCTGATGTACGGCGTGTCGGTGCGCACCGCCGGGCGGGCGTCGGACGCGATCAAGATCCTGTCCGAATGGCGTCCCGACGTCCTGCTCACCGACATCGCGATGCCGGGCGAGGACGGCTACGCGCTGATTCGCCGCGTGCGCGCGCTCCCCTCTTCGCTGGGCGCGATCCCCGCCGTCGCGGTCACCGCCTTCACCGACCCGCAGAGCGTGCAGAACGCCTTCGCGGCCGGCTTCGACGCGCACCTCGGCAAGCCGCTCGAGCCGCACGTGCTCGCCGACGCGTTGACGAAGGTGCTGCGGGTCAGGAAATCAGCGTAGCGCGCGCGTCGCCGAGCAGCCGCCGCAGCTCGTAGGCGATGATGTCGGGCGCGCACGGCTTGATCAGCACGTGCGCGATGCCTGCCTGCGCGAACCGATCTGGGTCGTCCAGATATTCAGAGTGTCCCGTGACCGCAAGGATGGGAATCTCGCGCGTCGCCGGCGAGTCGCGCAGCGCGCGGCAGAACTCGAAGCCGTCCATGCCGGGCACCGCCAGGTCGGTGAGCACGGCGTTCGGCCGCAGGCTGCGCGCCTTTTCGAGCGCCTGGTGGCCGTTGTGCGCGTCGACGGTGCGGAAGCCGTCGTGCTGCAGGTACTCGCGGTAGAGCAGGCGCGTACTGAGGTCGTCTTCGACGATCAGGACGAGAGGGTTGAGCGTGGGTGTCACCGTGGACTCGGAGGGGATCCCCATGCACCCGTTCCTGCGAATGTAATGCGAGGTGACGGGGCGGCCAAGCCAAATCGCAAGCTCGGGCGTATGCTGACCGGCGTATCTATCGTTCCGCCCCTAATGCGCGATCGACGCGCGGGCGTGCGCGCGTCCGCGTGCGCAGCGTCCACCAGGCGCGAAACCCCAGTAGTACCACCCCCGCGACCAGGAGCACCTGGAACTGCGGCACGACCGTTTTCCGCGCCAGCCAGAAGTGAAACAGCGCCGTGCAGGCGGCGACGTAAATCAGCCGGTGCAGCTGCGTCCACCGCCTCCCGAGGCGCCGGATTGATCCCTGCGTCGACGTCACCGCCAGCGCGAGCAGCATGACGAAGGTCGCCATGCCGAGCGTGATGAACGGACGCATCGCGATGTCCTTGACCATCTGCCGGAAGTCGAAGAACCAGTCGAGCACAAACCACGTGAGGAAGTGGAGCGTCGCGTAGAAGAACGCGAAGAGCCCGAGCATCCGCCGCAGCTGGATGATCGGGTTCCACCCCGTCACGCGCCGGATCGGCGTCACCGCCAGCGTGATGATCAGGAAGCGGATCGCCCAGTCGCCGGTCGTGTGCGTGATGTACTCGATCGGGTTCGCGGTGAGCTCGCCCCGGTAGGCGTCGGCGGCGAGCGCCGCGGCGGGGATGAGCGCCGCGGCGAAGATGGCTCTCTTGAGGAGGACGATCGGCTTCAATACAGCTTCTTCGGATCCATCCCCGAGTACATCGACGCGACCTGATCGGCGTAGCCGTTGAACGGCAGCGTCTTGGTCCGGAAGAAGGTGCCGATGCGCCGCTCGCTCGCCTGGCTCCAGCGCGGGTGATCGACGTTCGGGTTGACGTTGGCGTAGAAGCCGTATTCGTTCGGCGTCATCACCTGCCAGGTGTTCTTCGGCTGGTAGTCGACGAAGCGGATCTTGGCGATCGACTTGACCCCCTTGAAGCCGTATTTCCAGGGCACGACGAGGCGAATCGGCGCGCCGTCCTGGTTCGGCAGCGCTTCCTCGTAGAGGCCGACGGCGAGAATGGCGAGCGGGTTCATCGCTTCGTCCATGCGCAGCCCCTCGACGTACGGCCACGGCAGCATGCGCGTGGACTCGCCGGGCATCTGCGCCGGGTTGAACGCGGTGACGAACTCGACGTACTTGGCCTGCGACGTCGGCTTGTAGGTCGCGATGATGTCCTTCAGCGGAATGCCCACCCACGGGATCACCATCGACCACGCCTCGACGCACCGCATGCGATAGACGCGTTCCTCGAGCGCGTACGGCTGCGTGAACTCCTCGAAGCCGAAGGTCCCCTTCTTCTCGGCGAAGCCGTCGACCTGGATCGTCCACGGGCGCGGCTTGAGGCGCCACGCGTTCTCCTTCGGATCCTCCTTGTAGGGACCGTACTCGTAGAAGTTGTTGTAGCTGGTGATGTCGTCGAACGACGTGAGCTTTTCGCCCGTCGTGCTGAGGGGACTCTTTTTCACGTTCGCGAGCTTGGCGCCGTGGCCCGTGCCCTGGCCTTTCTGCTGAGCGGAGAGGCGCGCGGCAAATGGTGATGTCACCGCGGCAGCCGCGGCCCCCATCGCGGCACCCGCGGCCGTCTGCAGGAATTCGCGCCTGCGGAGGTAGAGGGATTTCGGAGTGATCTCCGAGTACCGGAGGTCGGCGGCTTTGCGGATCAACATGACGTTAATTATAGGCCGCTTCGCCGTCACGGCCGAGGTAATCCGGGGCGCTTCGCGTGGTAGTGTCACGAGTGGAGGAGGCCTCGGCGTACCCCGCGCCGGCGCCGAGCTTTTATCGAAGCCGTACGCGTGCCGCCCGAACACGACCGCTTCCCCCGGGCCATGTCGCTCGCCGTGCATGAGCTCCGGACACCCGTCACCGTAGTCTGCGGCTACATCCGGATGGTGCTGAAAGAGCACGGCGGGCCGCTGACCGACAAGCAGAAAAAGATGCTCCAGGAAGCGGAACGCTCGTGCGACCGCATCAGCGCGCTGGTGGCCGAGATGAGCGATCTCGGTAAACTCGAATCGAGCGAACTCGCCGTCGCGCGCATGGAAGTCGACGTGTGCAGCCTCGTGGCGGAGCTGGCGAGTGATATGCATGAGGGGGAGGACCGCGGAGTGCGACTTGATGTGCGCGTGCCAAACCGGCCTGTCACCGTGAGCGGCGATCGCGCCCGGCTCTCGGTGGCGTTCCGGACGTTGCTGCACGCGGCGTTGAGAGAGCGCGGCGAACCGGGCGTCATCGTCGCCGAGTGCTCGGTCGTCGACGGCGCGCCGCCGTGGGCCGTGCTCGCGGTCGGCGAGGAACAGGCGCTACCCTCGCTCGTGGCCGCCAGCCTCGGTGCTCCGCCTCCCTTCGACGAATGGCGCGGCGGGCTCGGGCTCGCGCTCCCCGTCGCGCGGCGCGTGATCGAAGCGCTTGGCGGCGCGCTCTGGTCGGCGCCCGGCGAGCGTCCGCGCGCGGGTTCCGCACTCCGATTACCCCTTCGAACCTGAGGTCAGAGACGATGACAGCAGTGGCGGGCGCGGGCTCCGACGCCGTGAACAGCTCCTCCGACGATCGACGCCCCGCGAACATCGCGGTCGTTGACGACGACTCCGGCTTCGCTGGGTATCTCCGGACGTTTCTCGCGTTGCGCGGCTACGAGGCGCGCTCCTACACGCGCGGCGACGAAATCGTGGCGGCCATCCGCCAGGGCGAGCCGCCCGACATCGTGCTGCTCGACGTTGCCATGCCGGGAATGGACGGCCTGCAGACGCTCAAGGCGCTGAAGGCGGCGCGCCCCGAGCTGCAGGTGATCATGCTGTCGGGCCGCGAGCAGGCCGCGACCATCGTCGAAGCGGTACGCCTCGGCGCCGCCGACTACGTCGTCAAGCCCGACGACCCGGAGGGTCTCGGCGAGATCGCGCTCGACGCGGCCATCAAGCAGGCATTCGAGCGAAATCGCCTCGTGCACGAGCTCTCCGACCTGCGGCGCCAGCTGAGCGACGACCAGAGCGACGCCTTCATCGGGTGGAGCGAGAGCCCGGCAATGCAGCAGGTCGCGCTGATCATCGAGCAGGTGGCCGACAGCGACGTCACCGTGCTGATTCGCGGCGAAAGCGGCGTCGGCAAGGAGCTGGTGGCGCGCGGCATCCATCAGCGCTCGACGCGGAAACAGCGGCCGTTCGTCAAGGTCAATTGCGCGGCGCTGCCCGCCGAACTGCTCGAGAGCGAGCTGTTCGGACACGAAAAGGGCGCCTTTACCGGTGCGGCGACCACGCGTATCGGCAAGTTCGAGCAGGCGCACAGCGGCACGATCTTCCTCGACGAAATCGGCGAGATGAAGCCGGCGCTGCAGGCCAAGCTGCTGCACGTGCTGCAGGACGCCGAGTTCACCAAGCTCGGAAGCAACAAGAAGATCACTGTCGACGTGCGCGTCGTCACCGCCACCAACCGCGACCTCGAGCAGATGATGGTGCGCGGCGACTTCCGCGAGGACTTGTACTACCGGCTGAAGGTCATCGAGGCGTACGTGCCGCCGCTGCGCGAGCGCCGCGACGAGATCCTGAAGCTGACCGACTTCTTCATCGCGAAGTATTCGCAGCGCTACAACCGGCCGGTGCGCCCGCTCTCCGACGACCTGCGGCAGCGCTTCCTCACCTACGAGTGGCCGGGCAACGTGCGCGAGCTCGAAAACATGATCAAGCGGTTCGTCATCCTGCAGGACGAACAGCTCGTGGTGCGCGAGATCAGCCGCCCGCGGCTGGTGCCGGTTCCGCCGCCGATCGAGCCGGCGCCGCCCGCCTTCCATGCGCCGTCCCCGACGGCGCCGCCGCAGGCCGCCGCCGCGCCGCCCCGCGCCGCCGACGCCGCGGCCGAGGAAGAGGACGCCGAGGACGTGCCGCCGCCGCCGACGCAGGACGGCCGCCGCCTGTCAGACGTCGCGCGCGAGGCCGCGCTCTCGGCCGAGCGCACCGTCATCGCCGACACGCTGCGCCAGGTGCACTGGAACCGCCGCAAGGCGGCGCAACTGCTGGGCGTCAGCTACAAGACCCTGCTGAACAAGATCAAGGAGACGGGCATCGAACGGCCGTGACGGGTCACTCCTGCTGAGTACGTAACGGCCGACCCTCTTCCCAGCTTTTATGAGAACGGCGCTTCCCTCAGGGCGCGCCTTTTCCCTTTCGACGCGAACCGATTCGCCAGAAATTCCACTTTTACCTTCAGTTCCAAGGTTTTGCTGCTGTGGCATTTCGCTTGCTCGACGGACCTCGTCCGCGAACTCGGCGGGCAGAAGGACTGTGGGCGATGAGTCAGAAATCTCAGGTGCTGGTCGTAGACGACGATCTCGCGATGTGCGGCTTCCTGCGCTCGTTCCTCGGCGCGCGCAATTACAACGCGCTGACGGTGACGAACGCGGATGAAGCCGTGCGGCGCTTCCACGCGGAACGTCCCGCGGCGGTGCTGCTCGACGTCGTCATGCCCGGCAGCATGGACGGGCTGGCTGCGCTGGCCGCGTTCAAGAAGATCGACAAGGACGTGCCGATCATCGTGATCTCCGGCCAGGGCCGCACGAGCGTGGTCGTCCAGGCGATGCGCCTCGGCGCGACCGATTTCCTCTGCAAGCCGTTCGAGGAGAACGAGCTCGAGGTCGTGATCGAGAAGGCGCTGAAGCAGCATCAACTCAGCCAGGAGGTCGCCACGCTGCGCGCGCAGCTGAAGGAGCAATCGCGCTACACGATGCTCTTCGGCCACAGCCGGCAGATGCACGAGGTACGCGACCTCATCGAGCGCGTCTCCGACACCGACGTGACGGTGCTGATTCGCGGCGAGAGCGGCGTCGGCAAGGAGCTCGTCGCCCGCGCGCTGCACGAGCAGTCGCTGCGCAAGGACAAGCCGTTCGTGAAGGTCAACTGCGCGGCGCTGCCGACCGAGCTGCTCGAGTCGGAGCTGTTCGGGTTCGAGAAGGGCGCGTTCACCGGCGCCATCCAGCACAAGCCGGGCAAGTTCGAGTTCGCCAACCACGGGACGATGTTCCTCGACGAGATCGGCGACATGAGCTTCCCGCTCCAGGCCAAGCTGCTGCAGGCGCTGCAGGACGGCGAGTTCTCGCGCCTCGGCGGCAAGTCCGACGTGCGCGTCGACGTGCGCGTCATCACCGCCACCAACTGCGACCTCGAGAATGCGGTCGCCGCGGGCAAGTTCCGCGAGGATCTCTACTTCCGTCTCAACGTCGTCACGATCACCATTCCTCCGCTGCGCGAGCGCCGCGAGGAGATCCCGATGCTGACCGATCACTTCGTGAAGAAGTACTCGGTGCAGTACAACAAGCCGTTCCCGGGCATCTCGGCGGAACTGGCGAACCTGTTCCTCGAGCACGAGTGGCCGGGCAACGTGCGGCAGCTCGAGAACATGATCAAGCGGATGGTCGTCCTCGGCAGCGAGGCGCCGATCGTCCAGGAGCTCCAGCAGCCGGCCCCACAGCTCCATCACTGGCCGCACACCTCCTCCTCGATTCCGCGTCCGATGGCTCCGCCGCTGCAGCCGGTCATGCCTCCACCGGCTGCGGCGCCGGTAGCCGTGGCGGCGGTGGCCCCCGCCGGCCTCGGCATCGACTCGGTCGCCGCCGTGGCGGCGTCGGCGGGCGCCAGCGCGGCCGCGAACGTGTCGCTCAAGGACATCGCGCGCAGCGCGGCGCGCGAGGCGGAACGCGAGCTGATCCTCCGGATGCTGACGCGCACCCGCTGGAACCGCAAGGAAGCCGCGGAAATTCTCGGCATCAGCTACAAGGCTCTCCTCTACAAGATCAAGGAGAACGGCCTGGACAAGGCCTCGTAGCCGATGGCCGACGCATTTTTCGAAGAAGAAGGCTCGCGCCTTCTCACGTCGAGCGCATTCGAGTTCGTGCTCGACGGCGAGATGAAGCGTGCCGTCCGCTCGCAGAACTACCTCACGCTCGTGGCGCTCGAGACCCGCCGCGAGTGGGACGGGATGACCGTGACGGCCGACGACGGCACGCTCGACGAGGTCGCGCGCATCATCGGCCACGAGGTGCGCGATACCGACCTGCTCGGGAGCACTGAAACCGGGGTGCTCTCGCTCGTCCTGCTCGACGCCGACTACGACAACGCGACCAGGGTGATCGACCGGCTCGTGCAGCGGATCGATCACTACGAGTTCACGACGCCACTGCGCATTTCCGTCGGCGCCGCGTGCTATCCGACGCACGCGGTGGACCCGGATTCGCTGAAACAGCAGGCGCTCTCCCACCCGGTCGTCAACTGGCGCGGCGGCGCTCCGCAGTCGCGCACGCGTCACTGAAAACTTCCAACTTCCAACTCCCAACTTCCAACTCGCAACTCCTAACTCGCAACTCGCAACTCGCAACGGGCAGATCGCAGGAACACGGATGTTCCAGTCTCCAACTCTCAACAGATCTGCGTGGGCGTTGGGAGCGCTCCCTGGGCGTTGGGAGCTGGTCGTTGGGAGTCGACCTGCCTGGGGTGTGGGGGTTTGGGCATCGGGAGTTGACCCGCTGCCGACCGTTGATGGCTGCAGCGTCGTGACCCTGAAGTGGAAGCGCGCTTCCCAGCGCGGCGTCGATCACCCCGCCGCCGCGTCCGAACCGGCCTCGTTTGGACCGTCCCGGGGAATTGTGGGAACCCAGGTAGCCAGATTGGCGAAACGGTTGGAACGGGAAATATGTGAACAGTTATTGCACTTCAGCCGCGCCGTAGGTGAGCCGTAACTGAAGGACGAACAGGGGATATGAAAGCACCAGCCGTCACCACATTGCTCGTCGCCGCGGGCGCCCTCTACGCGGCCACCGCCGCGGCGCAGTCGCATATAGAGGCCGTGCCGTCGGTGACGGTGGGCAGTCTCTACGATGACAACCTCTTCGCCCAGGCGCAGGGCGACGCGGGGCACATGCTCACGGTGCGCCCGGGCCTGGGCACCGCCATCGACACGCGCCGCCTCAACATCTCCAGCCTGTTCACGTTCGACTCGCAGCACTCGAATCACGCCGACCTGACGATGATCGACGCGCGGCGCCACGGGGACGCCACCCTGAAGTACCGCTCGACCGACATGACGACGCTCGGACTGATGGCGCAGTACGACCGCACGGAGACGCCCGGCGAGATCAACATCGGCACCGGCATCCTCACCGATCGCCGCCAGGCGCACCGCTGGGAGGTGTCGCCGAACTTCTCGCACCGCTTCCGGCCGCACACGGCGGTCACCGCCGCCTACGACTGGACGGCGGAGAGCCTGGTGGACAACGGCACCGGGCGCATGCAGATGGTGCGCGCGGGACTGTCGCAGATTCTCGACGCGCGCTCCTCGCTCAGCGGCCTCGTGCAGGAGCGCCACTTCGCCGATCCGATCGACGCGACCAACGCCAGCGACTCGGTGGCGGTGCTCGGCGGCTGGGATCACCAGTTCTCGCCGGCCGGCCGGTTCTCGCTGCTGGCGGGGCCGCGCGTCTCGTCGTATCGCGGCCTGCAGCCTGAAATCAACGCCGGCCTCACGCGCGAGACGCCGCGCCTCAAACTCGGCGTCGACTACGCGCACACCGAGACAATCGTGCTCGGCATCCGCGGTCCCGTCGTCCTCAACGGCGGCGGTGCGCGCGTCACCGTTCCGTTCCGGCGGACCATCGAGGTGAGCAGCCATTCGGCCGTCAGCGCCATCGACACGCTCGACACGCATCGTCTCACCAACTATCGCCAGACATTCATCGCGTCGTGGACGCCGGGCGGACTCTATACGTTCAACGCGTCTTATGGCGTCGACTACCAGCAGGGCAACATCCGCCGCAACGTCTTCACCGACGCCGACGTGTGGCGGCACATCTTTGGCGTGAGCGTCACCGTGGCGCCGCGCTACAGCCGTTCCACGAAGGGGCCGGACGATCCGGCCGCGCGCGCGAAAGGGGTTGAGAAATGATCCGCCGTTCGTCCATCGCCGTTCTCGGTCAGGTGCCGCTGGTGCTGCTGCTCAGCGCGTGCGCCGTGCCGTTCATGCACTCGCAGCGCGGCCCGGATCCGGTCTCGCCCGCGCAGCCCGATCTGACGGCTGCCGCGCGCCTCGTGCCGCCGCCCGTTTCGGGTCCCGCCGAAGCGACGTCGGCCGATGCCACCGTGGATCCCGCCGCGCCCGCGGAGCCCGTGACGCCTGCCGCCGCGGCAACTCCGCCGGCCGCGTTGCCCGTAGCGCCGCCGATCGTCCGCAGTTCCAGCGCGGTCGACATGGCGAAGGAATACCTGATCGGTCCCGAAGACGTCCTCGACATCACAGTGTGGAAGAACTGCCCCGACCTGTGCCGCACGGTGCCGGTGCGTCCCGACGGCAAGCTGTCGCTGCCGCTCGTCAACGACGTCCAGGCCGCGGGGCTGACCCCGATGGATCTCCGTCAGCACCTCACCGCGCAGCTCGCCGAGTACCTGCCCTCTCCCGAGGTCTCGGTGATCATCCGCGAGGTGCACAACTTCAAGGTCGCCGTCGTCGGCTCGGTGAAGATGCCGGGCGACTACGAGATCAAGAGCCAGGCGACGGTGCTCGAGCTGCTCGCGCGCGCGCAGGGCCTGACCGAGTTCGCCAACCGCGACAAGATCGTCGTGCTGCGACAGAACGGCACCAAGACCGAGCGCATCAAGTTCAACTACCGCAAGGTCGCCGAAGGCAATGACGAGGACAACATCTTCGTGCGCTCCGGCGACATCATCGTCGTTCCGTAGGAGAGGATTTCAATGGCGCGTGACCTGCTCGCTTCAGCCGCCGACGACTCGCTGGCCGTGCGGATTCTCGACATCCTCCGCCGGCGCCGCCTGCTCGCGCTGGCGACGTTCGCCGCGGTGCTCGCGGCCGGCATCTCGTTCGCGATTTACCTGCCCGACATCTACCAGGGCCAGGCGCTCGTGCTCATCGAGCGCCCGATCGACGAGAACATCGTCCGCTCCGCGGAGTCGGCCCCGGGCGAGCTCGAAAGCCGCCTGCACATCATCAAGCAGGAGATCCTGAGCCGCGACCGCGCGCTGGCGCTGATCAACCGCTTTCACCTCTATCCGAAGCTGCTGACGCACGGCGCCGTCGACGACGCGCTGAACCAGCTGCGCAGCGACGTCGAAGTGAACCCCTCGGGTCCCGAGCAGGTGAGCGGCAAGGTGAAGACGGTGTCGTTCACGCTGAAATACACGGGCGATTCCGCCAAGACGGCGGCGGACGTCACCAACGCCATCGCCTCCTTCTACGTCCAGCAGAACGACTCGATGCGGTCGCAGTCGGCGCTCGGCACCCTGAAGTTCCTGCGCGAGCAGCTGGCCGAGGCGAAGGCGCAGCTCGATCGCCAGGATTCGATGATCACGCAGTACACGACGAAGTACACCGGCCAGCTGCCGCAGCAGATCGGGATGAACCTGGCGACCCTCGAACGGATGAACACGCAGCTGCGCCTCAACGGCGAGCAGCAGATTCGCCTCATCGAGCAGCGCGAGAAGCTGATGGAGGGCCTGCAGGACCCGACCAACATCGCCCGCGCCGAGAACCCTGACGCCTCGCCCGAGATGATCGAGCGGCTGAAACAGCTCGAGAAGCTGAAGGGGGACCTGGCGACGCTGCAGACGAAGTTCACGAGCAAGCATCCCGACGTGGTGCGGATGCAGGAGCAGATCGCCGATCTCGAGCAGCAGCAGAAGCAGGACGAGGCGGCGCTCGTGAAGAAACGTGAGGCGCTGCAGGCGGCCGCGGCCGCATCGACCGCGGCGGCCGACGATGCCAGGGCGCCGCGGCGCAAGACCATCGAGAGCCTCGACGCCGAGCTCGCCAAGCTGAAGGACGAGGAGGCCGCCATTCGCGGCACGATCTCCTCCTTCGAGCAGCGGCTCGAGGGCGCGCCGGAGCGCGAGCAGGAATACGCGCTCATCACGCGCGACCGCGCGGTGGCCAAGGACCTCTACGACAACATGCTCAAGCGCTACGACGAGGCGCAGCTCTCGGCCAGCGTCGAGACGGACCGGCAGGGCGAGCAGTTCCGCGTCCTCGAGCAGGCGCTGCCGCCCGAGGGCCCGACGGGACCGAACCGCATCCGGCTGATCCTGATGGCCATCCTCCTCGCGCTGGCGGCGGCGGTCGCGATGGTGCTCACCGCGGAGCAGTTCGACGCGTCGTTCCACGGCATCGACGAGCTGCGCGAGTTCACCACCGTGCCGATCCTCGTCTCGATTCCCCCCATCGGGCCGATGCCGCTGAAGCGCCGGTTCCTCGCCGGCCTGGCGACGGTGTCGGCGATCGCGATGATCGCGCTCGTCGCCGCCGCATCCGCGTATTTCGCTCATGGCAACGAACAACTCGCCCGTCTGATCGGGCGCGCCGGCTAGGCGGTTCAGGGAAGCAGAGAGATGGCTAAGACACATATCGACCCGCACCTCGTGGCGCTCACCTCGCCCGGCTCGTTCGCGGCGGAACAGTACCAGGGGCTCCGCCTCACCCTCGAGCGGCTGCGCCGCACCCGCACGATGCAGGTGATCGCGATCACCAGCCCCGCCGCCGGCGAAGGCAAGACGCTGACGGCCATCAACCTGGCGGGCGCGCTGGCGCGCGGCGCCGAGGGCGCGCGCGTGCTGCTCATCGACGCCGACCTGCGTCGCCCGGCGGTCGCGCGGCAGCTCGCCATCGACGCGGCCGCGCCGGGGCTGACGGAGGTGGTGGCGAACCCGCAGACCACCCTCGACAGCGCGACGCAGAAGCTGAAGCCGTACAACCTGTCGATTCTGACGGCTGGCACGCGCAACGGCGCCGTGCACCAGATTCTCCGGTCGTCGCGACTCGACGCCGTGCTGGCCGAAGCGCGCTCCCGCTACGACTTCGTCGTCGTGGACACGCCTCCCCTGCTGCCGGTCTTCGACTCGGCGCTGCTGGCCAACGCCGTCGACGGCGTGCTGATGGTGGTGGCGGCGAACCAGACGCCGCGCAAGCTCCTCGGCGAAGCGCTGAACATGCTCGACCCGGGCAAGGTGCTCGGCATCGTCTTCAACCGCGACAGCAAGCCGATGTTCGGCTACTACGACGCGTACTACAAGGACTACTTCCCCGAGCAGGTGGCAACGGAGGCGTAAGCGCCGACCCATGGTAGGAAAACTTCGTGACATGCGCGACCAGTCGCGCCGCGTGCTGATTCTCGGATCGGGGCCGCTCGCCTCCACCCTGATCGAAGAGATCGAGTCCGCGCAGAACCCGCGCTACATCGTCGCCGGCACGGTTGACGACCAGGAGCCGGAGCCCGGCTCGCCGGATCACAACCGCTGGCTCGGGCCGTGCGACTCGCTGGCCGACATCATCAGCCGGCTGCACCCGGCGATCATCGTCGTCGCGCTCGCCGACCGGCGCGATCGGCTGCCGCTGCAGACGCTGCTCGAAGCGCGCGTCCGCGGCATCGTCGTCGAGGACGCGCTCGACTTCTCCGAGCGCCTGATGGGCAAGCTGGCCATCGAAGCGATCCGGCCGAGCATGCTCATCCTGGCGAAGGGGTTCCGCAACCACGGCGCCGCCGACCTCCTCGCGCGCGTCGTCAGCGTCGTCGGCGCCATCATCGGCCTGCTGCTCTGCGCGCCGTTCCTCATCGCCATCGGCATCGCGGTCAAGATCGATTCACGCGGGCCGATGTTCTTCATCCAGCAGCGCGCCGGCCGCAGCGGGCGCTCCTTCGGCCTCATCAAGTTCCGGACGATGCACCCGTGCGCGGAGGCGCGGTCCGAGTGGGTCTCGGACAACGTGGATCGGATCACGCGCGTCGGCCACTACCTGCGCCGGTTCCGCTTCGACGAGCTGCCGCAGCTGGTGAACGTGCTGCGCGGCGACATGAACCTCGTCGGGCCGCGGCCGCACCCGGTCACCAACCAGGCGGTCTTCATGGAGAAGATCGCCTACTACGGCCTGCGGTCGACCGTGCGCCCCGGCGTCACCGGCTGGGCGCAGATCCGCTACGGCTACGCGAACAACCTCGCCGAAGAGACGGAGAAGATGCGGTACGACCTGTACTACATCAAGAACCGCTCGCTCTGGCTCGACGTGCGCATCCTGCTCGAGACCGTCGCGACCGTCCTCTTCGGCAAGGGCGCGACCGAGGTGCGCCGCCGCCGCGCGCCGCTGCGCCCGCCGCTGGCGTGGCCCACGGCACGCACGACCGCACTGGCGCCCACGGGCACCGACGGCCTTCCCTACGTCTCGTGGATTCCCGCGCGGGTGCCGACGCCGGCGCGTCCAACGGCTGGACAACAGTGAACGCCATCGCTGTACGCGGGGCTGGTCCGGCCGGCCTTCTCGATCCACAGGCCGGCGGACCCGCCGGCCCCTGGTGGCAGGCGCGACCCCGCGGGGCACACCTTGAGGGTGTGCCACACAGGATCAAGGCAGCGGCGCTTCCAGCCGCGCTCGAGGGCAGCCAGTCCGCGTTCTACGCGCTCGTGGCGTTCACCTTCGTGCTGCTGCTCTCGCCGCAGGCGTGGTTCCCCGTCCTGAAGCTGATTCGCATCGCGTTCCTCGCCGGCGGCATCGCGATGGCCGCCCACGTGATGGAGCGCACGGCGCACAAGCAGGCGGTCACGCCGTCGGCGCCGGAGATCGGCATCGCGCTGGCGCTCGTCGCGTGGTCCACGATCACCATCCCGATGTCGTACTGGCCGGGCGGCAGCATCCACCTGCTGACCGACCAGTACCTGAAGGCCATCGCCTTCTTCTGGCTGCTGGCGACGATTATCAACACGCCCGCCCGGCTGCGCGGCCTCGCGTGGACGCTGGCGCTCTGCGCGATCCCCCTCGCGGGCACGGGCATCTGGCATTACCTCTCGGGCCACGTGATGCAGACGGGCCAGGACGGCCTCGTTCGCATCGTCGGCTACATGGGCAGCTCGGGACTGACGGGCAACCCGAACGATCTCGCGCTGATGCTGAACCTGATCATCCCCATTGCGGGTGCGCTGGCGCTCAGCTCGCGGGGCGCCGCGCGCCTGTTCGCCACGGCGGTCGCGTTCCTCAGCATGGGCGGCGTCATCGTCACGTTCTCGCGCGCCGGGTTCCTGGCGCTCACCGCCACGTTCTTCATGTTCCTGGTCGTGCTCGTGAGACGGAAGTCGGGGGCCGCCGCGCTGGCGCTGTTCCTCGTCGCGCTGAGCGTGCCGGCGCTGCTGCCGAAGACGTACGTCGAGCGGCTGAGCACCATCACGAACATGCAACAGGACAAGACCGGCTCCGCGCAGGGGCGCTACAAGGACTTCGGCGTCGCACTCGAAGTCGTGTCGCACAACCCGATCATCGGCGTCGGCCTCGGGCAGGACATGATCGCCCTCAACCAGTATCGCAATGGCCCGCAGACCTGGCGGTCGGTCCACAACGTCTACCTGCAGTACGCCGTGGATCTCGGCATCCCCGGGTTCCTGCTCTTCGCCTGGCTCCACCTGCTCTGCTTCCGCAGCGCGTGGGCGGTCGAACGGCGCGCCCGGAAGGATCCGGCGGTCGCCGAGCTGCAGCCCCTCGCGGCGGGCATCCAGGTGTCGCTCGTCGCGTTCCTTGTCGCCGCGATGTTTCACCCCATCGCGTACCAGTTCTACTTCTTCAGCATCGCGGGGCTGGCCGTGGCACTGAAGAACACGTGCCGCGCGGAGATCGCGCGTGCGCGGCTTTCCCGCCTCGATACCCCCGGGGCCCTCGTGGACCACCCTTGACCACTGCCCGCGTGCTCAACGTGGTGCCGACGCTGATGTGCGGCGGCACCGAGAACCAGTTCATGGCGCTGGCGCGGTCACTCGACCGCACGCGCTTCGACGTCGAGTTCGCCTGCCTGCGCCGCTGGGGCGGCTTCGTCGAGGAGCTCGAACAGCGCAACATCCCGCTGACCGAGTACCCGGTGGCGACGTTCCGCAGCGTCACCGCGTTTGCCCAGCAGGCGCGCCTGGCGCGGCACATCGTGCGCCGCGGCATCCAGATCGTGCACGCCTACAACTTCTACGGCAACGTGTTCGCGACGCCGCCCGCGCGGCTGGTCGCGCCGGTCACCATCGCGTCGATTCGCGACCGTGCCCCGTACCTGACGGCGATGCAGAAGCGCGTGCAGCGCTACGCCTGCCAGTTCGCCGACTGCATCCTGGTCAACGCCGACGCGGTCAGGGACTGGCTCATCGGCGAAGGGTATGACGCGTCGAAGATCTCGGTCATCCGCAACGGCGTCGACCTGTCACGGTTCGACAACGCGCCGCCGCGCGCGGCGCTGCGCCGCGAGCTCGGGCTGGCCGACGGCACGCCGCTCGTCGGCGTCATCTCGCGGCTGACGCGCCTCAAGGGGCTCGAGCATTTTCTCGAAGCCGCCGCGATGGTCCGGGCCCGGGTGCCCAACGCGCGTTTCGTGATCGTCGGCGAGACGAGCCCGATGGACCGCGAGTACCTGGGCGAGCTGCAGCAGTACGCGGAGCGGTGCGGCGTCGCGGGAGACGTGATCTTCACCGGCCTCCGCCGCGACGTGCCGTCGGTGCTCTCGAGCGTCGACGTCTCCGTCATGCCGTCGCTCAACGAGGCGCTCTCGAACGTGGTGCTCGAGTCGATGGCGGCAGGCGCGCCGACGGTCGCCACGCGCGTCGGCGGCACCCCGGAGGCGATTGTCGACGGCGTCACCGGCGTGCTCGTCCCGCCCGCGGATGCCTCCGCCCTGGCCAACGGCATCGTCCACCTGCTGCAGGACAGACAGCTGGCGGCCCACCTCGGCGCCGCCGCGCGCGCGCGCATCGTCGATCACTTCTCCGTCAGGCGCATGGTGCGCTCGACGGAGGACCTGTACGTGGAGCTCCTGGAGCGAAAGCAGCGCAAGCGGCTTCCGTCAGCAGCATGTTAGGAACGTTGCCGGCACTCGGGACTCTGGATGCGGGACTCGTCACGACGGAGGTCGTCGACGACTATGCCGCATTCCTCGCGCTCGAGCGCGAATGGAACGAGGCGGTCGCACGCGCCAACGTCCCGCACCCGTTCCTCCGCCACGAGTGGGTGCGGACGTGGTGGGACAGCTTCCAGAGCAGCCGCGAGCTGCACATCGTCGTCGTCCGCCACGCGGACCGCATCGTCGGCATCGCGCCGCTGATGCGCGAGACCGCCACCCTCTACGGTCTTCCCATCAGGCGGCTGGCGCTGCTGGCCAACGATCACACGCCGCGCACGGATTTTCTCGTCAGCGGCGACGCCGACGAGGTGTATCGCGCCATCTGGAACGCACTGCGCGACGACATCGACCACTGGGACGTGGTGCAGCTGACGCAGCTGCTGAAAGGCTCACCGACGTCGGTGGCGATGACGCGTTTCGCGGCCGCCGAGGGGCTGCCCGTCGGGACGTGGAAGAGCACCGACTCGCCGTACCTC
The DNA here is from genome assembly GCA_035571515.1 of Vicinamibacterales bacterium. Classification (GTDB taxonomy): domain Bacteria; phylum Acidobacteriota; class Vicinamibacteria; order Vicinamibacterales; family UBA2999; genus Gp6-AA40. The sequence continues at coordinate 28,543 of DATNCQ010000070.1, forward strand.
GAGCTCTCCGGCACCTGGGAGAGCTACTGGGCCAGCCTGCCCGCGAAGTTCCGGTCGAACGTCCGTAACCGCCTGTCACGTCTCACGCAGATCGGTGAGCCGGCTCTCGAAATCCTGTCGGACAAGACGGCGATCGCCGGCGCGTGCGATGACGCGTGGCGGCTCGAGGCGTCCGGCTGGAAGGACCAGGAGGGGACCTCGATCACCTCCGACCCGGCCGTCCGGAAGTTCTACACCCTGCTCGCCGAGCGCGGGGCCGACGGCGGGTGGCTGCGCCTCGTGTTCCTGACCGTGGGCGGCAGGCGCATCGCCGTCTCGTACAGCGCGGTGGCCGACGGCCGGCTGTTCCTGCTGAAGACGGGCCACGACCGCGAGTTCCATACGTGCTCGCCTTTCAAGCTCCTCACGTATTTCGCCGCGCAGGAAGGCTACGCGCGCGGCCTGCGGGAGATCGACTTTCTCGGCGACACGGAGCCGTGGAAGCAGGAATGGACGCCGGCGGCGCGCCCCCATGACTGGCTGTTCGTGTTTTCGAACAGCAGACGAGCCCGGCTTTTGCATTCCATCAAATTTCAGATGGCGCCGGAGATCAGGAAATGGCGAGCGTAGTCGGCACATTCGTCCCGACGTACCAGGGGCTGTCCGCCGCACACCTCGTTCGTCGGGCGGTGAAGGGCGCGATGCCGTATCCATTCGCTGCGCCGCATCGCCTCGCCTACTACCGCGCGCGTAATGCGATTTATCACTTGTTCCGCGCGCTGGTCGCATCGAACCCCTCGCTGACAGTGCTGGCGCCCGACTACTACAGCGGCAACGAGATCATGGCGATCGAGGCGGCGGGCGCGAAGGTCCGCTACTGCCCTGTCGGTCCCGACATGCAGTGGGACCCGGATGAGGTGGAACGCCTCTGCCGTACGCACCGGCCCGACCTTTTGTATGTCATCCATTACGCAGGCTGGGCACAGCCGATGGACGCGCTGGCCGAGCTCTGCCGCAGGCGCGAGATGCTCCTGGTAGAGGACTGCGCCCTCTCGCTCCTGAGTGAGACGGCCGACGGCCGCCCGCTCGGATCCTTCGGTCAGTGGTCGGTGTTCTGCCTCTACAAGACGCTGCCGCTCCCCAACGGGGCACTGCTCGTCCAGAACGATCGCCGCATCGAGTCGCTCGAACGGGTGGCGCTGCGGCAGGCAGGATCGGCGTCGGTCGCGGGACGTATGGCCGAGCTGTTCGTGCAGCGCATCCGCGGCCAGGTGAACGGCATCGGCGCCGCGCTGCAGGCCGTCAAGCGCGGCATGGGCGTCGCGGCCGGGGCGCTGGAGGTCGAGCGCGCCAACGTCGGCGACATCGGGTTCGCCCTCGACGAGGTCGATCTCGCGATGTCGCGCATCTCGTCGCGGCTGCTCGAGCGGTTCGACTACCAGGACATCCGCCGGCGCCGCGCGGCCAACTATCAGCAGCTGCTGGGCGAGCTCGATCCGTCCGTAAGGACGATGTTCCCGGTGCTGCCACAAGGCGTCTGCCCGCTCTTCTTCCCCGTGATCGTGCCGAACAAGGCGGAGGCGGCCGAGGCACTGCGCCGCCGCGGCGTCGATGCGCTGGAATTCTGGAACGACCCGGTCGGCAGCGGAAGCGAGATGGGGCCGCACGCGCGCTTCTTCCGCACGCACGTGCTCGAGCTGCCCATTCACCAGGACCTGTCGCCGCGCCACATCACGCACGTCGCGCGGCAGGTGAACGTGCTGTTCGGCGGGTCGCAGCGGACCCGCATGGCGAGCGAGGCCGCATGATCGCTCCCGGCATCGCGGAACCGCAGCCGGACCCCGCCTGCCACGTCGAGCCGGCGTCCGAGATCCGGTGTGTGCTCATCGACTCCGCGTGGGGCTTTTCGGCGCTGCGTTCCGAATGGAGCTCGCTCCTGCGCGCCAGCGCCTCCGCCTCGCCGTTCCTCACCTGGGAGTGGCTGCATACGTGGTGGACGCGCCTGGCGGGATCCTCGCAGCTGCGGATGGTGGCCGTCCGCGCGGGCACCGAGCTGATTGCCGTGGCGCCGTTCCGCACCGCGACCGGCACCGCCTACCTTCCCTGTCTCGACATGCTGGCGACCGGCGCCGTGGGCTCGGACTATCTCGACGTGATCGTCCGCCGCGGCCGGGAAGCCGAAGCTCTCCCCGCGATCGAACAGTTCCTCCGATCGCAGCGCACGACGCTTCGTCTCACGCATCTCGGACCCTCGGCCGTCGCCGACCTCCTTGCCGACCGCCTGCAGGCAGGCGGCTGGGCGAGGACGACAACGGCGGGCGGAACCTGCCCATATATTCCGCTCGCCGGGCACACCTGGGACTCCTACCTGGCGACGCTCGGCTCGTCGCACCGCGCCAACGTGCGGCGGCGCATGCGCGCGCTCGAGCAGAAGTTCGACGTGCGCTTCGAGCGCGTCACGGACGACACGCAGCGCCGCGACGCGCTCGCGAAGATCGTCGAGTACCACGATCGCCGGTTCGACGAGCGCGGCACCGCGTTCGCGACCGACGACCTGAAAGCCTTTCACGACGAGCTCACCCGGCGCGCCCTCGACCGCGGCTGGCTGCGGATGTTCGTCCTGCGCCTCGACGGCGCCATCGCCGCCGTGATGTATGGCTTCCTCTACGACGGCACGTTCTCTTTCTATCAGCACGGCTTCAACGAGCAGTTCCAGCAGCACAGCATCGGGCTCGTGCTGATGGCGCTCTCCATTCGCGCGGCGATCGACGAAGGCGCCGGCGAGTTCGACATGCTGTGGGGCGTCGAGCCCTACAAGTTCCTGTGGGCCCGCCAGGCGCGCGAGCTCCGCACCGTACTTCTTTTTCCACCGCGCATCGGCGGGCAGATTCATCGTGGGCTCTACCACGCCCGCCGCCACGCCAAGGCTTTGATTGAGCGTTATGTCTCCTAGGGTTCGCCGCCTGCGCAACCAGGTGAAGAGCGCGGTCGCCTCCGCCATCGCGAAGGTGCACGACCGCGGCCTCGCCGGCGCGCGCGGCCAGTACCAGCCGCTCGTCATCGGCTACCACCGCGTCGTCGAGGACTTCGAGGCCGAGTCGACGGTCGAGATGCCGAGCATGCTGACCAGCGTCGCGATGTTCGAGCGCCATCTCGAGTGTCTCGCCCGCTCGTTCCGCTTCGTCTCGCTCGACGAGATCGGCGACCGCCTGCTGAACGGGCTCCCCTTCACCGAACCGGTCGCCGCCATCACCTTCGACGACGGCTACCAGGACGTGTACGAGCTGGCGCTGCCGATCCTCGAGCGCAAGGGCATTCCGGCGGCGATGTTCGTCGTCACGGATCTCGTCGGACGCCCCGCGTGGCAGATTCACGACAAGCTGTATCACCTCGTTGCCAAGGCGTTCCGCTGCTGGGAGGACCCGCGGGCGAGGATGTACGGCCTCCTCAGCGACCTGGGGCTGCCGGCGCACGACCTGGCGCGCCGCTCGAACGTCGTCAACCCGATGGTGGCCGTCTCGACGCTGCTGCCCGAGCTGCCACAGGCGGACGTCCGCCGCCTGATGACAGGGCTCGAGCTGAGCGTGGGCAACGGCTTCCACAACGTGCCGCTCACGGTCACGTGGCCGATGGTCAACGACATGCGCCGGCGCGGCTTCACGGTCGGCTCGCACACCAGTACGCACGTGTCGCTGCCCGTGGAGTCGCCCGACCGGATCGCGGCGGAGCTCCAGGAGTCGAAGGCGGAGCTCGAGAGCCACCTCGGCGAACGGATCGATCACTTCGCGTATCCCGGCGGCCACTTCAATACCCAGGTCGTGGAGGCAGTCGCGCGCGCGGGCTATCGCTTCGCGTATACGGCGTGCCGCCACGACGACCCGCATCATCCGCTGCTGACGATCCAGCGCCTCCTGCTGTGGCAGGGATCGTCGGTCAACGGCGACGGCGAGTTCATCCCGGAGATCCTGAGCTGCCAGGCGCACGATCTCTGGCCGCCCGCGCGCCGGTGCGAACGGGTGCACCGGTCATGAACTTCCGTCTCCGCCTCACGGCGGCTGCGGCGCGACAGGTCCGCCTTCGCCCCGCCGGGGCTGCGGCGGGACAGGCGCAGGACATCACCCGCCCCGCGGCGCTGCTCGTCACCGGCCGTGTCGTCGGCCTGGTCGCGTCGTTTGCGATCGGCATCGTGCTGGCGCGCTTCTTCGCGCCCGCGGCGTTCGGCACCTACAAGCAGTTCTTCCTGCTCTACGGGACGCTCTACGGCCTGGCGCAGCTCGGGATGGCCGAGAGCCTCTATTACTTCGTTCCGCGCAACGCGGCGCGCATGCCGCGCTACGTCTGCAACGCCCTCATCACGCTCGCCGCGGCCGGCCTCGCCTGCCTGGCCGGGCTCTACGCGTGGCGCACGCAGATTGCCGCGCGGCTCAGCAACGCGGCGCTCGCCGACTACATGGTGCTCGCCGGGCTGTTCCTCACGTTCATGCTGATGTCGACGGTGCTCGAGATCGTGATGGTCTCGCGCAAGAAGCACGTGATGGCGGCGGTGACCTACGCGTGCTCCGACATCGTGCGGACGCTGTTCTTCGTCGCGCCCGCGCTCCTGTTCGTCAGCCTGCGCGCGGTGTTCATCGGCGCCACCGCCTTCGCGGCGCTGCGCGTCGTGCTGGTGGTGGTGGCGATCTGGCGCCAGTACGGCCGCGAGTTCCGGGTCGACCTCGGCCTCTGGCGCGAGCAGCTCGCCTACGCCCTCCCCTTCGCGCTCGCCGTCGGCGTCGAGGTGATTCAGCAGAACTACCACCAGTACATCGTCGCCGGCATGTTCGACTCGGCGACGTTTGCCGTCTACGCCGTCGGCTGCCTGCAGATTCCGCTCGTGGACATGATCATGACCTCCACCGTGAACGTCATGATGGTGAAGATGGCGGAGGACGCAGCGCGGCCGGGTCACACGCCAGCCGGCCACGCTGCGTCCCAAGGACACTGCGTCTCTAGTGACACTAACGCGCCGGGAGAGTTGCAGACTGGGCGCGTTAGCGTCACGGCGCACGGCGAGGCCACCGTGGCGCTCTGGCACGAGACGATCTGCCGGCTCGCCTTCCTGATGGTGCCGTTGTCGGTGTTCCTCTTCGTCGTCGCGCGCGAGCTGATCGTCACCCTCTACACCACGACCTACGCGGCCAGCGTGCCGATCTTCATGGTGTGGGCGCTGACGATCCTGCCGTCGATCTTCGCCGTGAACGCGGTCCTGCGCGTGTTCGCGCAGACGCGATTCCTGCTCGTCATGAACCTGATGCGCCTGGCGATGGTGGCGGCGCTGATCGGCTGGTTCCTCTCGTCGTTCGGCATGAGCGGCGCGGTGCTCGTCACGCTCGTCAGCACGCTGCTCGTCAACCTGGTCGGCGTCGGGCGGATTGCGCACCTGCTGCACCTTCCGTTCACGCACACGCTTCCCTGGTCGCGGCTCGCCGGCATCTTCGTGCGCGCGGGCGTGGCGGCCGTGCCCGTGATCTGGCTGACGCGCGCGACCGCGCTGCAGCCGATGGTGGCGCTCGGCGCCAGCGGCGTGACCTACGCGGTGGTCTATTTCGGATTGAGCTATCTCGCCGGCCTGAAGGACGAGCGGGTCCGCCTGCAGGCGGACCCCACCGCTACCCTGGTCCCGGTAGAGTCCGGCTTCAGCCGGACCTAGGAGTCTGCTGTGTGTGGTATCGCCGGAATCGTGCGCTGGGACGGCCAACCCGTTCGTGAAGATGAAATCCGGGCGATGTGCGGCGTCATCGCCCACCGCGGCCCGGACGACGAGGGGGTCTACCTCGGCGACGGCGTCGCCATCGGCATGCGCCGCCTCAGCATCATCGATCTGAACAACGGCTATCAGCCGATCTCCAACGAGGACGGCACCGTCTGGATCGTCTTCAACGGCGAGATCTACAACTACCAGGAGCTGCGCCGCGATCTGCTGAAGCGCGGTCACACGTTCCGCACCGAGAGCGACACCGAGACGATCGTCCATCTCTACGAGGACCTCGGTCCCCGCTGCGTCGATCGCCTGCGCGGGATGTTCGCCTTCGCCATCTGGGACACGCGCCGGCGGCAGGTCCTGCTCGCGCGCGACCGCCTCGGCATCAAGCCGCTCTACTACTGCGAGCGCGACGGCGAGCTGCTCTTCGCCTCGGAGCTGAAGCCCATTCTGCAGATTGCCAGCGTCGAGCGCTCGCTCGACTGGGAATCGGTCGGCCACCTGTTCACCACGCTGGCGACGCCCGCCACGCGGAGCATCGTCAAGGGCGTGCAGAAGCTGGAGCCGGCGCGGTTCGCCGTCGGCAGCCAGGGGCGCAACCTGCGCATCGAGCGCTACTGGGACCTGGACTTCTCGCCGAACGAGCGCGCCACCGAAGCGGAGTTCGTCGAGGAGCTGCGTGAGCGCCTGGCGGAAGCGGTGACGCTGCACCAGATCAGCGACGTTCCCGTCGGCGCGTTCCTCAGCGGCGGCCTCGATTCGAGCGCGGTGGTCGCGATGATGTCGCGCCCCAAGGACGTCGACTTGAAGACGTTCTCGATCGGGTTCGCGGAAGCGACGCACGACGAGCTGCCGCACGCGCGTGAGGTCGCGGCGAAGTTCGGCACCGACCATTACGACCTCGTGCTGCGGCCGAACGTGGTGCAGATCGTCGAGGATCTGACGTGGTACCTCGACGAGCCGTTCGGCGACACGTCCGCGATTCCGACCTACATGGTGTCGAAGCTCGCCGCCGAGCACGTCAAGGTCGTCCTCAGCGGCGACGGCGGCGACGAGCTGTTCGCCGGCTACGACAAGTACGTCGTCGAGGGACGCGAGCGGGTGCGGGAGCAGATTCCGCGCGCGCTGCGGAAGACGGCCGGCGCCGTCGGCGCGATGATGCCGTTCGGCATGACGGGGCGCCGCTTCCTCCGCCACCTCGCACTCGAGGGACCGGACCGCTATTTCGACGCCTCGACGATGTTCCACACCGACGAGATGCGGCGGCTGTTCCGGAGCGAAGCGCTGGTGCAGATCGCGCGGCACGACGCGTGGGCCACCGCGCGCGCCGAATGGCGCGAGCCCGATGGCGACTGGCTCGCCGCGGCGCAGTACGACGACATCAACCGCTACCTTCCGCTCGACATCCTGACGAAGGTCGATCGGATGACGATGGCGCACTCGATCGAGGCGCGGCCGCCGCTGCTCGATCACAAGTTCGTGGAGTTCGCGGCGACCATCCCGGCGCGCTTCCGGCTCCAGGGCGGCGACACGAAGCACATCTTCAAGAAGGCGATGCGCGGCATCCTGCCCGACTCGATCATCGACCGGCAGAAGCACGGCTTCGCGGTGCCGCTCGCGCGCTGGTTCCGGAACGATCTCGACACCTTCGCGCGGGACGTGCTGCTCTCGCCGACGTGCCGCGAGCGAGGCATCTTCGATACGCGCGCCGTGGAGCACCTGTTCCGGCTGCACACGCGCGGCCGCGATCTCGATCTGCAGCTCTGGACGATGCTGTCGTTCGAGTTGTGGTGCCGGCGGTTCCTGGATACGACGGAAGTGCGCGACGTCGCGCCGGCCAGGACGCGAGAGACGCTGCGGAGGCCGGCGCCGCCGGCCATCGTCACGGCGTCGGCGCGGGCAATTCACGCTTCGTAGTCGTCGCCTCTCCGTTCCTGTTCATGTTCGGTTCCGGCGTCGCTCGGCGACGCCGAACTGAACCCCGAAGCCGAACTGTGGAAACCAAGCGGAACGCGAACCTGCCTTGAGAACCTAATCCGGAGAAGGGTGAACCGTTTTTCCCTTTTCCCCCCTCATCTCACCGCAATACAACAACTTACAGCGGCACCGATATTGATCACCCATCCCCCCGTATGCGAATCCTCTGGGTGAAGATGGGGGGCCTGTGGCCGGCGACCACCGGGGGCCGTGTCCGCAGCCTGAACACGATTTCAGAGCTGGCGCGCGGGCACCAGGTCACCGTGATTACCACCCACGGGCAGGGCGACGATCCTGACGGCCTCCAGCAGCAGCTCGCCCACTGCGAGCGCGTGGTCTCGGTCCCCTACGCGGTCCCCAAGCGCGGCAGTGCGTCGTTTGGCGCCGCCGTGGCGCGCTCCTGGTTCTCCCACTACCCCGTCGATCTCTGGAAGTGGCGCGTCCGCGCCGTCCGCCGCGAGGTGGAGCAGGCGCTGGCGAGCGGTGACGTCGACCTGTGCGTCGCCGACTTTCTGTTCGCCGCGGCGAACGTGCCGAGGGGCGACGTGCCCGTCCTGCTCTTCGAGCACAACGTCGAGTACCTGATCTGGCAGCGGCTCGCCAACCTCGAGACCACGTCGTGGAAGCGCGCGCTGTTCGAGATGGAGTGGCGCAAGGTGCGCGCGTGCGAAGCCGAAGCGTGCCGCAACGCGTCGCTGACCATCGCGGTCTCCGACGACGACAGGGATCGGCTCGCGGAGATGAGCGCGGGCAGCCGCGTCGTGTCGATTCCGACCGGCGTCAACACGCAGTACTTCACGCCGCGTCCCGACGCCGAAGTGCCCGCGCACTTGGTGTTCAGCGGCTCCATGGACTGGCATCCGAACGAGGACGCCGTCTGCTACTTCGTCGACACGATCCTGCCGCGGGTGCGCGCGGAGTTCCCGTCCGCCTCGTTCACCATCATCGGCCGGAACCCCGGCGCGCGCGTCCGCGAGCTCGCGACGCAGCCCGGCGTGCACGTCACGGGCACCGTCGACGACGTGCGTCCGTCGATCGCGCAGGGATCGGTCTACGTCGTGCCGCTGCGCGCCGGCAGCGGCACGCGCATCAAGATTTTCGAAGCGCTGGCCATGGGCAAGGCGGTCGTCTCGACGACCGTCGGCGCCGAGGGGCTCGCGCTCGAGTCGGGACGTCATTTCCTCGCCGCCGACACCCCCCACGATTTCGCCCATGCGGTCATCCGGCTGCTCCGCGACCCCGCCCGGCGGCAGGCGCTTGGAGACGCGGGCCGTGCGCTCGTCGAAGCCAACTACTCGTGGACGACGGTCGCGCGCCAGTTCGAAGCACGCTGTGAAGAGGTGGTTGCCGAGCATGCATATCCGGGACGAGAAGCCATCCGTGGTCTTGATCTGTCACGAGCAGGATCCCCTCGACACCGAGGGGCTCGCGTCGTGGCTGGCGAGCAGCCTGCGGTTGGCTGGTCTCATCATCATTCGTGATCCGCGCAGCCGCCTCTGGCGCGCCGCCAAGCGCGAAATCCGCCGCGTCGGCTGGCTTCGGTTCCTCGACGTCGTCGGCTACCGCGTCTTCGCGCGCCTGCGGCTCGCGCGGCGCGACCAGGCGTGGAAGGCGGCGGAGATCGCGCGCCTGCGCCAGCGCTATCCCGCCGACCTCGCGGACGTGCCGCGCCTCGTCGTGACGTCGCCCAACTCGAACGAGGCGCGCGAGTTCCTCGAGCGGCTGCGGCCCGACCTCGCGATTGCGCGCTGCAAGATCATCCTCAAGCAGGCAATCTTCGGCGTGCCGCGCGTGGGCACCTTCGTGCTGCACCCCGGCATCTGCCCCGAGTACCGTAACGCGCACGGCTGCTTCTGGGCGCTGACGCGTCGCGACTTCGAGCGCGTCGGCATGACGCTGCTGCGCGTCGATCCGGGCATCGACACCGGCCCCATCTTCTTCCACGGCACCTGCGCCTTCGACGAGGTCGAGGAGTCGCATTCGGTCATCCAGTACCGGACGGTCACGGAGAACCTCGACAGCATCGCAGGCATCCTCACCGCGCTCTCGCGCGGCGAGCAGGTGCCGCCGGTCGCCGTCGAGGGGCGTGCATCGGCCGTCTGGGGACAGCCACACCTCACCGCGTATCTCCGCTGGAAGTGGGACGCGCGCCGGAGACGAGATGCGAGTCGTATCCCTGCTCTTTCATGACGTCTACGCGTCGGATCCGCGCGAGAGCGGATTCCGGTCGCCAGGCGCCGATCGCTACAAGCTCACGGTGCCCGCCTTCGAGGCCCAGCTCGATGGGCTCGCGGCTGTCGACGTCGAGACGCCCTGGCTCGCGCACGACCTGCTGCGCAGCAGCGAGCTGCCGAGCCCCGAGCCCGGGTGCGGCATCCCGGCCGCCATCACGTTCGACGACGGCGGCGAGTCCTATTACACCGTCGCCGCCGATCGCCTCGAGGCGCTCGACTGGCGCGGCCACTGTTTCGTCACCACCGATTTCATCGGCCAGCGCGGCTTCCTGACCCCCGCACAACTGCGCGAGCTCGACGCGCGTGGCCACATGATCGGCAGCCACTCGGCATCGCATCCGGCGCGATTCAATTCGCTCACACTCGTCGAGATGCGGGCCGAGTGGTCCGATAGCCGCCAGAAGCTCGAAGACGTGCTCGGCCATGCCGTGACCGTCGCCTCGGTTCCTGGCGGCTACTTTTCTGACAACGTCG
>DATNCQ010000071.1:0-8316 GCA_035571515.1 Vicinamibacterales bacterium
GCGCGCGATCTCGAACGCGACGCGGCCGTGCGCGATCTCGGGCCCGACATCCTCGCCGACGGGTTCGACGCGGCAGAAGTCGTCTCGCGCATCCAGGCGATGACCGAGACGGAGATCGCGGCGGCGCTGCTCGATCAGCAGGTGGTCGCCGGCATCGGCAACATCTTCAAGTCCGAATCGCTGTTCGTCGCGCGCGTGGATCCGTTCGCGCGCGCCGGCACGCTCTCGCGTGACGAGGTCTCGCGGGTCGTCGACGCGGCGAGGCGGCTGATGCGCGCGAGCGCCGTCCAGCGGCCGGCGGCGTTCTCGGTCTACGGGCGGGGTGGAAGACCGTGCCGCAGGTGCGGGACGCCGATCTCGCGGAGCAAGCAGGGCGAGAACGCGCGGGTCACCTACTGGTGCGGCCGGTGTCAGCCTGCCTCGCCGACTCGTCCGACGAAGCGCTAGCGCGAAGTCGGAAGCCGCGTCAGCGGCGAAAGCGCAGCTTGCCTCGCCGAAGCCGCGTCAGCGGCGCAGGCGGGCGAGGACCTCGCGCATGAACCGATAGCGCTCGGCCGGGTCCGCGAGCGCATCCTCGTCAATCATCGGCAGACCCGGCACGGCGCGCGCAAGCGCCTCGGCAAACAGCCCTCTGCCGGTGGCGGTGGCGTCGCGAGCGGCGTGATGCACGAGTACACCGGTTGGCCCGCAGCTCGGTGAGCGCGCTTTGAGCACGAAGCCGCCGAGGCGCTCCGCGGCGAGCGCCGCGCAGCGCGTGCCGGTCCACGCGTCCATACGCGCCGTCCAGTCGGCGCGGCTCTCCACGCCGAGCAGGAGAACGCGCTCGCCGGCGGACGCGACGCCGGCGGGGTGCGCGACGAGCTGAATCGGCTCGCGCGGCACGCCCATGCCGACTTCCAGTTCGGGACAGACGGGCACCCACTCGACATCAGCGGAGAGCAGGGCGACCGCGGGGCTGCGCCTGTTTGTCGCGTCGTACCGCACATCGTCGCCGAGCAGGCAGCGCGAGATTCCGACGCGCGGCTTCACAGCAGCTTTCCGACGGGGCCAAGGTCGAGGTTCAAATCTTCACGCGGGATACCGAATTTTGCCGCGATGTCGACGACCGTTTCCTCGAGCTTCATCAGCGCGCGGCCGACGTCTTCCGTCTGGCGCGTCGTCAGCGTGCGCGCTTCCATGCGGCGGATGGCCTGCCGTTCGAGCAGCTGGCGGATGAACTCGACGAGCGTGAGCACCAGCTGCGCGACCGAGCGCTGGACATCGTCTGGATCGGCGTTCCACCGCAGCGGCGACGCCTTGCGGCCGGCGCGTTCGAGCTCGCGGCGCAGGCCGTCGAGTTGCGCGACCTCGGTGATCGTCAGGGCGCCCCGCTTCGTCACCACCCGCTTCCGGGCGCGCTTTCCCGCCGCGGGCCTGGCACGCGGACGCGGCGTCCTGCCTGCCGCCTTCTTTGCCATTCACCAATTGTCCGCGAAGGCGTAGGGCGCCAGCGGCCCGCTGACCATCAGGCGGAGGTGGTTCGCGGTCGCCGCCTGCTCGACCGCGGCAAGATATCGCGGCGCCGCCGCGCGGGGGATCAGGTGATTGACGGTCACGATGCCGGCTCGCTTCTCCACCCGCTCGTCCTTGACGAAGCGCCGGACCGCGGCGCGAATCGGCGCAAACCCCGGAATCGCGCGCGCACTGGCCGCCAGCGCCGCCCTCCGCTGCAGATACTGCGTACCCTGAGTCGCCTCAGGTGCGAGCCGGAGTCGCGCACGGCCCGCTATCGCACTCCGGCTCGCCAACGGGGCGTCATCCGACTCCGACTCCGACTCCGAAAGCGGCGAGAGGAGGCGGATGGTCATCTGGCATCGGCCACGGACGGCGCGCAGGCGGCGCCGCAGGGTGGCTCCACGCGACGCGAGGATGAAGGCGAGCTCTTCACGATCGGCGACCGTCGTCGCGAAACGCGCCGGGAGGATGGCCGGCGCCTCGGCCGCAATCGCCTCCACGACCGCGGCGTACCGCCGCAGGTTCCTGATGCTCGGCGCCGGCACGCGTCTCATGCCGCCGATGACCGCGGACACGCGACTCACCGTCATCACACGCAGCGGCTCCCCCGCCATTCCCGTCACGCGCAGGCGCCGCCGCGCCGGACTCACCAGCGCGTACACGCAGGTGGTCACGCACGCGACCGGCTGCGGCTGGGCACCCTCGCGGAAGGCGACTGGCCGCGGAGCCGGGCGCGCAGCTCGTGCCGCGCGCGATGCCGGGTCATGAACTCCCGCTGCTCGCCGGGCAGCACGCGATCCGCGGCGGACAGCAGGAGCGACACGCGCGCGTAGACGAGATCGATCTGCGCGAGGCCAATCGTGACGTCGCCGCTGAGCACGACACCCTTGTTCAACAGGTTGTCGACGATGTCGAGCAGCGAGGCATCGTCGGGACCCAGGATCTTCTCGGCCTCCGTACGCTGACGCGGCGCTTTGGGCAGGCTCATTGGATGAAGTTGTAGGCCGGCCACGGGCCGGTCAGCGACGTTTCGATGCCGGTGCCGCGCAGCGCCCGCGCCTGTTCACGAATGGCGGTCCTGAACGCGCCGCTCCTCGCGACCGGCACCAGAAACGCCGCGTCGAGCAGCAGCCGCGATCCCGGCGCGGCGCGCTCCAGGGTCGTGCGCCGCTGCGAGGCGGCGGCCTGGCGATCGATCGCCTTGTAGACGCGCGTCGCCGCGGTCCGCGCCGCGGCGAGCCGCCGGCGGCTGACGTCGAGCACGTCGCGCTTGCGCGCGAGGAACTCGGTCCCCGTCCGTGCCGGCCGCTTCAAGGCCTTCTCGCGCGCCTCCTTCTCGTTCCACGTGAGCCGCAGCCCCCACTCGACCTTCTTCTCGACGCGCTTGAGGATGCGCCCGATGCGCGCGCGATCGGATCGCACGTGCTCGGCCACGCGGTCGTCGGACGTGAAGAGGGTGAAGAGCTGCATCGGCAGCAGCGCGGTGGCGGAGAGGAACGATTCGATGACGCGTTCGTGCGCGACCGCGCGCGGACCGACCCAGTTCAGATCCTGGAGGCCGCGCGCCAGCGCCGCTTCGCCGTACTCCGCCTCGGGCACGCTCTGGACGACGGCCCACACACCGTCACCGACCTCGATCGCGCGCAGCTCGTCTCCGCCGGGCATCCCCTCGCTGATGCCGCGCAGGGTCGGCCGCCTGGCGCTACGGAGCAGGCAGAAGACGTAGCTGAGCGTCGCGCTCACAATCAGCGGATTTTAGTCCTGCGGGAGGAGGTTCGCGCCGTTCGAGTCGTTCGCGTGGTCCGAGCGGTTCGCTTTGCTCGGGTGCTGCGCGTGCGCCGGGCGGGGGCCGTGCGGACGCTCGCTTTCGCGCGCCGCTTGCCGGCCGGCAGCGGCAGCGCGCCTTCTTTCAGCGTCTCCGCCCGCGTCGGCTCGATGTCGAGCACCTGCTCGGTCTGTCCCCGCTTCATGCCGATAAGGCCATGCCGCGGCGGCGGTTCCTCGACGATGGTGGTGTGCGGGGCGTCGTGGGGGTCGTGGAAGTCGCCGGAGACGCTCGCCTCGATCTGGAAGCGGCTGTCCTCGCCCGCCTCGATCGGCTCCCCTTCGCCGAACGCCAGCGGCCCCGAGCCGCCCTCGCGCCGCTGCTTGATCTCGCGGATGCGCGCGAGCAGGTCGCGCTCGATGTCGGCGAAGTCCTCGTCCGTGATCTCGCCCATCTCGCGCTGCATCTCGGCCGCCAGCAGCTGCTCGCGCAGCGCCGTGTCGTCGTTCATCTCGGCCTCGGCCGCCGTGATGGCCGTCTTCAGCGCCCACGTGATGCCGTTGATCATGAGCGAATCGAGGAGGAACATGACTTCTTGCGCGAAGCGCCTAGTGTTGCCCGGCGCGCTCCAGCTTCAGCCGGATATTGACGAAGTTGTACGGCGGCCACGGCCCCGTGTACTTGAACGTCAGCTTGTCGAACGTCGATGCAATCTCCTTGATGCGCCGGTCGAAGGCCGGCTCCTGGTCGCGCTGGACGAGGAAGGCGGCGTTCATGATCATCTTGTCGCCGATGGCGCGGTTCACGCGCGAGGCGACCGACACGTCCCGCAGCCGCTGCAGGAACTCGGCGACGTAGCGCTCGGAGCGCTGCTGGAGCGCGCCGTCGATGAGGCGGCCGTACTGCATGCGCGCGAAGTAAGTGGACCCCTTCTGCGAGGAGATCTCGGTCTTCAGCCGGTGAATGTCCTCGTCCTCCTGCTCGATGGTGCGGACGATCTCGTCGCGGTCCCAGAGCACCTTGAGGCCGTACTCGAGCTTGTCCTGCATCTTCGACAGCACGTCGGCAAACGCGTCGTAGGCCGAGCGCAGCAGCTCGACGATGTCTTCACGCGTCTTGAAAATCGTGCCGAACGACATCGGGATGACGGTGTGATCGCGCATCACCGTCTCGTTGACGCGTTCGTGCGCCAGGACGTTCTCGCGCGTGGAATCGAGCGGCGCCAGCGGGATTTCCGAGACGACCGCCGCCATGTCCTTGAAGTTGATCGTGTAGACCTCGGGCCACTGCTCGTCCATGCCGATGGCGCCGAACTTCAGCGGCTGGCTCGCGCGGATGATGCAGTAGACGTAGCGTCCGCGGCCCGCCGCGCGGTCCACGTCCGGTATGCTCGGCCGCGGCGCCCGCTCGACCACGCGCTCGACGCGCGTCTCGGTGCCGCGCACCGCCGTCTCGTGCGTCACCCGCGTCACCGCGGTGTCGTCCTCGTCCTTCTTCCTCGGCGCCGGGCGCGCGGCGCGCGCCGGCGCCGCGGCTCCTGCCGTCCGCTTCGCGGGGCGTGCGCCGCCGACCGCCCGTGGCCGGGCAGCGGCGGCCGTACGGCCTGTCGGCTTACGCCCGGATGGTTGCTTGGGGGTCTTCGCCATCGCGGTGTGTTCCTCAGCCCTTCTTGACCGTTTCGAGCATGCGCCGCACTTCGACGACGAGATCGTCAGGCAGGCACGGTTTCGTCACGAACGAATCGCACCCCGCCTTCCGTGCCCCTTCCGACGCACCGGCCAGCGCGTGGCCCGTCAGCGCAACGACGGGAATGTGCTTGGTCCGCTCATCGGCCTTCAACAGCTTGGTCGCTTCCCATCCGTCCATACCCGGCAGCGACAGGTCCATCAGGATGAGGTCGGGCCGCAGCGAAAACGCCTGCGCGACGGCTTCGTTGCCGTTTTTCGCTTCCGCGACGCGGAACCCCGAGAACTGCAGGTACTCGGCGTACATCTCGCGGGCATCCTGGTAGTCGTCGACGACGAGAATCAACGGGGTTTCTTGCTGTGTCATTGTTCTGCTTCAGCGGGGATAGTCAACGTAAAGACCGAACCTTTCCCCATCGTGCTCTCGAGCGTGATGCGTCCGCCGAGCGCGGTGGCAAGCCGGCGACAGATCGCAAGACCCAGGCCAGTGCCGCCGTACTGACGTGACGGCGAGTCGTCCACCTGGCGGAAGTCCTCGAAGATCTTCTCGTGGTTTTCCGGTGAAATACCGATGCCCGTATCGGACACTGCCACCGAGGCGGTCCGGTCCCCGGGGTCGTAGCCGACCGTGATCTGGATGCCGCCCTCGTGCGTGAACTTCAGCGCGTTGCTGAGCAGGTTGACGATGATCTGCTTCACCTTCTGCCGGTCGCTGAAGACCATCGGCAACTCGGGACAGAGCTTCGGCGTCACCGTCAGCCTCGATCGGGCGATCACCGGGTCGAGCTCGGTCATCACCTCGGGCACCAGCTCGTTGAGATTGAACTCGCTGAGCTGCATCGGCATCTTCCCCGCCTCGATGCGGGTGATGTCGAGAATCTCGTTGATGATCGTCATCAGGTGGCGGCCGTTCGAGTCGATCCGCTGCAGCTGCCGCTTGACCGCCGGCAGCAGGTCGCCCGCCACCCCCTGCAGCAGCATGTGGGTGTAGCCCAGGATCGCGTTCAGCGGCGTCCGGAACTCGTGCGACATGTTGGCGAGGAACTGCGACTTCAGGCGCGAGGCCTGCTCGAGCTCGATCGCCTGCCGGCGCAGTAGCTCGTTCTGCGTCGCCAGTTCCGCCGTCGCCGCCTGCACGCGCGCCTGCAGCTCGTCCGACGCCGCCTTCAACTGCTCGTACAGCCGCGCGCGCTCGAGCGCCTCGCGGCGGTCATGGAGAATCGTCACGACCGCGGTCAATTCGCCCGTTTCGGTCAGCACCTTGCCGGCGATCGCCTCGACGGGAATCGGCGCGCTCGTCGACGGGTTCATCAAGCCAATCTCGCCGCGCCGGATTTCTCCGGGCCCCGTCTCGCCGAGCAGGAGGCCCGAGATGAACGACGAGAAGTGCGCGTCGTTGGCCTGCACCGTGCGCGACGCCAGCTCGCTCGCCTCCGTCACGAACGTGAACAGCTCCTCCGCCGGGGCGTTCATCAGCACGGTCGCGCCGGTCTGGTCGGTGACGATGATCGGGTCGGCGACCGAGTCGATGATAAGGTTGAGCCGATCGCGTTCGGCGCGCACGGCCGCCTCCGCCACGCGCAGCTTCTGGTAGTTCTCCTCGATCTGCTCGGTGGCGCGCCGCAGGTCGGTGATGTTGCGCAGCACCGAGACCACGCCCGTTCCCTCGCGCGGATCTTCGACGGTGGTCGACAGCACCTCGAACAGGAGGTCCGAGCCGTCACTCGGGTCCACGAGCAGGAGCTCGCGCGCTTCCGGCGAGCCCTCTACCGCCGAGCGCGACAGCGCCGCGGAAAAGAGCATGTTGTTCAACTCGACGGCGCGACGGCGTCCTTCGCTTTCCTCTTCGCTCGCCGCGAACAGCTTCTCCGCGCGCGCGTTGGCGACGATCAGGCGGCCTTCGATGTCGGTCAGCATGATCGGATCGGTGACGGCGTTGATGATCGTGAAGAACAGCGTCCGTTCGCGGCGCAGCTTGCGCGCTTCCTCGGCGAGGCTGCCGCGGCCGCGCACCTGATCGATCTTCTGCCCGAGCACCGTCACGAGCCAGGTGATGTCCGGCGTCATCGCCGGCGCGCGGAACAACAGCAGGCCGGGGGCGATGTCGTCGGTGTCGGTGAGGCCGCCGCGCAAGCCGAGCGGGACGGCCGTAAACGGCCCGCGGCCGAGCGGCGTCGCGGCCGCCTGCGAGGCGTACCCGTTCGGACGGTACGACTTGAATTGAACGGGCACGGGTGACTGGAGCGCGGCGATCAGCGGATCGTAGGTGTCCGACAACGGCCACGACGACAGCTCGATGTCGTCGCCCACGGTCCCGTGCGCAGCGATGCCGACGAGCATGTTCGATTCGGCGTCGACGCCGAGGCAGGCGGACTGCTTGACGCCGGCGTGGCGTGCCAGCCATTCGAGGCTCAACTGCGCGCAGCGGACGACGTCCTCGTGGTGGGCCAGATAGTGCTCGAGCAACTCCAGGCGTGCCGCATGGTTGACGGCCGTTCCGGCTGGTGTGCGAGTAAAGGTCCGCGCCTGAAGCGAGCTCATGGCCTACCTGTGGTTCGGTCCGTCACGGCGCCGCGCGCGCGGCGCCCCCGCGACTATTGCCGTGTCCGCCGGCGAGCGCCGGACGGCGTTCGTGTGGTCCCGCCGCCGGGCGTTTCCAGCTGCGCGCGGAGCGAGACATTTTCCGCCGCGATCTCGTCGTACGGGCGCGGCGTCTCAATGGTCGGCCGCGCCGCGGACGCCGCGGCGCCGACCGCCTCCGAATACTTCAAGTACGTGTCGATGGATGCCACGACCACGCGCGCCTCGACGGTAATCAGGTCGATCCCGACGAGCGAGACGCGCACCCAGGCATCGATGACGATCCCCTTGTCCAGCACGCGGTCGAGGACGTCAATCAGACTTGTTCCGCCAGCAGCTCGTTCGACGGCCATCGTGAACTCCTTAGTCCGGTGTCATGCTTTGCCGGTCGCGCGGCCGCGCCGGCCGGCGGCACGCGTCAACGACGCGACCCGCCGCTCGAGCAGCCGGAGCTGCTCGCGAAGTTCCAGGTTTTCCTGCAGCATCTGCTCACGGCCCGGCGAGAGATGACGGTCGTACCTCCACCAGTCCAGACCGATCTCCTCAGCCTTGTCTATCGAGCAGATCATCAAGCGGATGCGGATCGTCAGGAGCTCGACTTCCGCGAGCGACACCTTGATGTCGCCCGCGACGACGAGGCCCTTGTCGAGCACGCGATCGAGAATGTCGACCAGCCCGGCACTGCCGCGGTTCGGACTCCTTGTCAGCTCGGTCGGCGGCATGCGGAAAGTGTGATCGGCTGGCCTTTCGTGCGCGTGACGCGGGCATGATGCCCGGCACGAAGCTCACGCG
>DATNCQ010000072.1:0-12422 GCA_035571515.1 Vicinamibacterales bacterium
CGATCGACATCGGTTCGCGCGAACCCGGTTCGAGCAGTTGGCGGAGTTCCCCTAACGTAAGCTCATTCGCGCCTTTCGCGACAGGTCGTCCGATCATCGAGACTCGGAAGGCCTGGTTCGCGGTCGGCACCACCCTGTCCAACATGGTGAAAGAAGCGACCGAAGCCAACGCGGCAAGCGACAGAATGCTCCGCCTGGAGGTCGGCGAGCGTGGGATCGACAAGGCGCGCCATCGTATCGGTGCGGCACAGGCGCGCGGCTATCGCCCGGACGCGTGCGCCCGGCCGCTTCATCGCGCGAACTCCGGCACCAGCTGCTTCGCGCCGCTGCTCCAGGCGCTCAACATCCGCCGACCGAGCGGTGTCGGCTCATAAAGTCGACCGATGTTTCCCGTTGATGCAGCGCGGTTGTCAGGGCAACTGTTCTCTGAGGTGCGGGCGGCAGAACGGCCATGCGCCAAGTACCAGCAATAGGCCACCGACAACAACGAATACGAGGGTCACGGCAAAGCCGCCCAGGAAATGCGGCAGCGTATAAGGTGTGCCCTCGAAGAACACTCCATACACGATTCTCACCGCAAATAGCGCGGCAAACGCAAATACCGGGAACAGGGCGGATACGATGCGCTCGAGGACTGAACCCTTCATTCGGCGGGATCCATATGCGGCGAGGGCGCCGGCGAATGGCAGCACCAGGTATGGGATGGCCAGGAACTGGAATCTGGTCTTGTCAAAAGGCAACCAGACGAGCACCCAATAGAATCCGAAAAACAACAGACAGGATGCGGCTCCAGGCAACCACACCTTCTTGATATGCAAATCCATGGAAGGTCTCCTCTGACTCATGGCGCTCGCACCGAGCGTTCGGATCAGGGCGCGACGATCTTCATCTGTGGAATCGCGCAGGATCGCCATGACCCGCACGCATCCGTGCACTGCCATGACTTGAACGAGGGCAAGGTATCCCTGAGCCAGGATCCGCCGGCTTTCCCACTTCCGGTTCCGGTTCATCGCGTTGCCGTACTCCGCCTGGAGGTCGGCGAGCGTGGGATCGACAAGGCGCGCCATCGTATCGGCGCGGCACAGGCGCGCGGCTATCGCCCGGACGCGTGCGCCCGGCCGCTTCATCGCGCGAACTCCGGCACCAGCTGCTTCGCGCCGCTGCTCCAGGCGCTCAACATCCGCCGACCGAGCGGTGTCGGCTCGTAAAGTCGACGCGGCAGCCCGCCGGCACCCGGTGGCGGATCATCGAGTGTCGACGCGATGTAGCCCTTGTCTTCCATGCGCCCGAGCGTGACGTACACGGTGCCGCGCTTGAGCCGTCCCCTGGATGCCGCGACCAGCTGCAGGCCATACAGCTGCTCATGCCTGACCAACAGTTCGAGGACCAGCAGTTCCTTGCGCGAAACGGTGAGCGCGCGCGGGTGTGACTTTGACACGCGAGCAGTCTTACATAGACGTAAGACTGATGTCAAGCCATGCTGTTACGGCTTCACCGCGACGGCGCTCGGGGCGCTTTCGTCGAGCATCAGGCAGTTCCGTCCCGCCTCCTTGGCGCGGTACAACGTCGCGTCCGCCGCATCGAGCACCAGTTCGGGCGTGGAGTGCCGCTTCGATCGCTCGGCCAGCCCGATGCTGATCGTGATGTTGACCCGCGGCGCGCTCGTCTGCTTCGTGTCCCGCGCCGGCCGCGGACGCCGTGCCGGCCGATCGGGACCGCGGAGGACGAACCCGCGGTCGGCAATGGAGCTGCGGAGCGACTCCACGAACGGCTCCGCCTCCTTCGCTGAGCGCCCTCGGAACACGACGAGGAATTCCTCGCCGCCGTAGCGGAACGACCGGCCGCCGCCGCCGACCTGCGAGAGTTGTGCGGCCACCATCCTGAGTACCTGGTCGCCGGCATCGTGGCCGTAGGTATCGTTGAACTTCTTGAAGTGGTCCACATCGCACATCGCGATCGCGTACGTGCCGCCCAGCTGCTCCATCACATTGTTGAACGCCCTCCGGCCGGGAAGCCCGGTGAGCTCGTCACGGTAGGCGATGTCGTATCCGTGTTCGAGGACGGCGAAGACGAGGACGAGGCCCGCCGTGCCCGAGTAGAAGAAGAGCGCGTCGGCGGCGCGGCCCGACGCCCCCGCGTCGACCTGGTTCACGCCCAGAAACATTGCCACCAGCGCCCACAGCAGCCCTTGCTCGACTTTGGTGCGCCGGCTGAACACCAGCCGCGCGAGCGTGAGCGCGCCGGCGGCAAACGCGAGCCGGGCGATCGACGGCAGCCCCGCTCCGGCGCCAAACGCCCGGCTCCAGCCGGCAGGCGCTTCCATGCTGGCCGCATTGCCTTGAGCGACCCACCACAGGCCCAACGCCTGGGCGCCGACGATCCCGATCTTGAGCAGGCCGTCGACGGTCATCACCCCGCGCTCTTTCAAGATCGCAAAGAGGGTGAAGTTCAGCGGGAGCAGAGTCACGGCGGCGAGCTTCACCGTGGTGGCGTCGGTGCCCAATCCCGCCAGCGCGAGAACGGTGACGACGCTGGCCGAGGCGGTGCACAGCAATCGGGATTGGTCGGAATACCAGCTGAGGAGCACGCTGGCCGCGAGCGCGCCGAACGAGAAGTAGGCCGCGTACGGCGCGGCGGCGCTTCGCACCACATCTTCGCGCTGCACCGCCCAGGCGGCGAACACCAGCACGCCGCCTGGCGCCAGCAAGCCTCCGAGGAACCGAAGTGTCGCGAGCGGGCGTTCCATATCAATCCGGCGGGTGTCAGCCCCTGCGGCTAAATCGACCGCCGGCGAAAGAGCAGGATCAGCGCGACCGCCCATCCGGCGACGGCGAACCACATCGCCGGCTGCTTGACGAGCGGAGCGGCGGCTGGCTCGGGATCGTGGATCGAGACGCTCGCGGCGGTGACCGTCGGACTGGCGGCCGGTGCTTCGACCGTCCTCATCCTGGCGAGCTCGTCGCGGACCTCCTTCAATTCGCTCTCCAGCTGACGCACCAGCAGGCCGCCGACCGCACCCATCGCGAGCGCGCGCGCATTCTCGGCGCTCTGCGCCGACGTTCGAGCGAATTGGATCACCGCCTGGTCCTTCGGGTTCTTCTTGTAGGCGGCCTCGGAGCGATCCAGGAAGCTCCTGGCCTGCGTGAGCGCTTCGTGCGTGTGCGCCTCTTCTTTCACGCCGGCGTTCCTCTTGCCGCCGGCCGCGAGCACGCCCGACTTGGACGCCAGCTCCACGGCCTTGCGGGCCTGAAGAAGCTGGTTGGGAATGCTCTCGTCCGCGCCGCCGGCAGCCGCGTCGTACGCCGCGTAATGCGTGAAGTAGAACAGATCGCCCTTGATCGGGAGCGCCGCGTTCTCGGTCGTCGATGCTTGCTTGACGCTGTAGAGCACCACCTGCGCGCTCGGATCGACGACGGCGTAGTTCGGTTCGGCGGTGACCATCAGCCAGAAGGTCTGGTACGGCGTGGTCAGGTTGACGGAGATCGGCCGATCGCCGTCGAAGGTGATCTCGCCGAGGTTGGAGGCCTTGCCATCGACCGACACGGCCCAGAGCACGTAGGTGAGGAAGTCCCTCCCCAGGTGATGCGCCGGTTTCAAGCCCGAGATGCCGCCGCGGTTGATGTCCAGCTCGACGAAGCCGGGACGGCTGCCGATCTTGAGCTTGACCTGGGCCTCGGGAGCCAGCCGCGTCCCCCGCATATGCACTTCGGTCGAACCCGCGAGGTGCCGGTAGCTGAGAATCTGACCGTCCGGCTCGTGCACGTCGATCACCTTCAACTGCAGGGTCTTCGGCGCCACAATCTCCCCGTCCGCAACGGACGCAGTGGCGGTCACGACGACCAGCAGCACGAACAGCCGAAACCATCCCGATAGGGCCAACGTCGGAGCTCCTTCCTTCCCCATACTTATCGGCAGGTTGGGCCCGTCGATTCCTGTAAGGCGTGTTTCAATCCGGCACCTGCCGTTCGTGCGCGAAACCGCGCACTCTGGCACGACCTGCACCGATCACGAACCTGTGGCCGCCCCAACTCGTTGCTAGCCCGTCGTCTCGCACGACGCGCGCCGCTCGCCGGACCGGGTGGGCGATGGCACGACCTAGGCACTCGACCCTCCGCTTCCAGCCCAACGAATTTTCAGCCGCCGTGTGCGGAGGACCCATGCGTGCGTTTCTGGCAGGCCGAGCGAGTCGGGCGGTGTTGTGCAGCGCGTTGATCGTCACCGCGATTTCGAGCCGTGGACCTGTTGCCGTCGAGGCGCAGGAGCCGGCGATGCGGTGGGACGGGCTGATCGAACTGGTCAGCGGCAGGAACGAGACGCCGCCGCCGTCCCTGAACCCGCCGATCCCCGCGGACGGCCCGAGCCAGATGTCGCGCCACGCCGTCAGCGGCGACGGACGCTACGTCGTCTTCACGGCGAACGCGCCCGCGCTCGGCAGCTATAACGCACCCGCGCTCTATCTTCGCGACCGCCGTCTCAGCGACACGCGCATGCTCTTTACCGGCGCGGACACCACCGCGCTCCGCGATGCGGTCATCAGCGAGGATGGACGCCACATTGCGTTCACCATGTGTGAGCCGTGGATGCGGCCCGACTACGCGCCAATCTGCGATGTCTGGGTGTTCGACACGCAGATGGGCAGCTTCTCGCCGCTGTCGGTCGCGCCGCAGACGGGCGAGTTCGGCAACGGCAACAGCGACGAACCGGTGCTGAGCCGGGACGGGCGGTTCGTCGTGTTCAGAACGGCGGCGACCAACCTCGCGACCGGCGTGCCGGCGGGTGTGCCGCAGCTCGTGATCAAGGATCGCGACCCGGACCGCAACGGCATCTACGACGAGCCGGGCCCGAATACCTTCCAGATCGTCAGCGCGCCGAAAGGCGCGGCCGGCACCGTCCCCGGCAACGGACCGAGCGCCACCGCCGAAGTGAGCGAGAACGGGCGATACATCGCGTTCCGGTCGGCCGCGAGCAACCTCGTGCCTGGCGACACGAACGGCGCCTGGGACGTGTTCCGCCGCGACCGCATGGCCCGCGATACGCGCCGTCTGAACCTTCAGGTAACTGGCGGCCAGTCGCCGTATGCGATCGACTCGCCGGGGATCTCGATGACGTCCGACGGCCGCTACGTCGCGTTCGCCTCGGCCGATCCGATGCTCGCGCCGGCGCCGTTCGACGACACCAACAGCGTCCGCGACGTCTACGTGTTCGACGCGCAGTCGTTCAGCGTGCAGCGGGTGGACGTCGGCCGGCTGTCGTACGCCACCGGTATGCTCGTGCCTGGGAGCGGCCCGACCGAGTGGCCGACGCTCAGCGCAGACGGCCGGTACGTGTCGGTCCAGTCCGCGGCGATGAACGTCGACAACGCGCCGCCGCCGAATTCGACCCATACGTATGTCGTCGATCGCTTCCTGAAAACGGCGACGCGCGTCAGCATCAAGCCCGACGGCACCGATCCCGACCACAGCTGCGTCCAGCCGCAGATTTCGGCTGACGGCTCGCTCGTCGCTTTCGTGTCGCAGGCGTTCAACCTGACGCCCAACGCCTACAACGACGCCGATCGCGTGTATGCCGCGGTCCATCTCGAGATCACGCCGCACGAACAGAGCGTCCCGGGCGGCGCCGGCGGCGCGGCCACCTACAACGTCGTGACGCAGCAGCACACGCCGTGGTGGATCGACTGGTATCAGTGGCAGCCCTGGACCGACTTCGAGACGCCGCCGATGGGGTGGGGCAGCGGGATGCTGAAGATCAGGGCCAACCAGGCGAACCCCGATCCCACCCCGCGGACCGCGACGATCAAGGTGTTCGAGCAGAGCGTCCTCTTCACGCAGCTCGCGGGGCTTTCGCTCACCGCCATCTCGCCGACGCAAGGCCCCGGGACCGGCGGCACGCAGGTGACCTTCACCGGCACCGGCTTCGAGCCGGGGATGCGCGTCACCTTCGACGGCCTCGACGCCACCGCGATCGAGTACGTGGACTCCACGACGTTGATTGCGACGACGCCGGCGCACGGCGCCGGCACGAGCTACGTCGCGGTGTTCGGCGCGGGGGACTACCGGGTGGCGTGGCTCGATCAGGCGTTCCGCTTCACCGATACGACGCCGCCGCAGCTGTGGTACGGGTTCAGCGACAGCCCGAACGAGAACGGCTGGTTCAATCGCGACGTGACGCTGTACTGGGCCTGGTGGGACAACGAGAGCGACGTCACCTCCACGTCCGGGTGCGAGACGGCAGTCGTTGGCGTCGACACGCCCGGGACAACGTACACGTGCACCGTGACGACCGAGGGTGGCACGACCTCGATGTCGGCATTCGTGAAACGCGACGCGACGCCGCCCACCGCCACGATCGCCAGCCCGCAGTTCCGGCTGTACGGCCTCAACGAGGTCGTCCAACCCGCGTTCACCTGTTCGGACGCGCTCTCTGGCGTGGCCTCGTGCGTTGGCGGCACCAACGGCGAGCCGATCGACACGACGACGCCCGGCTACCGCAACTACGGCGTGGCGATCACCGACCTCGCAGGCAACCCGGGCTGGGCCTCGGTTGATTACGCGGTCGGCTCCGGGGTGTGCGCCTACCCGATGCCCGATATGGTTGCGTGGTGGCGGATGGAAGGGAACACCTCGAATACGCGATCGAGCCTGACGACGAACGCAACGCGCGTCGGTCTGCCCTCGGACGTGTTCGTCGACGCCGTCGCCGGGCAGGGCTACCAGTTCGAGGGCGTGGGGTACCTGCTGACGAATTACTCGCCGGCCATGCAAAGCGACAAGAAGCTGGCGTTCGCGGCGTGGGTGAACCCGTCGGCGGACACGCGCGGCACGATCATGGGCGCGCGCGACTTCTTCGGCGTCGCCCGGCTCGAAACCGGCAACATCGGGTGGGGGAAGTGGAACAATGCCCTCCTCAGCTACCGCGACACCGGCGTGCCGCTCCCGCTCGGCCAGTGGAGCCACGTCGTCGTCGTGCTCGACGGGTGGGCGGTTCGGACCTATTTGAACGGACGCCTCGCGCACACGGAGCCGAACGTCGGCGACGTGATCAATCCGAGCAGCTATCCGCTCACGTTCGGCGGCGCTCAGAACGTCGGCAACTACTTCCGGGGCGCGCTCGACGAGCTCCAGATCTTCCAGCACGGGCTCGACGACGCTCAGATCGAACAGCTGTTCCTGGCCGGCGACGCCGGCGCCTGCGTGCCGAAGCGGACGTCGTTCCAGATCGTGGAGCCGATCCCGGCATCGTTCGGATCGAGCACCTACGCGTTCGACGTGCGCCTGGTGGACGAGGACGGCCAGCCGGTCGCCGGAAAAACAGTAGAACTGCTGTCGCAGGTCGGCGCGGCGCCGTACTCGACGTCGACCGCGAACCGCGTGACCGAGGCGGACGGCCGCGCGCACTGGGATGCGCCGCTCAAGAACGCGCCGCCCACCCTGTTCGAGGGGTTCGCCTCGGCGACGTTCGCTGGCGACGTCGATTACGTCCGCACGTCCTCCGGGCCCGACGTGCTCGTCGGCAAGGGCAACCCGGTCATCACCTGGCCGGCGCCGGCGCCGATTACCTACAGCTTCCCCGTGAACGGCACGCAGTTGAACGCGACGGCAAGCGTGCCGGGTACGTTCAGCTACTCGCCTTCGTCTGGCACCCTGCTGCCTGCCGGCGAGGGAACGCTGTCGGCCACGTTTACACCGACCGACACGGCGAACTACAACATCGCAACCGCCACCAACACGATTACCGTCAACAAGGCGACGCCGAACGTGTTGATCGAGGGGGCCGGCACGTGGTCGTACACGGGCACGGCGCGAGCGGTGGTCGGCAAGGTGAAGGACCGCTTCAACATCGTCATCGCGACGCCGACAGTGACTTACAACGGGTCGCCCGATCCGCCGGTGATGCCCGGCACGTACACCGTCGTCGCGACGTTCCCCGGGAACGCCAACTACCTGGCGGGCACCGCGACCGAGACGCTCACGATCGCGAAGGCGATCGTCGGCATCCAGATCAACGTCCAGGACGTGACCTACAACGGCTCGCCTTTTGCGGCGGGCTACCTGATCAGCGGACTGTATCCGGACTTCCCTCCGGCCGATAGCGTGACCTACAACGGCTCGGAGAACACGCCGGTCGACGCCGGCACGTATACGGTCGTCGTGACGTTCAACGGCACCGACGTCTACGAGGCGGCGACCGCGTCGAAGACGTTCACGATCCACAAGGCCACGCCGACCGTCAGCGTCACGGGTGGAACCTATACCTACGACGGTCAGCCGCATCCGGCGTCGGCCATCGTGAAGGGCGTCGGCGGCATCGACCTCGCCGGGGCCCTGCTGACGTACGACGGATCCGCCGACGCGCCGACCAATGCCGGCACCTATGTTGCGGTCGCGGTGTTCGATGGCGCCGGGAACTATGGGTATGCCGCGGGGTCCGCGCTGGTGACGATCCGAAAGGCGACGGCCGCCCTCAGCTGGAGCCGGCCGGCGGCGATCGTCTACGGGACTTCGCTCGGCGGCGACCAGCTGAACGCGTCGGCCGACGTGTTCGGGTCGTTCGATTATTCGCCCGCTGCCGGCACCATGCTGAACGCAGGCGCATCGCAAGCGCTGACGGCGACGTTCACGCCGGCGGATCCGGCGAACTACATCGGCGGCACCGTCACCACGACGATCGACGTGTCGAAAGCCGCGGCAGAAGTGACGCCGATCGGCGGAACGTTCACCTACAACGGCCAGCCGCATGCGGCCAGCGGTTTCGTGACCGGCCTCTTCGGGGCATCGCTCGGGGCGCCAACCTTCACCTACAACGGCATCGCGCAGCCGCCGGTGACGGTCGGGACCTACCAGGTCGTCGCCAGCTTTGCCGGCAATGCGAACTACCAGCCCGCCTCGGCGACCACGGCGATCTCGATCCTGCCCGCGTCGCCGATTCTCGACTGGACGCAGCCGCACGCCATCGTCTATGGAACCGCCCTCGGCGGTGCGCAGCTGAACGCCACCGCCAGCGTGCCGGGCACGTTCACGTATTCGCCGGCCGCCGGCACGGTGCTGAACGCGGGCGCCTCGCAGCTGCTGACCGCGACGTTCACTTCGGCCGATCCGAACTACAGCAGTGATGGCGTCATCACGATGGTGATCGACGTCGCGAAGGCGACTCCCGCGGTGACGGCGGCGGGTGGAACATTCACGTATGACGGCCAGCCGCATCCGGCGACCGGCGCCGTGACGGGCCTCAATGGCGCGTCGCTCGGCACGCCGTCGTTCACCTACAACGGATCTGCGCAGCCGCCGGTCGCGGCGGGTTCGCACGCGGTGGTTGCCAGCTTCGCCGGCAACGCGAACTACGCGTCAGCGTCGACGCCGGCAACGATCACGATCGGCCGGGCGCCGTTGTCGATCCGCGCCGGCGATTCGGCGAAGCCGTTCGGTGCGCCGCTGCCGGCGTTCACGGCATCGGCCACCGGCTTCGTGAACGGCGAGAGCTTCGCGTCGCTGGGCGGCGCGCTGGCGTTCGGCACGACCGCGACGGCGCAGTCGCCGGTCGGGACATATCCCGTGGTGCCGTCGGGTCTGAGCTCGCCGAACTACGCGATCACGTTCGTGCCCGGCACGCTCGCCGTCGTTCGCGGCGGCGTCACGGTGTCGGTGTCGACGAGCCCGGCACCGTCGGGTCTCAATCAGCCGATGACGTTCACCGCCAGCGTGCAGGCCGCTGCGCCGGCGGCAGGAGCGCCGGCGGGGACGGTGCGCTTCTTCGACGGGGCCACGCTGCTCGGCAGCAGCACGCTTGCGTCCGGCATTGGGTCGCTGACGACAGCGGGCCTGGCGGCGGGCGTTCACACGATTCAGGCGACCTACGATGGTGACGCCTCGTTCGCGACGGGCTCGGGCTCGGCGTCACACACCGTCAACAGCGCGTCGGCAACGACGTCGATCACCATCGCGTCGAACCGCAATCCTTCGTCGGTCGGGCAGTCGGTGACGCTGACCGCGAGCCTGAGCATGACCGCGGGACCGGTCAACGGCACGGTGCAGTTCTTCGACGGCGCCTCGCTCGTCGGCACGTCGACGATCGCGTCGGGGTCGGCCACGTTCACGACGACGGCGCTCGCGGCTGGCTCGCATGCGATGACGGTGCGGTACCTGGGGAGCGCGAGCGCGCCGCCAGTCATCTCGGGCGTCTTCGTGCAGGCCGTCGGATCGGCCGGCTGGAAGAATCGCACATCGTCGACAACCGTGACCGCCTCGCCGAACCCATCGGCGATCGGCGGCAGCGTGACGTTGACGGCGAACGTCACCGGCCCGAACGGTACACCGGCGGGTGCGGTGCTGTTCATGGTGAACGGCGAAGTGGTCGGTGGGCCGGTGACGCTGACGGCCGTGTCCGGATCGCTCGCGCAGGCGACGTTCGTGCTGCCCGGCCTGGCGGGCGGCCGTCACCTCGTCACCGCGACGTATCTGGGGAGCAGCAACTACAAGGGCAGTACGGCATCCGTCACGCAGACCGTGAACTGAACAACAGGTTCTGATCGTCTCGCAGGCGCGTTCAACGACTCCCGTTGTTTGTGTGATGATGTGTGCGCCATGTACACGATCGCAGGAGTCACCGGACATACGGGCAGAGTCGTCGCCGAAACCCTTCTGGCCAAGGGTCAGCCGATTCGTGTCATCGTGCGCGACGAGGGGAAGGGTGCGCAGTGGAAAGCACGCGGCGCCGAGGTCAGCGTCGCGAGCCTCGATGACGAAGCGGGACTCGCACCAGCGCTGAGCGGCGCGAAGGGCGCGTACGTGCTGTTGCCGCCAGACGCGACCACCACTGATTTCCTCGGCTCGCGCGCGAGGGTGGCTGACGCTTTCGGACGGGCTGCGGTGAACGCCGGCCTGTCCCATCTGGTGTTCCTGTCGTCGATCGGCGCGCATCTGCCAACCGGGAACGGGCCGATCGGCGCGCTCTACCAGGCGGAACGAAAGTTCGAAAAGCTCGGGATCGCCACCACCTTCGTGCGCGCGTCGTACTTCCTCGAGAACTACGGCACCGTGCTCCCGGTCGCGAAGAACGACGGCGTTCTGCCCTCGTTCCTGCCGGCCGACTTCACCCACGCGGTGGTGACGACCACCGACATCGGACGCACCGCCGCGCAGGCGTTGCTCGAAGGCCCGCGCGGCCGGCGCGTCATCGAACTGTCGGGGCCGGTCGACGTCACGCCCGCCGACATTGCTGCGTCGCTGACCGACCTGCTGGGACGTCCGGTGAAGGTCGTCGAAGCGCCGCTCGATGCGATCGTGCCCACGTTCGTGTCGTTCGGGATCTCACAGCACGTGTCGGAACTCTATCGCGAGATGTACGCGGGCTTCCTCGCCGGCGGCATCACGTGGGAGGGAAAAGGGGAGCGCGTGAGGGGCTCGGTCGGCGTGAAAGAGGGTCTTCGCGCCCTGCTCACCTGATCGCGCACTGGCGGCGCATTCCCCTGAGCGCAGGTCGTGGCGAACCCACGGATCCGGCCGGGGCCGGATCCGTGACGTCGCCGCGCGCATCACTTCGTGCCGGCGCGGCCCCCCAATTGCCGTGCGATGAACGCCTTCACCATCTCGTGGGCGCGATCGGTCAGCGGTCCTTCCTTCTCGACCCAATTGTGCACGGCGCCCTCGAACAGCTCGAACTGGATGTCGCCGCCGGCGGCCTTGTAGCTCGCGGCGAATTTCTTCTGGAACTCGGGCAGCACGTTGTCGTCGAGCGAGCCGGCCATGATCAGCATCGGCACCAGGTTGATCTTCTCCTTGCGGTCGAGAATCTCCTGCGGGTTGCTCTCGTGGATCGTCTCCATCGGCCTGAAGTAGGTCTCGTTGTTCTCGACCATCCCTTTCGCGCCCCGCTTCTTGGCGTTCTCGTAGCGGCCGACGGTGTCGCTGATCCCCGAGCGCATCGCCGCATAGGCGATCCTCGCGTCGAGCTTCGGCGCCTCGGGCAGCGGAATCTTGTTGTAGCGCGGATCGTCGGGGCGCATCGCCAGCAGTTCCGCGGCGTGCCCGCCGCTCGAGCTCCCGTAGACGCCGATCCTCGACGGATCGCCGTTCCACGTCGGCGCCTTCCACTTCAGCCAGCGCACGCCGTAGTTGGCATCCTGCACGTTGGCCGGATACGGCGCCTCTTTCGCGAGCGTCATGTCGATGGCGACGACCAGCAGCCCGCTCGCGGCGAGCGAGCGGTCCATCGGCTCCTCGGCGTGGCGATCCTTGGCGTTCCACGCGCCGCCGTGCAGGTCGAGGACGGTCGGGAACGGCCCCGGTCCGACCGGGCGGTAGACGCGCGCCATCAGCATGCGGCCCGCGTCGTTGCGGCGGAACTCCACGTCGGTGACGGTGATCTGAAACTTCGCCGCGGGGTCGTACTTGGCGGTCGCCGCCGCGGCGGGTGCCGAACGGACACCG
>DATNCQ010000073.1:0-3886 GCA_035571515.1 Vicinamibacterales bacterium
GAAGGCGCCGCGGTTTCCGTGTCGGGGCAGATCATCGCGAGGAAGGCCGGCGGACCGCTCGACTGGGAAGTAACCGCGCACCGCGGCTCGAGCGACGAGGCGATCGGGCGCACGCGCGCGACCTCTGGCGGGTTGTTCCAATTGCAGTACGACGCGCCCGCAACGGCGCTGCTGCGCTTCGTCAACGTCCGCGCATCAGAACCAGTCGATCTCCCAATCGACTGAGACCGGACTGACGCGTCCGACTTCTGACTTTCGACTTCCGACTTAGACTTTCGACTTTAGACGTTCGACTTTCGACTCGCCGAAGGCCGGGGACGGCCCCCACTCGGCCGTCCCCTTTCTCCAGACAGCGGAACACGCGTGACTGCGTGATACGAACGACGCTCCGAACGCCCTCCTATTTCTGCAGCGACTTCAAGTAGGTGGACAACGCCTCGACCTGCGCCGCGCTGAGGTGCGAGGTCTTGCCGTGCGTATCCGGGATCACCCGGATGTGGTTGGCCGCGAGCGTCGGGTTGATGTGACCGCCGACGATGAGCGGCGCGACGTTTTTCGTACCGAGCTGGTCGATCTCCAGCCGTCCTTCCGGATACGCCAGGGCGTCGTAGGCTGGATCCGCGCCGGCCTTTTTCACGAACGGGCTGTCCAGGCTGACGCAGATCGGACCCTTGCCATCCCCGGCCAGCCGCGTGCAGCTGCCGTCGTCGCTCGAATCGGCGAAGGTGATCGGCACTTCCGTCGGCAGGCGAATCTCCGGCCCGCCGAGGAAGTCGAACGCGGTGACGCGGCTGTGATCGGTGCGGACCGTGCGGAAGTTGAAGCCGCGCTCTTTCGGCTGCAGGAGCGGCGAGTCGGGACCGAGCAGGATCTCGCGCATCGAGTGCGCGTCGCCGTGGTGCAGCCAGCGCGGCACGCTGTCCCAGAACGAGCGCAGGTGCTTGGTGTTGCGGCTGGAGATGTTCTGCCGGCCGCCGAGGTCCTGCGGCGGCATGAACGCCTTGAAGAAGTAGTCGTTGTTCAGCCGCGTGAACGGCCCTTCGTTGTCGACCGTAATCTCGGCGACGACGCCCGGCTCGTGGACGTTGAAGTCCTGGAAGGTGTCGTCGACGACGCCGTTGGTGGATTTGTTGCCATTGTGGTGGCAGCTGGCGCAGCCGGCTCCGCCCTGGTTGACTTCCTTGGTGAAGAGGTCCTTGCCCGTCGCGACCAGCGCGGCTTCGGTGCCCTGCGGCGCCTGGCGCAGCGGGTTCGGCATCAACCGCGTCTCGTTCTGCGTCCAGAGAATCTGCAGGAAGCCCATGTCGTAGAAGCCGATGCTGAAGGCCTTGCCTGAAAGCTCGGGCCGCCCGATCGCGCGCGAGTTCTCAGCCGTCTTCTCCTGCACGAACGCGTCGCGCGCGCGCAGCCGATCGGCCAGCGCCTCCTGCGGGAAGAGCGCGGTCCTGCGCTCGGCGACGACCAGCTCGCCGTTGCACGAGGACAGGTACGAGTTCATGTCGCTGCTGAGCCCCTCGAACCACTCGGGCCAGTTGTCGGACGTGTCCTTGTTCAACGGGCAGATTTTCGGCCCGCCGATCGCGTTGCCGCCGACATTCCACTGCCCGCCGTCGTGGCGGCTCTGCCAGTGGCAGTGCCCGCACGACTTCTGGCCATCGTCTGAATACGACTGAGTGAAGAGCCAGCGCAGGCCGATTTCCTCGTGCGTGGCGAACAGATGATCGCCGTGCCCACCGTCGGTCGGATCGGGAGTGCTGTCGGTGACGCCGACGGTGAGGAAGCCCTGGCGCGTGAGTGCGCCGGCGGGTGAGACGCCGAGGAACGAGACGTCCTCGGTCTGCATGTTGGCGACGTAGACGGTGCGGCCGTCGGGTGAGACGGCGACGCCCTGCGGCGTGATGCCGCCGGTGAACTCCATCCCGAGCTCGGTCAGCGTCCCCGTCGTCTGTGAAATCCGGAAGACCTCGACCTTGTCTGAGTGCAGCTGCGCGACGAACAGCAGGTCGCCGCTGACGAACATCTGCTCGGGTCCGCTGCCATGGATGATCTTCTGGTCGGCCGTGTGGTCGCCGAGGTCGGTAATCGCGCCAGGGACCGCCAGCATCGACCGATCGCGCTCGAAGTCGACATACCGACGAACGAACTGGTTCGTGGTGGTGTCGAATATGTTCAGCTCGCTGCCGAGATCGTCGAAGGTGGTGGCGCGCGTCGCGTCCGACATCACCGGCGTGTAGCCGAGCGGCGCGCCGGTGTTGCGGATCGCCTGGCCGCCGACGATTTTCGGCAGGCCGTGGCCGGTCTCGGGCTGATTCATCGTGCTGTTGGTCTCGTGGCCGGAGACAATCCCCCACCGGCCGGCAATCTTGACGTCGGTGGCGAGGCCGCCGACGGGCATCGTGCCGGTCAGCGTGTTGGCGTCGCCGGCGATGTCGATCACCGCAATCGTGTGGCCCAGCGTGTTGGCGACGTAGAGCGTCGTGCCGTTGCTGTTGATCGAGAGGTCACGCGGATTTGCGCGATCCAGATCGGTCGTGCCGGTGGGAATCTCGGCGATCTGCGTGAAGGTCGGACCCGGATCGATCCGGAACGCACGCACCTGATCCTTGAAGCGATCGGTCGTGTACAGCCGCGTGCCGGCAGCGTTGAAGATCACCTTCTCGCCGTAGAACCCGGTTTCGAACTGGCCGAGCACCGCGTCGTTGCCGGTGTCGATCACGCTCGCGAAGTTCGCGTACATGTTGACGACGACGGCGTAGGGGCGCGGATAGATCGCGGTGTTGAGCGGCGAAACGGCGACGCCGACCGGCCGCGTGCCGCGCGGCTGACCCGTCACGTTCAGGTTGATCCACCGCAGCACCCGGCGCGATGCGGTGTCGACCGAGGCGACGCGCCAGTCGGGATATCCTTCGCGGCCCGGCAGCGTGACATAGAGCTTCGAGCCGTCCGGCGTCAGCGCCAGCGAGTTCGGCCAGCTGCGGAACGGCTGCGGCACGAACGGCCAGTGCTGGTTGCCGCTGTTGACCTGCTGGTTATTGGGGTCCAGGCGCGTGCCTGGATCGGGGCGGCCGTCGAAATAGCCGACGCCGAACATGATCTTGGTGAACCGTTCGAGCCCGGCGCGCGTGCCGGCCGATTCAGCGCCCACCAGCCGCTTCACCGGATCGCTGGTGAAGCCGGTGATGATCTCGCCGCGCGAGTTGGTCTTGACCGCGCCGCTGAAGAATCGAAGATCGAAAGGCGCCTCGGGCAGCGACGGCCTGAGCACGGTCGCCGTGAACGCGGCCGTTTGCAGCGGGGCGCCGCGCAACTGCACGGCCGAGACGACCAGCGCGATCACCCAGAGGCCAACGGCACCCGCGAACCACCATCGTCCGCGGAATCTGACTTTCTGCGTTTCGCTCATCTAGACGTTCCTCCGCGCGCAGCCAGTGCACGGCGAACGCCACGCCGTGGCGTCGATGTCACCACTCGAGCTCTCGTGAGAGTGTTGCGACACGAGGCACAGGACACCGACGACAACGCGGACCCATGGACGCATTCGCGCGGCCGCTGGCGGTGAAGAGTCAAGGCTCATCACCACGCGCGGCGGAGCTCATCTCGTTAGCTGTGCGTTTTTACAATTGGTGTTAATCGCAAACGCATTTCGAAAGTGCAATCACAGTTGAGTTCTTCATCGCGGCGCAAAAAAAAGGGGGCCGGGAATTTCTCCCGGCCCCCTCCGAGTCTCCGAGCCCTCTGAGCCTCGGAGCTATCTCCTGATCTCGACGATGGCGAAGTTCCACTGGTCGGCGGTCGGCGCCGTGTCGTTCAGCGTCACCGTCGTCCCGGCCGGGGCGGTCGTCGCGTTCAGCATCTGCATCCACATCGTGTCGCCGCTCGGGGCGAG
>DATNCQ010000074.1:0-31366 GCA_035571515.1 Vicinamibacterales bacterium
GGCGTACACGCCGCCGTTTCCGTCGCCGTACAGCCTCTCGGTCGACGACAGGAACCAGGTCGTGTGGACGAACGACTTCAACAACGGGCGCATCTACCGCATCGACATCAAGACCGGCCAGTCGACGGAATTCCTGATGCCGGAACCGTACGAAGTGAGGGACCTCACGGTGGACGAACACACCGAGCGCCCGACGGTCTGGATTCCGGTATACCGGCCGCCGTCGAAGATGGTGAAGGTGCAGATAGCGAATTGAGGACACGTCGGTCTAACACGGAGGTCAGAGCATGGAACGATTCATTGCGGATCTCGTCGGGAAATTCGAGACCGGCGCCATCAGCCGCCGCGACTTCTGCGAAGGCGTCGCGCTCGCGGCCCTCGTCTCCGCGGCCGGCGGCGCGGAGGCCAACGCGGCCCCGCCAGGCGGCCTCAAGATGCTGGGCATCAATCACGTCTCCTATGCGTGTCCCGATTACCGCAAGGCGCGCGACTTCTACAGCTCCGTGCTGGGCATGGAGAAATTGAAGGACGACGGCAAGAGTCGCGTCAACCTTGCCTTCGGTCCGGCGCCTGGCAAGGGAGGCGCCTTCCTCGTCGCGCGCAATGCCGCCGCCGATCCTCCCGCGCCGGCGAAAGCGGTCGTCGATCACGTCTGCTACTCGATCGCGAACTGGAACGACGCGCGCGTCAACGCCGCGCTGAAGGCGGCGGGCCAGAACCCCACCGGGCGCAGCGGGAGCGTGAATGTCTACGACCCGTTCAACGTCCAGGTGCAGCTCGCCTCCGCGGAAGCGGAAAACCCGTTCATTTGAGAGGGAGGACCGCCATGCACGGTTTTGCCGCCGCGAAGCTGAACGAATTCGAGCAAGGCAAGATCAGCCGCCGCACGCTGATCGAAACGCTGACGCTGGCCGTCACCACGATGTGCGCCGCCGACGCCAGCGCCGCCCAGGCCGCGGCGCCGCGCGGCGTCAAGGCCGCACTGGTCAACCACATCTCCTACACCTGCCCCGACTTCAAGCAGGCTGGCGACTGGTATTCGAAAGTCTTCAACCTCGATCAGGTCGGGCTCAAGGACACCGAAGTGACGCTCCCCTTCGGCAAGAAAGGCGAGCAGCCGTACAACGTGACGGCCAGGGACGTGCCGCTCACCTTCATCATCTGCCGCACCAGGGACCTGAATGCGCCGCCGGCCGGCGGCGCGGCGCCACGTCCCAGGCCGACGGCGTTGATCAATCACGTCGGCTACACGGTGGCCGATTTCGACCGCAATCGCGTGCGGGAGCAGCTGAAGGCGATGGGCGTCGCCAACGTGCGCGATGGCGGCGAGTACAGCCTCCACATGACCGACCCGTTCGGCTACGACGTGCAGATCAGCGGCCTCGCGAACAACGCGTTGACCGACTTCTGATTCGGCTCAGCCTAGCCCCTGGGTCTTGCGCACGGTAGCAAAGAACGCGCGGATGTCGTCCATCCACAGTTGTGGCTGCTCGAACGCTGGAAAGTGTCCGCCGCGCGGCATCGTCGTGAAGTGCACGACGTTGTAGCGGGCTTCGGCGACCTGACGGGCCGCGGCGCTGCTCGTATCGACAGGCAGATCACGCCGGTCGTACTGGCGAGGAAACGAACCACACCCGGTGGGCGCGCTCACGCGCCCGTCGGGTCTCGGAAACGGAGTGGGCGCCAGTCCGCCAAGCATGTGCCGGCTTTCGTAATAGATCCGTGCTGACGAGGCGCCGCTGTTCGTCACCCAGTAGATCATGACGTTGGTCAGCAGTTCGTCCTTCGTGACTACTTTCTCGAGATCTCCGTCGTGGTCGGCCCACCCGTACCACTTCTCGACGATCCAGGACGCGAGACCAACCGGAGAATCGCTCAACGCCTGACCCAGCGTCTGCGGCTTCGTCGTCTGAATTTCCTGGTAGCCCAGGTTGTGCGCGGCATTGACCGCGTTGTTGGGCAGGAGCGCACGCGGCTGATTCCCGTTGTTTGCCGCCGGCGCAACAGGCGCAGCGCCACAACCGGCGATATGGATGGCCACCACGTGCGCGGGATCGTCCAGCGCCACGCGAGTCGCAATCCCATTCCCCCAGTCGCTGCCATGCGCGGAGTAACGCGTGTAGCCGAGACGCGCCATCAGCTGGACCCACATCCGTGCGATTCGTTCCGGGTCGTAGCCTCTTTCGCGCGGTTTGCCCGAGAAACCGAAACCCGGCATCGACGGGATCACGACGTCGAAGCTGTCTTCGGCGCGTCCACCGTGTGCCACCGGATCGGTGAGCGCGCCAATCACTTTTTCGTACTCGACGATGGAGCTCGGCCAGCCATTGAGCAGCAGCAGCGGCATCGCGTTCGGGTTCTTCGACCGCTGATGGATGAAGTGAATGTCGACGCCGTCGATGTTCGTCTTGAACTGATCGAACGCGTTCAGGCGCTTCTCCTGGGCGCGCCAGTCGTATCTGTCGCGCCAGTAATCGACGAGGCTCCTGAGGTAGGCCAGGTTCGTGCCGTAGTCCCATCCTGCATCGGGGAACTCGTCGGCAAACCGGCTCTGTGCCAGCCGTCGCTTCAGGTCCGACAACACGCCATCCGGAACGTGAATCTTGAAGGGGACGATGGCCGGACTCGAAGCAGCCGCAGATTCCGCGGGGCGCTGTGCGTAGGCGAATCCGCCTGGCGCGAGCACGGTAACCATACTCACGGCGGCCGCAACATATCGAACGTACGTCATGTGAGACCCTCCGTCGGACGACAGGCAGCCGTGATCGCACTCGAGCGTGCCCACGACAGGAGCCGTCGCTGGTGAGAACGACAGGTTGACGCCTGGGAGGTCCGGCCCTTTCGACGATTCCACGTGTGCAGAGTGCGGTAAAGGTCAGCGTGCGTCATTTCTTCAGGAGCGCGGGCCAGTTGACGACGAGCGTGA
This sequence comes from Vicinamibacterales bacterium, assembly GCA_035571515.1. GTDB lineage: Bacteria > Acidobacteriota > Vicinamibacteria > Vicinamibacterales > UBA2999 > Gp6-AA40. The sequence continues at coordinate 2,927 of DATNCQ010000074.1, forward strand.
TGGGTGCTGGTGCGGCTTCCTCCGCAAGCGTGTTCACGAGGAAGCGCTTGCCGTCGGGCGAAACGTCGTACATGGAGCCTGTGTTGCCAATCGTGAGCGCGTGCGTGTCGAACAACGGTCTCACGGGGCCGACCTCAAAAGCAGAACCCGCGCCGTTTACCATCGCACTCATCAGCTTCTTATCGGGAGCCAGATAGAAAATCTCCTTGCCATCGCTCCCCCACCGAGGCCAGCTGCCACCGGCAGTGGAGACTTGCCACTTGTCGCCCCGCCGCGGGAACGGCGCGACGTACACTTCGTATCTGCCGGATTCGTTCGACGCGTACGCGATCCAGCGGCCGTCCGCGGAGAATCGACCGGGGATTTCGCTGAATGGCGTTTGCAGGAACGGAAACGGCTTGCGGTCGCCGAACAGCGGCAAAACCCAGAGATCGGCTGCGGCCTGGAACGCACCAACCCCAAACAGAATGAACCGTCCGTCAGGCGACCAGTCAAATGGAACTTTGTCGAGACTGTCGGCCAGCAGCTCCTCCTCGTTGCCAGCACCACTCGACGCCTTCAGATAGAGATTCCAGTGTCCCTTGCGGTTCGCGTTGAACACGACGCGGCTCCCATCTGGAGACCAGACGGATGTGAGTTCTTCTGCTGGATCGAACGTGAAGTGCGTCCTGAGACCGCGCGCGATGTCAAAGAGCCAGATGTCACGTCCTCTTCGCGCTCGATCGAAGAGACTCACCGCCACACGCCCACCGTCTGCAGTCAGTTCGACGTCCCCGTAGCGGGCCTGATCTGCGAGCGCACCGATTTGCTTCCCGCTGCGGTCAAACCAAACGAGCTGTGTTGGCGCGCCGGCTTGTCCACCCACGTCCGCCGGACCGGTCTGATAGGCGAGAACACCGGTCTCAGAGACGCTAAAGGCGCCCGTCACTCCGCTCAAGCCGCCAATCATCACGCGTTCGGCGATCGGCAGCGCGTCGCCGGTCAATTCCAGGCGCTCGACATCAAAGGGCTGAGCCATGAGCGTCTGCTCGCGGAGGAAGAGCAGATAGCCCTCTGCATACATCGCGTTCGACCCGCCCGGCACGAGCAGCTTCCGCTCGTTCGAGTCGAGGACGGCGATGTAGATGCCGTTTGGGCTATTCGGGCCAGCGGTCTTATTCCCGACCGCGAAATAGAGGAAATGCCGGCCGTCTGGCAGAAAGAACGGAAACCAATGTTGCGTCTCCCCAGCGTCCACGTTGAGCGTCGTGGCCGGGGATGGCGCGCCGCCGGCGTCCGACACTCGACGGATGGGATTACCAGGGCCAAATGAGGCAAAGAGAATTGTGCCGCCCCGGTTCCAGGTTGCGCCGGGGTTAGGGATGGCGTCGGCGAGAGTCACAGGCGAACCGCCGGTCGCGTCAACTCTCTTTACTTTCCCCCCTACGAAAAACCCGATGAACCGGCTGTCGGACGACCAGAAGGGCGAGCCAGCGCCTTCGGTACCGGCCAGCGGCTGCGCAACGAGTCCGTCGAGCGACTGCACCCATAGCTTGGCGACACCACCGGATTCCCCTCCGATGAACGCCAGTTGCCGGCCATCGGGTGAGAGGGCGACGAAACGTCTTGGAGTGACACCGCTTTCGCCTGATGGCGGCAAAATCGAGCTGCGATAGGCACGCGTGTCCGCCAGCGCTGGCCGGAGAGAGAGCACACTCCCAACGGCGAGCGCCGCAGCCAGGGTGACAAGGGCCACGGCTATCCAGGCGACATGCTCGCGGCGGCCGCGCCGCGCGATTGGAGCACCCGTGGCGCGGGCTGCGAGTGCCTCGTCCAACTCGATCCGCGCATCGCCGATATCACGTACCCGACGCCGGGGATCTTTCTCGAAACATCGCCGCAACAGCTGTCGCAGGGTGACCGATGTGGTGTCGGGCAACGCCGCCCACTCGGGTTCCCGTTCCAAGATCGCCGCAATCGTGTCGGAGACGGTCTCACCGGCGAATGCCTGTCGCCCCGTCAGCATTTCGTAGAGCACGCAGCCGAATGACCAGATATCCGTGCGCTTGTCGAGCGGCTTGCCCCGCGCCTGTTCCGGGCTCATGTACGCCGGCGTGCCCAGGATGGTCCGCTCGCCGATATCGGTCGCGGTCAGCCGCGGTGACGCTGCGAGGTCGGCCTGCGGGGTGCCGTCCCACACCTTCGCGAGCCCGAAGTCGAGCACCTTCACGACCCCATTACCGTCGATCTTGATATTGGCCGGCTTGAGGTCGCGATGAATGATTCCTTTCTCGTGCGCCGCGTCCAGCGCGTCGGCAATCTGACGCGCGATGGTCAACGCCTCGTCCAGCGCAAGCGGCCCGCGTGCGATTCGGTCGGCAAGCGTCGGCCCATCGACCAGCTCCAACACCAGCGCCCGCGTGCCGTTCGACTCCTCGAGGCCGTAGATCGTGGCGATGTTCGGGTGATTGAGCGCCGCGAGGACATGCGCTTCGCGTGTGAACCGCGCCAGACGGTCGGCATCGGCTGCGAACGGCTCGGGCAACACCTTCAGGGCGACATCGCGATTCAGCGTCGTGTCGCGCGCACGGTAGACCTCGCCCATGGCACCCGCGCCGAGCGGGGCCACCATCTCGTAGGGACCGACGCGACGCCCCAGGGTGAGGACGGGGTACTGCAGCGTCTGGCCCATCGACGCCGGCAGGGCCGCAAGCAGATCGGCATGCCCGGACTCGCGGGCGACGGGCAGCCGATCGAGGAAGCTGACGTTCGAGGTGTCCGACGTCAACAGCGACGCGACTTCTCGACGCAACGCGTCATCGTCACCGGTCGCCGCGGCCAGAAAGGCGTCGCGCTCCGCGGGCGGCCGTTCCACCGCGGCCTGAAACAGCGCCTTCACGCGCGGCCATCGCTCGTCCGTCACCGACGAACCTCGGAGCGGAGCTCACGATTGAGCCACGCTTTCGCGGTGCGCCAGTCGCGCTTGGCGGTCGATGGGGACACGCCGAGCACATGTGCCGCTTCCTCGATCGTGAGTCCGCCAAACGTACGAAGCTCGACGATCCTGGCCAGTTCAGCGTCAACCTTTTGCAGGCGATCGAGCGCGTGATCCAACGCGAGGATTGGTAAGTCGTTCGACGCGGCTACCTCCGTTGCTTCGTCGATTGACACCGAGCGCACACCGTCGCCCCGTTTTTTCGCGCCGTGACGACGGGCGTGATCGACCAGGATCCGGCGCATGAACTGCGCAGAGACACCAAAGAAATGTGTTCGATTCTGCCAATCGACCTGCCGTTGGTCGACCAGCCGCATGTACACCTCGTGCACCAGGGCCGTCGGCTGCAAGGTGTGGTCGGCCCGTTCGTTCCGAAGCTGGCGCGCGGCAACGCGGCGGAGCTCCGCATAGACAAGTGGCAGCAACTGATTGAGCGCGGTCTGGTTGCCGCGACTCCACTCGCCGAGCAGCGCCGTGACGTCGCGAGGCGACACGATTGGACCTTTCTTCAACCGAGTGGCTTGGAGGGCGCCAGCATAGCACCGGCAGGACTGATCACGGGCTTTCTCGCTGTTTGACCCGTCATGGGCTCCCCTTGCGCGATCTCCATACAGAGCGCGGATCCCGCACCGGTGCGTGGGGAGGACGGGGACGACATGGCGAATGCCACGCTGGCGCCAGGACGGGAGCAGCTTGATCCATCCCAGCAGCGGTTACAACCATCAACGAAGGAGAGTTATGAACACCAATCGTGTTCAGCGCCGCGTCGCTTGCTTCGTCGGTGCGGTGGCGTTACTCATCCAGATCTCGCCCGCCGCGGCAGAAGACCACCGCGACCACAATAGCCCCGTGGCAATCGCCTTCACGAAATGGGTGACCACGTTTCCCCTCATGGAAGGCTTCTGGGGAGGCGACCTCGCCAACAAATTCGTCGGCGAGATTTTTCAACGACAAGTGAGCGTGAACCCGGCCCTGAACGGCATCATTCGGCTCGAGGCGATCTATGAAGTCCAAGACGGGGACCGTTCATTCACCGCGCTCATCCGGGGCGGGACAAACAACGTGACGGGCGCGGCCCAGCTGGACGGCGTCGTCCTGGCCGGGTGGCGTACCGGCGCACGGGTGCACGTGGAGTTCGACACGATCGCCGGAACCACCGGCTGCTTTGGTGCGCCAGCAGGCAAGACCTGCTTCGTGGGGACGATTCACGTCGGGCGCGCGCCAAAAGACTGAACCGTAATCGTTCCGTCGACGATGCGGCCATCGCCGCGAGTCGAAAACGCAAGGAGGCACAATGCCGGTCACGACCGTCCAAGCTTCACCAGAAGTCGTCCGCGCGTTTGTTCAAGAGTACTTCGATGCCTGGAAGGGCACCGACGAAGACAAAATTCTCACCTACTATTCGGATAGCGTCGTCCTCCAGCTCCCGACCGGCACACTCCAAGGCATAGTGGCGGTCCGGGACAGCTTCGTGCGTCCGTTCATCGGTGCGTTTCCTGGCAATGTGCACGCGATCCGCAACTTGGCGCACGCGAACAATCTGGTCGCGGTCGAATGGAGTTTCGAAGCCACGCACGCGGGCTCTTTTGCCGACGTCCCGCCGACCGGCAGGCAGGTTCGGGTTCCGGGTTGCTCCTTCTACGAATACGACCTCGGTATCAAAGCGATTACGGCGGGACGGATTTACTTCGATCTCGGCACTCTATTGCGTCAAATCGGCGCGGCGACGTAGACGTTCGGCAGCATCTGTTCCAAGCCGATTCGAAACGGGTTCATGTCATCGACGTGCGCTCATGATGGCGTCACGCGCTGATAGGCGTCGACGATCTCGCTGCCGGTCGCAAACCAGACCTTGTCCCGCTGTTTCATGTGGGCGAGTGCACGTTCGAGATACTTGATCCGCAGCGGCTGACCAGTGATCATCGGATGCAGCGGAATGCCCATCACTCTCGGCTGCTTCGCGCTGTCGGCGTACAACGCGTCGAACTGATCGACGACCGACTGCAGATACTGCTCGCCCGTGTAGCCCTTCCTGATGAAGAGGGGGATGTCGTTGATCTCCATGCAATACGGCACCGAATACATGCGGCCCGCGTTCACCTTCATCCGGCACGGCTGGTCGTCGCTGTTCCAGTCGCCGGTGTAGACGACGCCCTCGCCGGCGAGGATGTCGAGCGTGTTGTACGTTTCGGTGAGTCCCGAGCCCAGCCATCCGCGCGGCCGCCGGCCCGTCGCCTGTTCGATCGTCCGCAGCGCGTCCTGAATCAGGTTCCGTTCGGTCTCGAGGGTCAGCCCCGCCAGATTCTCGCTGTTGGTGATGCCGTGCCCCATGAACTCCCAGCCGCGCTTCTTCATCTCGTCCACGGCCTTCGGGTGATGTTCCACGACGGCGGCATTGAGCGCGACGGTGGCCTTGACGCCCGCGGCGTCGAGCACGTCGGCGAAGCGCCACAGGCCGACGCGCATCCCGTATTCGCGCCACGCGTAGTTGACGACGTCGGGAACGATGCCGCGGTCGTTGGGGGTAATCGCCTGCCCGGACGGCGAGTCATAGCGCCAGACCTCGACGTTGGGCACGATCCACACGGCGATGGTCTTCCCGCCCGGCCACGTGAACGGTTTCCGCTCGAAGATGAACGAATCGTCGTAGCGGTCCGCTCGCCGCACGGCGCGGCCCTGCGTCCCTGCCCCCGCCTGCGCGGCCGCCGGCGCCTCGACGCGCGAGGCAAGCGTGCCCGCGGCTCCCGCGAGAAGACCGCTGCGCTTGAGAAAATCCCGCCGATCGCGATTCCTCATATCACTTCTCCCGGCGGGTCCAGGGACCCGCCACACGACGCGTCAGAATCTCTCGTTGATCCACTTACCGACGTAGTCGAAGAAGTTCTTGACGGTGTTGGAGTATTGCCCCGGCGACGTCTCGCAGGGCACGCATGGTGTCTGCCCGTGGGTGGCTCCTTCGATGACGATGAAGTCCTTGTCCATGCTCTTGGCGACGTCGTAGTGAATCTCGTTGTCCCTGATGAAGTAGTGCCCGCCCATCGCCGTGACGAGGAGCGGGATCGAAATCGACCGCAGGGCGCACGGCGTGGAATTGTTGCTGGAGCACCAGTCGATGTCGTCCATGGAATCGGTGGCCCGAATGGCGTTGGCGCTGAGGAACGACCGGACCGTCAGCAGCCGGGCGCCGTCGTCGAACGTGCGATCCTCACCGGCCAAGCCGGGATTGGGACGCCGCACGCTCTCCACGATTTGCCGGACGATGGTGCCGTCGTTCTTCAAGAGCTTCTGCGGGCGAGCAGTCGCGTGGTGGATGCTGGGATCCAATTCCAGTAACCGGCCGGTCAACCCCTTGACGACGACGAAGACATCGTCGTCCGGGAAGGCATAGTCGCCTTTCTTCATCTCGCCTGATTTCGCGAGGGCCAGCTCGATCAACCGGTTCATCCGGGCGGCCTGCGCCGCGAGATATCGTTTCTTGAACGAATCCGAATACGTGGACGCACCCTTCGGGTTGTATCCGTTCCGCGGGTTGAACGGATCGAGATCCGGATCGATCCGGGCACGCTGCCTCTCGTTGACGATCGCCGCGTCGTTGGTGACCGCCGCATTGAGGCTCCGCAGCCCATTGACCGAATTTCCCGGGTGGGCATCGACGAGAATCAGCCCGTCCGCGGGTGGGAGTCCTGCCAGTTGATCGGAACACTCGACCAGCTTCTTCGGTCCCCGGCAATACGATGGTCCGTTCTCGGCGACCGCCTGGTAGAAGGTGGTCGTCGGTCCCCCGCCGCTGAAACCCCACAGCAGCACCTTGGTGATTCCTGCCTGTTTTCGCAGGAAGCTCACGCCGGAACGGACATCGAGCGCGATGTCCTCCCATCGAACCGCCGCCTCGTTGTTGTCGAACCGCGGGTTCATGCAGAGAACCAGGAAGCCTCTCCGCGACAACTCCGTGCACCCCAGATAGCCCATGAAATTGGATGTGCGATGCATCGCCAGGATGGCGACGTGCGGGGCGGGGCCGGCGTCGGGCTTGTAGAGCGCCGCTTTGACGGCGCCAGGCGAAAACTGGATGTACAGCGGATTGCTTTGAGCGGACCCTGCGGCAGGCGCGAACAGCATCACGCCCAGCACGAGCAGGGACGATGAGACCATCGTCGTCTTCATTGCAGCCTCGACAAATCGTCCTGGAGAACGTGCGGTACGCGTGAAGTCTATGTCAGCCGCGCTCGATCCGATCGCGCTATTCCCGTCGCAGCACCGAGAGCGTGAGCGTGCGATCGAACTCCCGGTCGGGGGCGCGGTTATCGGGCCGAGGGTCTTCCGCGCACATTGCCCGGTCCGTGATCTCGAAGCGAATGGTCGCGCTGGTGACGCTACCGCGGCCGGTGGCCTCCCCGGTCGGCGTACAAAGTCCCGCGGACACCGCACGATTGAGACGAACGCTCGTCACCGTTCCGTCGGGCGTCATCTGCGCGGTGAATCCCGTGCCCGACGTGGTGCAGGCCCTGTCGCTCCTGGGGTCCACGCCCTGGAGGGTGAAACTTCCGGTGAACGTCCCCTCCGTCTGCGTGCTGACATACGCCTGCGCCTGGCAGCCGTAATAGATGGACATGGACGAGTTGGGGGAACTGAGCACGAGGGAGCTGTGATTGTCCCGCCACGGTGTGGTGGCGCCGAGGAGCGACGGGTAACGAGGCGCTGGAGTCGGCGCAGAAGGCAACGGCGCCGTGCTGCCACATCCAATCGCCACGATTGCCGCCAACACTGCCGCTGCTGCCTCGAGGACTCGCATGATTCCGGCGATCCGTCGCCGCGCCCTGTGCAACCCCAGTACCCGGGCATACCGTTCGCATCGTCGGCGCAACCACGCGGAAGGTGTGTCTTGTCCACCCCTTATTGGTGACCGCACACGCCTTTTCCTCCCTCCGCGCGGCCGATGGTCCTCAGAACAGCTTGCCGGTCCCGAATGCCCTTTCGAGCGCGGCCATCACGCGGTCGCGCGCAAACGCATGTTCGTCGCACAGGAAGCGGACGACCGCGTCGGCATCACACGGGCCCGGTTCGAGCGCGTAACGGTCGTCGACCGTCGGCTCGAGAAAAATCGTTCGTAGCCGCGGCAAATCCGCCCCGAATGCGTCGCGAATGTCCGGCGCCATCTGCTCGATGGCGCCGTGACGTCGCACGAGTGCCAGCGCCTTCTTTGGCCCGATGCCTTTGATGCCCGGATGAAAATCGGTCCCGACCAGCAGGCCGAGGTCGACCAGCTGGCCGCGCGTAATGCCCAGGGCGTCGAGCATTCGCTGCAGCTCGATGACTTCCGGCATGAGAGGACGGAAGGTGCCGCGGCTCGGCAGGAATTCGCGGCCGGAAATGGTCAGGAAGCGCACCACGCGCGGCGCGGCGAACAGCAGCGAATCGTAGTCCTTCGACGCCGCCGCCCAGACATCGCCGCGCTCGGCCATGTGCGCGGCCTGCGCTTCCGCCTCGGACGGCGCCTGCACGGTGGGGATCCCCATCAGGCTCGCCAGCTGCATGGCTTCGGCGCGCATCTCCGCCGTGAGCCGAGAGGTCATCGTCGATTTCGAGTACGCCGCCGCGAGATCGCCGGCACGGCGTGCGGCGTCCGCTTCGACCTCGTAGCGCTCGCGCACCGCGCGACGACGGGCAATCTCCGACGTCTTTTCCGCCGGCGGACGCCCGTCGAACACGAAGACCATCTGCAGCCCGAAGTCGGCGATGAGCCGTGTGGTTCGGTAGAACAACCCGGAGAGATGCGACGTGATCCTGCCGTGCGCGTCCTTGAGCGGCGTGCCGTCGGGCAGTCGAATCAGCGCGAGGAACTGATACAGCTCGCCGTTGGCGTCGACCGCCAGGCGCCTGCCGCGCAGCGTCGCCAGGGTCGTCGTCTCCTTGACGACGATGGGCGTGAGCAGCACGCCCATTCAGGTTGACTGGCGGTGGATGTCGCGGACGGTGTCGATGGTGTCGGCGTCGGCGGCCGATTTGTCCGATCGGTAGTTCTTCACGCGCGCGAACCGCAGCGCGAGCCCTCCCGGGTAGTGCGAGCTCTCCTGCACGCCGTTGAACGCGATTTCGACCACGAGCTCGGGCCGCACGTAGACGGTGTACTCATCACGGCTCACTTCGAGCTGCAGCAGCTTCCCCGTCTGCCAGGCGAGCATCTCGTCCGTCATTCCCTTGAATGTCTTGCCGAGCATGACGAAGCCGCCGCTCGCCGGATCGCGTGCGCCCAGATGGAGATTGCTCAACCATCCGTGCCGGCGGCCATGTCCCCATTCAGCCGCCAGCACGACGAGATCGAGGGTGCGCGCCACCTTGACCTTCAGCCAATGGCGGCCGCGGCGGCCGGCGGCGTAGCCCGACGCGAGCGCCTTCACCATCACGCCCTCGTGCCCGCGGCGAAGCGTTTCCTCGACGAACCGCGCCGCCTGTTCGCGTGTCGGCCGCAGCAGGCTCGGCACGATCGTCAGAGACGCGATCGAGCGGAGACGTCCGAACCGTTCGAACTGCGGCTCGTCGATAATCGGCGTGCCGTCCACGTACAGGCAATCGAAGAAGAACGGCGTCAATGGCAGCTCGGCGCGCAATCGATCGACGTCCAGCTTCCGTCCGAACCGTTGCATCGTCTGCTGAAACGGGTACGGCGTGCCATCCTGGCGGAGCGCGATCACTTCCCCGTCGAGAATCACCTCACCGGCGGGAAGAGCGCGTGCCGCGGCAACGACTTCGGGAACGGCGAACGTGACATCACGCAGGTTACGGGAAAACACCTGGATGTCCTCGCCCGCCTTGTGGACCTGGATGCGTGCGCCATCGAGCTTCCATTCGAGCGTGACGTCGCCACTGTCCTGGTCGGCGAACGCCTCGTCCACTCCGGCTGCCGGCTGCGCCAGCATCGGCTGCACCGGCCGGAAGATCTGCACCATGAACCGCGACAGGCTCTTGTCGCCATCTGCGAGCAGTGCACGCGCGACCGGCGCGAGCCCGCCGGCCATCATGACGGCGCGCCGGACGGCGGGGGCCGCGATGTCGCCCGCGCGCGCCACGGCCTCGACCAGCACGGCTTCGAGCGCGCCCTGCCGCAACTCACCGAACACCAGCCTGATGAGGAAGTCCTGCTCGTCCGCGGTCGCACGTGCCAGGAGCTCACGCAGCAGCCGGACGCGGTCGCCAGACGACCCGCGGCCCGCCGTCGCAGCGATGCGGTCGAAGACTTCGTCGGCCTCGAGGAGTTGCAGCGAAGGAGTGTCGGCGGCGGCAGCCGATCGCGCCTCGCGAATGGCGGAAGGGCCGATGCCGATGCGCCCCTGTCGCAGTTCGCCCGAGAGGAACGCGATAGCGGTGTCGACTTCCTGAGGCGTAATCTGCCGCAGCAGCGTCGCCAGCCGATCGACTTTCACGAGCCGGCTGCTCGCCTCCGCGACCGCCGCGCTCGCCGCGACGAGATCGTGCAGCAACACAGGGATCAGGTTACAACGGTGGTGCTGCTCGACGACCTCGACTCGTCCACCGCTCGGATGTAGACTCCTGCCATCTGCGTGGAGGCCTATGAAATTCAAGATGGCATTGACGATCGCCTTCTGTGTCGGCGCGATCGCCGCCGCCCAGCAACCAAATGCGTTCCCGCAGCCGACAGCGGCCAGGGACGTGACGGTGACCGCTATCCCCGGCGTCATCGCGGCTGGTGCTAAATGGAAACTGGTCTGGCAGGGACCCGATAACGCGGACGGCATCATCGGCACGAAAGACGGCGGCCTGCTGTTTGCGCAGGAACAGCCGAGCACTGTTGGCCTGCTCGATTCGAATGACAAGTTTTCGATTTTTGTCAGGGACACTCATGGCACGGGCGCGCTGGCGTACGACAACAAGGGGCGCCTCATTGGTGCGGAAAGAACGTGTTCCGACCCGGGCGGCCGTCCCGCCGAATGCAAGGAAGCGGCGGAACTGGTGGTCCTGCATCCCACACGGTCGGTCCTCGCAAGCAAGTTCGGAGATAAAACCTTCTGGCGTATGGGCGAAGTCGTGGCCGATTCCAAGGGTGGCGCGTATTTCTCCGACGACGCAGGAACCTATTTCGTCAACGCCGCCGGCAACGTGAGCCTCGTCGCCGGGAAGGACGTGAGAACGAACGGGATGGCGCTGAGCCGGGATGAGAAGACGCTTTATCTCACCAATGGCCGGACGATCGTCACGTTTGATGTCCAGCCGGATGGCACCACGAAAAATCAACGGGATTTCGCGACGCTGCAAGGCGCCGCCGGTGGGGATGGGATGTGCATCGACTCCGACGGTCGTTTGTACGTCACCGCCGGTGACACGGGTATTCAGGTGTTCGGGCTGGACGGAAAACTCGTGGGCATTATTCCTCTGCCAAGGTCTGCCTCGAGCGTTGCGTTTTCCGGACGCGACAAGAAGGTCCTGTACGCGAAGGGCGCAGGGATGACGACGCCGGACGGCAAGGAGTACCGGACTCCCGACGGCGTGAGGAACAACGCCAAGGCGATTTACAAGATCGACACGATCGCTCAGGGATTCATGGGCCGCCCGAAATAGCGAAAACCCGTTCCTTCAAAGGAGGACGTGATGCCGAAGGCCTCCAGGCAAGTCCTGTGCAGCGCGCTGGCTGTGAGTGTCGGTGCGTTCGCTCTTGGTAGTCGCGGCAGCATCCGCGAATACAACGGCATCTTGAGGGCGCTCGCATCAGAGGGCGCGCCGACGGTCTCCGCGAGGGCGCTCGTGATGGCGCCGCGCGTCATGCCGCTGGGATTGCCCGACGCGAAGGCAGCAAAGGCCGTCCTGAGCGCTTCGCTCCTGCACCATCACCCGCAGTGGATCGACGTGCCGATGGGTGCCTCCAGCATCCGCACGTTCGTCATCTATCCCGACCTCGCCGGCAGGCTGCCGGTCGCGGTCGTGACGGACCAGAACCAGGCGATGAGCGACTGGGCGCGCGCGGTGGGGACGCAGGTAGTCGAGCAAGGTTTCATCACCGTGGTCCCCGATCTCGGAACCAGTGACATCGAGCGCCGCGCGAGAGCTGTACGCGACTATTTCGCCAGCCAGCCCGGCTCGAACGGCGACAGCGTGGCCATCTCATTCAATTGGGCAGAGCGCCGCATCGATACTGCGATCAACACGACGACGCAGCACCGGGTTGTCCGATTCGACGTGAGCGAGCACGCGTGGCACAACACGCTGGCGCTGCTGGCGAACATGGCTCCGCCCGCGGCGGCCGCGCCCCAGTCCGACACAGAGGGATTGCCCAGGACCAAGGACGCTGCGGCGTTGACGGCATCGGCGGCACGCGAACGCGCGGCGCAGCAGGAGATCGCCAAGCGAGATGACATCCCACCGAGCTCTCTGAGCGGGCCCGGCAAAGTGGCGGACCAATCGCCGCGCCACGGCCGCTGGATAGACATTCCCGCGACGCTCTCGACCGGCGCCGTGATGATGCGAACCTGGGTGGTCGAACCGCTCGGCAGCGACAGGGCCGGCGTCGTCGTGGTCATCCATCCAGGCCCGGGGATGGATATCGGCGGCACGCCGAAGAAGGACGGAGGCGCGGACTGGATGCGTGCCCTGGCCGACAAGGTCGCCCTGCAAGGCTTCATCGTCGTCATGCCGGACCTGGCTTCGGGGACGGGACCCGGCGGGGGAAACTTCGACTCGTTCCAGTATTCAGATGATCTGGCCAAGGCGCTTGGAAGCCGTTCGCCTGCCGACAAGATGCAGTTGGTCAGAACGGCTCGCGATTACGGACTCAAGCTGCCGCGGGCCAATGGCAAGAGCGGCGTCACCGGCTTCTGCAACGGCGGAGGCATGGCGTGGGAGAGCACGGCCGCGATCGCCGGCCTCAATGCCGCTGTCAGCTTCTACGGCGCGCCTCCCGAAGCGGCGACGATGGCGAAGATCCAGGCGCCGGTCCTCGCGTTCGCCGGCGATGACGATCCAGGGCTCGCACCGAGAGTGTCTGGCGCCGCACCCGACATGCAGCGATTGGGGAAGACGTTCGAATTCAAGATCTATCCGAATGTGACGCACGCCTTCCTCGCCCAGCAGACGCTTGGTGAGAATGCCGTCGCGACGCTCGATTCCTGGACGAGGGCCATGGCGTTTTTCAAACGGTATCTCAGTTGATCTCGTCGCCGGGACATGGCGCGACGCGTGCGCTCCTTGCTGCGGCCGCCGCAATCAGGTGATACTTCGCGCGGAACACCCAACATGAAGACACGCATGATTCTCATCGCCGCGGTCATCGGCATCCTCGCCGGCACCCGGCTGCCCGCGCATCATTCTTTCGCGGCGCAATACGACCCGTCGAAGGCCATCCGCATCAGCGGCACGCTCTCGAAGATCGAGTGGACGAATCCGCACACGTATTTCTACGTGGACGTCAAGGAAGAGAACGGCCAGGTGACGACCTGGGGCTGCGAAGGCGCGGCCTCGGGGCAGCTGTCACGGCGGGGCTTCAAGAAGGGCGACGTCAAGATCGGCGACACGATCGTCATCGACGGCTACCGCGCGCGCGACGGATCGCATCTGATGGACGCGCGCCGGATGACGCTCGCCGACGGCCGCATCGTGGTCGGCGGATCGCCGGGCGATGGAGGTCCACAATGATCCGTCGCCTGCCGTGGTTCGTCATCGTCGCGCTCGTCGCGGCGCTGACGCTCACCAGCCGTGCGCTGATGGGTCAGGGCCTGCAGGTCGACGACTTCAAGTCGAACACGCCGACGCCGCGCACGGCGGACGGCCATCCGGACCTGAGCGGCTACTGGAAGGGGACGCGTCAGACGCGGCCTGGCGGCAACATCGGCAAGGACCTGCCGGAATGGAAGCTGCCGCTCACGCCTGCTGGTGAGGCCGCACTCACGCACAACCTCACGGCGACCGTCGATCCCGAAGCGCTCTGCATCATCGGCGGCATCCCGCGGCACAACGCCAGCGGCCTGCCGTTCGAAATCCTGCAGGGTCGCAACAAGATCGCCTTCCTCTATTGGTACACCTACTTCCGCCTGATTCCGATCGATCCGAACCGCAAGCACTCGGACGATCCCGATCCGTCGTTCTTCGGCGAAGAGATTGCGCGCTGGGAGGGTGACACCCTCGTGATCGATTCGATCGGCTTCAAGGACGAGAAGGTGTGGATCGACGAGAACGCCAATCCGCACAGCGACGCGCTGCACGTCGTCGAGCGATGGGCGCGCCCCGATGGCGATCACATCCACGTCGACACGCTGATTGAGGATCCGAAGTTCTATACGCGCCCGTTCACGTACTCACGGACGTGGGTGCTCGGGAAGCCGGGCGAGGAGCTGCAGGAATACTCGTGCAGCGAGAACAATGTCAACAGGGATCACCTCGGATTCGGGCCCGGTCCAATTCGTCCCGACGGCACGCGAGGCTACACCGACGAGGCCCCTCTGCCGCCGCCGATTCCGAGCGCACCCGCGCCGCCGAAGTAAATCTCGCGGATCACGGCGCCCGGGCTAGCGCACGAGGTCCAGTCCGACCGTCGTCTCCCCGAGGGTCACCGACAGCGCGCTGATCGGGATCTTCACGGACACCGGAATGTCCAGCGACGACACCACGGCGCCGGTATCGCGACGCTTCAGGTCGAACCTGACGCCGTCGCCGGTCACCTGCAGGCCGCCGTTGACGATCGTGGTCCGCAACTGGCCCGTCACCTCAGGCCGGTAGCGCGCGAACAGATCCTGAATCAGCGTGGCCACGAAGCGTTCGACCACCGCCGATTGCTCGTCGATGATGTGCTGCACCAGCTGGCTGGCGAAGGCGGACACCTTCGGGCCGTAATCCGACACCGCCTGCTGCTCGATCCCCTTGACCAGGCCGTCGATGCGCGGCGTCACCGTGGCGCTGATGTCTTTCCCGATGGCGTCGATGAACGTGTTGACGTCAGACATGACCCGTTACCTCTCGCGCGACGCGGCGGCTGCTCGTGGCGCTCACGGAATGTTCGGCAGCGCGATCACGATTTCGCCAACCTTGACGCGCGCGACGACGGGGATGTTGATCTTGAGGAGATCCTTGTTCTTGTGCTGGTCCCGCAGCACCGACTGCAGCGCGCCGCTGACGGTGACGCCGCCGTCGACCAGTTGAATGGCCAGCGCGCCGGTCACGCGGATTCCATTGCGTTCGACGAGGCTTTCGACCCAGTCATCGATGATCGACATCGGCAGACCCTCCTCGGTCCGTCAGCGCGCGTCCCTCCTCGGGTCGGCCGCGCGAGTCACAGTCTAGCTGGATCAGTTTTCGGAGAGCACGTCAAATCGCGGGGCGGGTGCCGCCGCCCGGTCAACCAGATGCGAAGAGGCCTTACAATGCCCGCCGACCAAGCCATATGGCCATGACTCCCGATCGATGGGCGCTCGTCGAGCGGTTATTTCACTCGGCGCTGACGCGGCCGCCTGACAGCCGTGGCGCCTTTCTGACGGAGGCCTGCGGCGCCGACGAGGCCCTGCGGTGGGAGATCGAATCGCTGCTGGCGCAATCGACCGGTTCCGGCGGAGGTCTCAGTGAGCCGGCCGCGGCGATGGCAACCGGTATCGCGTCCGCCTTTGGAGCCGCAGGCCTGATCGGCCGGCGGATTGGCGTGTATGAATTGCGCGCACTGCTCGGGACGGGTGGAATGGGCGAAGTGTACAGGGCGCGCGACACCAGGCTCGACCGCGACGTGGCAATTAAAGTTCTGCAGCGCACCGTAACGACTCACGAGCGGTTCGCGCGTTTTGAACGCGAGGCGCGCGTATTGGCGCTCCTCAATCACCCACACATCGGAGCCATTTACGGTTTCGAAGAGGACGAACGCGGAGGAGCACTGGTCCTTGAACTCGTCGAAGGCGAGACGCTGGCGGAGCGCATCGCACGCGGCGCCGTGCCGCTGCGCGACACGCTGACGATCGCCCGCCAAATCGCTGATGCACTCGAGAGCGCGCACGAGCGAGGGATCGTTCACCGCGATCTCAAGCCTACGAACGTCAAGATTACGCCTGAGGGCGTCGTCAAGGTCCTCGACTTCGGACTGGCGAAGTTCGACGTTTCGTGGGCCGAAGCCGCCGGAACGCAGTCACCGACATTTTCGGATGACCACACGCGGGAAGGGCTCATTCTGGGGACGCCCGCCTACATGAGTCCGGAGCAGGTCCGGGGTCAACCGTGCGACAAGCGGAGTGACATCTGGGCCTTCGGCTGCGTGGTGTACGAAGCACTGACCGGGCAACGGCCTTTCGGCGGTGGACACATCGCAGAAACACTTGCGGCCGTGTTGACGCGCGAACCGGATTGGAATGCCCTGCCACCTTCCCTGCCGGAGCGCACGCGAGAGCTGCTGCAACGCTGCCTCGATCGGGATCCGAAGGCGCGGCTGCGCGACATTGGCGAGGCCCGCATCGCGCTTTCGGATGCCGTGCTCGCGAAGCAGTCCCGGGCGCCGGATTCCTTTGCGCCTCGGCCTGGCCCGCTGCGGATCGTCGAAGTCGCCGGCACGGCGAGAGCGCTTCATGCCGTGATGTCGATCGACGGATCGTCCGTTGCCTATGCGATGGAGGATGGCCTTTGGGTGCGCCGCCTGGATCGCTCCGCGGCGAATCGCGTGGTTACCAATCCAGGAATTGGATCGATCGCGTGGTCGCCCTCTGGAGACGCGCTGGCGTATTTCCTGGGCTCCGAGGTGCGGATCGTTCGGGTCGATGGCACTGAAGGACGCGCCCTCTGGCGACCGGAAGAGGCACAAGTGTTTCGCCCGGACATGGGCCTCGCATGGCACAAGTCATTCGTCTACGTGCCCGCGTTTGGTGGCATCGTTCGAGTGCCCGTAGGCGGAGGAGACAGCGATTTCGTCGCGCGATGGGATTTCGATGCCAACATCGTCAACTTCAGATTCCCCCTCATCCTCGACGACGGACGCACAATCGTCGTGAATCCGGGGTTATTTGGCGGCAAGAGAGACTTCGGCACGGTGTGGGTCTTTCGCGACGCGGCGCGCCGCCAGGTCCTGTCCTTCCCCGACACCGTTATCACCGGATTGTCATACGCGTCCGAGACAGGGGACCTTCTGCTGTCGACCGAGGACAAGGACGGCCTCGCGCTCTGGGCCGCTTCGTTCGATCCATCGCAAGCAGCGGCGGGTCCGCCGCGGCGCGTGCTCGAGGATGTCTGGAGGCCGTCGCTGCCCGCTGCCGATGGCACCTTGGCAATCCTCGGTGCCGTTGGAAAAGAACCGGCGAGGTTACGGTGGGTTGATTCGCAGGGCCGTGAAACGGGGTCGGTCTCTACTGGATACTTGGACCAGCGAAATCTCGCGCTCTCGCCGGATGGCCGCTACCTCGCCGCCGCAGCATCGGCGAGCAACGATGCGGCATTGGGAGTGTGGATTTACGATTTGAAACGGGGCGCGGAGACGTATGCGGCGCCCGATTACTACCCATGGAGCTCGTGGTCGCCCGACAGCCATTCCCTCGCGTTCACGACGCGCGCTGGCGGGAAGCTTTGGCTCTTCCGCATCGGCCAGACACGGCCTCCGGTCACCGTCGCGACAAGGACACAGCGCGGACTTCCTGCGTGGACGCCCGACGGCCAGGCGATTGTCTTTGTACGGCTCGGCGTCAAAGGAACGACCGAGATCGCACAGGTGGGGATCGATGGGCAACGTGCGGTGAGGATTGCGCAGATACCAGAGCTGTTCGGCAATGTGGCGATCTCTCGCGACGGCCGGTTATTGGCGTACGACTCGAGGACGAAGGGACGGACGGCGGTGACGGTGACGACCTTTCCGGATTTTTCGACGCGCCTGCAAGTGAGTCGCGAGGCGGCGTGCCTGCCTCAGTGGAGCCCAAACGGAGACGAGGTGTGGTTTCTCGACGGCAACCAGTTCGTGGCAGTACGAATTGACACGGACCCTGACGGTTGTCTCGTTGCCGGACGCACGCGGACGCTCCTCAAGGCTTCGGCGGAGCGGCCGCTGACATGGTTCTATCGCGACACCGTTCACAAACAATACGCCACGATCGATGGGAAGCGATTTCTGCTTCTCGGCCGGGACAACCTCAGAGAATCACGGGTCACGCTCGTCGAGAACTTCAGGCTACTCCTCCAGCCAGTTCGTCCCTGACGAGCGCTCGCCGGGTCAGCAGTACAGGTTTGGCCACAAAGCTTTGTGGCAACCCCGTTGTGGCCCTAACGTGTCGCGGAGCCCGACGCCTCTGGCGACAGTTTCTCCGTGACCTCGATGTACGTGCCCCACGGGTCGGTCAGGAACGCGATCTTCGTCCGCGTGTTCGGAACGGCTCGCGGCGGCGCCTCGAACTTCACGCCGAGCGCGGCGATCCTCTTTTCGAACTCGTCGAGGCTCTTCACGTCGAAGCCGAGGTGATCGATGGCGCGCCCTTTCGTCGGCGCGGGCGTTCCCATCGACGCTGAAAACGAGAAGTTGAAGCGATGGAAGTAGTCGACCTCGATGACTCCGGGCCGGGCAACGCGCTGACGCTGGCCGGGGAAGCCCCCGAACACCTTCGCGTACCACGCCTGCATCGCCTTGATGTCCGCCTCGGCAGGAAAGAGATGCACGTGATCCATGCTGACGGGCCCGGGTAGCGACGGATCGCCAAAGTACTCGACGCGAATCCCGCTGTCCGGCGCGAAGACGTACCCCTGATTGTGGTTCACGTCGCCAACGTCGTACTTGACGCCGGCGGCCTTCCAGCGGGCGCGCGCGGCCTCGATGTCCTTGTAGACCAGCCCGAAGTGATCGACGACGGATCCCGCGGGCGGCGCGGCGGCGTCGGCCTGCCGGAGCATCACGAAGATGCCGGGGAACTCGATCAACGTCAGCGGCCCGTTGGCCACGAGCTTTCCCCCGAGCATGGTCGTAAAGAACTGCTTCTGCGCCTCGACGTCCTTGACCGCCAGGTGCATGTGTCCGAGCGCCACGCCCATGTCATTGGCAGGGGCGAGCTGCGCACGGGCGGGAGCCGACCAGGCCAGAGCGAGCGAACAGGCGACGGCAGACAGATGTCGTTTCTTCATGGCGCACAGTGTAGCCGAGTTGAATGGTGTACTATCCGCCCACCTCAAACCGGGAGGAGCGCCATGAGGCATGTCGTTTCAGCATCGCTGCTCGTGCTCGCCGGCGCGCTGGCGCAGCCGGCGGCCGCTCAGGTCCAGGACAAGCCGTTGCAGGACAAGCCGGTGCCGATGGACAAGGCGCCGTTCCACATCCCGGTCTTCTCCAACGAGTACCTCATTCTCCTGAACGTCAACATTCCGCCCGGGCGCAACACCGGCTACCACATCCACTACGCCGACTCCGTGTCGGTGAACCTGACCCCGGCGTCGCAGACCAATCAGGATTACGGCTCGGAAGCAGTGAGCGCGCCCGGATCGGGTGGAGACGGCGAACCCGGCCGTGCGACGTTTACGGATGTGACGAAGAATGGCCCGCGCACGCACAAGGCGACCAATGTCGGGCCGACGCCGTTCCACAACATCTCTTTCATCCTCAAGAACCGCGCACCGGCCGGCACCACGGTGTCGGACCGATCGGCTGTCAAGGGCTACACGCAGATCATGGACAACGCGCGGCTGCGGGCCTGGCGCGTCGCGCTGAAACCCGGAGAGGCGACCGGACCGATCACGCAAACAGCCCCCGGCCTCAGGGTCTACGTTCACGGCGGCGTCCTGGCCGAGATGGTGCCTGGCTCGGCCGACCGCGGCATGGCTCCCTACGACGGCGATTTCATCTGGCAGGATGCGGGGCAGACGAGGTCGGTGAAGAACACCGGTACGACCTTGATCAGATTCGTCGAATTCGAGCTGAAATAGGGTGGCGGCAATGGTTTTGCGATAGCCTCACGCGTGCTTCGCGTTCTTGACGCCCAATCGGAGCGTCAGCTTGCCGACGGACGCGCGCTGCTCGCCACCCTGCGCGACGCCCTGGTTCAATTTGGCGCGTCGGCCGAGGACCAGGCGACGCTGGCGGCGACCATCCGGCAACTCGACCAACTCTTCCTGCTCGTCATCGTCGGCGAATTCAACGCCGGAAAAAGTGCCTTCATCAACGCGCTCCTCGGACAACCGCTCCTGCAGGAAGGGGTCACGCCCACGACGGCGCAAATCCAGGTCGTCAAGTTCGGCGAAGCCGTGACCCGCGGCGTCGACCCGGAGGGCGTCCAGGTCGTTACCGCCCCGATCGACCTGCTGCGGGACGTCCACATCGTGGACACACCGGGCACCAACGCCATCATGCGCGAGCACGAGCGGCTCACCACCGAGTTCGTCCCCCGGTCGGACCTCGTCCTCTTCCTCACGTCGGCTGACCGCCCGTTCACGGAGACCGAGCGGCTTCTGCTCGCCACCATTCGTGACTGGGGGAAGAAGATCGTCATCGTCGTCAACAAGGCGGACATCTTCGGCAAGCCATCCGAGCTGGAGGAAGTACTGACGTTCGTCAGGCAGGCCGCTCGCGACCTGCTTGGACTCGATCCACCGGTGCTCGCCGTCAGTGCGCGGCTGGCGCAACGCGCCAAACAGGGCGAGCCCTCGCTCTGGGGCGCGAGTCGTTTCGAGGCGCTGGAGCAATATCTGCGCGAGACGCTCGACGTCGCGAGCCGCTTCCGCCTGAAGCTGGCCAATCCGCTGGGCGTCGGTCAGGCGCTCGCACAGCGCTACACGACCGTCGCCGCCGAACGCCTGACGCTGATGGAGGAGGACCTGCAATTGCTCGCGGACATCGAGCGTCAGCTGGCGGTCTTCCGGCAGGACATGGAACGCGGCTTCGAGCTGCGCATGTCGGCCATCGAGAAGGAGCTGGCTGACATGGAAGCGCGGGGGCACCGTTTCTTCGAGGACACGTTGCGCATCGGGCGGGTCGTGGATCTGCTCAACCGCGCGCGGGTGCAGAAGGAATTCGAAGAGAAGGTCGTCGGCGACGCGCCCATTCAGATCGAGCGCCGCGTGACCGACATGATCGACTGGCTGGTCGACCAGGACTTCCGCCAATGGCAGGCCGTCACGAGCAAGCTGTCCGAACGGCAGCGCCAGCACGCCCCGCGCATGCTCGGCGCGCCGGACATCGGCAGCTTCCACAACGATCGGAGCCGGCTGATTGACTCCGTCGGGCGGGAGGCGCAGCGCGTGGTCGACACGTACGACAAACGCCGCGAGGCGGCGGTGATTGCCGACCAGGCGGGAGTCGCGGTCGCCGCAGCGGCAGCCGCCGGCGGTGCGGCGCTGGGACTCGGCACGCTGATTACCATAGCCGCGTCTACCGTCGCCGCCGATGTGACGGGAATCCTGCTGGCCAGTGTGGTGCTGGGCGTCGGCTTCCTGATCATCCCGGCGCGCCGCAAGCGCGCCAAGGCGACGCTCGACGAGAAGGTGGCTGATCTGCGCGTTCGCCTCAAGTCGGCGCTCAAGACCGAATTCGATCGTGCGCGCGAGCAGAGCGGCCATCGGCTCAACGATGCCGTGGCGCCGTACGCGCGGTTCGTTCAGGCGGAGGAGCGGCGGTGGAGCGATGCGAAACAGTCGCTCGGCGCGCTGCGCGAGCGCACCGCGGCGTCCCTCGCGGAGCTGGCCGGCGAAAAACCATCTTGATCCGGCAGGGAAACAGACGGATAGTGTCAGGTTCGATCCCGCAGGGCGGACGGTCCACTCTGGTTCCCAGTCAACTCCCCAACCGGAGGTCCAAGATGAGAAGAGCCACGATAGTCGCAACCGCGGTCTTCGCGGTCGCCGCAACCGCCTTCGTGTTCACGGACGAAGGAGGGCGCCGGTTCCGCGAATTCCTCAACGGCACCAACGAAGCGGCCGCGGTCGTTTCCACCACGGGAAGCGGCACCTTCCACGCGACCATCAACCGCGACGAAACGGAAATCACCTACGAGCTGACGTTCAAGGATCTCGAAGCACCTGTCAGGCAAGCCCACATCCACATCGGATGGCCGCAGAACTCCGGTGGCATCGTCCTGTGGCTGTGCGATACCGCCGCCTTTCCGTCGCCGACTACCAATACGCCGGATTGCACGGCGAACGATCCGCTGAATACCCGTGCCGGGAGCGCCACGGGAACGCTGACGGCCGCCGACGTCCAGCCCCAGGCCGTGAACGGCATTGCGGCCACGGAGTTCGCCGAGGTCGTCAAGTTGATCCGCGCGGGACGGACCTATGTGAACGTGCACAGCGACAAATTCCCGCCGGGCGAGATCCGCAGTCAGATCGACAGCCGCGACGACGACGATCACGGCGGCGATCATCACGACCACTAATCCACCACCGATCAGCTGAATGACCCTGGCAGAGGTCAGGGCCGCCGCCGCGCGGGTGCGCGGCGGCGTAGCATCGCCCGATCACTTCGCGGGCATGCGGCGAGTGACGATGCCGGAATCGACGACCTGACCGCTGCGCGAGATGGCGTTGAAGGTCATCGTGTCGCCGGAAATATGCGCGAGCAGGAACGCATTGTCCGCGTCGTAACCCTTGGCGGCGAGCGGGCTTCTCTTGTCGAGATCGCCGCCGCGGAACCGTCCGCCGGATCCGATCACCCAGTACGCGATCCTGCTCTGCGGCTTGACGCGCTCGTACACGTGATCGTGCCCCTGGAACACCACGGCTGCGATAAGAGTCATGACGAGAGCAACACATCTCACATCGCCATAGTAGTGCGCTGCGTTGGTTGAGCTTTCAGTTCATCTGGCGTTCAATCACTGTCGCCTCGACCGCCGCGACAGCGTGATATATAGCGCCGATGAACGTTGCTCCATTCCGAGTGCGCCAGGGCGATCGGCGGGCGCTCACCCGCGTTGCACCTGCCGACAGGGGCCACTTCCGCAGCAAAGAGTCGGCGAGCGCGCATCTGCGGAAAGGTATCGAACGGCTCGATGCGCTGCAGACGCTGTTATGGGCGCAGCATCGATACGCACTGCTGCTGATCTTCCAGGGCATGGACGGCGCCGGCAAGGATCACGTCATCAAGCACGTCATGTCCGGCCTCAACCCGCAGGGCACGGACGTTCACTCATTCAAGCAGCCGTCCGCCGAGGAACTGGATCACGATTATCTCTGGCGCGCGGCCAAGGCGCTGCCGTCGCGCGGCCGCATCGGCATCTTCAACCGTTCGTATTACGAGGAAACGCTCGTCGTGCGGGTGCATCCGGAGGTGCTTGCCGCGCAGAAGCTGCCGCCGGATCGTATCGGGCGCGACATCTGGAAACATCGCTTCGAGGACATCAACGCGTTCGAACGCCATCTCTGGCGGAACGGCACCATCATCCGCAAGTTTTTCCTGCACGTCTCGCGGCGGGAGCAGCGGCGGCGGTTGCTGGCGCGGCTCGACGATCCGGCGAAGAACTGGAAATTCTCCTCCGGCGATCTCGCCGAGCGTGACAAGTGGCGCGGCTACCAGGGGGCGTATGCTGACGCGATCGCCGCAACGGCCACGGCTCACGCGCCCTGGCATGTCGTGCCTGCCGACCACAAATGGTTCGCTGCCGTTGTGGTCGCCGACGTGATTGTCGACGCCCTCGAGGAGCTGGACCTCTCATTCCCGAAAGCCACACCGGCGCAGCGCCGCGAGCTGCGGGCGGCGCGCCGGCGGCTTCTGCGGGAGACATAGACGCGCGTACGCGTGACGACGCTCGCCGCCGCTCGCGCTCAGAACCAGCTGGGTTTCTTTTCCGGGGGATACACCGGCACGGCCGGAACGAAGCCATTCCGGTTCGGCATGACGACCTTCGGCAGGGTCTTCTCGTCCATGACGTCGTCCGCTTTGATAATGCCGTTCGAGTAGAACAGAAACGCGACCAGGGCGTAGACGTCGTTCGGCGCGAGCGATCCTGGATTGCTGGGAGGCATCGCGCGGTTGATGTAGTCCCAGGCGATCGTCGGATACGGGTAGTAGCTCGGCCCGTTCCGTTCATCACCGTAAAAGGGGCCGCGGTACGGCTGGCCGGGACTGCCGATCACGAGACTCCGCATGAGCCCGTTTTCGCCATTCTTCCCGTGGCAGACCTGGCACCGCCCGGCAAAGATCGCCGCGCCTTCCTTGACTGTTCCGTGCCCGGCAGGGAGTTCCTTTCCCTCCGGCCCGATCATCCGGTCGAAGCTCTGGATCTCGGCCTGGCTCAGGGGCGTGCCCACGTTGGGATAGACGCGCGGCGGCGACTGCGCCAGCGCCGCCAGAGGCATGGCCGCGACCATCGCCGCCAGCAGGAATCTATGCGAAGAAGACATCGGAAATGCTCCCATCGCGCGCGATTTTCCAGGGTTGAATCGCATTGAAATGGATGGCGCGGGGAAGTGGATCTTTCTTCCAATCCGCCGGGTTCATGCCCCAGTTCTTCGTCAACTCCGCCAGCGACGGCTGAACCTCACCCGCCTCGTCCGTGCAGCGAGACTGGATCACCGCCTCTTGTCCGTCCCAGGCCCAGTCGTACGTGAACCGGGTATGCGCCCTCGGCAGCACGGGCGCATGACGCTTCGCTTCCTTCCAACTCCGGCCGCCGTCCGTCGAGACTTCCACTCTCGTGACCATGCCCGCGCCCGACCACGCGAGGCCGGTAATCTGGACATATCCGCGGGCGGGGATCTTCATTCCCGCTGAAGGCCGTGTAATCACCGATTTCGGGCCGAACTGAAAGTGGTACCAGCGCGCCTTGCCGCCAAGGTCGGGCCTCGAGACCGAATGATTCATGCTCTCGTTCCACGCCATGTACGGCTGGTCCACGACCTTGATGTGTTTCACGTACTTCACGCTGGAAGGGGCTTCCCATCCGGGGACGACGAGCCGAATCGGGAACCCCTGCTCGATGCGCAACGGCTCGCCATTCTGGCCGTAGGCCACGATCACGTCCTCCATGGCCTTCGCCAGCGGAAGCGTATGCGTAAATTTGCCGGCGTCTCCCCCTTCCGACACCAGCCAGCTCGCGCCTTTCTGCACGCCGGCCTCGTTCAACAACACCGACAGCAGCACGCCGCTCCACTCGCTGCAACTGGTCATCCCGTGGATGAACTGGACCGGCAACCCCAGGATCGGATCCTCGGAGCCATGGATCGCGGGAGAGCTGTTTCCATGGCACTCCAGGAAATGAATCCGCGACACGGACGGCAGCTGCTTCAGGTCCGCCAGGGAGAAACTCAAGGGACGATCGACCATGCCGTGGATCGTGAGGCGATGCTGCTGCGGATCGATCTCGGGATACTCGGAGGAGTGCTGTTGCATGAAGTGCAGCGGCGCCGGGGTGATGATTCCGGAATAATCCTGCAGCGGGGTGTAGTGCGTCATGTGATCGACGCGGTAGCGGGCCCCGCGGCGCGGTGCCTCGCCGTGGACATGTTGCGCGTGAGCTGACTGGCCGCCGACGGCCCATCCTGCTCCCGCGGCGGCACCAGCCAGTGCAGCCGTCTTCTTCAGGAAACCCCTGCGCCCGGATCGATTGGGATTCATGATTGCGTCCTCCCGAATCTCCGATGGTGAACGACCTCGCTGCGCCCGAAAATCTCCCGCGGATCAGAGGCCTGACAGGTAACGCGCGATCGCGTCCCGCTCGGCCGGCGACATCGCCGCCATCATCCTGGTCATGATGTCGTTGTTCTTCCGCTCGCCTTCGGCAAAGCGGCGCATCGCTTCGACCAGGTACGGGTAGCCCTGGCCGGCCAGACGAGGTGCCGCCGTGCCATCAGCCTGCCTGGCGCCGACGAAGTCCGCCGCATGGCACGCCCCGCAGACAGCGATTCCGGGCGGGGGCGCCGTGGATGCGACGGCCGCGGACCGCGCCGGCCATTTCTGTTTCGCGAAAAACGCCGCCGCAATCTCGCGTTCCTGCGGCGTGAGGGTCTGCACCATCCACGGCATGACCTCGTCGTGTCGATCTCCACGCTCGAAGTCGTGCAGCTGCTTGAGGAGGTAATTTTCGGGCTGACCGCCGATGACCGGAATGGTGGCATTCCTGCGGACGCCGTTGGCGCCGTGGCATTCGTTGCACACGCTCAACTTGGCGCTGAATTCCCGATCCGTGCCCGGATCCGGAACACCCTGGGCGTACACGGGCGCGGCCAGAACGACCAGAACGCCGAACGCAATGTGTATACGCAAGAAAAGCCTCTCTCGCGTGGGTGCTGACGGCGGATTATAGCGCACAAGCAACCCGCGGCACTGCTGCCTCTGGAGCCAGTGGAACGAAACAAAGATTGCTGCGACGCCGAAGACCTCGCGTATAGTAGGCGCCTTCCGTCCGCGCGCCGTTTCACGTCGCACATCCGCGCCCCGTTTCACGTCGTCGAATTCCCACCAAACAAGCGGACTTCTCCATCCTGAGGGCGACTTTGTCCTTGTTGACGGGCGCCGACGCGTGCAATCCCGCCACCGAGCGCGCAAAAAACATTAGAGATTGAAGGGGACGAGACGCGATCCGGCCCGGGGCGCCCGACGTGCCGCCGATGGCGGCCGGGTTGCATCGCGCGCCCCTCGAAATCATAAATAAGTCACCTGCACCGCTCCGCAAGAACGGTTCGAGTACTCAGGCCGGCCGTGCGCAGCTCACGGCGCGGGTGCGAACCCGCGCGGGACACGAGATCGCATCGAGCCGGTTGTGGGCGACACGCGGTTGACGGTCCGCCCGCTCCGCGGACAGGAGTACCGATGCAGGCCGTCAAGCGCATTCGCTTAGTCCCCTTCTTCATGGCCGTCGCGCTGTGCGCGGCAGCGGCCTTCGCCCCGACCGCGGCCGCCGCCGCGGACAACCCGATCGTGCTCGAGAACCTCCAACCCGGGACCGGGGACTGGCAGATCCCGTGGGGCACTGCCGCGAACGACACCACCGGGCAAATCAAGGGGTATGCGTCGGCCGTCAGCGTCAACAAGGGCGGGAACATCACGTTCTACGTGAGCGTCAACACGCCGCAGACCTACGCCATCGACGTCTACCGGATCGGCTGGTATCAGGGCCTGGGCGGACGCCTGATGGCCCATGCCGGCCCCCTCAGCGGTGTCCGGCAGGCAACCTGTCCGACCGACGCCACCACCGGACTGATCGAGTGCCGCTGGACGCCGTCCTACACGTTGACGACGCAGAGCTCGTGGACGTCCGGAATCTATTTCGCCATCCTGACCAATGCCCAGGGCTACCGGAACTACATCGTGTTCACCGTTCGCGACGACAACCGCGTGGCCGATCTGCTCTATCAGCAGCCCGTCACCACGTATCAGGCGTACAACAACTATCCAAACGACAGTCTGACTGGCAAGAGCCTCGTCGACTACAAGAGCTTCGGTGCGAATACGGTGACCGGCAGCCGCGCCGCGGCGAAGGTGTCCTTCGATCGGCCGTACGCGAACAACGGCGACGGCGAAGACTTCATGGCCTACGAGATTGAATTCGTACGCTGGCTGGAGCAGAAAGGGTACGACGTCACCTACTCGACCGATGTCGACACGCACACGAACGGCGAGAGGCTCCTGACGCATCGCGGCTTCCTCTCGGTGGGGTACGACGCGTACTACACGAAACAGATGTACGACGCCGTCCTCGCCGCACGCGATGCCGGCGTCAACCTCGGCTTCTTCGGCGCGAACGCCATCTACTGGCAGGCGCGGTTCGAGCCCTCGAGCACCAACGTTCCCAACCGCGTCCTCGTCTCCTATAAGAACGCCAGCATCGACCCGATCACAGACACGACGCTGAAAACGGTCCTCTGGCGCGACCCGCTGCTGAACCGTCCGGAGCAGACGCTGATGGGCGTGCAGTTCGCCAGCACGGTCGAGTGGACGCCGGTCACCCAGTGGGCGACCTACGTCGTGAACAACAGCCAGAACTGGGTGTACGCCGGAACCGGGTTCAAGGACGGCGACACGGTGACGGGCATCGTCGGATGGAGGGCAGACCGCTTCTTCAGCCAATATCCGGGCCCGAATGCCGTCACCGGCACGTACACGCTGCTGTCGCGCTCGCCGTTCACCGGGGACTATTCCAACTCCTCCGTCTACCAGGCCGCGAGCGGAGCCTGGGTGTTCGCGACCGGGTCGATGGGCTGGACCTGGGCGCTGGACAACTACGCACAGACCAACCTCGTCGACGCCCGAATCCAGAAGACGACCGCCAACGTCCTCGACCGGTTCGTCGCCACGGGCACGCCGAGCAGCTTCACCATCGCCGCGTCCCCCGCGAGTCAAACCGCGCTGCCGGGCGGTTCGACCAGCTACGACCTGACGATCACGCCGACCGGCGGCTTCGCCGGCGACGTCACGCTCAGCGTCAGTGGACTGCCCCCGGGCGCCACCGCAGCGTTCAGCACGAATCCGGCGGCGACCACGTCGACGCTCTCGGTCACGACGCCCGCGGGCACGCCGGCCGGCACCTACACGCTGACCATCACCGGCGTCAGCGGCACGCTCACGCGGACGACGACGGTCGCGCTCACCGTGCCCGGGATTA
>DATNCQ010000075.1:0-62423 GCA_035571515.1 Vicinamibacterales bacterium
CAGTCGGTGCTCGCCGAGCTCTCCCAGGAACAGATCGACGCCATCGTCACCGCGATGGCCGATGCGGTCACGCCGCAGGCGGAAGCGCTCGCCCGGCTCGCGGTCGAAGAGACCGGATACGGCGTAGTCGCCGACAAGGTCCAGAAGAATCTGTTCAGCTCGCGCCAGGTGTACGAATTCATCAGGCCGATGAAGACCGTCGGCGTGGTGAACCGCATCGACGAGAAGAAGATCATCGAGATTGGCGAGCCGTTCGGGGTGGTCGCCGCCATTGTCCCGTCGACGAACCCGACGTCCACGGCCATTTACAAGGTGCTCATCGCGTTGAAGGCACGCTGCGCGATTGTGGTGAGCCCGCACCCGGCGGCCGCGCGCTGCATCACGCGCAGCGTCGAAATCATGTGCGACGCCGCGTGCCGCGCCGGGGCGCCCGCCGGTTCGATCGGATGGATGACCAGCGTCACGCTCGAGGGGACGCAGGAGCTGATGAAGCACCGCGACGTCGCGGTCATCCTGGCGACCGGCGGGATGGGACTGGTTCGGGCCGCCTACAGCTCGGGCAAGCCTGCCTACGGGGTCGGGCCGGGCAACGCCCCCTGCTACATCGAGCGCAGCGCGGACCTGGCGAAGGCCGCCAGCGACATCATGATCGGGAAGACCTTCGACAACGGCGTGCTCTGCTCCTCGCCGAACTCGGTCGTCGTGGACGAGGCGGTCGCCGAGGAGGTCCGCCGCCAGTTCGTGTCGGAAGGCGCCTACTTCATGAACGCCGCCGAGATGGAGGCGCTGGCGAGGGTGCTCGTCACCCCGCAGCGGCTGCCGAACCCCGCGCTTGTCGGCAAGACGGCAGCCACCATCGCGAAGCAGGTCGGTATCAGCGTGCCCGACGGGACGCGCGCCTTGATCGCCCCGCTCACCGGCGTCGGACGCGACTATCCCCTCTCTATCGAGAAGCTGTGCCCGGTGCTCTCCTACTACGTCGTCAGGGACTGGCGGGAGGGCTGCGAGCGCTGCATCCAGATTCTTCGCTACGGCGGCATGGGTCACACGATGTCGATCCATTCGAAGGACGACGAGGTGATCCTGCAGTTTGGGCTGAAGAAACCGGCTTTCCGCATCTGCGTGAACACGCCAACCACTCACGGGTCGATCGGGATGACGACCGGTCTGGACCCGGCGATGACGCTCGGCTGCGGCGGGTGGGGTGGAAATATCACCTCAGACAACATCTCGCCGCGCCATCTGCTGAACATCAAGCGGCTGGCGTACGAAGTGAGGCCGGCCGCGAAGGCGGCATCCAGGGCGGGATCCCTGATCCCGGATCCCGAGCCCCGGCCACTTCCAAAAGCCCCCGCCCGACCTGAGCCGGCGGGCATCCCCGCTCAGACGCTGGCGGCCCGCATCGACAGCTTCCTCGAATCAAGGGGATACCGCGCTCCTGCCGATAAGGAAGATCACAGCCGAATTGTGCAGGGGGTACCCGCCGAGACGCCGGAGGCGTTTGTCTGCGAAGACGATGTCCGGGCGGCGATCAAGGCGGGCCGGAAGGTGCTCATTGACGACAAAACCATCGTCACGCCGTCAGCTCGCGATCTCGGTGAAGCCCAGAAGCTGTTCGTTCAGGCGGGCTGGCCTCGTTAACAGGTCATATGGGTCACGGGGAAAGTCTGCCGGCAATTACATATCTGCCGCAACTGCTGAGCCAATTGGACTTATTGTTGACCATCAACTCTACCGGATGGTAGGCTTACGGCCGTGCTGAGAATGCCTCACGTCATCACGGCGTCGCTTCTCTCCCTCGCGCTAGTGTCTGGCGGATGCGCGGCGCGCTCACAGACCGTCTCCGCGACGGCTCCGCAGCGGGCAACGTCTCCCGCTCCGGTGCTCCTTGCGGGTCCCGCGTCACCTCAACTGGTGACCGACCCGGTTGCCGACCTGATAGCTCTCTCGAACAGCCACTTCGACACCGCCCAGGCTGAACTCCGCCTGGGCCACCTGGATTCGGCCCGGGGCGAGTTCAACAAGGCGCTCGACGTCCTGCTGGAATCGCCCTCTGGCGCCCGGTCCGAACCGCGGCTGCGCGAGCATTTCGACCGGATGGTCGAGCGGATCAGCGCGACCGAGCTGACCTCGCTCGCCCAGGGCGACGGCTTCACCGAGAAGAAATACGAGCCGGCCTCCATCGACGACCTGCTGGCGCTCTCGACGTTCCAGCCGAGCCCGTCGGCCCAGACCCAGGAGGCCGTCGCCGAAGACCTCCAGTCCACGGACCACGACATCGACATCCCGCTGAATTCCCGCGTCCTTTCGTTCGTCGAGCTGTTCACGGGCCGTCTCCGCGGCTACCTCCAGGAGGGCTTGAGCCGCGGCGCCCGCTTCCTCCCGATGATCCAGGACGTCTTCCGGGCCGAAGGCCTCCCGCTCGACCTGGCCTACGTTCCACTGGTCGAAAGCGCGTTCAAGCCCGACGCCCTGTCGCGCGCCAAGGCCAAGGGGCTGTGGCAGTTCATGCGCGGCACGGCGCTCGAGAACGGGCTGAAACACGACTGGTACATCGACGAGCGCGCCGAGCCCGAGAAAGCGACGCGGGCCGCCGCCAAGTACCTCAAGACCCTCTACAACATGTACGGGGACTGGCACCTCGCGCTGGCGTCGTACAACGGCGGGCCAGGGCGCGTCCAGACCGCGATCCGGCGTTCGGGCGGCGTCAAGGACTTCTGGCGGCTGAGCGCGTCGCGCCGCTACCTGCCCCGCGAGACCCGCGACTACGTGCCGCTGATCCTCGCGGCCATGATCGTCGCGCGCAACCCGGCCCAGTACGGTATGGACACCGAACCGGCGCCGGCCAGCCTCCCGAACTTCGAGAAGGTGACGCTCCCGGTGGCGGTGGACCTGCGGCGGGTCGCCGAGTGGGCGGGAACCTCGGTCCAGACCATCCAGGACTTGAACCCCGAGCTTCGGCGCTGGACGACCCCGGTACGGGCCAAGAACTACGAGCTGAAGGTCCCGGAGGGGTCGGGCGACGCCGTGCGGACGCAGCTCGCCGATGCGGGCCCCGACGCCGCGAACCTGACGTGGCACACCGTCCGGAAGGGCGAGACGCTGCTCTCGATTTCCCGGAAGCTGAAGGTGAGCCGGGCGGACCTGGCGGACGCCAACTACCTGTCCGTGAAGTCGCGGGTGACGACCGGCCAGCAGCTGATCGTCCCGCGCGCGCCGACGGTCCTGCTCGCCGCGCGCGCCGACAACCCGGCGCCGCCGATCGAGACGCGCAAGGCCGATCCGGTTGTGGCGGCCAGCATCACGATCCCGAACCAGCCGAGGGCCGACAGCCCGGTGCCGTCGAAGGTGGTCTACCGCGTCAAGCGGGGCGACACGCTCGCCTCCATCGCCCGCGTCTTCCAGACCAGCGTGGCGTCGCTGAGGAAGTGGAACAGCCTGCGGACCACCACGCTGAAGGTCGGCCAGCGGCTCACCATCGTCACCGCCGCCGACGCGCTGGCCACTCACTAACGGGGTTCGGGGACCAGGGATCAGGGGCTCGGGCGGATCCCTTCAGGTTCGCCTCCCGAAACACGTAGAGGCGGACGTTGAGGTCCGCCCACTGCCGATCAAGTGTTCCAATGAAAAGCCCGGGAGCGGGAAACCGCTGCCCGGGCTTTGTTGTGTCGGGGCGCTGACCGCTATCAGGCGGACGCTGCGGGCTT
The DNA here is from genome assembly GCA_035571515.1 of Vicinamibacterales bacterium. Taxonomy (GTDB): domain Bacteria; phylum Acidobacteriota; class Vicinamibacteria; order Vicinamibacterales; family UBA2999; genus Gp6-AA40. The sequence goes on from DATNCQ010000075.1 coordinate 3,708, forward strand.
GCGCACTTCGTCCGTCTTGGCCGCGGTCCGCGCGCGCAGCTGCTTGATGCTTTCCTCGATGCGCTCCGCCAGCTCGCGCTCGTGCTGGAGATTGCGCAGGGTGTTCCCCGCCTCCTGCATCACGAACTCCATGCGCGCCAGCCGCTCCGCGACGTGGTCGATGACCGCCTTCTGCTCGCCAAGCGTCTCGAGGTTGACGCGGACGTCCTCGAGCAGGTTGGAGATGAGGCTGGTCTTCGACTGGACCTCGTCGACGGTCTTCCGCCGGGCGTCGATCGCGTTGATCTTGTCCTCCGTCGCCGACGCGGTAGCGAGCAGTTCCTGCACCTGGCGGCGCAGCGCGGCCACTTCCTCGCGGTGGTCGCTGACGTACTGCAGGTCGGCGCGGCTGCGCGCGCTGATCTGATAGACGTTCTCGACCTCCGACTTGACCGCGCTGACGAGCGACTCGCGTTCGGCGATCGCCTTCATCTTGTCGTCGATCTCGTGAGACTTCTGCGCCAGCTCGGCCATCTTCGCTTCGACCGCGCCGATCTTCTTCTCGGAGAAGGCCAGCTGCGAGCGCCGCTGGTCGAGCGACTTGTACATCGCCTCCGCGCGCTTGATCTGGTCCTCGGCGGCTTCGGCCTGCGCGACCGCGTCGCGCTGACGCGCCTGGATGCGCGCGAGCTCGGCGATGAGCTCGTCCTTGACCGCGGAGGAGCGATTCAGCTCGTCGCCAAGTGCCTGCAGCTGCTTCATCCGCTCGGCCGCCTCGCCGGCCAGCGTGCGGCCGGTTTCGGCGAGCTCCGCAATCCGCGCCTGCTGCTCGTTGATCGTCGCCTCGTCGCGGATAACTTCCTTGAAGCGCGCCTGGGCCTTGTCGAGCTGCGCCTGCAGCACGTCCAGGCGGTTCGCCAGCGGCATGACCTTGCCCTGCGCGGAGGCGACCTGGTCGACCTTCTGCTGCGCGTCGAGCATCTGCGCGATGACACCGTCGCACTGGGTCTTGAGCGTGTCGAGCTCGGTGCGGCGCGCGAGCTGCTCGGCGAGCTTGCGATCGACGTCCGCGGTCATGACGTGCAGCGTGTTGATGCGCGCCTCGAGCTTGTCCACGAACTGGATGCGGCTCGTGAGACGCGTCAGCTGCGAGTCGAGCTCCGCGGCGACCTCTCCAAGCCGCGTCGCCTGCTTCGTGCCTTCGTCCACGTGTCCCAGCTTGCCGAGGATGGCGTCCATCGTCGCCTCGAGCTCCGGCGTGCGCGCGCGGAACGAGGTGAGGCGATCGCCGAACGCTTCGAGCGCCGCACGGTCGGCCCCGAGCTTGTCGCGAAGGGCCGCAATCTCGGCGTGCGACTTGTGGAACTCCTGGATGTCCTTCCGCAGCGTCTCGAGGTCGGTCCGGTTCTGTTTGAGGCTGTCGTACTGCGCGGTGGTGCGCCTGGAGAGGTCGTCGACCTGCGCGAGCCGCTCCTGGAGCGTCTCGAGACTGGCCTGCTTCTTCGTCAGCTCGTCGGCGTGTGTCGCCAGCGTCTGGAATTCCTTGCTGAGCGCGTCCGCTTTCTGGTTGAGGAGCGAGAGGTTCTTCTCCTTCGCGCTGAGGGCGTCGACGCGGTTCTCCGCCTCGCGCACCGACGACTGCAGCGCGCGCAGCCGCTGGTCGAACGACTCGAACTCCTTCTTTTCGAGCGACAGCTTCTCGAGGTTGGTACGCAGCACGTCGACGAGGCTGCGGCCGTCCTTCTCGAACCGCGCCGCCTCGCGTGCGAACTCGTCACGGACAATGGTGGAAGCCTCGACCTGCGCGTTGGTCTCGGCGACGAGCTTCTCGATTTTCTCGAGCGATTCCTCGCTGCGCGCCGCCTGCTTCAACCCTTCGTTCAGCTTCCCGACCTGGACGTCCATGCTCCAGACCAGCTCGTTGAGGCGGTTGGCTTCGACGACCGCCCGCTCGACGGTGTGCTTCTGCGATTCGAGCGCCTTCGACTTCTGCGCCACGTGCTCGGCGAGCGAGTTCAGCCACGTGAGCTTCTCTTCCGTCGCCTTGCTCAGCTCCTGCAGCTGCACGAGCGGGCCGAGCCGCTTCTCGACATCCTTGACGGCCTCGGTCGCGGCGATCGAGTCCTCGCGCGCCTCGCGCGACGTGTCGCGCAGCTTGTTGTACTCCTGGGAAAGCTGGCCGGCGGTGCCGCGGACCTGGTCGAGCTCGGTGCGCAGCGTGTTGGCGTTGTCCACCGACTGCCTGATCTCGCCCTGCGCCGCCCGCAGCTGGTTGCGGAACTCCTCGAGCGTCGCACGCTCCCGCTTGAGGGCATCGACGCTCGCCTGGGTCTCGAGCGCCTGCGAGGAGAGCTGCTGCACCTGCGCGCGATGCTTCTGGAGCTCGCCATCGGGCGCCATCAGCTTTTCGGCCGCGACCTGCGCCTGCGTGGCCGATTCGAGCAGCGCCTGCACGCGCTTCTCCACTTCACCGAATGTCCTGGCGCGATCCTCGAGCCCCTCGACGCGCTTGACGATCTCATCGAGCTTGCTCGTGGTACTGGCGGCCTTCTGATCGACCTGCTCGAGCGACTTGCCCAGCTGCGACAGCTTGGCGCTGCGCATCGAAATCTGCGTGAGCATGGTGCTGAGCGCGCTCCGCTCTTCCCGCGCGGCGGCGATCAGTCCCTGGAGGTCGTCGGTCTGCTTCTGCGCCTTCCCGCTCCCGGTCAGGCCTTTAATCGCATCCAGCATGGTTCTTCCTCGTCGAGATGGAGAGTGATCTCGCGCCGCCGGCCAATCCGGCCAATCCTGAAGAGAATACTGGGGAGATCTCCTGGACTCAACGGGCGACGCAGTCGATCTCACCGCTTATCGGATGGATGGGGTTGCGGAAATAGCCGCATGCGGAGCCATTGGGCAGCGCAGGAACTGCGCGTTTCGTGCGGCCGCGAACAAATTTGCCAGTCTTTCCGCACATCACGCCGCTTGCAAGCTGATGCGGCGTGCTCACGCGTCTTCAATCGGCCGCTGTCTTCGGCGTCGAAGCATTTTCCGTTCAGATCGAGGTGGATGTCTCGTTCGGTCTGCCCTCTTTCATCATGGTGGGGCTCCCGGACGCGACCGTTCGCGAGAGCCGCGACCGCGTGCGCCTCGCCATTCGCAATTCCGGCCTGGTCTTCCCTCCACATCGCGTCACCGTCAACCTCGCGCCGGCCGACGTGCGGAAGGGCGGGTCGTCGTTCGATCTGCCCATCGCGCTCGGCGTGCTGGCAACGAGCGGCCAACTGGCCCCGGCGGCGCTCGAGGATACGCTCGTGCTCGGCGAGCTCTCGCTCGACGGCGGAATCAATGCGATTCGCGGAGTGCTCCCCATTGCCGCGGCAGCCCGGCGTCTCGGCGTCAAGCGCCTCCTCCTTCCCCCGCCGAACGCTCCGGAAGCCTCCATCGTCGACGGTCTGACCGTCTTCGTCGTGCGGTCGCTTGCCGAGGCGATCGATGCCCTCCGGGCGCCCGACACAGCCACCCGGGCATCGGCCGCGGTACCCGAAATGACCATGACGCCGTGCGACGGCGACCTGTCTGACGTCCGAGGTCAGCTGTTTGCGAGGCGCGCGCTGGAAGTGGCGGCCGCCGGCGGGCACAACCTCCTGCTCGTCGGCCCGCCCGGCGCCGGCAAGACGATGCTGGCGCGACGGCTCGGCGGCATCCTGCCACCGCTCGCGTTCGAGGAGGCACTGGAGTGCACCTCGATCCATTCAGTCGCCGGCACGCTGCCGCCCGCAGGCGGCCTCCTGACGTCGCGCCCCTTTCGCGCACCGCACCACACCGTCTCGCACGTTGCGCTCGTCGGCGGCGGCTCGATTCCACGGCCGGGAGAGATCTCCCTCGCGCACAACGGCGTGCTGTTTCTCGACGAGATGCCGGAGTTCGATCGCCGCGTGCTGGAGGTGCTTCGACAGCCGCTCGAGGAGGGCCGCGTCACGATCGCGCGCGCGGCGCGGACGGCCGTCTTCCCCGCGCGGTTCGTGCTCATCGCGGCCATGAACCCGTGCCCCTGCGGGTTTCTCGGCGACGATCGCCGTGCCTGCCGCTGCACACCGGCCCACGTCGCCGCCTATCGCGGCCGTCTTTCCGGCCCGCTCCGCGACCGCATCGATCTGATCGTCGAAGTCCCCGCCGTCCCGATCAGCGCCGTCGCCGACGGCGCGCCTGGCGAGTCGTCCGCGTCCGTCCGTGCGCGCGTCCTTGCCGCGCGGCGCCTGCAGCAACTGCGTTACGGCCCCGACGGAGCCCGCAGCAACGCCGATCTCCGCGGCGCCGCCGTGGCCACGCACTGCCGGCCCGACGCCAGAGGACGCGCGCTGCTGCTCGGCGCCGCCGCGCAGCTGGGACTCACCGCACGTGCGCACGATCGGGTGCTGAAGGTGGCGCGGACGATTGCCGATCTTGCGCGGTCGCAAGGAGTCGAACGTGAGCACGTCGCCGAGGCACTGCAGTACCGCTTGGTGGACTGACGGGCAGCCACGAAGAGCAACGGTTCGACTCGGCTACCTGTTGAACATCACAAGACGATGAAGAAAGGGACAAAGTGGCTCCCCTTCTTTGTGCTCTTGGTGGCATGCCGCCGCGCGGATCTTCGCCTGATATTCGCCAGAGCTAATGTTCTTGCGCTAAAACCCCGAAACGCTGTGTTAGTCTGTTCGCTCCCCAGCGAACTCATCGGTGAACCCAGCAATTATTCAAGGATGTAATGGCATCGAGGCGTTACACGATTATTGTCGCGGACCGCAGCTCGGGCGTTGTGCGCCGCGCGACCATTTCGCTTCGGCCGTTCTTTATCGGCGCTGGTTTCCTCGCCGCTCTCCCAGTGCTCATCGGTATCGGTGCGGCGTGGAAGGCCAAGACTGACGTCGCCGATCTCCGCACGAGCCATGAGGCGCTCGAGGCGGAGAACGCCAACTTCCGTTCGACGACGACCGATCTCGCCACGCAGATCTCTTCACTCGAAGCGGCAATCCAGGACATCGGCGCACGCTCCGCCCTCGATCCGAATCTCGCGAAGACGATGGAGAAGCTGCCCGCGGTCGTGAAGTCGCGCGCCATGGGCGGCAGCACGGAAACGGACCGCGCGGCGCAGCGCGCGCTGTCCGCGCTCAGCACCCCCGAGGACACCTTCGGCATGCTGCGCACGCTGCTCGAGAGCCTCGAGTCGCGGCTGAACATCGTCAGCCGCAACGTCGATCGCCGCAACGCACTCGCCGCGGCCACGCCGTCGATCTGGCCCGCGCGCGGCTGGCTGTCCTCGACGATGGGGCATCGCGCGGATCCGTTTACCGGCGGCGATGATTTCCACGCCGGCCTCGACATCGCGGGCGAGCGTGGCCAGCCGGTGTTTGCGACCGCCGCGGGCACCGTCGCGCACGTCGGTCCCCAGGGCGGCTACGGCAACCTGATCGTCGTCGACCACGGCTTCGGCCTGCAGACGCGGTACGGCCACCTGCTCAACTACAGCGTGAAGCCGGGCGCCAGGGTCAGACGGGGCGACGTGATCGGTCACGTCGGCAACACCGGCCGTTCGACCGGTTACCACCTGCACTACGAGGTGCTCGCCAACGGCAAGCTCCTCAATCCGCTCCAGCTGCTTTCCCAGCAAAAGCCCCGCGCCCAGTAATCTCTTGTCGCGGACCGGAAGGTCCGCGCTGCTGCCTCGTGCGGTACGGACTTTATAGGTCCGCCATACCGTTTTCCCGTAAACTAGAGCGATATCCCGCCGTCCACACGGCGCGTCCTACAGGTAATGCTCGGACAGATCCTCACCAAGGTCATCGGCACGCAGAACGAGCGTGAGATCAAGCGATTGCGGCCGCGGGTCGCCGAGATCAGCGCGCTCGAACCGCAGATCCAGCCCCTCACCGACGAACAGCTGCGCGGCAAGACGCACGAGTTCCGCCAGCGCGTCGCTGGCGGCGAATCGATCGACGACCTGCTCGTCGAGGCCTTCGCCGTCGTCCGCGAAGCCGGCAAGCGCGTCTTGAACATGCGGCATTTCGACGTGCAGCTGATCGGCGGCATGGTGCTGAACAGCGGGAAGATCGCGGAGATGAAGACGGGCGAGGGCAAAACCCTCGTCGCGACGCTCCCCGCCTACCTGAACGCGCTCGAAGGAAAAGGCGTGCACGTCGTCACCGTCAACGACTACCTCGCGCGCCGCGACTCCGAGTGGATGGGACGGCTCTACCGCTTCCTCGGCATGAGCGTCGGCGTCATCCAGCACGAGCTCACCGATCAACAGCGGCAGGTCGCCTACGGCGCCGACATCACGTACGGCACCAACAACGAGTTCGGCTTCGACTACCTGCGCGACAACATGAAGTTCGACCTCGGGTCGATGGTGCAGCGCGCGCACCACTACGCCATCGTCGACGAGGTGGACAGCATCCTCATCGACGAAGCGCGGACGCCCTTGATCATTTCCGGCCCTGCGGAAGAATCGACGGACCTCTATTACGAGGTCGATCGCATCATTCCCCGCCTGAAGAAGGGCGCGGTGACGCAGGGCAACGTCAAGCAGGAGGAGCGCGAGGAGCTCGAAAAGACCGGCGATTACATCGTCGACGAGAAGCACAAGACGGTGACGCTGACGGAAACCGGCATGGCGAAGGCCGAGCAGATGCTCGGACATCGCCTCGTGCCGGGGTCGAACGGCCTGTACGACCCGGCGAACATGCCGCTGCTCCACCACGTGCACCAGGGGCTGCGGGCGCACACGCTGTTCCGGCTCGACGTCGACTACATGATCAAGGACGGCGGGGTCGTCATCGTCGACGAGTTCACCGGGCGCCTGATGCCGGGACGCCGCTGGAGCGACGGCTTGCACCAGGCGGTGGAGGCAAAAGAAAAGGTCAAGATCGAGCGCGAGAATCAGACGCTCGCGACCATCACCTTCCAGAACTACTTCCGCAAGTACAAGAAGCTGTCGGGCATGACCGGCACGGCGGAAACCGAGGCGCCGGAGTTCAACAAGATCTACAGCCTCGACGTCATCGTCATCCCGACCAACCGCGTGCTGAAGCGCGTCGAGGAGCCGGACCTCGTCTACCGGACCGAACGCGAGAAGTACGACGCCATCGTCAACGACATCCTCGACAAGCAGGCGAGCGGGCGGCCGACGCTCGTCGGCACGGTCTCGATCGAAAAGTCCGAGCGGCTCTCCAGCCTGCTGAAAAAGCGCGGCATCAGGCACGTCGTGCTCAACGCGAAGTACCACGCGCAGGAAGCCGAGATCGTCGCGCAGGCCGGACGCAAGAACAACGTCACGATCGCCACCAACATGGCGGGCCGCGGCACGGACATCCTCCTCGGCGGCAACGCCGAGCACATGGCGCGGCAGCAGGCGCTCTCCGAGGAAGTCGCCGAGAAGGTGCCAAAGGGCGAGGAGAAGTACGTCGACGACGAGGAGTTCGTCTACTTCTTCCACGTCGACTCGTTCTACCGGGTGCCGCGCGCCGACTGGGAGCGCATCTTCTCGCACTTCCAGCGGAGCACCGAAGCGGAGCACGTGGATGTCGTGGACCTCGGCGGTCTTCACATTCTCGGCACCGAGCGCCACGAGGCCCGCCGCATCGACAACCAGCTGCGCGGCCGCGCGGGACGCCAGGGCGACCCGGGCTCCTCGCGCTTCTACCTGTCGCTCGAAGACGACCTGATGCGCATCTTCGGCTCCGAGCGCATCTCGGGCCTCATGCAGCGGCTCGGCATGGAAGAGGGCGTGCCGATCGAGCACGGCATGGTGACGCGCGCCATCGAGCGGGCGCAGAAGCAGGTCGAGGCGCAGAACTTCTCCGTCCGCAAGCACCTGCTCGAGTACGACGACGTGATGAACAAGCAGCGCGAAAGCATCTATACGCTGCGCCGCGAGATTCTCGAGGGGAAGATTCACCTCTCCGAGGAAGAGCTCGTCGACACGCGTGCCTACCTGCTCGCGCTGGCGGAAGACATCCTCGACGGCCAGGTGGATCAGTACGCCGGCAAGGACATGGACGCGGACGAGTGGGACCTACCCGCGCTGGTGCGCGAGGTGACCCGCGTCTTCGGTCTCGAGGAGGACAAGCTCGACTCGCTGAACCTGGAGCAGATGAACTCGGACGAAGCCGGCGACGCCATCTGGGGACTGATCAAGGCGAGCTACGAGGAGAAGGAAAAGCTCGTCGGCCCCGAGCTGCTGCGGCGCGTCGAGCGCGACATCATGCTGCAGATCGTCGACGAGCAGTGGAAGGATCACCTCTACTCGCTCGACCACCTGAAGGAGGGCATCGGCCTGCGCGGCTACGGGCAGCGCGACCCGCTCGTCGAATACAAGCGCGAAAGCTTCGACCTGTTCACCGCGATGAAGGAGCGGGTCGAGGAAGCGATGGTGCGCTACGTGATGTGGCTGCGCCCCGTCCTCAACGAGGAAGCGGCCCCCGCGCCGCGGCCGGTCCCGCGGCGGGCGGCGCCGATCACGATGAACAAGGCCGAGGCCGCCTCCGCGTTCGGCACCGCGCGTGCCGCCTCAGCGGCGGTGGCCGGGCCCCGCGAAAGCCAGGGCCCCGTCCCCGCGCGAACCGGCGGCGACGACGTGATCAAGACAGTGCGGCGCGAGGAGCCGAAGGTCGGGCGGAACGACCCATGCCCGTGCGGCAGCGGAAAGAAGTACAAGAAATGCCACGGGCAGGCGGCGTAGCCTAGAGGACTGCAATGGAACTAAAGACCGGTTCGCTGACCCTCCTTCCCACCGGCACCGAGCTCGCCACTGCCCTCACCTTCGACGACGTGCTCCTGGTCCCGCAGCATTCCACGGTATTGCCGACGCAGGTGGACGTTTCCACGCGGCTCACGCGCAACGTCCGGCTGAACGTTCCGCTCCTCAGCGCGGCCATGGACACGGTCACCGAGTCGGCGCTGGCGATCGCGATGGCGCAGCACGGCGGACTCGGCGTGATCCACAAGAACCTGTCGATCGAGGAGCAGGCGTCGGAGGTGGATCGGGTGAAGCGCTCGGAGAGCGGCATGATCGTCAACCCGATCACGCTCGGGCCCTCGAACCGCATCTACGAAGCGCACGAGCTGATGAAGAAGTACCGCATCTCCGGCGTGCCGATCACCGACGACGGCAGCAAGGAGGGGCGGCTGGTCGGCATCCTGACCAATCGGGACCTGCGGTTCGAGACCAACATGAACCGCGCGATCGACGAGGTGATGACGAAAGAGCCGCTCTACACCGTGGCCGTCGGCACCACGCTCGACGAGGCGCGCGAGATCCTGCACGAGCACAAGGTCGAGAAGCTGCTCGTCGTGGATCGCGATTACCGGCTGAAGGGGCTCATCACCGTCAAGGACATCCAAAAGGCGGTCAAGTATCCGCTCGCCTGCAAGGACGCGCTCGGCCGGCTGCGCTGCGGCGCCGCCATCGGCGTGAGCCGCGACGCCTTCGAGCGCGCGGGAGCGCTCGTCGCGGCCGGCGTCGACGTGCTCGTGGTCGACACCGCGCACGGCCACTCGCAGGGCGTGCTCGAGATGGTCGCCAGCGTCCGCCGCGAGTTCCCGAACGTCGAGCTCGTCGCCGGCAACGTGGCCACGCCCGAGGCGACCGACGCGCTCATCGACGCGGGTGTCGACGCCGTGAAGGTCGGCATCGGCGCCGGCTCCATCTGCACCACGCGCGTCGTCGCCGGCATCGGCGTGCCGATGGTCAGCTCGATCGTGGACTGCGCGCGCGCCGCCGGCGCGCGCAACGTGCCGGTCATCGCCGACGGCGGCATCCGCTACTCGGGCGACATCGTGAAGGCGCTCGCCGTCGGCGCGAGCTGCACCATGATCGGCAACCTGTTCGCGGGCACCGACGAGAGCCCGGGCGAGTTGATCCTCTTCCAGGGACGCAGCTACAAGGAATACCGCGGCATGGGGTCGATCGGCGCGATGCGCCGCGGCAGCCGCGACCGCTACTTCCAGGACGAGTTCGATCTCGAAGGGGGACGCGCGACCGAGAAGCTCGTGCCCGAGGGGATTGAAGGGCGCGTCGCGCACAAAGGCAGCGTCGCCGCCATGATCCATCAGCTCGTCGGCGGACTCCGCGCCGGCATGGGGTACTGCGGCAGCGCGACGATCCCGGAGCTGCAGCGCAAGGCGAAGCTCATTCGCATCACCGCCGCCGGCGCGCGCGAGAGCCACGTCCACGACGTGCAAATCACGAAGGAAGCGCCGAACTACCGGATGGAGTAGGGCCGGCTGAAGCCGGCCCCTACCTACGGTCGTGGGGGCCGCCTTCAGGCGGCCCGATGCTGATGCGGCGCGCGGCGTCGTCCACGATCTCGAGCCGGATCAGCGTCGCTCCCGGCAACTCGTGAGTGAGACGATCGGGCCACTCGATCGCGAGCACCCCGTCCCTCACGCCAATCTCCTCGAGGCCGAGATCGTCGGTCGCCGCGCGCTCCAGGCGATACAGATCGGCGTGGTACAACGTCAAGCCGCGCCCGCGATATTCGTGGAGCAGCGTGAACGTCGGGCTGCTGACCTCGAGCGGATCGATACCGAGTCCTTCGGCGAGCCCGCGCACGAACGTCGTCTTGCCGGCGCCGAGATCGCCTGACAGCAGCAGCACGTCGCCCGCGCGCAGCGCCGCGGCCAGCTCGCGCGCGATGGCGTGAGTCTCCGACTCCGATCCGGCGAGGTACGTGGACCGCGTATACTGCTCCTCCATCGCATCAGCCGATCTCATTGTGTCACCTGCGTCCCCACGTGAAGCGCGCGCCGCCGCCGCGACGTTTGCCGCCCTCTGCACCGCCCTCTTCGGCCTGCTCCTGCTCGCGCCCATGCGCGACGTCGTCCTCCGCTTCATGCACGACGATGCGTTCTATTACTTCGGCATCGCGCGGCGATGGAACCGCCTCGGATTCCCGACCTTCGACGGCATCACGGCCACCAACGGCTACCATCCGCTCTGGCAATGGGTCCTGCTTGCCGCCTCGCCCCGCTTTCCCGATCCGACAACGTTCGTCCGGGCTGGCGCCGCGTCGGGCGTCGTGTGTCTCGGCCTGGCCGCGTGGCTCATCGCGCGGCGGCTGGCGTGGGAAGACAATCCGCACCGGTCGCTCGCCTACGCGTGGGTCGCCGGGGCGCTGCTGTTTGCGACCATCTACGGCATGGAGTCGCCGTTCGCGGCGGCGCTCCTCGCGGCCGCCATCAGCGCCGCGCCGCGCGGGACAGTCGAATGGACGCCCCCGCGGGCGTTGGCGTGCGGGGTCGCAACGGCGCTGCTGTTCCTGGCGCGCATCGACGCGTTGATCTGGCTTGCGGCGCTCGATGCCGTGCTCGCCATGGCGGCGTGGAACGGCAACCGCCGTCTCCTGCGGCTCATCGCGCTTGTGATCGGGGTTCAGGCCGTCGTGGTTGGCGGCTATTTCCTCTCCAACTGGATCAACTGGGATCACCTGTTGACGATCAGCGCCGCGGTCAAGGCGGCGCGGGCGCCAACCCTTTCGCTCACGGTGCCGCGCAGCGTGCTGCTCTTCCTTGCCACCGCCGTCACCGCGCTCGGCACCGCGCCGCTCATGGAATTCTCGACCGCCTGGCTGCGCCGCCAACGGGGCGTCGCGTGGCCGCTGGTGACGCCGGCATGGCTGGCGCTGGCCAACCTCGCGTATCTCGCCACGATCGTGGCGAAGGGGAACCGCGAAACCTACAACTGGTATTTCGTGCTGACGGTGCTGTCAGGAGCCTATCTGCTCCCGGTGTGCCTGGAACGGTACGGCACCGGATGGCTGAAGATTCCGGAGCGGCCGTTGAAGCTGTCAGGCGTCGCGCTCTGCGCGCTGCTGCTGGCGCAATCCGTGTACAGCAAGATCACGCAGCCGAACGGATTCCTGGTCCAGTACGACCAGGCGGCCGTGCTGGCGACGTTTCCCGAAGACTCGCTGGTGCTCGCGGCAAACGACTGCGGCATCCTCGGCTACTTCTCGCGCCAGCACGTCATCAACCTGGATGGCCTGACCAACAGCTGGGGCTTTCAGACCGCACTCGCCGATGACCGCCTGGGGCCATGGCTGATCGACCTGGGGTTCAATGCCTACGTCACGCCGGCATCGGCAGCGATCGAAGGTGGTACCGTGGCGCTCGAGACGCGGGCGGGACTGCGCAGCCCTCCGCGAACGCTGCGACTTCGGGTCGAACCGATGCCAGGCGCACCGCGATTGGCGTCCGGCATCGGCGTCTGGCGCGTGGTGGAGGTCGGGCCCGCTCCTTAGCTGGATTCGGACTCGGGCTTCGTGAGCCGCGTCAGCGCGTCGCCGAGGTGCGCGATGACGTCGGTCGCCGTCATCGCAACCTGCCCTTCTTCGGCTTCGGCGAGGTCGCCGGCCGCGCCGTGCAGGAAAACCGCGAGCCGGCACGCCGCCTCTGCGTCGAGCAATTGGCCTACCCACGCGGCAATCATGCCGGTCAGCACGTCACCCGTGCCGCCCGTCGCCATCCCGGCGTTGCCCGTCGGGTTGATGAAGACGTGACCGTCCGGAGTGGCGATGACGGTCCGGTGTCCCTTCAGCACGACATAGACGCGGTGCGTGGTCGCAAAATCGGTCGCCACGTCGATGCGATTGCCCTGCACCTCCTCGATCGAGGAGCCGATCAGCCGCGCCATCTCGCCGGGGTGCGGCGTGATGATCACGTCGCGCTCTTCCCTGCCGACCAGCCCGACGGGGTCGTCCGCCAGCACCGTGATGGCGTCGGCATCGAGCACGAGCGGCACCGTCGCGCGATCGAGCAGCGCGCGGACGAAGGCCCCCACACCCGGTGCGCGTCCCAGGCCCGGTCCGCACGCGATGACGTCGTGGTCGAGCTCGAGCAGCCGCTCGATGGCGGTCTCGGCGACCATCCCCTCGACCGACTCGGCCAGCGGCTCGGTCATCAACTCGGGCGCCATCGACGCGACGATCGGCAGCAGCGAGGCGGGCGTGGCGACCGTCACGAGCCCGGCGCCCGAGCGGAGCGCTCCCATGGCCGCCAGGTGCGACGCGCCCGTCTTGCCGCGCGACCCGGCCACGATCGTGACGCGCCCGAAGTCGCCCTTGTGCGAATCGGCCGCCCGCGGCTCGACGACGTCGCGCAGCTGCTCTGGCGTCAGCAGCTCGATCCGCTGCCCCTCGACGCTGTCGATCACCTCGTGCGGGATGCCGATGTCCGCAATGACGACGTCGCCGGCGTGCGTCTCCCCCGGCGGCAGCACGAGCGGCAGCTTCGGCGCCGCGAGCGTCACGGTCATCGCGGCGTCGATGCAGTCACCCAGGATGTGGGGCGTGTCGGCGGACAGCCCGCTCGGCAGATCGATCGAGACGATGGGAATGGACGACGCGTTGACGTCGGCGACGATCGTTTCCATCATGCCGGCGAGCTTCGATTTCAGCCCGGTGCCGAAGATGGCGTCGACAATGAGCGTGCACTGCGAGATTTCCGAGAAGTGGAGCTCCCAGCTCTGCTCGTCGCCGATCTCGACGACGGTGACGCCGAGGCGGCCGAGGATCTCGAGGTTCTCCTTGGCGTCGCCCCGGACCTCGGCCAGCGCGCCGATCACGAACACCGCCGTGTCGATGCCGCGCTGGAGGAGCGTGCGGGCGACGACGAAGCCGTCGCCGCCGTTGTTGCCGCGGCCGCACAGCACGGCCACGCGCCCGTTCAGCCGTGCTTCATACGCCGCTTCCATGGCCGCGACGACCTGCCGGCCGGCGTTTTCCATCAGCACGAGCGACGGGATGCCGATCTCTTCAATCGTGAAGCGATCGGCCTCGCGCATCTGCGCGGCATTCAGAATTCGCATCAGCGGGCAGCGGCAGCAGGCAGCCGGCAGCAGCCGGCAGTATGCAGGTTGCGCGGAGTGTACTACAGCGACTACGCTGAGGTGTTCCGTTCGTCCGGGCCTTCGCTGCCAGCCGCTCGCTGCTGCCAGCCGCCCGCTGCCAGCTGCCCGCTATGTCTGCAACCGTCAACGTCAATGGACGCATCACGCCCGAGCGCGATGCGGTGATATCGGTCTTCGATCACGGCTTCCTCTACGGCGAAGGCATCTACGAGACGATGCGAACGTATCACCAACGGCCGTTTCTCTACGACCGGCACATGGCGCGGCTCCGGCGATCGGCGCACATGATCGAGCTGCCAATCCCCTTCAGCGACGACGATCTGGCGGCGCAGATCCGCCAGACCCAGGCGGCCGCGCGCATCGGCGGCGACGTCTACATCCGCGTCCTCGTCACGCGCGGCATCGGCGAGCTCACCTACGATCCAAAGGCCACCCCGAACCCCTCGCTCGTCATCATCGTCAAGCCGCAGGTGGACCCGGAACCCGCCGCCTACGAGAAGGGCGTCCGCGTCGTCATCGTCGACGTCATCCGCAATCATCCCGAGTCGGTCAACCCGATGATCAAGAGCAACAACCTGATGAACAGCGCGCTGGCGATGCAGGAGGCGCTCAAGTCGAACGCGTTCGAAGGGGTGATGCGCAACTACCGCGGCGAGCTGAGCGAGTGCACCACGTCGAACCTTTTCGTCGTGAAGAACGGCGTGGCGCTGACGCCGCCGCTCGGCGCGGGGCTGCTCCCCGGCATCACGCGTGAGTTCATGTTCGACGTCGGCAGGGATGTGGGCGTCGATGTTCGCGAGCAGGTGCTGCGCGACGAGGACCTATTCGGCGCCGACGAGGCGTTCCTCACCAGCACCACGCGCGAGGCGGTGCCCATCGTGACGGTCGACGACCGCACCATCGGCAACGGCAGGCCCGGGCCGGTCACCTGGAAGCTGTTGAACGGGTTCCGGCGGTTTGCCGACGCGAGTTAGCGGCAGCCGGACCTCGATGCGCGTGCCGCCGCCCGCGGCCGCGCTGCACGCGATCGTCCCGGAGTGTCGCTTGACGATCTCGGCGCTGATGAACAGCCCGAGACCGGTGCCGGGCATGCCGCCAGCCGCCTGCGTGCGATAGCCGCGCTCGAACACCCGCTGCTGCTCCGCCGGCGGGATACCGATGCCGCAGTCGCGAACCGTGATGCTCGCCTCGGCGCGATCGACGCGTACGTCGACGTCGACATCCCCTCCGTCCGGCGAGTACTTGATCGCGTTGCCGATCAGGTTCTGCAGCACCCGCTGGATGCGATGTTGATCGAAATCGGCCATGACCGGGTTGGCCGGCGGGGTGTAGCGAAGCGTATGGCCCTGCGCCAGGACCTCCATCTGGTCGATGGCGCTGGCGACGACCTGCCGTAAATCGGCCCGCCGCACATCCAGCTGGATGGCGTTGACGTCGATCGAGTGCAGGTCCGCGAGCACGTCGATCAGGTGCGACGCCTGCGCGGCCGCGGCGTCGATGCGGCGGAAGGCGCGCGTCAGCTCTCCCTTCGCGTCCTGGCTCGCCAGCACGCGCCGCGCCGACCCGCTGATGACCGCGAGCGGGTTGCGCACGTCGTGGGAGATCACCGCCAGAATCGCATCCCGCTCGGTGCGAAGCTCGCGTTCCCGCACCGCCAGACGTTCGGCCTCGAGCTGCTGCTTTCGCTTCGCGGCGACCAGCAACCCGACAGCTACGGCAATGGTGCCGAACACCAGCTCGTCCTTCCACTGGTCCACCGGAGGCAGGCGCCCCGTGAGGACAACGTCGTCGCCGATGACGGCCGTGATGGCGACGGCGATCGCGGGACCGGTGCCGCCGAGCAGTGCCGCGCCGACCACGAGCAGCACCGCCACCATGACGTAGACGTCGTCGCGCGCCGCGTAATGCGATGCGAGCACGGCGAGCGTGCCGCCGGCGAGGACGCCGGCCAGGTAAGACGGGAGGACGCGCGCGATGCGGGGCACCTCAGCCTGCGTGGACCATGGGTTTAGACGCATCGGCATGAGGATAGTTCTGTTCTGTCAGGCAAACGCCTCGACCGGCGGACAGGAGCAGAAGAGGTTGCGGTCGCCGTAGGGGTTGTCGATACGGCCGATGCTCGGCCAGAACTTGTTCGCGCGCACGAACGGAAGCGGGAACGCCGCCTCTTCCCGGGAGTACGGATGCGACCAGTCGCCTGCCGCAATCGCTTCCGCGGTGTGCGGTGCGTTCTTCAGCAGGTTGTCCGTGCGATCGGCCCGGCCGCTGACGACGGCGTCGATCTCGCGCCGGATCTGGATCATCGCGTCGCAGAATCGATCGAGTTCGGCCTTGTCCTCGCTCTCGGTCGGTTCCACCATCAGCGTCCCCGCGACGGGGAAGGAGACGGTCGGCGCGTGGAACCCGTAATCCATCAAGCGCTTCGCGACGTCCATTTCCTCGATGCCTGCCGGCTTGAACGCGCGGAGATCGAAGATCAGTTCGTGCGCGACGCGGCCGTTGGCGCGCGTGTAGAGCACGGGATAGTGCTGCTCGAGCCGCGCCTTGATGTAGTTGGCGTTGAGGATCGCGCAGCGGGTCGCGTCGGTCATCCCCTCGGCGCCGAGCATCCGGATGTAGGCGTAGGAAATCAGCAGGATGCTGGCGCTTCCCCACGGCGCGGCGGCAACCGCGTGAATCGCCCGCTCGCCCCCGGTCGCGGCCAGGGGGTGGCCGGGCAGGTACGGCGCGAGGTGCGCCGCCACGCCGATCGGCCCCATGCCCGGACCACCGCCACCGTGCGGAATCGCGAACGTCTTGTGCAGGTTCAGGTGGCAGACGTCCGCGCCGATCGACGCCGGGCTCGTCAACCCCACCTGCGCGTTCATGTTGGCGCCGTCCATGTACACCTGGCCGCCATGCTCGTGCACGATGGCGCAGATGGTCTTGATCTCGTCCTCGAAGACGCCGTGCGTGGACGGGTACGTAATCATCAGGCACGACAGCCGATCGCGGTGCTCTTCGGCCTTCTTGCGCAGATCGGCGACGTCGACGTTGCCGTTGGCTGCGGTCGCGATGACGACCACGCGCATGCCGGCCATCGCGCCGCTCGCCGGGTTGGTGCCATGCGCCGAGGCCGGGATCAGGACGACGTCACGGTGCGAGTCGCCGCGATCGCGATGGTAGGCGCGGATCACCATCAGGCCCGCGAACTCGCCCTGCGCGCCGGAATTGGGCTGCAGCGACACCGCGCTGAAGCCGGTAATCTCCTTCAGCGCATCCTCCAGTTCCGTGACGATTTGCGCGTAGCCCTGCGCCTGGTCGGCGGGAACGAACGGATGCATGCGCGAAAAGTGCTCCCACGTGACCGGCAGCATCTCGGTCGCGGCGTTCAGCTTCATCGTGCACGAGCCGAGCGGAATCATCGACGTGTCGAGGCCGATGTCCTTCCGCTCGAGCGCCCGGATGTAGCGCATCATCTGCGTCTCCGAGCAATGCGTGTTGAAGACCGGGTGGGTCATGAACGCGGATGTCCGCCGCAGCGGCGGGTCCAAAAGGACCCGCCCTACGGGGGCGCCCTCCTGGTCGCGTAGGCCGGGTCCTTTCGGACCCGGCACGCCCAGAGCCTTCGCGAAGACGTTGCCGATGTCCTGGACGTCGGCGGTGGTAACGGTCTCGTTCAACGAGATGCCGATCGTCTTGTCGTCGATGTACCTGAAGTTGATGCCGGCCTCGAGGGCGGCGTGGCGAATGGCTTCGACCGTCCGCGCGCCGGCAGCGTCCGCACCGCCGGGGCCAGCCTCCAGCCGGAGCGTGTCGAAATACGAGGCGTTCGATTGCCGGACGCCAAGCGCGGTGAGCTCCTGATCGAGAAGGCGCGTGAGCTCGTGGACGCGGCTGGCAATCGCCTTCAGCCCCTCCGGCCCGTGATACACGGCGTACATCGCGGCCATGTTGGCCAGCAGCGCCTGCGCCGTGCAGATGTTCGAGGTCGCCTTCTCCCGCCGGATGTGCTGCTCGCGCGTCGCCAGCGCCATCCGGTACGCCTTGTGGCCGTGCACGTCCACCGAGACGCCGATGATGCGGCCGGGCGCCTGCCGGACGAAGGCGTGACGCGTCGCGAAGAACGCGGCGTGGGGGCCGCCATACCCGAGCGGTACGCCGAACCGCTGCGAGTTGCCGTAGACGACGTCGGCGCCCATCTCGCCGGGCGGCTTCAGCAGCGCGAGCGCGAGGAGATCGGCGCCGACCGCCACAAGCACTCCCGCGTTATGCGCCTTCGCGATGAACGGCTCCAGGTCCATCACCGCGCCGTACTGGTCCGGGTACTCGAGCACCACGCCGAACACGCGCGGCTCGAACTTCATCGCTTCCACGGGGCCGACGTGCAGATCGATGTCGAGCGGTTCCGCGCGCGTCCGCAGGACGTCGATCGTCTGCGGCAGGCATCGATCGCTGACGAGGAACAGGCTCCGCTCGCCGTTGCCCGGCCTGTTGGTCCGCGCGCGATGCAGCAGTGTCATCGCCTCTGCGGCCGCGGTCGCTTCGTCGAGCAGTGAGGCGGTCGCCACCTCCATCCCCGTGAGGTCCGCCACCATCGTCTGGAAGTTCAGCAGCGATTCGAGGCGCCCCTGCGCGATCTCAGCCTGGTACGGCGTGTAGGGCGTGTACCACCCGGGGTTCTCCATGACCATCCGCAGGATCACGCTCGGCGTGATCGTGTCGTGATAGCCGAGGCCGATGTAGGTGCGGAACGTCTTGTTCCGCCGCGCGAGGGCCGTCAGGCGCCGCAGGTAGCCGTGTTCACTTTCGGCGGCCGGAAGGTTCAGCGGCCGCGCGAGACGGATCGACGCCGGGATGGCCTCGTCCACGAGCGCATCGAGCGACGCGGCTCCGACCGTCTGGAGCATACGGTCGCGATCGTCGGGTGAAGGGCCGATGTGGCGGCGGGCAAACCAGTCGCTGGCGTCGAGTCTGTTCATCCCAGGTGTGATTGATACTGCGAGGAATCGAGCAGCGCGCCCGCGTCGGTCGGGCTCGCAAGCTTGACCTTGATCATCCAGGTGCCGTGCGGATCGGTGTTGACGACCTCGGGATGCCCTTTCAGCTGATCGTTGACCGCGACGACTTCACCGGTCATCGGCGCGAACAGCTCGGAGACGGCCTTGACCGACTCGATCGAGCCGAACGATTCGCCGGCGTTCACCTTGCGGCCGACGTCGGGCAGGTCGACGTACACCACGTCGCCCAGCTGCTGCTGCGCGTAGTCGGTGATGCCAATCTCGCCGGTGTCGCCGGCGATGCGAATCCACTCGTGATCCTTGGTGTACTTCCGGTCCGCCGGATACGCCATGGTTGTCTCCGGGCGCGGCCGCAGGCCCGCCCTACACCTTGCGTTTGTAAAACGGCAGCGGGACAACCGCCGCGCGCGACGCGCGCCCGCGCACGTCGATCGTAAGCTCCGACCCGGCCGCGGTGAGATCCATCGGCACGTACGCCATGCCGATGGCTTTCTTCACGTACGGGGTTTGCGTCCCGCTCGTCACGACGCCCACCGGCTTGCCGTCCCGCAGCACCGGGTAGCCGTGACGCGCGATGCCGCGATCGATCATCTCGAAGCCCACGAGCTTGCGCGTGATCCCGTTCTCCTTCTGCTCGCGCAGCCGTTCGTGGCCGATGAACGACTCTTTCTTCCAGCCGACGATCCAGCCCAGGTCCGCCTCGAGTGGCGTCGTCGTCTCGTCGATGTCGTTCCCGTACAGCCGCATGGCCGCCTCGAGGCGAAGCGTGTCGCGCGCGCCGAGGCCGCACGGGATCACATCCGCAGCGCGGCCCGACTCGAGCAACGCCTGCCACACGCGATCGGCCATGTTCGGCGGCACGAAGATCTCGAAGCCGTCCTCGCCGGTGTAGCCGGTCCGCGAGATCATCGCCCGCGCGCCGGCCACTTCCCCGTGCGTGAACCAGTAGTACTTGACGCCGGCGAGCTCGGTCGAGCAGAGCGGCTGCAGGACGCCGAGCGCTGCCGGTCCCTGTATCGCGATCAGCGCGTACCGGCTGCTGGAATCGATCGCGGCCGCCTCGCCAGCCTGGGCCACCTGCGCCGCGATCCACGCGTAGTCCTTCGCGATGTTCGAGGCGTTGACGACGAGCAGGAAGTGTCCAGGCGCCATCCGGTAGACGAGCATGTCGTCCACGAACGTGCCGTCGAAGGTCGTCAGTGCGGAGTAGTGGGCCTGACCGACCTGCAGGCGGCTCGCGTCGTTGCTCGAGATGCGCTGCACGGCGGCCAGCGCGTCCTTGCCGGCAATCTCGATTTCGCCCATGTGGCTGACGTCGAAGACGCCGGCGCGCGTGCGAACGGCCATGTGCTCCGCCGTGATGCCGGAGTACTCGACCGGCATGTCCCAGCCGCCGAACGGAACCATGCGGGCGTTGGACGCGCAGTGCCGGGCGTGGAGCGGCGTTTTCCTGAGGTCGGATGCGATTGTCTCGGTCATCGCGCGAGGTGCGGGCGATCCGAGTTTACTTCGGCAGCACGAAGGCGCTCAACGGCAACCACGAAGGCCGCTCACGCGGCCAACACGAAGCCCACGAAGACCACGAAGACGTTCACGAGACCGCGCGCAGCGGTACCGTTGCGTCGACCTGGAGGCGCTCGAGCATGGCCGCAAGCAGGGCCGGCGTCACGGGACCGACCGCCGACAGCTCGTGCGCCTTGAACAGCGTCCCGCACCGGTTGACGAGGAAGAGATACAGGTCGCAGATGCCCGCCAGGTCGTGCGGGTCGTGCGAGGCCAGCACGATGGCGGCGCCGCGGTCGCGCTTGGCCTCGAGCGTCCGTGAGAGCCAGCGTGATCCGTCCACGTCGAGCGCTTCCCACGGTTCGTCGAGCACGACGAGCCCAGGGTGCGGACGCGAGAGCACCGTCCGCAGGCCGAGGAGCTGCCTGGTTCCACGGGACAGCGTCCTGATGCGGCGTCGTTCCGCCGTCAGCACATCTCCGGTCGCCAGAGTACCCCAGTCGCAGGCGCGAACGGCGCCCGGCAGCGTGAAGTCGCCGGCGAAGTAGGCGACGTTGACGCGAGCCGCCGCGCGCGCCGGTTCGAGGCCGCGCACCCGCATGTCGCCCGAAGACGAGGGGAACAACCCCGCGATGACGCGCAGCAACGTGGTCTTGCCCGCGCCGTTGGGACCGATGACGCCGAGCGTCTGGTTCGCACAGAGCTCGAACCACAGATCGTGGAAGACCTCGCGGCGCCGATAGCGTGCACCAACGTCGCGCGCGGAGAGCACGACGTCGCTCATTGCGACACCTCGAGCGGCGTCGCACCGCGCACGATGCCGAACACGCCGGCGGCGAGTGGAACGGCCATGGCCGCGAGCGCCACAAGGACGGCGACGCTCGCCGGATCCGGTGCCGTGGCGCCAAGCAGCCGCAACGGCGATACCCACCGAGCCAGCGGCGGAATGGTCATCACCAGGAGCCAGCCAATCGCGCACGCGATGCGGGACGAATAGACCGCTATCCCCCACGCCAACAGAGACGAGCCGAGAAACGCCGCGCACGTGCCGGCGGCCAGCGACTTCGACTGCGCACCGTGGCTCGCGGCCAGTTCCAGCAGGCTCACGCAGAGCCAGCAGACGATGCCCGGTCCGACGGACACGAGACCGTGCGCCAGCCCGACCTGCCACCGCGGCGTCGCGGAGGTGAGCAGCAGGTCGTAATGCCCCCGGCGCGCGGGTATGCGGTACCCGGAGGAGGCGACGAACAGCTGGAGGAGCAGCACGGGCGTCAACGCCTCGACGGCAGTGGCCGGATCGGTAGTCAAGCGCGCCGCGGCCGCGGCGGCGGCCACGACGAAGCCGCCGAGGAAGACCGGCGGCACGACGGCCACGATGAGGAAGTATCGAACGGCGTAGATCAACGTCATGACTGCCGCCTTTCGTGAACGCTGGTGACCGACTTGAGCGCCGCGGCCCGGCTCGCCGGGCGCACCCAGGCCGGCAGCTGGCCGGAGGCGTCGGCGGCGCGGCGCGAGTAGCGCAGATACGCCTCGAGCGTGTGATAGCTGATGTCGAGCTGCCGGCAGGTGCGCCGCTTGTTGCGGCCGCAGCGCTCGAACACCAGGCGCGCGTAGCGACTGCCCCACGCTCGCATCGACTCGCCCGCGTCGATGGAGGGCCCGAGCACCTGCGCATAGTCGCCGCGAAACTGCGGCGGGAGGTCGTCGAGCTCGATGTAGTCGGCGTCCGTCAGGGTGACGGCGCGCTCGATGAAGCGTTCCAGCTCGCGCACGTTGCCGGGCCACTCGTAGGTCCGCAGCGCATCGGCCGCGGCGTCGGAGAGTGCGAGATCGCGCGCCCGGCTGTGCCGCGACAGGAAGTAGGTGGCCAGCTCGGAAACGTCCTCGCGGCGTGCGCGCAGCGGCGGCACGTGGATTTCGACCCCGCCGAGCCGGTAATAGAGATCGCTCCGGAACAGTCCCCTCGCCACCATGTCGGACAGCGAACGGTTCGTCGCGGCGACGATCCGCGTATTGACGCGGCGCGAGCCGCGGCCACCCACGCGTTCGATCGCCACGTCCTGGATGGCGCGCAGCAGCTTGGCCTGGGCCGAGAGCGAGAGGTCGGAGATCTCGTCGAGAAACAGCGTTCCGCCTTCCGCGTGCTCGAACTTCCCCTGCCGGCCGCGCACGCCGGTCGCCGTCCGCTCCTCGATGCCGAACAGCTCGGCCTCGAGCAGCGTCTCGACCAGCGCCGCGCAGTTGACCGCGACAAACGGACCGCCGCGGCGGCGGCTGACCTCGTGAATCTGCCGCGCGACCAGCTCCTTGCCGGTCCCGCTCTCGCCCTCGACGAGCACCGTGAAGTCGGTGAGCGCGACCCGCTCGACCCGCCCGCGCAGCATCTGCATGATGCTGCTCGACCCGATGAGCGGCGCCACGCCGTCGATTGGCCGCGCCATGCTCGACACGCGGGCGCGGCACGATTCGAGCACGACGCCGCCCAGCTGCGCCGCCGCGGCCAGCACGTCGAGCTGCCGATCGTTCGGCGGCGACACAGGGTCGAACGCGGCTTCGAGGATCGCCTGCACGCGCGGATCGGCGCTCGGGACGCCCAGAACGATCGATTGGGACGTCCGCGTCGGCGTGACGAGCCGCGCGTGACAGCGCGCCGGAATTTCCCGCAGTCGCACGGAGCGCATGTCCGAAACGCGCTGCACCTCGCGTTCGAAGACCGCCTGCAGGTCGCGTTCGACCGGGTCCCCGACCAGCGCGTCCCCGAGCGCCCGCAGCACTTGTCCAATCACTTCATCCACCGCGTTCATCCGTTCCTCCAACCTCGGCGTTACCAATTGCGGTGCCACCGCATGGACGCGTCACTTCGTCAAGCAGAGCGCGGCTCCGCGAATTCGATGTCGCCGGGGGGTGCTCGGTGCGGGTAGGGGCTTCCCGGCGCGGTTTCAGGCGGGAGCGCCGCCATGGGCATCGCATACCCGTCAGCCCGCACGTCGATGGTGTGATCGAACGCGAGGGCGGCGCGGTAATGCACAGCGCCGGCTTCGAGCCGCGACACGAACGCGCGCGCCACGCGCGAGCGCACGAGTACCCGTCCCTGCACGGAGACCACGTGCACGTCCAGCTGCCGGCCTGGAAGGAGCCGTTCGGTCGACTCCGCGAGCGCCCCCCAAGCCGAGGCGTCGAGCACACGAAGTTGGCCGCCCGTTCTGAGCCGTGCTCGAGAGAGCGGCTCTTCCGCAGCCACGAGACGACGGGGTGCGCGCCGGCGGTCCATGAATCAGAGGACCTCGACCCAGGCGCGGATCGCCGGTGCGTAACGGAGGACGCGCGTCCGGCCGGTCGCGCCCAGCACGCGCACGGCGTACTGCGACCCGTCGCGGCCGCGCACGTACAACGTCCGCGACGATGCGGTGCCGGTCGGCGTGAACGAGAGGAGCGCACTCGTCTCGGGCGCCAGCGCCTCGGACGGGTCGGAGAGTGAAAGCACGACATGGGGAAACACGTCGGCGAGGCGGACAGGCGGCGCGACCAGCGTGTCGATGCCCGCGTCGATGTCGCGCGTGCGAACACCGTTCCCGTTGCGGTCCACGTACAGCGCCGACGTGACCGTCCCGCCGTCGGGCGTCAGCAGCAGCGCCACGTTCGCCGAGCGTGCCACCGCCAGCGCGCGCGCGAACGCGAGGCGGCCCGCCAGATAGCGGGCCGCACTGGCGGCGCGCGTCCGCTCGACGCCGGCCGTGAGTTGCGGGACCGCGGCGGCCGCCACGATGGCAACCGTCGCGGCGACGAACATCAGCTCGACGAGCGTGTAGCCGGCGGCTACTGTCCCGTCTTCCCCGCGGTGACGGTGATGAGCGGCTTCATCTTGAGGAAGCTCTTCTCGCCGACCCCGCTCACGTTCATCAGGTCCTCGACTTTCTTGAAGCCGCCGTTCTTCTGGCGGTAATCGATGATGCGCTCGGCCATCTTCGGCCCCACGCCTGGGATCGTGGCGAGCTGCTCGGCGGTGGCGGTATTCAGATTGACCGGCGCCGTGGCCGTGGCCGCCGGCTTCGGAGCGGGTACCTTGGTCTGTGCGATGAGCGACGGCGCGCTCAGTGCGATCGCGGCGATCGCGGCCATCATGATACGGATCATCATCGTGTCCTCCTCGTGACATGGTTGTGAACATGAAGGGGTCCGGCGGCCGGTGAACCGCGCGATGAGGTCGGACGCGGGAGCGCCGAGAATGCCCGCCGGGACGCGCGGGCACAGAGCAACCGTACTGCCCGTTACGAGCGTCGGTCTGTGTCGAGGGATGTTCTAGTGCCCGCGCGGGTTACGGCACGCGCGGGGATTGACGCGTTTTTTGCGGCGCCCCACACTGACAACCGTGGTTGCGCGCATGATCACAACGGTTGTCGCGTATCGCGAACGGTCTCCATCGCCTCGCACGCGTCATGCGGACGTTTTCGCGAAACGACGCGGACCGACTGCGCCGTGCGCAGCCTTATATATAAGGGCGGGTGGCGCGCCAGGCGCGCTCGATGCGCGGGCGACGCCGCCGATCGAGCAGCCGGTTGCAATCCCGTGCAGTCGTCTCGCGGCGGCTACACGTGATCAACCGACGGTCCGTCCGGCAACGGGTACCCTCGCCCGTATTAGTCTGCCGCAGGGGTGGCTTTTCTCTTCGGATTCACCGCGGGTTTGATCCGCATTTCGCGTCCCGCCTCCCCCCGGCGCACCCCTGACCGCCCTGGTCCGCCTCGTTCGGCGGCTGACGATCGCCTGGCCGATGACGCCCTTTCGGGCATCGGCCTGAAACGCCCATCGCTTGTGCGTCCAATGCTTTAGCGCGAGACGCCAACCTGTCGAACCGTGGGGGTCCGGGGTGGATCGCCCTTGGGCTGAAGGCGCGCACGCCGGCGACTTTTGGCGCCGTAGGGACGTGGTACTGCAATTGCCCCGAGGCTGAGTGTCAACTGCGTGACAACCGACGTTGCAGGCCACACGCCGCAAGGCGAAGCGCACTCGAGGAGTGCCACTCGCCACCGGGCCCGGCTCCCCCGGAACGTCCACAACCCCGCAGCGACGACCGCGATTCCAGGCCGCACTTTCATCGGGATTGTGAGTGACGGGGCGAAGCTTCGTCGCAAAACGGCCGCAGCGGCGATGCGAGACGCGTAGACGGGTGAATTGCCAATGAGACAGCTTTTTGCGCTGACCGCCATGTCGGCCCTCGCCGTCGCTCAGATGTCACCGCTCGGCGCGCAGGCCGCGGCGGTCGGCATCGTCAGCGGCACGGTCAACGGAACCAACGGCGCCCTCGCCGCCGTGACGGTGCAGGCGCTCGACGCCAGCGGTGCCATCGTGGGCAGCGCGGTCACGACGGCAACCGGCGGCTTCAGCATCACCGGCCTCGCGGCGGGCACGTTCACGATCCAGGTGGTCGGAGAAGCCGGCGCCGTGATTGGCGCATCGACGGCGACGCTCGTCGAGGGCGCGATGCTCGCCACCGTCACCGTCAACGCGACCGCCGCAGCCATCGCCGCCGCAGCGACCGCGGCAACCGCATCCACCGCCGCCGCTGCCAGTGGCGCCGCAACCGGCGCCGCGACCGCCGCCGCCACCGCTGCTGCGACGTCGTCGGTCCTGACCACCACGGCCGTCGTCGCGGCAGTGGGCGCCGCTGCCGCCACCGTGGCTCCCGTGATTTCCGTCAACGAGGACGTCAGCGGAAGCCGCTGAACGGCCGAGGAACGCCATGACGTCTTCTACAGGCATCCGAATGACTGACACGATGCTCTCGAGATTTGCCGCCGCCGCGGTCATCGCCGGTCTGGTGGCGGCCATGGGTGCGAGCGCCGCCGCGCAGACCTCGGGCTACGTCATCGGCGCGCAGGACGTGCTGACGATCTCGGTCTTCGACGAGCCGAGCCTCAGTGGCAAGTACGCCGTGGAGCTGGACGGCAGCCTCGCCTTCCCGCTCATCGGCCGGGTGAAGGCCGCCGGCCTCTCCCTGCGGGACTTCGAGAGCGACATCCGCGCGCGGCTCGCCGCCGGCTACTTCCGCAACCCGCAGGTGAGTGTCGCGATCGAGCAGTATCGCAGCCAGCGCGTCTTCGTCGTCGGTGAGGTGAAGGCGCCGGGAACCTATCCCCTCACGGGCGACATGTCGCTCATCGAGGTGCTCGCGAAAGCCGGGTCCACGACCGGCGGCGCCGGCGACGAGGTGATGCTCATTCGCGGACACGGTCGCACCTCCGCGACGCTGCCCGAGGCCGGAGCGGCCGACGATGTCGTTCACGTGAACCTGAAAGATCTCCAGGGCGGAGCCGGCACGGCGCGGAACCTGGCGCTCAGCGACGGAGACACCGTCTACGTGCCGCGTGCGCAGGTCGTCTACGTCTTCGGCCAGGTCAAGAACCCGGGATCGTACCCGGTGCAGTCCGACACCACCGTCCTGCAGGTGCTGTCGCTCGCCGGCGGCGTGCTGCCGACGGGCGCGATGAACCGCCTGCAGGTCATTCGCGTCGTCGAGGGTGCGAAGAAGGAATTCAGGGTGAAGCTCACCGGAGGCGTGAATCCGGGCGACACGATCGTTGTTCCTGAGAGGTTCTTCTGATGTCCGAACAGTTTGGCCCCATCGACGACTCGCCGGCCGCAGACGCGGTGATCGCCGAGCCGGCCGCCGAGGTGAGGAAGACGGCCGTCGCCGTCGCGCCGCGGCGGTCGTCCGAGGACCTCGACCCACACGAGATCATCAGGATTCTCTACCGCCGGCGCTGGGCGATGGCGACGATTTTCGCCGCCGTCGTGCTGACCACCGTGGCGCACGCCTTCACGGCCGTTCCGATCTACGAGGCGCGGACGCGGCTGCTCATCGAGAGCGACGATCCGAACGTGGTCTCGTTCAAGGCGGTCGTCGACGAAGGACAGCCGAACCCGGACTACTACCAGACGCAGTACGGCATCCTGCAGAGCCGCGAGCTTGCGCGCCGGACGATCGACAGCCTGCGGCTGTGGAATTCCGAAACCACCGGCACCGCCTCGCGGTCGAGCCTCTGGGACCGTGTGTGGCCGGCGGCCGCGCCCGCAGCGCCGTCGACGCAGGCCGACAACTCCGGCGAAGCGTTCGCGCAGTCAGTCGCGATCGACCGGTTCCTCGCCCGCCTGAACGTGGAACCGCTGCGCAACAGCCGCCTCGTCGACGTCAAGTTCCGCTCCGCCGACTCGCAGCTCGCCGCCCGGATCGCCAATCAACTTGCGAAGCACTACATCGAGCACAGCCTCGAATACAAGTTCACCGCCTCACGCGATGCCTCGACCTGGCTCGCGGAGCAGCTGGCCGAGCAGCGGCAGGTAGTCGAGACGGCCGAAACACGGCTCCAGCGCTATCGCGAGGAGAACGACACCGTATCGGTCGAGGACAGCGGCAACATCGTCGTGCAGAAGCTGGCGGAGCTGAACTCGGCGCTGACTCGCGCGAAGACGGAACGGATGCAGAAGGAGGCGGTCGAGCGGCAGCTGGTGGCGATCGAACAGGACCGCGCGGCGCTCGATGCCTTCCCCGTCGTGCTGGAGAACTCGTACATCCAGCAACAGAAGGCGGAGCTCGCGGACCTGCAGCGCCAGCGCGCGCAGCTGGCCGACAAGCTCGGCGACCTGCATCCCGACATGGTGAAGATCAACTCGGCGATCGCCACGGCGCAGGCCAAGGTCCAGGCCGAGATCGCCAACGTGGTGTCGTCGCTGCACACGGAGTACAAGGCGGCCGTCGCCCAGGAGCACAGCCTGACGAAGGCGCTCGACGACCAGAAGCGCGAAGCGCTCTCGATGAATCGCAAGGCGATCGACTACGGCGTGCTCGCGCGCGATGCCGACAGCAGCCGGCAGGTCTACAACAGCCTGCTGCAGCGGGCGAAGGAGACCGGCGTGTCGGGCGAACTGCGCTCGAGCAACATCCGCATCATCGATCGCGCCGAGCAGCCGCGCACGCCGGTGTCGCCGAACCGGACGCTCGATATCCTCCTCGGCGTCATCGGCGGCCTGGTCCTCGCCGTGGCCTTCGCCTTCTTCTACGAGTATCTCGACAACCGCCTGAAGGATCCGGACGAGATTCGCACGTGCCTCGGCCTGTCGCCGCTCGGCATGCTGCCAGCGCTCGGCCAGCAGCGCACGACGGGGCCGCTGCTCCTGAACAACGGGGTGCCGCCGAACTTCTCCGAGATGTTCCGGACGATCCGGACCAACATACTTTTCTCGTCGCCGGAGGCCGCGCCACGCACGCTGGCCGTCACCAGCACTGGCCCGGGCGAGGGCAAGACGCTCGTCTCGAGCAACCTGGCGGTGGCGTGCGCGCTCGCGGGCCAGCGCGTGCTGCTGATCGACGCCGACATGCGGCGTCCGCAGATGCACGACCTGTTCGACGTCGAGCTGTCCCCGGGGCTGTCGAACATCATCGTCGGCGACGCGAAGGCAAGCGCGGCGCTGCAGAAGACATCTGTGTCGGGGCTGTGGCTGATGCCGGCCGGCCGGACGCCCCCGAACCCGGTCGAACTGCTGGGATCCGCGCGCTTCCGGGAAGTCCTGGCCTCGCTCAGCCAGCATTTCGACACCATCGTGATCGACACGCCGCCGGCGATGGTGGTGGCCGATCCGCTTGTCGTCGCGACGATCGCCTCGGGCGTCGTCTTCGTGGTCGGCGCGGAGATGACGAGCCGGCACACGGCGCGGGCGGTGATCGATCAACTCGAGCGCGGCCACGCGCGCATTCTCGGAGCGGTCCTGAACCGCGTCGAGTTCGGCAAGAACCGCTACTACTACGCGCGGTACTACGGCAGCGCATACGGCACCTACTACCAGGCGGCGCATTCCTGAGACACCAGGGCCGCCGCCGGGGCGCCGCATTCCCATGAACGCCATCCCCGTGCGGATTCCTGACGCCGGCGGCACGATCGCCGAGCGCCGAAGCCTCTGGCAGCGGCGCGTCATCGATCCCGCCGACCCCGCAGGGCTGCTGGTCTGCGTGGTGCCGCTGCTGCTCGGCATCTTTTTCATGACCGGCGTCCGCGCGGCGGAAACCGCGATCTACGCGATGTGCACCGTCGTGGTCCTGCCGCGCCTCGCGCCGTTCGTCGTGTCGATGCGCCGGAACGGGGCCAACACGGCGCTGCTGGCGACCTTCGTCGCCCTTGGCGTGGCGATGCTCGCCGCGGCGGTGCAGGGGGCTCCGAACGCGGTCCTCCAGTCGAAGGCGCTCGCGGCGACCGCGGTGTGGGCGTCGATCTACGTCATCGCGTTCACCACCGTGGACTCGCGCGCCAGCGTGCTCCGGTTCACCTCGTGGATCCGCACCTGCTGCGTCGCCATCTCGGCGTCGGTGTATCTGTGCGTCGCGCTGCACTTCGCCGGGATCCCCTTCGGCGAGTTCCTCCAGTTCCGGGACGGATCGTTCAGGGCGTTCGGTCCGCTTGGCGACCAGGTCTCGTTCGTCGTCATCCTGCCCGCGCTCGTAGCGCTTGCCGAAGCGCGTCCCGTCGCGTTCGCGGTTCACTTCGGCGCGCTGCTGCTGACGGCGACGCGCGGCGCGCTGCTGGCGCTCGTGGCCGGCATCGTCGTGTTTCTGCTGGTGATGGTGACGCGGAAGCTGCGCGCGTCGCGACAGACGCGCGGCCGCGGCGCCGTGTGGGGCCTGTTCTCGATTGGCGTCGCGGCGCTGATCATGGCGAGCCCGGTTGCCAGCAACATCCGGGAACGCATCACGATGGCGCCGACCAACGAGGAATACTCGTTCAGGTGGACCGCCATCACGGCGGGCGTGGACCTCGTCGCCGAACATCCGCTGCTCGGCGTCGGCTTCAACGGCTTCGGTGACCGCCGCCGGGCGATCGCCGAAGACTGGCTCGCGACCGCCGCCTCTGAAGCCGGCCTCGCGCGGACGGCGAACCAGTACGTGCAGACCGCGACCGACGGTGGACTGCCGGCCGCGTTCGCGCTCCTGCTGTTTGTCGGACTGACGCTGCGCAATGCCTGGCGCGCCATCGGCTGGCGCGCGGCAACCGCGGAACTGGTGGGCACCCAGTTGTGGCTGATCGCGGTCCTGCTCGGCAACCAGGGTGCGCCCTGGCTGCTGTCGGACGCCGTGTCGGGCTTCTTCCTGTTCGCCGTGGCCGCGATGGCCGCACGAGCCGCCGCGCTTGCGCGGCGCGGGAGCGATGCGATCCAAGCCTGACCAGCTGATGTCGTCGGCGGCGTTTCTGACCGCCGTCAACCTGGCGTGCGCCGCCATCGGCGCCGCACAGGGGCTTGCCGTGGTCCGCCTGCTCGGTCCTGACGCCTACGGTGCGGCGGCCATTCTCATCGCGCTGACATCGGTGGCCGCGAACCTGATCGACGTCCGTCTCACCGACCTGGTGTCGAACCTGTTTTACAGCCCTGCGGCCACCGACGACGCCGACGGCGCGGCGCATCGTGCGGCGGTGCTGCGCCTGGGCATCGCGCTCTACGCGATCAGCGCGCTGTGCATCGCGCTGGCCTCCGCCGGGCTGATGCTGGTCGCTGCCCCGCGGCTGAGCACGGCGTCCTTTCCGGCGGACTGGTTCTGGACGGCGGCGCTCGCGCAGGGCATCAGTTACTTCGGATCGTTCTTCGTGTTCATCCAGCGCTTCGTCGCGAGCGCGCGGCGCATGGCCGTGCTCCAGGTCGCGTCGGCGCTGATGAACGCCGGCGCCATGATCACGCTCGTCGCGCTGCACAGGACCGTCGGCGGCTACGTCAGCGGGCTGCTCCTGTCGGCCGTCGCGATTGCCGTCGTCAACACGGCGCTCACCGTCCGCTCGATCGCCCGGGCGGGCATCCCGCTCCTGGCGCCCGGCCGCACGGCGGGGATCGCCATCGATCGGAAGGTGGTCTTCCAGTTCATCGCGGCCGGCAACGTGCTCGGCTACGTGAAGCTGCTGCACCGGTCGGCCGACGTGCTGCTGGTCGCCTTCTTCTGCTCCGACCGTGACACGGGCATCTACAAGCTCGCGCGGTCGATGACAGACGCGCTGTACGCGATCTCCGAAGCGATTGGCCGCATCTACCAGCCGCGCCTGCTGACGCTGCTGCGTGACGGTGCCCACGCGGAGTACCGCCGTCTCGCGCGGTCGATGACCGCCACCGCCGCGGTCGTGACATGCGTCGCCCTCGCGGGTGTGTTCGCCGTCGTGCCGCGCATGGCTCTGATCCTCGGCTGGCGCGAGATGCCCGGCCTTACGCTCGCGACGGCGGTCATGACGCTGCCGTTCTTCTTCGTCGCAGGGCTGCAGGCGTGGATCTGGCCGGCCTTCGTGTCGATGGGACGGCTTGGACGCTGCACGTTGTGGGGCGTCGTGGCTGTGGTGATGGGTCAATACACCATTGGCCCGCTGCTCGTGTATGCGACCGGCACCACCAACCCGGCGTGGTTCAGTCTCGGCTATCTGAGCTTCTACGTCCTCTCGCTCCTGCCGCTCTGGCGCGAGCTGGTTCACGATGGTCACACGTTCGCGTGGATTGCCCGGGAGGCCGCGGCATGACGCCGGTGACTCCGGCGGCGGTGAGCGGTGCGGCGCGGCGAGCGGTTCACGTCGTGCAGATCAGCCGCGATCGCGACCTCCTGCGGCCCACGCTGCTCCCGGAGCCGGCGCAGCGCCAGCTCGACGACGCCCGCGAACTGTCGCTGCGCGCGCCCGGGAGCATCGTGACGATCGTGGTGTTCGCTCCGCGCGCCTCCGGCCTCGGGTGGCAGCGGGAAAACGTTCACGTGCTGCCCGTTCCGGCCTCGGCACGGGGCGCGCTCGCGCTGCCCGGCATCCTGCAGGCGCTGCATCGAGCCATCCCCATCAGCGTCATCACCACGCAGGTGCCGTACGACGAGGGATGGCTGGCGCTGGCGCTGGGCCGCTGGTACCGCATCCCGGTGATCGCGCAGGTTCACTCGGAGCTGTTTGCGCATCCGCCACGCGGTCCGATCGTTCAGCGCGCGATGTCCGCGGCGCACGACTGGACCACCCGCAAGCTGATGAGTGCCTTCGCGGCCGTGAGGACGGTCTCTTCATTCAACCGCACCGCGGTCGCCAGGCTGGCGCCGCAGGTGCCGCTCGCCACGATTCCGGTTCCCGTCGCGACGATGCCGGCGCGCCGGCCGGCGACGCCCGGCGCCCCGGCAAAGGAACCGCTCGTGTTGTTTGCGGGGCCGTTGGCAGCCGAACAGGATCTGCTGACGTGGCTCCAGATCGCGGCGGTCGTGTCGCGGCGTCACGCGGACGCGCGGTTCGTCATCGCCGGCGAAGGCCCCGAGCTCGCACACCTGCAGGTCGCGGCCGCCAAACTCGGCCTCGCGCGCGTCGTCGAGTTCGCGGGCCTCGTCCCCGACGACGAGCTGCAGCGACTTTACGCGAAGGCGACCACGGTGCTGCTCACCTCGAGCGCCAGCGGTTCGGGGCGCGTGTTGATCGACGCGGCGGCGCAGGGAACGGCGGCCGTCTCCACGGCAGCGGCCGGTCCCCGCGACGTCATCATCAACGGCGTCACCGGCTTCCTCCACGAACCCGGCGAGGTGGCGTCGCTCGCCGACAGCGTCTGCACCCTGCTGCGCGAACCGGCGCGGGCAGCGATGATGGGCGCGCAGGCGCGAACGCTCGCCTCGGTCAAGTTCAACCCGCAGCGCCTTCGCCGCGCGTGGGTGGATCTCTGGGTCACGACGGCGCGGCAGGGGGCGCCCTCCGCGTGAAGCTTCTCCTCGTCAACTTCGTCATGGACGAGCGCTCGCCCGTCCTCGCGTGGCAGCAGGGCGTGGCCACGCGCCTGGCCGCGCGCTGTGAACGGGTGGTCGTGCTCACCGAACGCGTCGTTGCCTCGCCGCTGCCGGCCAACGTCGAAGTCCATCGCGTCCCGCGCATCCTGACGACGCCGCTGCGGATGCTCGGCGCGCGGTGGTTGATGAACATCCCCGTGTGGCGGTGGTGCGCGCGCGAACGGTTCGACGCGGTTTTCGTGCACATGAACGCCGACTGGGTGTACCGCCTGGCGCCATGCTGGCGCCGTTTCGGCGTGCCCGTGCTCCTGTGGTACGCGCACGGCACGGTCACCCCCCGGCTCCGCCGCGCGCACGAGCACGCGAGCTGCGTGATTACGTCGACGCCGGAAGGGTTCCGCATTCCGTCACCGAAAGTCCGCATCATCGGCCAGGGCGTCGACACGGACCTCTTCGTGCCGCCCGCGAGTCGTCCGGAGAACGCGACCATCGTCGCCGTTGGACGCGTCTCGCGCCGCAAGCGGGTGGACCTGATGCTCGACGCGCTGGCGTGGCTGAAGGCGCATGCGCCCCAGCATCCGTTCAGGCTCCGCATCATCGGGCCGACGCTGACCCGCGACGACGAGCGGTACGCGGCCGAGCTCCAGCAGAAGGTCGCGGACGACGGATTGCGCGACGCCGTCACGTTCGAAGGTCCGCTTCCCGTCGCGGAACTCCCCCGAATCTACGACTCGTCGTTCCTGCACCTGAACCTCAGCGAAACGGGCAGCATGGACAAGGCGATCCTCGAATCGCTGGCGAGCGGCTGCCCGACGCTGACGAGCAACGAAGCCGCCTTCGCGGTGCTGCGGGATTTCCCCGGCCTGCAGGTCCGGCAGCGGGACGCCGAGGCGATCGGTGCGCAGATCCGCCGGCTGTACGAAGAGCGCGACGCGTTCAGCCCCGCGGCGCTGAGACAACTCGTCGAAGGCCGGCACGACTTGAACTCCTACGCCGATCGGGTGTGCAGCATCCTGGCGGAACTCGTGACCCGAAAGGCGGCGTGACATGTGCGGCATCGCCGGCATCCGCAGCGCATCGATCGACAGGGACTACCCGCGCCTGGTCGCCGCCGCCATGACGCGCAGGCTCGTCCATCGCGGACCGGACGACTTCGGCATCTGGACCGACCCCTGGCGCGGCGTCGCCTTCGGCCATCGCCGCCTGGCCGTCGTCGATCGGACGCCCTCCGGCAAGCAGCCGATGGTCTCCCCATCGGGCCGGTTCGCCATCACCTGCAACGGTGAGATCTACAACCAGCGCGAGCTGCTCCAGCAGGTGCCGACGGCCGACGGTGCCCGTTCGTCGGACACGGCAGTGCTCCTCTCGTGCTTCGACCACTGGGGCCTCGAGGAGACGCTGCAGCGCGTGAACGGCAGGTTTGCGTTCGCGGCGTGGGACCGCTGGACCGGCACGCTGTTTCTCGCGACCGACCGCCTCGGCGAGAAGCCGCTCTATTACGCGAGCTTCGGGTCCGACGTCGTGTTCGCGTCGGAGCTGAAGGCGCTGACGGTCCACGAACGCTTCGACGGCACCCTCGATTCCATCGCCTTCGACCAGTACTTGAAGAAGGGGTTCGTGTCGGCCCCGCGTTCCATCTACAAGCACATCTCGAAGCTGTCGCCGGGCTCGCTGGCGGTCTGCCGGCGCGACGGCACGCTCGACAGTCAGCAGTACTGGTCGGCGCCGGTGCCGCGCGCGGACCACGACGTCGAGGTCAACTCGTGTGAAGCCGTCGAACGGCTCGACAGCCTGCTCACCGATTCGGTGCGGCTCCGGATGCGGTCCGACGTCCCGGTCGGCGTCTTCTTCTCCGGAGGGACCGATTCGACCGCCATCCTCGCGCGCGCGTGTCAGGCCAGCAGCGGGCGCATCATCGCGTTCACGATCGACTTCGAGGAGTCGGATCACTCGGAGGCTGCGCACGCGCGGGCGATTGCAAGCTACCTGGAATGCGACCATGTCGAAGCGACGCCGAGCCGCGCCGAGGCGCTGGCGATCATTCCGGAGCTGCCGGCGGTGTTCGACGAGCCGTTCGGCGATGCGTCGAGCCTGATGCACTGCCTGCTCGCCCCCGTGGCGCGCAGCCACGTCTCGGTGGCGCTAGGGGGCGACGGCGGCGGGGAGCTGTTCTGCGGCTCGCTGCGGTATCACTGGGCCAACCGCTTCTGGCCGCTCTGGAACGTCGGCCTCGAAGCGCGGCTGCCGATGCTCGACTACCGGCTCGTGGAATGGGCCAGCTCGCTGCCGGCCAACGTCCGCCTGCGCGGCGACGTCGGCAAGTGGGTGCTCAAGCAGCTCGTGTCGCGCGACATCCCGCCCCCGCTGCTCGAGCGGCCGAAGCAGGCGTTCTCGCTCCCGGTGGCGGCGTGGATGCGCGGGCCGCTGCGTGCATGGGCCGAGGAGCTGCTCGCCGAGCGCAACCTGCAGGATTACCCGAGCCTCGATGCCCCGGAAGTGCGGCGGCAGTGGGCGGAGCACGTGGGACGCCGGCGCGACTGGCGCCACAGCCTCTGGCCGCTGCTGATGTTCCTGTCGTGGGAGCGCCACATGCGCGAGGCGCGCGTCATTCCTTCTTCCGCGCGCAGCCGCCTCGCGGCTGTCGCCAACGGCTGATCCGCATGTCCAACGTACTGCTCGTCACCAACATCTTCCCGCCCGACATCGGCGGTCCCGCCACGTTCATCGACCGGCTCGGGCATTCGCTGGCCGGCCGCGATCACCGCGTAACGGTCGTGTGCACGTCGCAGGGCAGCCGTCACGAGTCCGACCGCGAGCGTCCGTTTGCCGTGCGCAGGGTGAATTTCACGAAGCGTGAACGCTACGAGGTGCTCGTGCGGATGCGGCTCGCGCTCGAAATGGCGCGTCACCGCCTGATTTTCGTCAACGGCCTCGAGCGCTACGTCGCGGAGGTGAATCGCGTCACGCGGCGTCCCTACGTGCTGAAGATCGTCGGCGACACGGTCTGGGAGACGGCTCGCAATCGCGGCATGACGGAGCTGTCCATCGACGATTTCCAGACGGATCCGGCGGCGCAGGCCAAGTTCGCCGGCGACATCCGTGGCCGCAACGCGTGGGTGGCCGCCGCGCGGCACATCGTCGTTCCCAGCGAATACCTGCGGCGCCTCGTCCAGGGGTGGGGTGTCGCGCCCGAACGGATTACGGTCGTGCAGAACGGCACGATCACGACCGGCGCGGCCGCGCCCGCGACGCGCACCCGCGAGCGGTTCCGCGCGCTCTTCGTCGGCCGCCTGACGAACTGGAAAGGGGTCGAGACCCTCCTTCTGGCGGCGCGCGACGTCCCCGACCTGGAGCTCGAAATTGTCGGCGACGGGCCGGAATGGCCGCACCTGGTGGAACTGTCCGCGCAGCTGGGCCTCGGGGAACGCGCCATCTTCCGCGGCCGGCTGTCCGCCCCCGACGTGCGGCGCGCGATGGATCGCGCACACGCCCTCGTGCTGACGTCGCTCTACGAAGGCCTCTCGCACACGGTGCTCGAAGCGTTCGCGGCCGGCCTGCCGTGCATCGTCTCCGACCGCGGCGGCAACGAGGAAGTCGTCTCCGACGGCCGCAACGGCGTCATCGTGCCGCCGCAGAACGTTGGCTCGCTCGCGCGCGCCCTGCGGTCGCTGGCCGATGACGAGCCGTGGCGGCGACGGATGGCGGCGTCGGCGCTCGAGACGTCGCGCGTCTTCGACTTGACCACGACCGTCAGCCGGACGGAACAGCTTCTCCTCAATGCAGTGTGAAACCATGGTGACCGGCGTTACGCACATCCTCTTTCTCGCGGGCGGCAACGGACGCAACGCCATCTCCGGGGCGGAGCATCACGTCATCACGCTCGTCCAGGCGCTTGCCGCGCGCGGCGTCGACACGGAACTGATCGTCCTCCTCTGGCAGACGGACCCGCTGATCGAGGAGACGCTCCAGCACCTGCAGGCACAGGGCGTCAGGATCGTGCGCATCGAACGGCGGCCGGGGCGGTACACGCTCGCGTCGCGGCTGGTGCGTGCGCTCGACTGCTGGCGGCGTCTCAGCATCGCGCTGCGCACGCGCCGCGACCGTGTCGTGCACATGCACATGGAGCTCGTCATGCAGGTCATCGGCGCGCGCCGCGCGGGGTGCCGTCACCTCGTCATGACGATCCACAACGACGAGCCGCTCTACAAGTCGCTGTTCTTCAGGATGTGCTTCCGCGCGAACGTCGCCGCCGGCATGCACTTCGTGGCCATTACCGACCATGTGCGGCGCCACCTGGTGTCGGCGGTCGGTCTGCCGCCGGAACGCGTCACCACCATCACCTACGGCATTCCGAAGCCGGCTGCGCGGGCCGTCACGCGCCGGCAGTTCGAGCTCTCCGAATCGGACTTCGTGGTCGGTTTCGTCGGCCGCCTCACCCGCCAGAAGAACCTGCCGCTGCTCATGCAGGCCATGGCGCAGCGCCCGTCGGTCCGCTGCGTGATCGTCGGCGAGGGCGAGCTGAAAGCGGAACTGCAGGAACTGGCGCTCTCGCTCGGCTGCCGCAACGTGACGTTCCTGGGTGCGCAGCCGAAAGCCGCTGCCTTGATGCCGCTGTTCGACGTGCTCTGCCTTCCCTCGGTGTGGGAAGGGCTCGGCGTCGTGCTCGTCGAGGCGATGCTGCAGAACGTGCCGATCATCGCCAGCCGCGCGGGCGCCATCCCCGAGGTGCTCGACCAGGGACGCTGCGGCCTGCTCATCGATCCCTCCTCTGTGGACTCGCTGCTCGACGCGATCGATACGATGCAGTCCGATGCCACGCGGCGCCGCGCGCTGATCGAGGCCGGTCGCGAGCGCGCCGCGACCGTCTACGGCGTCGGGCGCATGGCCGCGGAGGCGCATGCGCTCTACAGCCGGCTGTGCAACGGCTTCAGAGCGCGCAAGGACGCCGCTGCATGAGTGCGTCCCAGCCGCGTCATCGCATCTGCTTCGTCGGTACGACGCTCGGCCGTGGCGGCGCGGAGGTGCACCTCTTTCAGGCCGCAACGGGCCTGCAGGAACGCGGCTTCGACGTCCACGTGGTCTGCATGCTGCCGCGGGACTATTGGGGCGAGAAGCTGGAGGAGCGCGGTATCCCGGTCACCTACATGAACCTGTCGCGGAAGTGCCGGCCGCTGTCGATTCTCGCCCGCTTTCTGCGCTGCATGGCGGCGATCCGGCCTGTCGCCATCGCGGGCTTCGATTACCCGGGCGCGATGCTCGCGCGCACGGGCGGCAGGCTGGCACGGGTGCCCGTCGTCATCTCGTCCATCCACTCCGAGAACTTCGGGGGACGGTTGCGGCGGCTCGCGCTGGTCTGGACCGATTCGTTCGCGACCGCGACGACCGTCGTCTCGCAGCGCATGAGCCAGAAGCTGATTGCGCTCGGTGCGGCCTCCAAACGCGTCCGCGTGATCCCCAACGGAACGGACATGACCGCCGTCGGACCTCACCTGCGCGCGCGGCGGGCGGCGCTGCGACAGTCGCTCGGCATCGGCGACGGCGAGTTCCTCTGGCTTGCCGCCGGCCGTCTCGAAGAACCGAAAGACTATCCCAACCTCCTCGAGGCGATGGCGATGCTGCGGCCCGCGGCGCCGCATGCGCGCCTCGCGATTGCCGGCCAGGGTCCGCTCGAGCACGAGCTGCGGGCGCTGGCGGCGTCGCTGCACCTCGAGGACGTCGTCTCGTTTCTCGGCTTCCGTGAGGACGTGCATGCGTGCATGGCCGCGGCGGACGCCACCGTTCTCGCCTCCGCCTGGGAAGGGCTGCCGAACGTCGTCATCGAATCGCTGGCCGCAGGCACCCCGATCGTCTCGACGGACGTCGGCGGCGTGCGCGAAGTCATCGACGACGGCGTGAGCGGACTCATCGTCCCGCCGCGGAGACCTCTGGCGCTGGCCGCGGCGATGTCGGCGTTGATGGCGCGCTCCCCATCCGAGCTGCGCAACATGGGCGACGCCGGTCGGGCCTACGTCGAGCGCCACTACGCTGTCGACAACGTCGTGGCTGGCTGGTCGGACCTGTTCAACGACCTTCTGAGGCAGCCGGTATGAGCGCGCGGCCGCGCCTCGTGAAGATCGTCACCGTGCCGCTCTCGTTCCAGCTTGGCCAGGGCCACGCCGCGGTGATGGCCGGCGCCGGCTTCGAAGTGCACGCGGTGTCCTCGCCGGGGCCGCTGGCCGACGAGTATTCGCGTTACGAGAAAGTGCCCGTCCACCCGGTGCCGATGGCGCGGCGGATCGCGCCGTGGTCCGACCTGGTGTCGTTCGTGAGGCTCTGCCGCACGCTCAGGCGCCTGCGGCCGTCGGTCGTACAGGCGGGCACGCCGAAGGCGGCGGTACTGGGGACGCTCGCCGCGTATCTGCTCCGGGTCCGCGTCCGCGTC
This sequence comes from Vicinamibacterales bacterium, assembly GCA_035571515.1. GTDB lineage: Bacteria > Acidobacteriota > Vicinamibacteria > Vicinamibacterales > UBA2999 > Gp6-AA40. The sequence continues at coordinate 43,241 of DATNCQ010000075.1, forward strand.
TATTACGTCCACGGTCTCCCGATGCTGACCGCAAAGGGCGTCATGCGGCGCGTCCTGTTCGCGGTGGAGCACCTGACGTGCCGCGCCGCAACGCATATCGTGTGCGTGAGCCCTTCCATCCGCCGCGAACTGGTGGCGGCCGGCATGTGCCCTGCCGACAAGGCCGTCGTTCTCGGCCACGGCAGCTCCAATGGCGTCGACGTGTCCGTCTTCGACCCGGAGCGTTTCCCGCCGGACGCCGTCACGAAGGCGCGTGCAAATCTGGGCATTCCCGCCGACGCGCTCGTGATCGGTTTCCTTGGCCGGATCGGGCGGGAAAAGGGAATCGAGCAGCTCTATGACGCCTGGCGCGTTCTTCGCGACGCGTTTCCGGCGGCGCATCTGCTGATTGTCGGGCCCGACGAGGCGAACGATCCCGTTGCGCCCGAAGTCCTGCAGGCGCTCGAGGCCGACCCGCGCGTTCGTTTCACGGGCCCGGATTGGTACCCGGCGCCGCTCTACGCGTTGATGGACGTCCTCTGCATGCCGAGCCACCGCGAAGGGTTGCCCAACGTTGCACTCGAAGCCGCGGCGATGGAGGTGCCGGTGGTCGCGTTCCGGGTGCCCGGGGTCGTCGATGCCGTCGAGAGTGGGACCACAGGCGAACTGGTCGACCCGCTGTCGGCGGAGCAGATTGCGGCCGCGATCAGTAAGTACTTTCGACAACCGTCGCTGCGCAAAACGCACGGACGTGCAGCCAGGCGCAGAGTGCACGAATTCTTCGCCCGCGAAAAGGTCTGGGCGGCACTAACAAAGTTCTACCTCTCGGTGAACTAAATCTTTGGTGGGTCCGCCGCCCGTTCGAACGCTTCCCTCCTGAATGTCGATGTACCGGAATCACCTGAAACGTTCCGTGGACGTGTGCCTCGCCGCGCTCGGTCTGGCGCTCACGGCACCAGCATTGCTGACCTTGGCGATAGCGGTGAAAACACGGCTCGGATCGCCGGTTTTCTTCGTCCAGACGCGCCCCGGTTTGCGGGGCCGACCCTTTCGAATGCTGAAATTCCGGACCATGACAGACGCGCGCGACGCGCGCGGCGAGCTGCTGCCAGACGGGGAGCGCCTGACCCCGTTCGGCCGGTTCCTGCGCTCCTCGAGCCTCGACGAACTGCCGGAGCTGTGGAACGTGCTCAAGGGGGACATGAGCCTGGTCGGACCGCGGCCGCTGCTCACCGAGTACCTCGAGCTCTACACCCCTGCGCAGCGCCGCCGTCACGACGTGCGCCCGGGCATCACGGGCCTTGCGCAGATCAACGGCCGCAACGCGCTGACCTGGGACGAGAAATTCGCGTTCGACCTCGAATACGTCCGCTCGCATTCGTTCCGCACCGACGCCGGCATCCTGCTGCGCACCGTCGGCCAGGTGATCGGCCGCCGCGGCGTCACGCAGCCGGGCCACGCCAGCGCCGAGCGGTTCGTGGGGTCCGTTCCCCAATGAGAGTCCTCGTCATTGGCGCCGGCGGGCACGGGCAGGTGATCGCGGAGATCGTCCGCGCATCGAGCCATGCCGGGCTGCAATTCATCGGCTTCCTCGACGACGACCGTTGCGGCCGGCACGACGTGCTCGGCCCGCTCGATGCCGTGACCGACGTGGCGCACGACGCGCTGATTGTGGCGATTGGCGACAACGAGACGCGCGCCCGCCTGACCGTGCGCCTGGGCGCGGACGGCGAACGCTTCGCCACCGTGCGTCACGCGTCGGCGATTGTATCGGCGGGCGTCGAGACCGGCGACGGCTCGATGTTCTGTGCCGGCGCCATCGCCTCCACCGCGGCCACGTTCGGCCGCGGCGTCATCCTCAACACCGCGTGCAGCGTCGATCACCACTGCCGCGTCGGCGACTACGTGCACATCGCGCCGGGCGCGCGCATCGGCGGCGAGGTGACGATTGGCGATCGCGCACTGGTCGGCATCGGCGCGATCGTCCTGCCGCGCGTGACCATCGGGCACGACGCGATCGTCGGCGCGGGCGCCGTCGTGACGTGCGACGTGCCGCCGTACACCACCGTGATCGGCACGCCGGCCGCGCCCATCGTGCGGCGGGCGCATCTCAACCTGGTCGGGGCGGCGCGATGAAGCGCATCCTCCTGTCGCCGCCTGACGTCGGGATCGAGGAGCGCCGCCTGCTGCTCGAGGCGTTCGATTCGAACTGGATTGCGCCCGTCGGCCCGCAGCTCGACGCATTCGAGCGGGAATTCGCCGAAGCGATCGGCGTGCACCATGCCGTCGCGCTCTCGAGCGGGACCGCCGCCCTGCACCTCGGGCTGATCGCGGCGGGCGTGCAGCGCGGCGACCGCGTCATCACGTCCACCCTCACCTTCGCGGCGACCGCCAACGCCGCCGTCTACGTCGGCGCGCAGCCGGTGTTCGTCGACGTCTCGCCGGACACCTGGACGCTCGACCCGGACCTCGTGGCGGAGGAGCTCGCCGCCTGCGCGAGACACGGCCGCCGCGTCGGCGCCGTCATCGCCGTCGATCTCTACGGTCAGTGCGCGGACTACAGCCGGCTGCTGGAGATCAGCGACCGCTATGGCGTGCCGCTCATCGCCGATGCCGCCGAGGCGCTCGGCGCGTCGTACCGCGGCATCCCGGCGGGCGGCTTCGGGTTGTGCGCCGCGTTCTCGTTCAACGGCAACAAGATCATCACGACCGGCGGCGGCGGCATGCTCGTGTCGCACGACCGAGCGGTGGCCGAACGGGTCCGCCACCTGGCGACGCAGGCGCGCGAACCGGTCGCGCATTACGAGCACCTCGAGGTCGGCTACAACTACCGCATGAGCAACCTGCTCGCGGCCGTCGGCCGCGGGCAGCTCGCGACACTGAGCGGCAAGGTGGCGATCCGCCGCGAGATCAACCAGTGGTATCGCTCCGCGCTCACCCAGCCGGGCATCTCGTTCATGCCGGAAGCAGCCTACGGCCGCTCGAACGGCTGGCTCACCTGCATCCGCATCGCGGCGGACGCGTTCGGCGCCACCCGCGACGAGGTGCGGACGCACCTCGAGGCGCAGGGCATCGAATCGCGCCCGGTGTGGAAGCCGCTGCACCTGCAGCCGGCCTTCCGCGGCTGCGAAACCCGCGGCGGCGGCATCGCGCGCGGGCTGTTTCTCGACGGCCTGTGCCTGCCGAGCGGCTCGAGCCTCTCGCTCGGCGACCAGTGCCGTGTCATTGCGGCGATTGAAGGCGTTCACACGCGGAGCGCGCAGCCGGTCCGGCTGCGCCAGGCGCTGGCGGTCTGATCGTGATTACCACTTTTACCCTTCCCCTCCGATTGCATCGCTACCTGTCGGTCGCGGTGCAGCTGGCGATCGTCGCCGTGGCCAACGCGGCGGCTTTCGCGCTCCGGTTCGACGCCAATGCTCCGGCGTGGGCCGTCGCCGCGTGGCTCCACATGCTGCCGTGGCTGATCCTCGTGCGCGCGCTGACGTTCAAGTCGTTCGGTCTCTACAGGGACATCTGGGGCTACACGGGCCTGTATGACGTCATCGCGATCCTCAAGGCGGTCGTTGTCAGCTCGGTGATCTTCGTCGCGCTGGCGAGCAGCCCGCTCGGTCCGTCCGTGTATCCGCGTTCGATCTTCATCATCGACGCGATCGTCCTGGCGGCCGCGCTCGCCGCCTCGCGCGTCTCGCCGCACCTGCTGGCGGAGCTCCTCGCGCCCTGGCAGCGCCGGGACGCCTCGTCGCAGGGGCCGGTCAAGCGCCTGCTCATCGTCGGCGCGGGCGCCGTCGGCGAAATGCTCGTGCGTGAAATGCGGGTCCGCCCCGACTACGGCTACGAGCCGGTCGGGCTCGTCAGCGACGACGACGGCACCGTCGGCCACCGGATCCACGGCGTGCCGGTCCTCGGGTCGCGGCAGGACCTCTCGCGCATCCTGGCGGCCCACAAGCCGCACGAAATCCTGATCGCGATTCCCGACGCGGACCCGTCCGTCCTGCGGTCCATCGTGCGCGCGGTCGAGCAGCACAACATTCCGATCAAGACGCTGCCGCGGCTGCGGCACCTGATCGACGGCACGTTCGAGCTCAGTCACATCCGGTCGCTCGGGTTCGAGGACCTGCTGTCGCGCGCCCCTGTCGGCCTCGACAACGCGCCGCTGCGCCGGCTGATTGCCGGACGGCGCGTGCTCGTCACCGGTGCCGGCGGCTCCATCGGCGGCGAGCTGTGCCGGCAGATTGCCGCGATGCAGCCGGCGGCGTGCATCATGCTCGACCGCAACGAGAACGGGCTGCACGCGCTGCACCTGGAATTGCGCGACCGCCACAACGGGGTGACGCTGCACCCCGTGATCGCCGACGTCACCGACGCCGCGCGCGTCGACGCGCTCTTCGCGCTGCACCGCCCCGAGATCGTCTTCCACGCCGCCGCGCACAAGCACGTGCCGATGATGGAAGCCAACCCGTGCGAGGCGATCAAGAACAACGTCACGGGCACCGCGATCGTCGCCGACGCGGCGCAGAAGCATCTCGCGGATCGCTTCATCCTCATTTCGACCGACAAGGCCGTCAATCCGATCAGCATGATGGGCGCGTCGAAGCGCCTGGCCGAGCTCGTCGTCCGCGCGCACGCGGCGCGCAGCGAGACGACGTTCGCGACCGTCCGCTTCGGGAACGTGCTCGGCAGCAGCGGCAGCGTCGTGCCGCTGTTCCTCGAGCAGATTCGCCGGGGCGGTCCCGTTACCGTCACCCACCCCGAGGTGCGCCGCTTCTTCATGCTCATCCCGGAAGCGGTGCAGCTCGTGCTGCACGCGGCGGCGCAGGCCGGCGGCGCGGCCACCTACGTGCTCGAGATGGGCGAGCAGGTGAAGCTGATCGACATGGCGCGCCACCTGATTCGCGTCTCGGGCCACGTTCCCGACCGCGACATCGCCATCGACTTCATCGGGCTGCGGCCCGGTGAAAAGCTCTGCGAGGAGCTCGTCGGCCAGGAGGAGACCGTCCGCCCGTCGCGCGTCGACAAGATCCTCCGCGTCACCGAGCCGCACCGCCCGTCGGAAGCGACGCTGCGGATGATCGCGGCGATCCAGAACGTCGCCCGGGACAACGACGTCGCGGCCGTGCGGATGCTCCTCGGCCGCCTGCTGCCCGCGTACGAACGCGGCAGCACCGGTGCCGACGCCGCTCCGTCTGTCGTGCCGGCGGAGGCGCCGCAGCCGATGGCGCCCGCCGACATCGAGGCGGCAACGGCCGGCGCCGGCCAGCAGTGTCACGTCTGCGAATCAGGACGACTGCGACGGACGCGGCCACGAACGTTCATGGAACGCGTCACGCGAAGCCTCGGCGACAAGCGGCTCTTCGCGTGCGATGAGTGCGGATGGCGCGGACGGCGCGCGCCGCTCGATTTCGGCGGTGTTTCGCTTGACACGCCGGAGCAGACCCCGGACCTGCGGCAAATCGACGCCGCGGTCTCAACGATCCCGCTGCTGCGCGAATGGGCCACGGCGTCACGGCCAATCCGCTGACCGCCGGGCGCGCTCCGCAGACGGCGGCCTCCAGACGCTCGCGCATCGCAGAGGGGCTGCGGTGTGCCGCGCTGACGTGGGGTGTGCTGGCGTTTGGCGCCGTCTACCCGTGGGGCTACTGGCCGCTCGCCGTGGTCTGTGCCGTCGGGGGTGTGCTCGCGCTGCGGTCCTCGGACGGCTTCCGCCTTGCCGCGGGGACGCGCGGCGTGGCGGCACTGATGGCGCTCGTGGCGCTGGCCGCGCTGGCGCAACTCGTGCCGCTGCCGCTTGACGTGCTTGCGCACGTCAGTCCGCGGGCGGCGTCGCTTGCCGGCCAGCTGGACGTGCGCGTCGCCCATGGGCTCGTGGGCACTCACAGTCTGTCGGTGGATTCGTCCGCAACGTGGCGGGCGCTCGCGCTGTACGCCTGCTTCGGCGTGACCGTGCTGGGCGTCGCTCGCTGCTCGACGCGGGCGTCGCTGCGGCTGGCGTGGTTCGTTTCGTGGCTCGGCATGGCCGTCGCGCTCGTCGGCGTCGTCCAGAAGCCGCTCTACGCCGGCGAGATTTACGGCTTCTGGAGGCCGATGACACACGGCACGGTGTTCGGACCGTTCGTGAACAAGAACCACTTCGCCGGCTGGATCGCGATGGCGATCCCGATGGTGCTGGGAGGCTTCTGCGCGATGGTGAGCCGCGCGCGCGGCGCGGGCGTTCGCGATCGGCTGCTCTGGCTCTCGTCGCGCGACGGGAATCAGGCCGTCCAGGCGGTGCTGGCGGTGTTGCTGATGGGCGTGGCGCTGGCGCTCACGCTCTCGCGCTCCGGCATGCTGAGCCTCGCGGCGGCGCTGCTCTTCCTCGCCTGGGCCGCCGTGCGCCGTCACCGCGGAGGGCTGGCGCCGTCGCTGGCCATCGCGCTGGTGACGCTGGCGCTGTTTGTGGCCGTCGACTGGGCCGGCCTCGACAAGGTGATCGCGCGGTTCGACGCCGCGGACACGACGGGCCTCAGCGGCCGCGTGCCGATCTGGCGTGGCGCGTCGGCGATGGCCGCGGACTTCTGGGCAACGGGATCGGGCCTGAACACCTACGGCATCGCGACGCTCTTCTACCCCGCCGTCGTTCCGGCGCACCACCTGCGGGAAGCGCACAACGACTACCTGCAGCTTGCCGTCGAAGGCGGGCTCCTGCTGGGGGTGCCGGTCCTGATCGCGGTCGCCGGATTCGTCGTCGCCGTGCGCCGGCGCCTCGCGGCGTCCGGCGGCCCGGCGTACTGGGTGCGGCTCGGCGCGCTCGGCGGCATCGTTGCCGTCGCGGTGCAGTCGGCCGTCGACTTCAGCTTGCAGATGCCAGGGAACGCAGCCTTGTTCGCGACGCTCTGTGGCGTCGCCCTTCACGAGGAGCGCCATCGAAGCGGCTGATATGAAGCTTCGTCTGGCGTCCATCGTGGCCGCGGCGGCGATCCTCGCCGGCGCGTATCCGTTTGTACAGCTGCAGATCGCAGCGCAGGGCGGAGGTGCGTCGCAGGTCGCTCCCGACAGCGAGGTCGACGGAACCCTCGAAGTGATCTACGAGGACGGGTGGGACGCCCCGCGCCTGAAGCACTTCGTCCACGTCGGGACCGATCGAATCGAGCTTGATTTCGGCGGCAAGGGACCGCGCCACCTGCAGACCGGCACGCGCGTGCGCGCACGCGGAAAGCTGAAGGGCGGCAAGCTCTCGCTGCGCGAGACCGACGTCGCCGCCCTCGGCGGCTCGGGCACCGTCACGGATCCGGGCGGCACGGCAAACCTCGCGTCGGCCAATACGTTCGGGGTGCAGTCGACGCTCGTCATCCTGTTCAACTTCAGCGACCTGACGACGCAGCCGTACACGACGGCGACGGCGCAGTCCGCCGTGTTCACCGACGTCAACAACTTCGATCTCGAGAACTCGTTCCAGCAGACCTCGCTCACCGGCATCGTGAGGGGCTGGTACACGATCGCGTCGGCGAGCACGGCGTGCAACTACAACACGTGGGCAAGCCAGGCGGAGGCTGCGGCGACGGCGGCGGGCGTCGACCTGACCCAGTATCCCCGCCGCGTGTTCGGGTTCCCGCAGACGGCCGCGTGCAACTGGTGGGGTCTCGGCACGGTTGGCGGCGGCACGGTCGCCAACCCCTCGCGAGCGTGGGTGAACGGCCTGTTCAACCTCCGGGTCGTCTCCCACGAGATGGGCCACAACTTCGGCCTCCAGCACTCGCACTCGAACACGTGCGACAGCACCGGCTGCGTGGTCGACGACTACGGCGACGATCACGACACGATGGGCGGCGGACCGTCGAGCATCGTCGGCCATTTCAACGCGTATCAGAAAGAACGGCTTGGCTGGCTCAACTACATGGCCTCGCCGAGCATTCTGACGGTCACCACGCCGGGTCAGTACGCGATCGAGCCGTATGCGACGCCGTGGGGCGGCAATCCGAAGGCGATCAAGATTCTCAAGATCACGGGCGGAGGGTCGAGCACCTACATCTACGCCGAGGCACGAACGCAGGTCGGCATCGACAGCACGCTGACTCCTGGCGTCATCATTCACACGGGCACAGATACCGACGGCAACACGAGCAACGAACAGGATCTCCAGCCGACCACCACCGTCACCGACTTCATCCTGAACCCGGGACAAAGCTACACGTTCGCCGACGCGCAGCCGTCGTCCGTGACGCTGACGGCGCTCTCCTCGGGCAGCACTGGCGCGACGATCGACATCTCGATGGCGTGCGCGTACTCGCTGACCTCTTCGGGCCAGAACATGGCGGCGACGGGCGGCACGGGCAGCGTCGACGTCACGACGGGCTCCGCGTGCAACTGGACGGCGACGAGCGACTCCTCGTGGCTCACGGTGAATTCCGGCAGCACGAGCGGCACCGGCCCCGCGACGGTCTCGTTCACGGCGGCCACGAACCCGAACTCGTCCCAGCGAACGGGGATCCTCACCATCGGCAACCAGACGTATACGGTGACGCAGGCGGGGAGCACCTGTACCTACGGCATCTCGCCGACGAGCCAGTTCTTCACCTACACCGGCGGCTCGGGCACCGTAAACGTCACGACGCCGGGCGGCTGCGCCTGGACAGCGACGAGCAACGCCACCTGGCTCACGATCACAGCCGGCGCGAGCGGCTCGGGTTCCGGGCCCGTCTCCTACTCGGTCGCCTCGCAATCCGCCGCGCACGCGTCGCGCACCGGCACGCTGACCGTCGCCGGCCAGACGTTCACGGTGACGCAGGAAGGGCTCGCCGCGCAGTTCATCACGCCGGCGAACAACGGAGTCGGCGTCAGCACGTCCTGGAACTTCGGGTGGACCCAGGTGGGCGGCCAGAAATACGTGCTCCTCGTGGGGACGACCCCTGCCGGATCGGACATCAAGGACACCGGTGAACTGACCGGCACCACGACCTCATTCACGGTCCCCAACATGCCGGCGAGCACGCGCCTGTATGCGCGCCTGCGCACGAAGTGGGGCACGAACCAGTTCACGAACGCAGACATCTCCTTCACGACCCTCGATCGGTTGACGGGCGTCCAAGTGCTCGGCTCGCAGACGCCGAGCCCGATCGCTGCCGGCAGCAGCGCGCAATACGGAGCGGCCGCATCGTCGTCCGTGAAGCTCGCCTTCACCGGAACAGCGGGAGGCTGCACCGTGACGATGAGCGCCACCGGGCTGCCGACGGGCGCGACCGCAACGTTCACGCCGAGCTCCATCCTGTCTTCCGCCGCCGATCCGTCCACGCTGATGACGATCGCGACCACGGCGGCCACGCCGTCGGGCAACTACACGGTCACCATTCGCGGACAGGAGAGCGTCCCCTGCGGCAGCGCGCTCCTGACGAACACGGCCCCGCTGAACGTCGCCGGAGCAACGAGCCTGGCTGCCGCGACTGCGACCGCGACCTATGGGGGCACCGTCAACCTCTCCGCCACGCTGACGTCGGCCGGGTCGCCCGTGAGCGGGAGATCCGTCGCGTTCACGCTGAACGGCGCCCCGACCGGCTCGGCGGTGACCGACGCCAGCGGCATCGCGACGCTGTCGAACGTCGCGATGGCCGGCATCGCCGCTGGCAGCTATCCAACCGGCGTGGCGGCGTCGTTCGCGGGCGATGCCAGCTTCAGCGCGTCGAGCGGAAGCAATTCGTTCACGGTGAACCAGCGCTCCGTTACGCCGAGCGTGACCGCGGCCAGCAGGACGTACGACGCTACGACCGCGGCCACGCTCACCGGCTGCACGCTGAGCGGCGTGATTGGCGGCGACACTGTCAGCTGCACCGGCGGCTCCGCCACTTTTGCCTCTGCCGCGGCGGGTACGGCCAAGACCGTGACGGCGACCGGCCTCACGCTCTCCGGGGCGCAGGCGGCTAATTACACGCTGTCGTCGACGAGTGCGACGACCACGGCCAACATCACCGGCGCAACGGTGACGCCGAGCGTCACGGCCGCGAACAAGACCTACGACAGCACCGTCGCCGCGACGCTGAGCGGCTGCACGCTGAGCGGTGTCATCGGCGCCGATGTCGTCACCTGCACCGGCGGCACGGGTACGTTTGCGTCCCCAGTGGCGGGCGCGGGCAAGACGGTAACGGCGACCGGCCTCGCGCTCTCGGGCGCGCAGGCTGGCAACTACACGCTGTCGTCCACCAGCGCGACGACCACCGCCAACATCACGTCCGCGACCGTGGCGCCGAGCGTCACGGCGACCAACAAGCCGTACGACGGCACCTCCGCCGCGACGGTCAGCTGCACGCTGGCGGGCGTGTTCGGCGCGGATGTCGTGAGCTGCAGCGGCACCGGCAGCTTCGCGTCCCCCGCCGTCGGCACGGGCAAGACCGTGACGGCAAGCGGCCTGGCGCTCGCCGGCGCGCAGGCGAGCAACTACACGCTCTCCTCAACGACGGCGACGACGACGGCGAACATCACCGCCGCCACCGTGACGCCGAGCGTCACGGCCGCCAACAAGACCTATAACGCGACGACGAGCGCCACGCTGAGCGGCTGCACCCTGACCGGCGTGCTCGGCGCTGATGTCGTGACCTGCACGGGTGGCAGCGCGACCTTTGCGTCGGCAACCGTCGGCACCAGTAAGACGGTGACCGCGACCGGGATCACGCTCTCGGGTGCGCAGGCGGGCAATTACACGCTCTCTTCGACCAGCGCGACGACCACGGCCAACATCACCGCGGCGACCGTGACGCCGAGTGTCACGGCCTCCAACAAGGCGTACGACAACACGACCAGCGCCACCATCACGGGCTGCACGCTCAGCGGCGTAATCGGCGCCGACGTCGTCACCTGCTCGGCCGGCAGCGGCACATTTGCGTCGGCGACGGTCGGCACCGCCAAAACGGTGACGGCGACAGGACTGACGCTCGCGGGTGCGCAGGCCGGCAACTACACGCTGTCGTCGACCTCCGCGACGACCACGGCGAACATCACGGGCGCGACCGTGACGCCGAGCGTCACCGCCGCCAACAAAACCTACAACGCCACGACGGCCGCGACGCTCACCGGCTGCACGTTGACCGGCGTGCTCGGCGCCGATGTCGTCACCTGCACCACCGGCACGGCGACGTTCGCCAACGCAACGGTCGGCAACGGTAAGACGGTGACGGCCACCGGCCTTTCGCTCTCCGGCGCACAGTCGGGCAACTACACGCTCTCGTCAACGACGGCGACGACCACGGCGAACATCACCGTCGCGACCGTGACGCCGAGTGTCACGGCCGCCAACAAGGCGTACGACAACACGACGAGCGCCACCCTCACGGGCTGCACGTTGAGCGGCGTGTTCGGCGGCGATGCGGTGAGCTGCACCGGCGGCACGGCGACGTTTGCCAGCGCAAGCGTCGGGACAGGTAAGACGGTGACGGCAACCGGTCTCGCGATCTCGGGCGCGCAGGCCGGCAACTACGCGCTGTCGCCGACGACCGCGACGACGACGGCCAACATCACCGCCGCGACGGTGACGCCGAGCGTGATCGCTGCCGACAAGGTCTACGACGGCACGACGGCGGCTACTCTCAGCAGCTGCACCGTCGCCGGCGCCCAGCCTGGCGCCAACGTCGGCTGCACCGGCACGGCGACCTTCGATTCGCCGGACGCGGTCGCCGGTGCGCCCCAGAGCTCAACGCCCACGCTGATCCAGCACGTCTCGACGGCATCGAACTACGATCCGAGCGAGCTCGCCAACAACTACAAAATCCACCTGGCGGATCCGGCCCTTGCCGGGAACGCGATCATCCTCGGCTTCACCCACAACGGCGGCCCGGCACGCACGGTCACGATTTCTGACAACAAGGGCAACACGTGGACGGCCGGGCCGACCGCGAACAGCAACGGGACCGTATCGCGCATCTTCTACGCGACGGGGGTGACGGCAGGTACGCGGGACATCATCGTCACATTCGACCAGTCCGTCTACGGGTTCCAGGCGGCCATCTCGGAGTTCTACAACGTCGCCGTCTCCAACTCCATCGACGGCAGCGCCACGAGCGCGACCTCGGCCAACCCGAACATCAGTGCCGGACCGCTCGTGACGACCGCCGACGGGGATCTCATCTACAACTACGTTCACTCGAACAACTTCGCGGCAACGATCACCAACGTCACCGCCGGCAGCGGCTTCACGCTGCTCTCGGCCGACCGCCTGCAGGCCGACGCCGCGCAATACCGGGTGCAGGCCGCGGCCGGCTCGATCACGCCGACGATGACGGTCGCGGCGACCAACGGCTTCATGAACTCGGTGGCGATCGCGTTGAAGGCCGCACGCGCAGGCACCGCGCCGGCGCCCGGCATCCGCGTCGTCCACGTCTATCACGGGTTCTTCCTCGGCACCCCTGCGACGCTGCAGTTCCCGTCGACCGGTAATCTCCTCGTCTTCACGACGTCGTTCGGGACGGGCAACTCCAACATCACGGCGATCTCTTCGACGCCGTCGAACACCTGGACGAAGCTCACGGTACCGCCCGTGGTGACGACGGATCCGCAATTCTTCTACGCCCCGAACGCCGCCACGAGCCCCGCGATGACGTTCGCGATCACCGACAGCGCGCACTTCGTGCAGTTCGTGATCTACGACGTCGTCGGCGCGGCGGCGGCGCCGCTCGACGTGGTCGCGAAGGCGACGGGGTTGAACACCAACAACGCCAACATCCTCAACGCGCCCGCGATATCGCCGACCGCCCCCGGGTTGATCATCGCGAGCCTGCCGATGGGCAACGGGCCGCCCATCGATTGCATCAGCGCCGGCTGCTACTTCGACGGCGTCACCTATCCGGGCGAGGCGGACGGTTCGACGTTCGAGTCGTCGGACGGCTACGCGCACATGTACCGCACGTCGGCCGGCCCCACCTCGTTCGACTGGCAACCGGCGTCGGTGGTGCTCCCGTCTGCCTGGTGGACGCTGGCCGCCTCGTTCAAGCCGGCAGCGGTTGTCGGCGCCCCGAAGGTGGTCACCGCGTCGGGTCTGACGCTGACGGGCACCGACGCGGGCAACTACACGCTGTCGTCGACGACCGCCACCACGACGGCGAACATTTCCCCGGCGCCGGTCACGCCGAGCGTGAGCGCCGCCAACAAGACGTACAACGGCACGACCGCCGCCACGCTGACCGGCTGCACCCTGAGCGGCGTGATTGGCGCCGACGTCGTCAGCTGCACCGGCGGGACCGCCAGCTTCGTCTCCGCGTCAGCGGGCACCGCGAAGACGGTCACGGCCACGGGGCTCGCGTTGTCCGGTGCTCAGGCAACCAACTACACGCTGTCGTCTACGACCGCGACGACGACCGCCAACATTACCGGTGCCACGGTAACGCCGAGCGTCACCGCCGCCAACAAGACCTACGACAGCACGACGGCCGCCTCGCTGACCGGCTGCACGCTGAGCGGCGTGCTCGGCGGCGATGTCGTCAGCTGCACCGGCGGCACGGGTACGTTTGCGTCCCCCGTGGTAGGCACGGGCAAGACGGTAACGGCGACCGGCCTCGCTCTCTCGGGCGCGCAGGCTGGCAACTACACGCTGTCGTCCACCAGCGCGACGACCACGGCCAACATCACGTCCGCGACCGTGACGCCGAGCGTCACGGCGACGAACAAGCCGTACGACGGCACCCCCGCCGCGACGGTCAGTTGTTCGCTGGCGGGCGTCCTGGGCGCCGATGTCGTGAGTTGCAGCGGCTCGGGCAGCTTCGCCACGTCAGCGGTCGGCACGGGCAAGACCGTGACGGCCAGCGGTCTGGCGCTCTCCGGGGCGCAGGCGAGCAACTACACGCTCTCCTCGACGACGGCCACGACGACGGCCAACATCACCGCCGCCACGGTGACGCCGAGCGTCACGGCCGCCAGCAAGACCTACGACGGCGCCGTCGCAGCGACGCTGACCGGCTGCACGCTGAGCGGTGTCGTCGGCGCCGACGTCGTCACGTGCACCGGCGGCACCGCGACGTTTGCGAGCCCGGCAGTCGGCACCGCAAAGACGGTTACGGCGACCGGTCTCACGCTGGGGGGAGCGCAGGCGGGCAATTACACGCTCTCATCGACCACTGCCACGACGACGGCCAACATCACGAGCGCGACGCTGACGCCGAGCGTCACGGCCGCCAACAAGGCCTACGACGGTGCCGTCGCCGCGACGCTCACCGGTTGCACGCTCAGCGGCGTGATCGGCGCCGACGTCGTCACGTGCTCGGCCGGCAGCGGCACGTTCGCGTCGGCGACGGTCGGCACGGCCAAGACGGTGACGGCGACGGGTCTTACGCTCGCGGGTGCGCAGGCCGGCAACTACACGCTATCGTCGACCACCGCGACGACCACCGCCAACATCACCAGTGCGACGGTGACCCCCAGCGTCACAGCCGCCAACAAGACCTACGACAGCACGGCGGCTGCCACCATCACCGGCTGCACGCTGAGCGGCGTGATCGGCGCCGACGTCGTCACGTGCTCGGCGGGGACCGGCACGTTTGCGTCGGCGACGGTCGGCACGGCCAAGACGGTGACGGCGACCGGCCTCACGCTCTCCGGTGCGCAGGCGGCCAATTACACGCTGTCGTCGACCAGCGCGACGACCACCGCCAACATCACCAGCGCGACGGTGACGCCGAGCGTCACGGCGGCTAACAAGATCTACGACAGCACCGTCGCCGCGACGCTGAGCGGCTGCACGCTGAGCGGTGTGATCGGCGCCGATGTCGTCAACTGCACCGGCGGCACGGGCACGTTTGCCTCCCCCGTTGTAGACACGGGCAAGACAGTGACCGCCACCGGCCTCGCGCTCTCGGGCGCGCAGGCTGGCAACTACACGCTGTCATCGACCAGCGCGACGACCACGGCCAACATCACGTCCGCGACCGTGACGCCGAGCGTCACGGCGACCAACAAGCCGTACGACGGCACCTCCGCCGCGACGGTCAGCTGCACGCTGGCGGGCGTCCTGGGCGCGGATGTCGTGAGCTGCAGCGGCACCGGCAGTTTCGCGTCCCCCGCCGTCGGCACGGGCAAGACGGTGACGGCCAGCGGCCTGGCGCTCTCCGGCGCCCAGGCGAGCAACTACACGCTGTCGTCAACCAGCGCGACGACCACCGCCAACATCACCAGCGCGACGGTGACGCCGAGCATCACGGCCGCCAGCAAGACCTACGACGGCGCCGTCGCCGCGACGCTGAGCGGCTGCACGCTGAGCGGCGTGATCGGCGCCGATGTCGTCACCTGCAGCGGCGGCAGCGCGACGTTTGCGAGCGCGGGAGTCGGCACGGACAAAACAGTCACGGCGACGGGTCTGACACTCGCCGGCGCGCAGGCCGGTAACTACACGCTCTCGGCAACGACCGCGGCAACCACGGCCAACATCACCGCCGCGACGGTGACCCCGAGCGTCACGGCAACGAACAAGACGTACGACGGCACGGCGGCGGCGACGGCGACCTGCACGCTAAGCGGCGTCATTGGCGCCGACGTCGTCTCGTGCGCGGGGACGGCGACGTTTGCCAGCGCTACCGTGGGTACGGGCAAGACCGTGACCGCCTCGGGCCTCACGCTCTCGGGTGCGCAGGCCGCCAACTACACGCTGTCGACGACGACGGCGACGACCACCGCGAACATCACCGCCGCGACCGTGACGCCGAGCGTCACGGCCGCCAGCAAGACGTACAACGGGACGACCGGCGCAACCTTGACCGCCTGCACGCTGACCGGGGCGATCGGCGCCGATATCGTCACCTGCACCGGCGGCACCGCGACCTTCGCCTCGTCGGCGATCGGCACGAGCAAGACCGTTACGGCAACGGGCCTTACGCTCTCCGGCGCCCAGGCCGGCAACTACGCGCTGTCGTCGACGACCGCGACGACCACCGCGGACATCACGGCGGCGATCGTGACGCCGGCAATTACCGCGGCGAACAAGACCTATGACGGCACGACCGCGACAACGGTCAACTGCACGCTGAGCGGCGTCATTGGTGCGGACGTCGTCACCTGCGGCGGCGGTGCCGCGACATTCGCCTCGCCGGCGGTCGGCGCGGCGAGGATCGTCACGGCCACCGGGCTCACGCTCTCCGGTGCGCAGGCCGGCAACTACACGCTCTCGTCCACGAGCGCGACGACCACCGCCGACATCACCGGCGCGACCGTGACGGCAGGCATCACGGCCGCCAGCAAGACCTACGACACCACGGCGAACGCGACCCTGACGGGCTGCGCGCTGAGCGGTGTCATCGGCGCCGACGTCGTCGACTGCACCGCGGGCGCGGCGACGTTTGCCAGCGCTACGGTGGGCACGGCGAAGACGGTGACGGCGACGGGCCTCTCGCTGTCGGGTGCGCAGGCCGGCAATTACACGCTGTCGTCCACGACGGCGACGACGGCAGCCAACATCACCGCCGCGCCGGTGACGGCGGCGATCACGGCGTCGGACAAGCCGTATGACGGCACCACGGCGGCGGCGACCGTTTGTGCCCTGACCGGTGTGCTTGGCAGCGACGTCGTCACTTGCAACGGGACCTCGACCTTCGACACGCCGGACGTCGGCCGGGGTAAGGCCGTAACCGCCACCGGACTCTCGCTCGGCGGCGCGGCCGCGGCGAATTACGCGCTGACGGCCACTACGACGAGCACGACCGCGAACATCACCGCGATCCTGGCAACGCCGGCCATGACCGCGGCGAGCAAGCCCTACGACGGCACGACCGCGGCCACGATCAGCTGCACGCTCAGCGGCACGGTGGCCGGCGACGACGTCGCGTGCATCGGCAACGCCGCGTTCGACTCTGCGTCCGCTGGCGCGGCAAAGACGGTCACGTCGCACGACGTGACGTTGGTCGGGGTGGATGCCAGCAATTACACGCTGTCCACCGTCGAGCTCTCGACGAGCGCCGCCATCACCGCTCGCAGCGTCGCGCCTTCGCTGACCGTCGCCAACCGGCCGTACAACGGCTTGACCACCGCGAACGTCACCGGCTGCACGCTGACCGGCCTGATACCAGGCGACAACGTGAGCTGCTCCGGTACGGCGGCGTTCACGAGCAAGGCTGTCGGCATCGCGAAAGTCGTGGTCATCGACGACATCACGCTGATCGGAGCGGACGCGGCCAACTACGCGTTGACGTCGACGCTGGCGGCGACGACGGCGACGATCATGTCGCTGAGCGTGGAGCCGACAATCACGGTCGCGAGCAGGGCCTACGACCGGGGGACGTCCGCGACGCTGACCAGCTGCTCGGTAGCGCCGCCGGCGGGCGCTGCGGACCCGATTGTCCTGAGGTGGGATTCGAGCTTGGGCACCGGGCCCGTGCTCGGCTATCTGCTCACGATTCACCCGTCGGCCGGCGTCGACGAAACCATCGACCTGGGGATGCAGACGTCGTACGTGGTGTCCAACGCCGTGGCCGGCGTGCAGTACTCGTTCGCGGTGACGGCCTACAACGGAGGCGGACCCGGCACGAGCGTTGAACTGTCGGCCGTGGCCCAGCAGAGCGTGATCGGCGCCGGCGACACCGTCGGCTGCACCGGCAGCGCGGCCTTCGAGACGGCGAGCGCGGGTGCAGCCAAGACCGCCTCCGCGAGCGGCCTGACGCTCACCGGCAGCGACGCTGGCAATTACGCACTCGCGGTCTCCACCGCGACGACGAGCGCGGCGATCACGGCGCTCTCGGTGACGCCCGACATCGCAGTCGCGAGCAAGACCTATGACGGGACCACGGCCGCGACGCTGATCAGCTGCACGCTCACCGGCGTCCTGAGCGGTGACAGCGTGGGCTGCACGGGCGGCGCGGCGTTCGACACGGCGGCGGCGGGCGCCGGTAAGACCGTCACGGTGAATGCGCTCACGCTGACTGGTCCCGCTGCCGGCAACTACGTGATCTCAACGACGAGCTCGGTCACCAGCGCCGCGATCGCGCCGCTGGCCGTGACACCGTCAATCACCGTCGCCGACAAGGTCTACGACGGCACCGCCTCGGCGACGGTGACCGCCTGCACGCTGACGGGCGTGATCGGCGCCGACGCGGTCGGGTGCAGCGGTCCCGCGACCTTCGACAGCGCGACCGCCGGGGCCGGCAAGCTCGTGACCGCGAGCCCGCTGACCCTGACGGGCGCGGCCGCCAGCAATTACACGCTGTCGGCGACGAGTGCGACCGCGACGGCCACGATCGCTCGCGTGACCGTGACGCCGACGGTCGTGATTGCCAGCAAGGTGTACGACGGCACGTTGACGGCCACGATCGCCAGCTGCACGGTGAGCGGCCTGGTCGGCGGCGACTCGGTCACGTGCACGGGGACGGCGACGTTCCAGAGCGCTGGCGCGGGCGATGCCAAGCCCGTGGTGGTGCACAACCTGTCGCTCGTCGGCCCGGCGGCCCCGAACTATCAGCTCGTCGACGCGAACTTCGAAGTCCAGCCGCTGATTTCGATCGGGGCTTCCGGCGACATCGAGCCGGCAATCGTGACGCCGGCGATTTCCGCGGCCAGCAAGACGTATGACGCAACGGCAGCGGCGACCATCGCCTGCACGCTGACCGGTGTGGTCGGCGGCGACGTGGTGAGCTGCGCCGGCACCGGCACCTTCGACACGGCGGCGGTCGGCACCGCCAAGACGGTCACGTCGACCAACCTGACGCTCGGCGGCGCCCAGTCGGCCAACTACACGCTGTCGACGACGACGGCGACGACGACCGCGAACGTCGCTGCGGCGACGCTGACGCCAGCCATTACGGCGAGCAACAAGAGCTACGACGGTACGTCGGCCGCAGCGATTGCCTGCACGCTGACCGGTGTCATCGGCACGGACGTTGTCACGTGCGCCGGCACCGGGACCTTCGACACGGCGGCCGCCGGCACCGGCAAGACCGTCACCAGCGGCACGCTGACCCTGGGCGGCGCGCAGGCCGGCAACTACGCCCTCTCGGCGACCACGGCGACGACGACCGCGAACATCACCGCCGCGACGCTGACGCCGGCCATCACGGCGAGCAACAAGACCTACGACGCCACCGCGGCGGCGGCCATCAGCTGCACGCTGACCGGCGTCGTCGGCACCGACGTGGTGACCTGCAGCGGCACGGGCAGCTTCGACTCCTCCGCCGTCGGCGCGGGCAAGACCGTTACGTCGAACAACCTCGCGCTCGGCGGCGTCCAGGCGAGCAACTACGCGCTGGCGAGCACGACCGCGACGACGACCGCGAACATC
>DATNCQ010000076.1:0-28359 GCA_035571515.1 Vicinamibacterales bacterium
CGATTGCTGGAGCTCGTACGATGTCACCGCGCTGCCGCCCGCACTCGCCGTCGCCGACCAGGTCAACGTCACCGGCACCGCGGTCGCGGTCAACGTCGAATGGTTGACGATGCTCGGCACCGGCGCGGTGGCCGACGGGCCAGGCGCGGCGGGGGCGATCGTGTACGGCAGCGATCCGCTCGACGAGTTCCCTGCCGGATCCACGGCGAGATACCGGATGGTTTTCGTCGTCGCAATCGCGATCGGCGCCGCGTATTGCGCGCTCGACGCCGATGGCGCGGTGCCATCCAGGGTGTAGTAGATGATCGCCGGCTGCTCCGACGCGACGAGCGTCACCGTCTGCGCCGAGGTGAACGCACCCGGCGCAGGCGCGGCGGTGACCGTCGGCGCGACCGTGTCGGGCGGCGTCAACTCGGCGACCGTGACGTTCACGGCCGCGGCCGTGGTCTGGTTGTTGGCGGCATCACGTGCGACTGCAGTCAGCGTGTGGACACCACTCACCGACGCGCTCGCATCCCAGGTCATGGCGTACGGGGGTGAGGTGATTTCGGCGCCCAGGTTCGCGCCGTCGAGCTTGAACTGCACGCCGACGACGGCGACGTTATCGTTCGCGGTTGCCGACACGGTGACCGCCGTCGGCGACACGATGGCGCCGCTCTGGGGCGCCGTCATCGACACCAGCGGACTCGTGGTGTCGGTGCCGAGCGCCGCGACCACGACATCGAAATTTGCCGTCCCCTCGGTCCAGATCAGCCCGATCTGGTTTCCCGCCATGCGCGGGTACCCTGAAATGAAGTTGCGTGTCTGCGTCCCGCTGCCGGTTCCCGGCACCGTCGTCCAGGGCGTCCACGCGGCGCCGTCGAACTTGCTGTACAGGATCGAGTTGGCGCCGTCGTTGTTGACGCAGAACAGCCAGATGCTCGTCCCGTCGCTCGCCCCGAATACACCGGCGCCGTTCTTCGACGTCTGTCCCACACCGAACAGCGGCGGCGCCGGAGACATCGAGCGCCAGGTGTTGGATCCGGCCACATAGGCGGCGCCGTCGATCGCGGTGCCGGCCGCGTTGCGGCGGAACACGTAAACCGCCGACGTGCTGACCGGCACGAGCGTCCAGTCGTTGGCGTCGATGGTGGCGTCGGTCGCAAAGACGTTGCCGTTGCCGCCGCCCGCAGTCGAGATGCTGGTCCACGCCCCGTTCGCGCCCGATCGCTGAAAGCGCAGATTGGTGAGGTTTGGCTGGGCCACGGCGCCGTTGCTGTAGACGGCCAGCATGACGTTGGACGCCAGCGGCGCGAATGCCAGCGATTTGCATTGGAAGATCATCGACTTGTCGATCACCGCGGTGGTGTTGGGTGGCGACGCCCCGATTGCGTTGGCGCCAAAACCGTTGCTCCACGCCGCGGCCACGTCGGCGTTCGTCGATCGCCCGACGTTGCAATCGACCTCTTGATCCATCGTCACGCTCGAATGATGAACGAAGCCGCCGGTCGAGATGCCGACGACGTTGCCCCACGACGAATGGGTGGACGCCGCGCTCGGCGGATTGCCCGAGGTCGATGGTCCCTGCCATTCCGACCCGGTGTTGGGTGACCCCGGGTTGTTCCACGCCTCCCACGCGATTGAGCTCGCCCCCAAACGCGCACGAATGTGCCCGTTCGACGACACCTGGCCGTCGAACGCGGCCGACGCGAACAGGTGCGCGTAATCGGCGCCGGCGATGCTCAGAACCGCAGCGCCGAGCGACCGGCCGCCGGCGAAGACCGAGTCGGTGGCAAACCCGGCGTTGGCGAGATGGGGACTTGACGCCGCAGCGGTCCACGTCGCCGTCGCCAGGTTCGCGCCGCTGCTGTAATAACTCTGGACCGTGTGGTCGGCCAGCGAGTCGTGCGACGACGACAGCGTGAACAGCCACCAGACGCCGGCATTGGGCGCGTACACGAGGTGTGACTGGGCCGAATGGCCGGATGCGTCGCGGAACGTCCCGGCGATCAGGCTGCCGATCTTTCCCGGCGCCGGCGAAGTCGTGGGCGGCTGCGCCGTGCCGATTGCCAGATAGCTGGCGTCGGTGAAGAGCCAGCCACCGTTCACGAACGACGACAGCCGCACCCAGATTCTGCTGCCGTTGGTCGGCAAGCCGCCGACCGATGCGGACACGTTCGTGGTTTCCGGGCCCGAGTAGAGATCGTTGGCGCCCTGAGCCGTGCCGATAGCGATCTGATACCGGGATGCGCCGACGCCGGTGTCCCAGCTGAAGATCTGGGTGCCGGACGAGAGCGTCGAGCCCGGCGCCGGGCTCGTGATTTGCGCGGGAGCGGGCGTGGCGATCGTCGTCGCCGGAAAATCCAGGGCCCAACCTGCCCGGCAGGTGAGATCCGGCAGGACAACCCCGCCGAGCGAGACGCAACCGGTCGGTGTTGCCACGAGAAACGGCAACAGATAATCGTACGCAGCCTGCGCGCCGGGCCAACCACCCTGGACGCCGAGCATTAGATTCAGTCGCGCCTCGGGTCCGTAGAATCCGGCGAATGGTCGTTCCTGTCCGACCGTACCCGATCGGATCTCCGCCATCGTCGCGAAGTAGGTACCGCCGAATACTCCCGGCGACGACGGGTTCGCCGGGCCGATCGCGATCAGATACGCGCCGGCCTCGGCGCGCGGATAATCCGGCTCACTCGTGAACAGCTCGAGGTGGAATCGCGCAATCGCATCGCGGTGTGCCAGGCCGCCGGCAAAGCCGTGCTGGACGGCGCGATCGATGGCGTGAGCCAGATAGGTCTGCTCCCACAGTGAAATGTACTGGCCGCCATCGGGCCGCCGGTTCACCCACAAGATCTGGAACGGGTTCGCGATCGGATCCTGCGAACGCGCGTAGGCGTCGAGCCACTGGAGGTTGTTGACCACCTTCTGCGACAAGTACGCCTTCACCGGCGACCCATCCGGGTAATACGCCGCGGCGTCGGCCAGGTTACGCAGCGCCCATCCAAAACCGCGCACTTCGTTGAAGGCGAGGATGCCCTGCGAGCCGCGGACGCCGTCGCCAGGGTAGGTCCGCACCATGCCGTAGTTCGCCCAGAACGCCATCTCTTCGGCGTAATAGCGATCGCCGGTCAGCAGGTACGGGACAAACGCGATCGATGGCTGGTGCGCGTTGTCCGGCAGAAGCGGGCTCTGGCCTGCGGCGGGAATGTCGCTGCCGTACTCGCGCATCGGCAGCGGCGTGCCGGCGATGTAGTCCCAGCCGTTGCCTTGCGCCCGCTCGTCGAGCCACAGGTTGGGGCGGTCGTCGAGTGACACGAACCGTTCGCTGCCAAGGCCGAGCCTGCTGCCGTTCTCCGCCTCACGCATGTGGACCGGCCATGAGCCGGCAAGATCGCCGTTCGCGAGGACGAACGCGCGTTGCGCCGGATCCTTGTGCACGAGATAGCGCGCGGTCCAATCGGGCAACGGCGCCAGTTCGGCGCGGCCGCCATGGTCCGACATGATCGGGTCGAGCGCGCCCGATTTCAGGATCTCGAAATCGGCGGCGATCGGCACGCTCACCAGGTTGGTCACGGCGGACGCCAGATACGCGGGCAGCGCCTTCGCCCGGTTGAACGGCGCCACGTCCGGCGTGACCGTCGCGAAGGTCGTCCCGCCGGCGGCAAACGTTTTCCGCCAGCGTGTCAGATAGAAGTGCTGAACGGCGCGTTGGGTGAAGACCACCGCGCCGTTGACGGTAATCGCGACGTCGTAGGTAGTCGTCGCCGCGCCGACGACGTCGAGGGTGTTTTCGACCGTGACGTCGATGCGAGCGCCGCCGTCGTTGTAGACACGGGTGTCGAAGATGACGCGCAGGAACGGATGCCCCTGGCCGCCGGCCGACGACGCCGGAGCGACGATCGATCGGCCTTCGTAGACCAGCGGCCCCGACAACCACAGGTCGCCAGCGGGCACCGACGGCAGGGTCGCGGTATAGACCACTCCATCGATGGTCAGCCCCACGTCAGCCGTGGGCAAGCCCGGGAGAAGGCGGCCGGTGGAAGGCGCCGCAGGCACAATCGAGAAAGTACCGGCGTTGGTCGCCTTGACGGTGATGATCGCGAATCGGACGGAGCCGTCCGGCCAGGTGTTCTTGACGTCGGTCTGCGTGGGAAAGCTGCCCACTTGCAACCCGCCGGTGGCAGCGCCCTGCGGCAACGCCTGGCCGAAGGTCGCCCAACCCGGAGTCAAGCCGACGGTTGCCACCGGCGCGGTCTGCGCGTCGAGCGTGGCGGCGGCGCACAGAAAGAGCACCAGCGCCGGGAACGCGGCTGTCCGCCTCTGCCTACTGAAATTCCCGCCCCGCATCATCTAGCGCCACGCGAACAACGGCCGACACACCTCGATCTTCATCGTCGAGGTCGTGCCGTCGACCCACTGCATCGGCAAAGACTTGGTTTTGCAAATCCGCGTCGCACAGCCACATTGGAAAACGACGGCTACGAGTAACAGGGTCAGTCTCACGGGGTTGTCCTTGACCAGATGCGTGTGCCGGTAAGACGCGAGCGATGACGGATTCGCAATCGCCAAACCAACCCACCAATTGTGAAATTGGCAACGATTCCGTAACTGCCGGCGCCGCGGTTCGCGAAAGTCGCCGCTGGGGCTGACTTCTGTCGGCCGAGGTGGAGCTTTTCGAGCCCGACGGTTCAACAAGGAAGACTTTCATCCGCGGAGTCGCAAGCCGGAGCCGGTGCTCGGCCTGCATTTCGTCGGCAGCCGCGACCGCGTCGAGCCGTAGCCAGGTCCCATAGATCGGCGAAGCGCGTGAGCGCCATCGGCAACGACCGTTGAACCATCGCGCAATACGTGGAACCCGTGCTGTCGGGGGCGGGACTGGCGGGACCTCCAAGTAGTCCCGCGCGCTCGTAGGACCCCTTCAGCCGCGCGAATCGACTATCGCGCCGGTCATGCCATGAATCAGGACCGACGGTATGTTTCTCAGGCGATCGTTGCCCATGCCTCGAGAAACTGCGCCCGCACACGACGAGAAATCGGCTGACGAGGAAAGCGCGCCCAGGTGAGCGAATTGCATCTGCGCTGTGCGACGCGGATTGTGTCGCCCAGACATCGCGCTGGCGAAGGCGGCGCCCGGCCTGCCGTGATGGCTTCGACGGGAAATACGCACGAGCTGTCGGTCTCATGCGTTTCGCCTGGAGAAGCGAGGGTCGGCATGATGAAAACGCACGGTCGATCGAATCCGATGGCTACCTACGGTCGGTACCGGATTTCGAAGGAGGAACGATGCGGCGCGTCATTCTGCCGATCCTGACCGGACTTGCGATCCTTGTTGGGACGCCTGCGTGGGCCGATCCCATCGTATTGTTCAACACGTTCGGGCCGGGAAACTCGTTCGACGCCAGAGGCGGCTTGAATGCCTTCTTTGATCCCAGCAACTCGAGCGCTCTTGGGCGGGACATCGATCTTGCCAATGCCTTCGTGAGCAGGGCCACGGCGCGATTGAAGACAGTCCGGCTGCCTCTTGCGGTTGTCGCGCAAACCGGCCTGCAAGGCGGCGGACAATTTGTTTCTCGAGGCGACGAAGCCGACGTGTTCCTGATGGGGGATGCGGCCGGCAGCCCCGCGTCGCTCCTCGAGTCGTTTCACTTCGGGAATCTCGCGACGTCCGCTGCCATCATCACGTTGAATTCAGCGACACACCCAGAGCTGATCAGCGGTCAACGTTATTGGTTGGGGTTGTCGACCGGACCGGAACCTACCCTGGTCACATGGTTGTCGATACCGGGGTTCGCCACCGGCCTTGTCGCCAATCGACGCGAGGAAGGACCATGGCGCGTCGTCAACATCAGCGGCGAGTCTATCCCGGCATTCAGCGTGACCGGAACATCCGCGGTGTCACCGACACCTGAACCGTCGTCACTCTTTCTGCTGATCGGTGCCGCAGCGGCGATGATTGCCAATCGGTGGCGGAGACCGCGCCGTTCCTCTGATTTCGCCTGCCGTACGGGGCGCTGATGATTTCGGGGCGCGGCTGGCCAATCAACCTGTGGGTCGTTCTTCTCTCATTGACGTGTGCCTCTCGGGTGATCGCGGATCCAATCGAGCCGCGCAGTGCCGTGCTGGCGATCACGTCAGGGCACCTCACTTTCGATCACGACTCTGACGATCCCTTCGCGCAAGGTCAGCTGTTCGGTCCCGGATTCTCGCTTTTTCTCGATGTCGAAGGAACCCAGCGCTTCGGCGGGCCAGAGTTGAGCCTTAAGTCGCCTTTTATCTTCGCGAGTTTGCAGATCGCCGGTGCGGACATCGACGTCGGCAGTAACCCACAAACCACCGGCCATATCTCGCCGACTGGTCCGTCGAGACTGGTCATTACGCCGCCTGGCCCCGACGACACCCAGTTCGTCGGGGTACTTTCGTACCCATTCCGGTTGTCCGCCGCGCTATCCGGATTTGCTGCGGACGGAACCGCGTTTCATTTCAACCTCAGAGGCCAGGGGACCGGCTCCACGATATGGATTGGGTTTGGCTCTCCGGAACCCGGGACTTACGTGGAAAGCGACTTGACCTTTTCTCCCGCAGCACCCACCCCAGAGCCGACGCCTCTTGTCCTGATGGGCATCGGCGCCGCGGTTACTGCCTTTCGTAGACGGTTACGCCCAATACGGGTCCTCCGTCAACGTCCGTGCCGGTGACGACTAACACTCGCATCTGCCGTCCGCCGAAGCGATGACTCTTTGACGTCGGTCACGATCGCGTCCGTGCTCCTCGTGAACATGCCGTCCGCGCTCGCCAAGGGCGACCCGAACGGTCGCCACAAGCGCGACACCATCGTCACGTTCACGAAATGGGTCACCGCGGTCGTTCCGCCAAACCCGGGACAGGCCGTGGCCAGCCGGTTTCTGATGGCGGGCATCGTCGGCGGTGATGTCGCCGGCGACTTTGTCGGGGAGGTTCTTGACCGACGGGTGAGCACCACGGGCACCGTCACCGCCCAGATCGTGGCGCTCGACGCGCTTTATGAGGTGCAGGCCGGCGACCGCTCCTTTACCGCACTCATCCAGGGCGGCCAGAACAACGCGACGAGCAAAGCGTTGCTCGATGGGGTCATTCTGGACGGCTGGCAGACCGGCGCGCGCGTCCACGTGGAGTACACCGTCATCAGCGGCTGTGCCGGCAAACCGGCCGGCCCATGCTTCGAGGGCACGATCCGCATTCTCGGAGACTCCGACGATTCTCGCGACTAGTGGCCTGTCGGCGGCTAAGGCTTCCGCGATGCGGATTGACGCCATCGGCCTGGCGACGTGAAGCAACGGCGCTCTTCCGCGCACCGCGGCGGCGGCGCCGTTGTTGCACACGCAGACATCCGTTCTCCCATCGAGGAAGAAGGATGAAGCGACCTGTTCGCGCGGCGTCCATTTTCGTGCTTGCGCTTGCGCTTTCGTCGGCAGCCGGAGCCGAGGAACAGGCCGACAGCGTTCCGGCACGGTCGTTCACGGCGCTGCAACCACTGCTGACGCCGGGAGAGCGACTCATCATCCGAGACGGTTCGGGGAGAAAGACGCATGGGCGCCTGGTGTCACTCTCCGGAGACGAGCTCGAGATCAAGCGCAGGCGGTGGAATCTTCGAACCGAACGCCGAGCCTGGACGGAGGGAACCGTCGAACGGATCCAGCACGAGGACTCGACGTGGGAGGGCAAAGCGCTCGGGGCCGCCATCGGCGTCGCGGTCCTCGCCATCATGAATCCGCTCAGGCGGATCGAGACAGATGCATGTAACGCGCTATGCGCGCCGTTCATCGTCGCCGCCGTGCCCGTAGGCGCGACCATCGGCGGCGCCATCGACGGTTCGATCAATGACACGCTCTACGAACCGCGCGTCGTGAGCCGATTCGGTATCGCACCGGCGTCCGGACTGCGCCCTGGCATCGTTCTCTCCTATCGACTGTCACTCGCTCGCTGACGATAGACGGACTCGTCCACGTATGGCGCTGGCGGCGCTCTGCCAGCCGTCGCTGTGGAGTACTTGCGGGAACCGAACGGCGTCGCGATAATGACCTGCCACGACGGCACACCATGGGCAAAGCACTCGCAACGCAGATTGCCGGCCTACGGCAGGGTGATCACGTTTGTTGCTACTACGACAATGCTGCCGACCAATCCGCGGTCGTGGTGGCGTACATCGACCAGGGTCTCAAGCGAAGTGAACGCTGCCTTTACATTGCAGACGATCGCAGCGTTGCGGAAGTCGCCGGCTTCCTGGGCGGCGCGGGTATCGATGTGCGAAAGCAGCTGTCGCGAGGCGCGCTCGTATTGATCAGCTCGAAGGAAGCGCACCTGAAAAGTGGCCGGTTCGATTGCGAAGCCATGCTGGCGTTACTGAACGACGCCGTCGAACAAGCACTCAACGATGGCTTCAAGGGGCTGCGCGCGGCTGGTGAAATGACCTGGATTCTTTCCGGCGCTCCTGGGAGCAACGAAGCCCTCGAATACGAAGCGTTGATGAACGAGTTCTATCCGAAGAGCCGTGCTCTTGGATTATGTCTCTACAACCGCTCTCGCTTCGAACCGGACATTCTGGACGACATGTTAAGAACCCATCCGCGAGTGATGATCGATCAGCGCCTGCGGAAGAATCCGTTTTTCGAACCTCCACGCGTTTTTTTCAAGCGTTGTTCAGTCAAGGAACGGTTCGATCATCGCGTGAGCCAGTTGGCCAGCGAATCCGGTACGACACGAGGCCGTTTGTCGCCCACGTCGACGCAGTCACGACGGCCGAAGGACAGATAGCGAACAGCTCAGTCGATGATCGTGATCGTCTGACTCGCTGTTCGTACTGTCGCGCCGCCGGCGTCACGCAGCGTCATCGTCAACGTTGCCGTTCCGGCGTTGTCGGTTCGCATCTGCCAGGCGACGTTCTGACTGCCGCCAGCAACGACCGTCGGCACCGACTGCGTCGTCGTCGTCGGACTCTGCAGCCGCATCGCACTCGAGGGCGTGAAGCTGACGCGCACCGAGAAGCCGCTCGCGGCGGCGGCGCCGTTGTTGGTCACCGTCGCCGTCGCCGTGAAGGTCTGGCCGCGCCGGATGGTCGCCGCTACGCCGCTCAGTGTCAGCGTCGGCGCCGTCGTCGTGCCGTTGTTGACCGTGACGCTCACCGCCGCCGACGTCTTCTGATTGTTCGCCGCATCGAACGCGCGCACCGTCAGCGAATGGGCGCCATTCGCCGCGTTCGCGGTATTCCATGACGCCGCGAATGGCGCCGTCGTGTCGCTCGAGAGCAGCGACCCGTCGACCAGGAAGTCGACGCGCGTGACGCCGACGTTGTCGCTCGCATTCGCCTGAATGCTGATCGTGCCGCTGACCGTCGCGCCCGCCGCGGGACTCGTGATCGAGGCCGTCGGCGGCGTCGTATCGCCGGCGGCCGCAGGGACGAGCGTGAACGAGCCGGACTTGCTGCCGTTGCCGAACGTGCCCGTCACGGTGACGAAGGTATTCTGTGTCACTGCCGATGTCGTGATCGTGAAGGCCGCCGACGTTTGACCGGCGGGCACGGTGACGATCGGCGGCGCCTGCGCGATCGTGCTGCTCGTGGACATCGTGATCGACGCGCCGCCGGACGGCGCCGCGCCAGCCAGGGTCACCGTCGCCGTCACGTTGCTGCCGCCGGTCGCGCTCGTGACGCCCGGTGTCACCGATGCGAGCTGTGGCCCCGCATTCGGGTTCGGGAAGATCTCCAGGAACGTTTCCTTCGTGCTCGCGCCCGAACTGCCGGTGATGGTGGCCGAGGTGAAGCTGCCGACCGCGCTCGTCCCCACGGTGAAGGTGGTGGCGCTGTTGCCGGCCGCGATCGTCACGCTCGCGGGCACCTGCGCCGCCGGCGTGTTGCTCGAAATCGAAATCGTCGCGCCGCCGGGTGGCGCCGGCGTCACGAGTCCGACCGTGCCGCGCACGGAGCCGCCGGCGGTCGTCGAACTCGGATTGACGCCAAACGCGAGCAGCGATGGAGTGGCCGGTACGTCCGGATCGACGCGGAGGACGGCCCCGTGCAGCCCACTGTTACTGCTGCCGTACGACGCCTGGATCATGCCCCACCGGCTGAAGTACGCGTCGCTTGTCGTGATCGTGAACGGCGCGCTCCGACCGCCGGCCGGCACGTTGACGAATTGCGTGCCGCTGCTGCTGCCGGTCACCTGGACCGACGCGCCGCCGGCCGGTGCTGGACCGGTCAGCGTCACCGTGCCCGTCGCCGACGTGCCGCCGACGACCGCTGGCGACGTCAACGTCACCGTCGAGAGACTCGGTGCCGGCGCGGCAGAGCCGGCCGGTCTGATCGTCAGCCGCGCCTGTGGCGCGTGATAGCCGTCGTTCGCCGTGCCGACGTCGAACACGACCGGCACCGTCGCGGCAACCGTCGCGGTCGGAATCGAGAAGCTCGCAGAGGTGTTTCCTGCCAGGACGATCACGTGCGCGGGCGGCTGCGCGAGCGACGTGTCGCTGCTGACAATCGTCACGTCGATATTTTCCGGCGCCGGTCGCTGCAGCGTGATCGTTCCGATGACCGTGTTCCCGCCGGCGACGCTGTCGGTGTTGAGCGACAGGCTGAAGAGCAGCGGAACCATGCCGAACGACGTAATCTGCATGCCCGTCCCGTAGTCGGCGCGGAGGGCGCCGACGATTCCCACCCCCACCGGCACCGTCGTGATCGGGGACACCGTGGCGTCGGTGGATCCCGCCGGAATGGTCACCGTCGCGGGCACTTCTACGCCCTCCATGTCAGACATGATCCGCACGGTTGCGCCGCCCGGCGGTGCGGGACCGCTCAACGTCACGCGCGCCTGCGTCGGCGCGCCGCCCTCGACCGTTCCGGGGTCGGGAATGATCCAGAGCAGCTCGAGGCCTGGCGGCGTCGCCGGCGACGCGACGACGCGGAGGCTCCCGCTCGCCGACCATGGACCGGCAACCGCCCCGTGTCGCGCGCGCACTCGCCAGAAATAGGTGCCCGGCGGCAGCGGCACGTCGTGAGCCACGACGTAGTCCGAGCGGTTGACGCCCTGCACCAGCAGGACGCCGAACGAGCCGGCGAAATTCGGATCGGTATCGACGTCGAGGTCGTACGCCGACACCTGAGGATTCGGCGTGTCCGACCAGTCGAATTTGATCGGGACCGACACCGTTGCGCCGCCAACCGGCGACTGCACGATTGGCGCCGGCGGAACTGGCGCGGTGTTGACGATCTTGACATTGAGGACGGCCGACGGCAGTCCGCGCACGTTGTCGACCGACACCGCGCGCACGCGGTAGTAGACGTTCGGGATTTCGTTGCCCCACCCGGCGCGGAACTTCGTCCCGAACTGCATCGCGTTCAGGGTCAGCGTCTGCGGCGCCGAGAAGCTCGGCTCGTCGTCGGCCTCGAGCAGGTAGTACTGGGCGCCTGGCACCGCCGTCCACGTGATGTCGAAGTCCTCCAGCGCGTGGAACCGCGACAGGTTCGCCGGCGCGGTGAAGCCCGGCGTGCCCGGCGCTGATCCGAGTCCCGTAATCGTCAGCGTCCGCACCACCGACCACGGCGAGTCGATGGCGAACACCGCGCCGCCGACGATCTGCGTGGTTTTCACCCGCCAGAAGTAGGTGCCGTTGGGCAGGCCGCTCAGCCGCGCGAAGGTCGGGATGGGATCGCCGTTGCGCACGTCGGTGAATCCGTCGGCGATGACGACGCTGAACGCGCTCGTCGTGGCGACCTGCCATGTGTAGTTGCCGATCGGCCCATCGGGATCGGACACGGCGGTCCACTGCAGCGTCACCGGCTGGGTGGCCGACGCGCCGTTGTTCGGTGCGACGAGCGCCGGCGCGGGCGGCGGCGTCTGGGCCGCGGAATTCGCGGCCGTGAACGCGCCAAGGCAGATCGCGATGAGCGTGGATCGATAAGTCATAGGAGTGTGTCGGGTGAGTGAAACGAGGGAGTGGCGTTGTCGCATCGGAACGATCTCCGGATCGCCGCGAGGATGAGCTTCGCTGCCGCCACAACAGCGTCGCGCGCAATGCTACGGGTGGTCTTCGATGCGCGCAAGTGAATACGGCTGAGCACATCGATACGGCTGAGATCTGAAAGTTCCGACGCCCCTATATTTCCTTTCGACCCATCGGACCCCTAACTGACAAGACGATGCTGTGTGTGGCCATCGTTGGAGTCGCCGCGACCACGTCGCGGTGGAAGACGACCGCGCCAGACACGCGCAACCAACGGGCCGATCATCTCCACCCACACGGTTCGCGTCTCTACCGTTCTTCGAACGATCACGATCGTCCAGACCAGAAAGGACATGGCGATGATTCAGCAATGGACTCACTCGATGTTGTACCGGGGCCGCGCATCACGCGGGCAGGTCGTTTTCGGCGCCTCGCTCCTGATGCTCCTGAACGTCGCCGTTCCGGCGCAGGCGCAGGTCGCGCGGTTCAAGAGCATCCGTGACGCCGTGCCGTCGAAGTTCTTCAACGCCGCGACGACGGCGGCGGACCCGGCGAACCCGAACAAGTTGATCATCGGTTTCAATACCGGGCTCGATCCGACAACCTTCACCAGCGCCGGGTTCGTGGTGTCGTTCACCCGCCACGTCGCGATGGACACCATCAGCTTCACGGTCAACGCGCCAACCGGCTTCTATGTGGCCAGGATCACCTTTACGCAGCGGGGATCTGGTTTTACGTGCCGAACCTGCAGCTCTGCTGGTGCGGCCACGTGGGTCGTCGCCGGACACCCGGCCAGTCTCGGCGAGTTCACGAACAACCCGACGTTGACGGCCACTGCAGATCTGACCGCGCTGAAGCTGGCGTCGGTGCCCGTCTCGATCACGGATAGTCTGTTCGCGACGACGGGCAGCGTGACGATCACGAGCGCCGATGTAACCGTGCAGTTGCTGCCGCGCTGATCCGTCCCGGCATCTGGCCGTCGATCGGATCGCACTGAGGTATTACTGTCGAGCTGATGCGCACCATTTCATTCGTTGGTGTTTGAATCGGATCGCAGAACCCTGCCCGCGCACATTCCTGATAGCGTTGCGCGTGTGGACAACGAGACTGGCACTTCACGCCGGCGATTCCTGAAGCACGCATCGCTGGTTCTGGCGGAGGCACAGGTCGGTGCCCTGCTCCCGCTCGCGTCGCCGCCTCGCGCGCCGGATGTCGGACAAGCGAATGCTTCGCCTGGCCGTCGGCCCGATCTCGTTGTCGAAACGCTGTCAGGCAGAGTGCGTGGTGCCGTTCAGGACGGTATCAACGTCTTCAAGGGAATCCCGTACGGCGCGAGCACGGCCGGCAAGAACCGATTCATGCCTCCAAAGGAGCCGGTGCCGTGGAGCGGCGTGCGTGACTCGACGGCATTCGGTCACGCCGCGCCGCAGGTTCCATTGGGAAGCAACTACGATTACGCCCGAATCATCGACTGGCTCACGTTTCCTGGAGGACAGTCCGAAGACTGCCTCGTGCTGAATATCTGGACCCCGGCGGTCAAGGACGACGGGAAGCGTCCCGTGCTGGTGTCTTTCCACGGCGGTGGTTTTACAACCGGATCGGGCGCCAACATCTTCTACAACGGGCTTCCGCTGGCGAAGTTCGGCGACGTCGTTGTGGTCACGCTGAATCATCGGCTCGGCTGTCTCGGCCATCTGAGCATGGCGGACATCGGCGCGCCGCCCGAATTCGCCCAGGCCGGCGTCGCCGGCATGATGGACTGTGTGCTCGCGCTCGAGTGGGTGCGCGACAACATCGCCAACTTCGGCGGCGATTCCGGCAAGGTGATGATCTTCGGCCAGTCGGGCGGCGGGGCAAAAGTATCGCACCTGCTGGCGATGCCCTCGGCCCGAGGCCTGTTCCAGAGAGCGGCGATTCAGAGCAGCGGCTGGCCGCTGCGTGCCATGCCGCGCGACTGCGCGACGCGTGCGGCCGAGCGGATGCTGGCGCATCTCGGCCTCACCAAGGCGCGTGTCGCCGAGCTGCAGCAGGTGCCCGTCGAGATGATCCTGTCCGCGCAGGCCGCCCTCGAGGCGCAGGAAGTCCCGGTCGATTTCGCGCCGGTGTTGGATGGTTCAGTCATACCGCGGCATCCGTTCGATCCCGATGCCCCGCCGGTGTCCGCCGACGTGCCGCTCATCATCAGCACCACGCTCGACGACGTGTCGTTCGGCCGCACCGATTTCGATCTCGATGAAGCCGGCCTGCGGAATGAAGTCGCGAAGATCGCGTCCGGCAAGGCTGATGAAACCGTCGCCGCGTATCGCCGCGCATTTCCTTCGTCGAGTGCGTTTCTCCTGCTCTGTAAGATGCTCACCGACAGAGGAGTACGCCGAACGGCGTACCTTCTCGCCGACCGCAAGGCGGCGTTGCATCGCGCGCCGGCGTACATGTACGTGCTGGAGTTTCCGTCGCGTGCCTACGGCGGCA
Organism: Vicinamibacterales bacterium; assembly: GCA_035571515.1. Classification (GTDB taxonomy): domain Bacteria; phylum Acidobacteriota; class Vicinamibacteria; order Vicinamibacterales; family UBA2999; genus Gp6-AA40. The sequence continues at coordinate 14,419 of DATNCQ010000076.1, forward strand.
AATTCGGTGCGGTTCATGCCACCGACGTGCCGCTCGTGTTCCACAACATCGCCGGGCAACAGCTGACGGGCAATGGCGCCGAAGCAAAGCGGGTGGCTGACCAGATGGCCGCCGCGTGGGTCGCCTTCGCCAGGACCGGCAATCCGAACCATGCGGAGATTCCCCACTGGCCTGCCTACACACCCGACACGCAGGAAACGATGATCTTCAACCAGACGTCGCGTGTGGAGAATGCTCCCTGGAACGAGCTGCGTTCGCTGTGGACCGCAAGCGAGCCAGAGCCAGACTGTTGAGCCCGTCGCGGCTTACGTTCCAGCGCCGTCAACAGCAGTGAACAGAAGATAGTCGTACACGGCGCTCCACGGGGTGATCGGGGATAATGGCGCCGTTTACCATGTCTCAATACGTTCGCCCCATCCACGAGCGACGCGCGCCGCTTGCCGGAATCCTGGCGGTGCTGTCGCTGCTCCTTTCGCATGCGCCGGTCGCGGCGACGGCCGGCAACGCCGACCGCATCGACGCGCTGCTGGCCCGCTATCGCGAGCTCGCCCTCTTCAACGGGTCCGCGCTCGTGGCCGATCAGGGGCAGGTCGTGCTCAAGAAGGGCTATGGCCTCGCCAACATGGAGTGGGACATCCCGAACACTCCGGATACGAAGTTCCGGCTGGGTTCGCTCACCAAGCAGTTCACCGCCACGCTGATCATGCAGCTCGTCGAGCGCGCGCAGATCGACCTGGCGGCGCCGGTCACCCGGTACCTTCCCGACTACCCGGCCAACCCCGGCAACCGCGTGACGATCCACCATCTCCTGACGCACACGTCAGGCATCGTCGGCTACACGGAGATCCCGGCGTGGTCGTCCACGGTCCGCAATCCGTACTCGCCGACTGACTTTCTCGCGCAGTTTTCAAAGCTGGATCTGCTCTTCGAGCCCGGCACCAGATTCAGCTACAGCAATTCGGGCTACTTTCTTCTTGGCGTCGTCCTCGAGAAGGTGACCGGACAGCCGTACGAGACGTTGCTGCGCGAACGCATCTTCGCGCCGGCCGGCATGAACGATTCCGGCTACGACGCGACGCAGCCGCTCCTCCACAAGCGCGCGGCGGGGTACGACAAGCGCTTCGACGAGTCGTACGTCAACACCGCCTACCTCGACATGACGCAGCCGTTCTCGGCCGGCTCGCTGTACTCGACGGTCGAGGATCTCTATCGTTGGGATCAGATGCTGCTCACCGACAAGATCCTCAGCGCGAAGAGTCGAGAACGCATGTTCACGCCCGGCCTGTCGAACTACGGCTACGGCTGGACGATCACCTCGACGAACGGCGTCAGGACCATTTCACACAGCGGCGGCATCAACGGCTTCAGCACGTTCCTGACACGAAATCCCGACTCGAAGCGCGTCATCATCCTCTTGAACAACACCGGCGGGGCTCCGCTGGAGGCGATGGCAGACTCGATCCGCTTGATTCTGGACGGCAAGGATCCGGTGATGCCGAAGCGACCGGCCGCCATGACTCTCTTCAAGACCTACGGAGCGTCGGGCCTTGCCGCCGTTCTTGCGCAGGCAAAGACGATGCAGGCGGGTTCGGAAGACGACGCGGGCAGCAGCGAACTGTCACGCCTCGCCAACCAGTTGCTGGCGACCGGAAAACACGCCGACGCATTGACGCTCGCCAGGAAACTCGCGGACGAAGCGCCCAGGTCGGCCGCCGCCGCCGTGCTCGTCGCGCGAGCGCATCGCGCCAGCGGCCATCGCATCGAAGCCGTGCAGAGCTACGCGCGCGCGATCGAATTGAGCGAGACGCCGCGCGCGTTCCTGATCTACACCGACGCCATCCGCGAGATCTCGGCGCTCGAACCGAAGCCATGAAATAAATCGGCAACGCTGGCAGCGCGCGGCGACGTTGTTTATCGCGATTGAACTTGCAAAGCGAGGTCGCGCTGCCCTCTTGGTTCCGGCAGCGGGTATGGGGCGAAGAACTCCTGGCCGCAGGCGGCGCACTCAATCTGCACGCACCGCATGTCTCGTGACAAGCCGCGAAGCGTCACGTTCGACGAGTGACAGTACGGGCAGACGATCTCCGTCCTGGTAACCGGCATCACGTGCTGCCCTCACGCTCCTGCGGAGCACGGCGAGGCTCCGCCGCCGATGACGGACGAAAAGCCGAGGCGTACGCCGTCGCGACACTTCCCTCGGGAACCCGCAGGATTCGCATACGCATTGTCACGGTAAGGCGGTTCGTAACATAGAGTTAAGCAATGGTGATACCAACAATTGATAAATAGCGGGATCGCGCGACGCGAGCCGCCCAAATCAGTCAGCCCAAAGAGCCAGAGGCGCTTGCTTGACCGAACAGGAATGCGGTGCACGGTCCGCTCAGCAGCCCGCCCCGCTTCCCTCCACACACCACCGGCACCGCGTGTGCTTCTCCGTCAGCCAATGGCTTGGGATCCCTCCCAGGGGGACCGGCGACGCATCAAACGGCACAGCCGCGAAGAACTCGCGGAACAACTTCGCAACCTCGCGGCGAACGTCGACGACTTCCGGCTCCGGGTCGATGCATTGAACCGACCGACCGAAGGGAACCAGTGGGAATCGAGGCGCAGTGAAAAGCCAGCCGACGACCGAAGACACGGCGACGACGAATGACTTGAGCCGGTCCGCCGAGCGAGCCGCGAGCCGCGGCCAGACCGACCTGTACGCGCGGCTGGCAAAGGTGGAGGAAATCGCCCGCTCCAACCGTCGTGAACTCGACCTGCAGTTTCAGCGGATTGCGCAGATGCAAGCCGCGCTCGACCGGCTGCTCAAGAACCACGCCTAGCCATCCGGCCGCTTGCGGCCAATCTCCCAGATAAAGGACTGCCGATGCCGCCGAGCGCGACGCCCGGAATTCGCGTGCTGGTCGTGGACGACCACCCCGACGTTCGCGACATGTTGGCCGCGTTCCTGACCCTCCGCGGGTTCATCGTCGATTCAGCCGCCGACGGCTCGCAAGCGGTTGAACTCGTCCGCACCGTCCACCCGGACATCGTGCTGATGGACTTGAGCCTGCCGGGGGTCAATGGCTGGGAGGCGACGCGGATCCTCAAGAACGATGCGAAGACCCGAGCGGTGCGGATCATCGCCGTCACCGCGCACGCCTTGGACCGCGAGGTGGCAGCAGCGCGCGCTGCCGGATGCGTTGGTGTGATCAGCAAACCGTTCGACCTGGACGCGCTCGCGGACGCGTTGCCCAACGTGCTGACGCATGGCGCCGCCGCGTTGCAGGTGCCGGGACTTGCCCGGCAACGACCGGCCGGACGGACGCTTCCCTTTCAGCCGCGCGCACCCGAACCCCCAGCCGAATAGCGCCCGCTCCGAAGGTCGGTAGTACCAGCGGTCGCCGCTAGTCATTCCCCTCTCCACAGCCGATACTGATTAAGCCACGTGACCCGGCACGTAGATGAAAAGCTGTGCACTTTTGACGAGATGGCTGCACCCAGCGAGCTGAGTCCTTCGTCTGACGCCGCGTCTCTGCGCCGGCTGCTCGAGCGGCGGCCAGCGAGCCTGGTACGGGTGCGTCTCGATGGCGTTCTGCTCGCGTGCAACCAGGCGGCGCTCGCCCTCCTCGGAACAGAGGGGCGAGCCGTCCTGAACAGCAGCCTGGCCGATCGCCTGCTCCCGCCCGGCAACACGCAATGGCAGGAATTCGTCGCGCGATGCTCGGCCGAAGGCGCGGCGTCCTTCAACGGTCATCTCGTCATCGGCGATCAGAACGCTCGCCCCGTGATTGTTCAGGGAGTCCCGCTCACAGACCATCCGGACGGTGTCGAGTCGCTGCTGCTCCATCTCCGCGAGCAACCGCAGACGCAGCGGCTGGACCACGAGAGCGCCGCGATGGTGCGTCAGCCGGTCGGCGATCAGAACGAACGGGTCAGCGCTGAACCGCTGCAGCTTGGCGTGCTGGCCGACGATGATCAGGCCGAACGCGCGCGGCTCACCGAGATGCTCGACGCGCAATCGGCAGATCGCCAGCGCAGAGAGGCGCGCATCGCCCAGCTCGAAAAAAAGCTCGAGCAAAGCCGGTTGATCCTGGGCCAGAAAGAGCGTGAGTTTGGCCGCGACGTCGCGATGCTGAAGAGCACGCTCGCGGCGGCCCATGCGGCAAGAGCCACCGCGGCCGGCGACGCGAAACGGGATCTCGAGGCCCTCGAGCTGCGCCTTCAGGCAGCGACTGCCGAGCAGCAGCGACTCCAGGGTCTGGTTGCCCAACACGAGAGCGAGCGCGAGCGGCTCGCCGCCGACCGTCAGGCGGCCGTCGACACGCTTCAGCAGTCGCTCGCGGAACTGCGCGCGCAGGCCGCGCAGGCGTCGGCCGAACACGCACGCCTGGCCGGGCAGGTCGAGACGGCCGAGCGCGAGCTGCACTCGCAGCGCGCCGAGCACGAGCATGCCCGGCATGGCCTGGTCGCCGAGCATCACCGGGCGCTCGCCGAACTGGAGACCGCCAAGCGCGAGGAAGTGGACGCGCTCAATCAGCGCGTTCACGCCGCGACCGCCGAACACGCGCGCCTCCAGGCTCTCGTTGAAGCGGCCGCGGTCGACCGCGATCGCGTCGCTGCCGACCATCGGGCGGCCGTCGACACGCTCCAGCAGTCGCTGGCCCGTGTGCGCGAGGCAGCCGCCCTCCAGTCCGAGCAGTTCCGCGAGGCGTTAGCCGAAGCGCAATCCGGCCTGGCGCGCAGCCTCGATGAGCAAAGCCGCGTCGCCTCGCGCGTCGAGGCGGCCGAGCGCGCGCTGGAACTGCAGCGCGCCGAGCACGAACGTGCGCGCGATCGCCTGGTCGCCGAGCATCGCCAGGCGCTCGCCGACGTGGAAACGAGCAAACGCGAGACAATCGACGACCTGCGTTCGGAGCACTCGCAGACACTCGCCGACCAACGTCGTCTTGCCGCGCTGCTCGAGGAGCACGAGCGCCAGCGCGACACCCTGATCGCCGAGCATCACCGCGTGCTCGCCGGCATGGAAAGCGGCACGCGCGACGCGCTGGCCGAGCTGCGAACGCAGCTGTCGCAGGCGCTCACCGAGCAGCGCCGCCTGGCCTCGCACGCCGGCGATCAGGAACTGGAACTGAAGCGCCTGCGAGCCGCGCACCAGGCGACCCTCACGGACCTGGAGACCAGACACCGGGGCGCGCTGACCGCGTTGCGCGCCGAGTTGATCGAGGCCGCGCAGCGCGCGGAGCACCACGAGCGCGAGCGGAACCGCATGAGCGGCGAGCACAATCGCGCCCTCGCGGACCTCCTGTCCGCCAACGACGCGGCGGCGGCAGAGTTGCGCTCGAAGCTGTCCGAGGCGCTGGCCGAACAACAGCGTCTGACCACGCTGCTCGAGCAGCACGACGTCGAACGGGAACGGCTGGCGGCGGAGCACCGCCGGACGATCGCCGACCTGCAGACCAGCAAGCAGAACGCCGTGGCCGAGTGCGAGCGCGTATTGACCGAGGTCCAGCAGGCGTTGCTGGTCAGGGATGCGTCGCGCCGACTCGAGGTTGAACGCCGTCTCGTCGACGGAATCGACGAGGCTCCGCAAATCAAGATCGACGGACAGCGCCTCGCCACCCTGCAGCGCGGGTTGACGACGGCGTTTTCCCAGGTGCAGGCCGTGCTCAAGGGCGAACCGGCGCCGACGCAGCCGTTCGCCGCCGAACAACCCGCACCCGAGCGCCCGGCGATCCAGACGATCGACAAGGCGATGCCGGCGACAACCGACGATCCGCTTCTCGCGGATGCCGACCTCTCCTCTGAGCCGTTCGACGATCTTGATGATGCGTTCGTCCAGCAGCTGCTCGAAGGAGTCCGCGCGACTCGAGCTCCCGGGACATCGACCGATGCCGAGAGCGTCCTCGCGACTCGAGCCGCATCCGGGATGTCGACGGCGACAACCGACGATCAGACCGCGGACGATCTCTTCGATACGCACGACGACACATTCGTGCGCCGCCTGATGGAAACGCCCGAACCGCTGCCGCCATCTTCCGCGAAGGATTCATAGGCGCGCGGCCGATGGCCGCGCTACGCGCGCCAGACCCGCTTCGTGAAGCGCCGGGCCATCAGGCCGAGCATTCCCCCACCGAGCAGCAACAGAGAGCCTGGCTCCGGCGTGGGCGAGCCCGAGGCTGATTCGCCAAAGATCTGCACCGCCAACCCGGTGCCCGGGAACTGTGCTTCTCCCGGCTGCCACGGCCAGCACGCCCGATCGTTGAAGTTACATTCGGACTGCAGCACCGCAAATGCCGCTCGACCTGAGCGCTCGGCAGGAATGCCTGGCATCATGAACGATGCCCGTGTCAACGCCTCAAACGACAGCCAATAGGTTCCCGGGGCGACATGCCAACTCAGACCTGACTGTCCATACCACGTGCTCTGGCCGATGCCCGGCACGTTGGTGAAGGCACTGAAGAGCGGCGCACCGGGGAGGTCGCTCGCGTTGCTCATGAGGTTGATGCGCAGCGGACCGCTGAGAAAGTCGACGCCCCTCGGCACGATCCATCCCTGGACGTTCGTGATCCGCACCGGGCTCGTCGTCGAGAACTGAGCCGCCGCCCACGCCGTGTTGTAGTCGACGAGCCATGAGGCGTCGGACGCGAACGCCGGGCCGGGACCAGTGTCGACGATCGTGATCGGGTCGGCGGAAGCTGTCGCAGGAAAGCCGACGGCACCGATGAATGCGAGAAGCAATATGAACCTGGCCACCGCAACCTCGCTTTTTCTACCGGCCAGCTGGACCGCGCGAAGGAGAGCGCGCGCCTCCAGCCAGGAGGCGATTCGGCTGGATGCAAGCCATCAGCCGCGGCCGCGCGCGTTCAGAGCCTGAAGCGGTCGCGCCCGTAACCGTCGCGTGAGGAATTCTTTGCGGTTTGTTGATGGTGGCTGATGGCCGCGGTTGCCGATCGCCGCATCGCCCGGCTCGTTGATTTTCCGGAAATTCCGTTCCGTTCCTCGGGCGCGGGGCGGCGGGCTATGGTGGGTGGTTATTGCGAGGCGTGCGGTCGGCCGCAGTGCCCGCGGCTGTCACCAGCAATTGACATCGAGTGTGGCGGGAACAGGGCGCCAATCACGAAATCGTCGTCCCTGAACTGCATTTACGCGCCAATTCTCACGCTCCTTCGTGTGACTCGTGGCACGCCTCCTGCCACCTCGACAGGCGAGGTGCCGCATGCTTCGAACCTGTCTCGCCCTGATCTTCCTTTTGGCTTTGCAGGTCACGACTACGGCCGCCGCTGAGCCGCCAGTCGTTTGCGATGCGGCGGCGCTCGCCGATGCGGCAGACACTGCGCGTTCCAACATCATCGGGGCAATCGACGGCGCAGCGGCGATCGATGCGTGGAACAGGGTGCTCGACTCCGGCGGCGCGATCGCCTGGACGGTCACCGAATACAACGTCGACCCGCGCAGCGCATTCATCTTCGCGTTCGATCGCGACGCGTTGCGCATCTACCGGGCCGACGTACTGGGTGCACACGCCGATCGAGCGACGCGCGGCTGCGTCGATGCGTCGATTCCCGCCGAGGCGTTGATTCCCTGGAGTCAGGTGCGGGAGATCGAAGCGGGCAACTGGGTGTTGTGGTTCAGGCTGCGCGAACCGGTGACGATTCGCTCCGATCGTGGAGAACGCAAGCGGGTCGATGAGCTGAAGGCTTATTTCCAGGGAGCTGGCGGCGGCGATCTGACCTTCTACTACAACCTCACGCGCCAGGGACGAATTCCGTTCTGGAACGTCGACGTGTACAAGGTCGACAATCTTCGCGGGATCGCCGTCGGACCGACCGACTTTCAGCGCCGCCTGCAGTTCGTGATCGCGCAAGCGGTCGATCCCGGCCGACGCATCAGCATGAAACGGAAGGGACGCGGCGCCGGCTGGTAGGCATCACCTGGGCATCACCTCGGCGCCGGGTCCTTCCCCGCCGATCAAGGCTCTCGGCGCAGCGCGAACGCGAACACCGCGTCGCCGGCGACGATCGTCACGTATTGACGGCCGTCGACCGCGAAGCTGATCGCGGCGGTCTGAATCGACGCGCCGAGCGGGATGTGCCAGAGGTCCTTGCCGGTTTCCGCGTCGAGCGCGATGAAGTTGCCCTGCCCGTCGCCCGAAAAGACCAGGCCGCCGGCGGTCGACGCGACGCCGGCCCACGCGTCGGCGTACTGCTTGAACACCCACTTCACGGTCGCCGTCTTCGGATCGACCGCCCGCACCGCCGTCTCGATGCGTTCTTCGGGCTGGGCGAAGAAGGCGCTGCCGATGAACGGCCGTCCGGGACGATACGGCGGCTCGAGATGCTCGTCCGACATGAACGTGTCGCACTGCTCGTTGCTGAAGAAGTAGACGAGATGCGTCCTGGGACTGTAGGACGGCGAGTGCCAGTTGGTGCCGCCGGTGCCGCTCGGGCAGACGCGGTTGCCTTCGGCCGTCGGATCGGTGCCCGGGAGCACGATGGGGCGTCCGTTGGCGTCCACTTCCTTCGCCCACGTCACCTGGGTGTACGGCCGGCCGAGCAGGTACGCGCCGGTGATGCGATCGAGGACGTAGAAGAATCCGTTGCGGTTGGCGACGGCGACAAGTTTGCGCGGCTGCCCGGCAATCGTGTCGTCGAAGAGAATCGGCGTGTGCGTGGAATCCCAGTCGTGGACGTCGTGCGGCGTGAACTGGAAATGCCATTTCAACGTGCCGGTGTCGGCGTCGAGCGCGACGATCGAATCCGAGTACAAGTTGTCGCCGAGGCGATTCGCCCCGTACATCTGCGGCCCGGGGTTGCCGGTGCCCCAATAGAGCAGGTTCAGGTCCGGATCGTAGGCGCCGGTGACCCACGTCGGCGCGCCGCCGCGCTTCCACGAGTCGCCCGACCAGGTCTCCACGCCCTTCTCGCCCTCGCCCGGGATCGTGTAGAAGCGCCAGACGCGCTGGCCGCTGTCCGCGTCGTAGGCGTCGATGAAGCCGCGGACGCCGTACTCGCCTCCGGCCACGCCGACGATCACCTTGTTCTTCACGACCAGCGGCGCACCGGTGAAGCTGTAGCCCTTATCGGCGTCCGCCGAGGCGACGTCCCAGCGCACCCGGCCGGTCTTCGCGTCGAGGGCGACGACGTGCGCGTCGAGCGTGCCCATGAACAGCCGATCGCCGAGCGCGCCGAACCCGCGGTTCTGCGGGCCGCAGCAGAGCGACATCTCCTTCGGCAGCGCCCGCTCGTAGTGCCACAGCGGACGGCCGGTCCGCACGTCGATCGCATAGGCGTGGTTCTGCGGCGCGGTCAGGTACATCACCCCGTCAATCACCAGCGGCGTGGTTTCGTGCGAGCCGCGCACGCGCGTCTGAAAGACCCATTGCAGCGCGAGGCGGTTGACGTTGGTGCGGTTGATCTGATCGAGCGGGCTGAAGCGGCTGCCGTCGTAGGCGCCGGAGTAGGTCATCCACTGCTGGGGGTCGCGCGCGGCATTGGTCAGCCGCTCCGTCGTCACCTGCGCGCGCGTCGACACCGCCGCGAGACAGAATCCGAGGGCGAGCGCTGTCGTGGCCTTCATTGTGACCCGTCCTTCTTCGGCGACGGCGTCGCCGAGCGCAGCGACTGCAGGTAGGCCAGCAGATCGTCCAGGTCGGCGTTGTTCAAACGGCGTTCATCGTACGCCGGCATCAGCGATCGATCGTCGTGGGTGAGCGACTTCAGCGTCTTCTTCTCGAGGCTGTGGACATGCTCGCTCGAATCCATCAACTGCACCGTGAACGTGTCCTCGTTCATCGGCACGCCGACGATCGTGCGGCCATCCGCGGTCACCGCGGTGACCGTATCGTATTTGAGGGTGGCGCCGGCGAAGCTCTGGTTCTGCGTCAGCCGCCGATTGGGCTCGCGGATCGACTCCACGAGGTAGGCGCGCGATCGGGCCGAGCCGACGCGCGACAGTTCCGGCCCGAGCCTGCCGCCGCGGCCGTTGACGATGTGGCAGGACGAGCATCGGCTCGCGCCGGCAAACAGCGTCTCGCCGCGCGCCCGATCGCCGGGTATCGCGGCGGCCGGCTGCTGCACGGAGCGCAGATAGGTGATGATCCGCCAGATCTCCTGCTGCGGCAGCCCGTTCGGCGGCATCGCGGTGCCCGGTACTCCGTCATTGATCGTGCGGAACAGCTCGGCGTCCGATCCGCCATGGCTCCACGACCCCGTCGTCAGGTCGGGCCCGCGCATGCCGCCCTTTGCGGCGACGCCGTGGCAGAAGACGCATTCCTGGCGGAACAGCACGGCGCCCTGCGTGGCGGCGGCGCTGTCTCCGTTGAACGGGTTGGTCGACGGCGGTTGAGTCGCCTGCGCCGACAATCGCGGCACGAATGCAGCGAACGCAATCAGGAGAACGGCCGGTGCTCCACGCATGCTGTTGCACATGTCACACCACGCTGAACGAGAAGGCGGTTTAGGTCCCTCGGTGCGACAGCAGGAAGCTGCGAACGTGGCGCACCGCCAGTGGAATCTTCTCCGGCGTGTCTTTCCACGGATACATGCTCAGCTGCCCCTTTGGCGCGAGCATCGCGCTCTCGATCGCGACGGTCAACGAATGCCCCGCGGTGTCGTCCGGCAGCACCAGCACCGGCGTCTGACAGCTCTTGACGAAGTCGCGCGTCACGGTGAACACGAAGTCTGGATTGGTGCGGAACATCCTGGTGAGGAACTGGTCGGCCATGGCGCTCGTGATTTCGGGACGCCGCTTCACCAGCGGCTGTGCCCAGCCGGTCGATTGACTCTCGTAGAGCGCGTTCGGCAGCTCCGGGCGGAAGCCGACCGGCTGCGCCGGCACGGCCGCGGCGACGCGGTTCGGCGCCCGCTTGATCAGGTTCCAGATGAACGGACCCGCGATGCAGAAGCCGAGCACCATGAACTTGTCGATGCCGAGGTGATCCATCAGGCCGAGGTGATCGTCGGTATAGGAATCCCACGGCCGGTCGACTTCGAGCGGACCGGTGGACTCGCCAGCGGCGTTGCGCAGGTCGGCGTAGATGCACCGGAACTCGCCCTTCAGGGCGTCGATCGTGTTGAACGGGTTGCCGCCGCGAATGCCCGCGATCGTCGATCCGTTCAAACCCCCGCCGGCGATCAGCAGGAGCGGGAAGCCCGCGCCGGTCTCCTCGTAGCGGATGCGGACGTTCCCTCGCTGGTAGACCTTTCCGCTGGATGGCGTCCCGCCCTGCTGCGCGAGCAGGGCAGGCGTCGCGGCCATTGCCGCCGTCGCAGCGCCAGTCTTGAGAAGCTTGCGTCTGATCGGATCCACCATCGGGTGCTCCTTTCGGCCGGTGTGATCGCACCCGGACTATAACGCAAGCCAGCGCTCCGCGATCTGGTCGTCATTCGGATACAGCCCACTAGCCTAGTGCCACGCGAACAACGGCCGGCACACCACCATCTCCATCGTCGAAGTCGTGCCGTCGGCCCACTGAAACGGCACCGACTTGGTGTGGCACAGCCGCGTGGCGCATCCGAACTGGCAGAGGACGGCTAGAAGCAACAGAATCATTCTCACGGCGTTGGTCCTTGGAAAAGCAGCGTCTGCGGCGAAGAGTCCACTCGCCGGCGACGCCCGCGAAGATCGCGTCGGCTGGTTGCTCGAATGGGACGGTCGGCCAGCGCGTGGTGCCTCGCCACGCGCACGCGCCTGGCGCATCCGCAATCGCGAAACCAACCCGACAAATGTGAAATTGGCGACAATTTCGTTACTGCGTGTGACGGCGCGAGGGGAAGTCGCCGCGGGGGCTGACTTCGGTCACGCGGCTGGCAGCCTTCGCGACCTCGAGCGCCGAGCAGGCAGACTTTCGGGCCAGCGAACGCGACAACCTCGTAAGCGGGGCTCGCCGGGCGGCCCGTTGTCTGTTTCAATTCTGTGAACCGGCTGCCGCGCTCACGCTGACGATGCCGACGCCGTCGCGGGGCTCGATCTTCGTCCCGAACGGCGCCGAGAACTTGACCAGGTCGTCGATGATCTTCTTCGCCAGCTCCGGCGACGCCAGCATCGGCCATCCGCGCTGCGTCCGCGGCTTCTTGAATCCGAGCGAGATCGGATACAGCTTCAGCTCGACCAGCTTCTCGCCGGTGAACCGCGCCACGGCGACGACCGACTCCCAGACGTAGGGATCGGCCGGAAAGCCGATGGCGTCGTTCTTCGAGCGCGTGTCGTTGAAGTCGCCGACGCCGGCGTTCTGCGTCAGCCCCAGCGGCTCGTAGTTCTCCGGGGGTTGACGCAACAGCGTTTCGTTCTCGAAGACGAAGTTGGCGAGTCCGTACAAGATCGCCTTGCCCTTGTAGATCTCGATGCCGCGGAGCACATGCGGCCCGCTGGCGGTGACGACGTCCGCGCCCGCATCGATCATCGCGTGCGCGAAGGTGACGAAGAACTGCGGCGGGGTATAGCGGTCGGCGCCGCCTTCGTGCGTGTGCGAGTTGACGATCGTGAAGTCGGCCTGCCGGCTCGCGTTCCGGACCACGATCGCCATCCCGTCGAGATCTTCTTTGAGCGGCTCGGTGCGGATCTCTGCCTTGTCGCCGACGATGATCCGCCGGTTGAACACGGTCATCTCGTTCACCGGCTCCGCGCTGTCCCGGCCACCCTGCCCGCCCAGGTTCGCCGCGCGCAGCGCGTTGCGGAGCGCATCGAACTGATCGCGCGTCAGCACCTGGGTGGTCGTGAACCGCAGCGGGTTGAGGCCCGGGCGTGCCCGCGTGTCGCCCCACGACACGCCGGCGCGGCTCTGATCCGAGAACGTCGACGAAGTCGAGATCAGCGCCACCCGTCCCTTCTCGGTCTCGAAGTATTTCGCCTCGCGCGCCTCGCGCAGGCTCTCGCCCCAGCCCGCCTGCACCAGGCCGGCGTCGGCGACGTGCCTGGTCGTCAAGCGCGCTCCGTCGACGCCGTAGTCGCCGGCGTGATTGTTGGCGCGCGCGACCATATCGAATCCGGCCCAGACCAGCTCCTTCAGGATCGACGGGTCGGCGCGCAGGTAGGTGCCGCCGCTCTCCGTTGCCGGGTACGCCTCGTAGTCGTGAAACAGCATCTCCAGGTTGGTGAAGGCGACGTCGGCGCCGCGGATCAGATCGATCATCTTCAGGAACTGCGGCTCCTTGTGGACCGACAGCTTCATCGTGATCAACGCGTCGCCGGTGAGCGCCATCGTGAAGCCGCGCTCGGCAGGCGCAACCGCCGGCACGGCGGCACCGCCCGTGGGTGCCTGATCAGGAACCGCCGACAGCCCGACATCCTGACCGGCGGTGAGCAGGGCGCCGGTGATGGCGCAGGCAGCGACCCATCCTGACGTGCGAGTCACGGCTATCTCCTCATGGAGAGCGCGAATCCGAGGCTAAGACGAACGCGCGAGCGGGACTACGGCTTACGCTCAGGGCCCCTCTGGTCTTCATCCGAAACCCGCCATGTGTATTCGCAGTTGTGACACTTGAATACGGTTTCGGCGTTGGTGCCTTTCACGACCCGGTCGCTGCCGACCTGTCCTGCGCGCCCACAGCGAGGGCAGCGTTCCATCGGATCAGAGGTGGCCATACGAGCCCAATTGTATGCATCCGTCCCGATCGGTCCAAGAAAAGTGGCGATGGTGAGACATGAACGGTTCACCGAGGGCGGGCCCGATAAAGCACCCGTGAAGCTGCGCTTGCGCAGGTCAGGCGCCAGATAATCGTTCAACTCCTCGTAGAAGCGGAACTCGCAAATGCGGGTGGCGCCATGCATGCCTAACGCCGCGCCCACCACGCCCACCCAGTCGCGTGCACTGCCACGATCATCCAAAAGACGATCTGATAGCCGCGTTTGATCGACTTGTGGTGGAGCACGCGCTGGGCAAGCCAGGCGCCGGGCCATCCGCCGGCGAGTTCGACCGCGTGCAGCGTCACTTCGGGAATTCGCCGCCGGCCGCGCAGC
>DATNCQ010000077.1:0-2161 GCA_035571515.1 Vicinamibacterales bacterium
TCGCCCGGCTCGCCGGTGGCGTCTTTTCCGGCATGCCGCCGGCCGGCGCCTTCTACGCCTTCGTGCGCATCGATCCGGCGTGGAGCGACGGGGAGTCAGGCGGCGACGGGTCGCTCTCGTGGCGGATGGTCGAGTACCTGATCAAGCACGGACGCATCGGCTGCGTCCCCGGCGTGGACTTCGGGGCCAACGGCGAGGGCTACGTGCGGTTCTGCTTCGCGCGCGATCGGAGGGAGCTGACAGGGGCGCTCGAGTCGATGCAGCAGCTGTTTGGAGGGACTGTGTAAGTTCGAGGACTCCTTACTTCGTACTTCGAACTTTCGTTCGTCAGTACCTGCCGTCGCGTTTCCTATCCACGCCGCTCACATCCAGCAAGTCGATCAACAGATCATCCTGATCGAGATTGCCGACAATCCAGGTCCGCGGCCCGGGGCCGCGCTTGACCAGCGTCGGCGTGAACACCACCGAGTCTTCCTCGGCCTGCGACGGCTCGTTGGCAAGGTCGCAGATGGTGAGGTTGACCTGCTTCGCGTCGTAGTTGTCGAGCACGCGGTAAATCGTGCGCAGCGCGCGCTGGCTCTTCTCCGACGCCGCGCTGGTATAGAGCACCAGGTCGATGCGCGACTGCTTGCGCGACGGCCGGTGCTGATCGAACGCGAGGCCGCGGTGAATCGCCGGCGGGGCCGTCGCGCGGCGGGTGGTTGCGTTTTTTCGCTTCTTGGTGGCGGCAACAATGTGGGCCATGCGGTCGAGGAACGGATCGAGATCGAGCGATTTGCGGAAGACCCTGATGTCGGACGGATGCTCGAACTCGTGGCCCGTCAGGATGATAGCGGCGGTGTTTTCCAGCAGCCCCTGGTCGGTGGCGTCGCGCAGGAACTCGAGCCCGCTGCCGTCGGGCAGCCGCAGGTCGATGATCGCCAGGTCGTAGCGCTTCGCGTAAAGCGACGCCAGGCCATCGTTGATGCAGGCGGCCCAATCGACGTCGTGGCCGCGCGACTCCAGAGCCGCGAGCATGAACCCGCCGAAGGCCCGGTCGTCGTCGACGACGAGAATTCGCCCGCATTCCGCGGCGTTAAGAGGTTGAACAGCCCGGCTTGGCTCTGTCTGCACCTGATACATCGCTGCCGCCTCCATCGCGGCATGGCCGCAGAGATAGCAAGCCAAATGCCTGACGGACTGGCGGCGTCCGCCGCGGTTCACTATTTTTTGGCAGGCATCTATTGCGGATAGTGCGCGGCGGGACCGGCCCTAGTTCGCCTGGCGCTCGTATTCTTCGCGCGTCAGCTTCTCGACCTTGATCCCGCCAGGCTCGATCTTCAGCCGGTACGGGTGGGTGGCGTGGGACGACCCGCGCATCTTGATCACGCGCATCTGGCGATCGAGCTCGTACCCGGTCGGGGCATAGTCCATCGACAGGATCGCGTCGGCAACCGTCGAGAGGTAGGGCGCGGTGTGGCCGGCCGCCTCGCCCGCGAGCACGGCCTGGGTGAGCAGCGCGCTGCGCCCATGCTCCCGCAGCAGCGACGCGACGCCGATGATGAATTGCCGGAACCCCTTCTCCGACGAGGCGTGCTCGATTGACGAGATGCTGTCGAGCACGATCAGCGACGGGCTGAACTCCTCGATGCCGATCCTCAGGCTGACCAGCAGATCCTCGAGGCTGGTCGACTCGGGATAGCGGCAGATGATGCGCATGCTGCCGCGGTCGATGAACGGCGTCATCGTCATGCCGATCGCCTCGAAGTTGCGCACCAGGATCGGCCGCGGTTCCTCGAACCCGTAGTAGATCACCCGCTCGTTGCGCAGCGCGCCGGCGCGCGCGTACAGGCCGGCCAGCATCGTCTTGCCGCTGCCGGTCGGGCCGCGGACGATGATGATCGAGTTGCGCAGCCAGCCGCCGCTGGTCATCTCGTCGAGGCCGGCGACGCCGCTGGAGAAACGCTCGATGGCGATGAAGTCGGGGCGCTCTTTCGGGTTCTGCGGGAAGATCACCAGCCCGCGCGTCGTCACCGTGCAGGGGTACTCGCCCTTGAAGTGGCCGCTGCGCCGGTACTTGTTGACCTCCACCGAGCGGCGCCGCCGGTCGAAGTCGACCGTGTTGCGCAGGATCACCACCATGTCGCAGACGTAGTCCTCGACCCCCAGCGTCGTCAGCTGG
>DATNCQ010000078.1:0-45132 GCA_035571515.1 Vicinamibacterales bacterium
GGGCGCAACCGCAGGAGCGCACCTTCGACGATCGCGTCGTAGAGATCTTTTTGGGTGAGACGGATGGCGGGTCCGCCGTCGCGGTCTTCGCGGCCTCCGGCGGGACCCGCCCTACGTACGGCTTCTCCGGCCGGACCCGCCCCACGTACGGCAATCTTGCGGTCGAGCGCTTCCTGCAGATAGATCACCATCACCACGCCGGTCTGCACCGCGGTGCCGAACAGCGCGATGAAGCCCACCCACACCGCGACGGAGAAGTTGTAGCCGAGCAGCCAGAGCAGATACACGCCGCCGGTCAGCGCGAAGGGGACCGTCAACAGCACGTGTGCCGCCTCCAGCGCAGAGTGATAGGTAAAGTAGAGCAGCAAGAAGATGACGACGATGGCGATCGGCACGACGATCTGCAGCCGCTGCCGCGCGCTCACCTGGCTCTCGTAGCGGCCGCTCCACCCGATGAAGTAACCGGGCGGCAGCGGGACGCGCGACGCGACGGCCGCCTTGGCGTCGTTGACGAACCCGCCGAGGTCGCGCCCCTGCACGTTCATCAGCACCGTCGCCAGCAGCAGACCGTTCTCGGAGTTGATCATCGCGGGACCGCGCGCCTGTTCGATGTCGGCTACCTGCGCCAGCGGCAGCTGCTGCCCCGACGGCGTCGCCACCAGCACGTTGCCGAGCGCCTGCGGGTCCTCGCGGAACTCGCTGGCGTAGCGCACGCGCACCGGAAACCGCTGGCGTCCTTCCAGCGTGAGCGTGAGGTTCCGCTCGCCGATCGCGGTGCGGATGACCTCCTGCACCGCCGAGACGGTGAGCCCGAAGCGCGCCGCGCGCGCCCGATCGACGCGGACGTTCAGGTACTGCGAGCTGGTCAGCGGCTCGGGGTAGACGTTGGCCGCGCCCGGCACCGTGCGGACCACGTCGGCGACCTGCCGCGCCGTCTGTTCGAGCGCGGGCAGCTGGGCGCCGTAGATCTTCACGCCGACCTCCGACCGGATGCCCGTCGAGAGCATGTCGATCCGGTTGATGATCGGCATCGTCCAGATGTTGGTCACGCCCGGGAGCTCCGCGGCGGCGCTGAGCTCGCTACGCAGCCGCTCGAGCGTCATGCCAGGACGCCACTGCGCGCGCGGCTTCAGGTGGACGATCGTCTCCGTCATGTTCAGCGGCGACGGGTCCGTCGACGTGTCCGCGCGGCCGACCTTCGCGACCGCGTACTCGACCTCCGGCACCCCCATCAACGCCGCGTTCTGCCGCTTCGCGATGTCGGTGTTCTGATCGAGCGAGATGCTCGGATCGGTCACCGGCATGAAGAGCAGGTCGCCTTCGTCGAGCGGTGGCATGAACTCGCTGCCGATGCGCATCCCGACCATCACGGCGCCGCCAAGTACGAGCATGGCGAACACGAACGTCACTGCGCGATGGGTCAGCGCCGATTCGAGGCACGGGCGGTAGACGGCCCGCAGCGCGCGCATCAGCGGGTTCGCGCCTTCGTCGTGCACCTTGCCCCGGATGAGCAGCGTGCACAGCACCGGCACGAGCGTGATGGAGATAACCGTCGCCGCCAGCACGGCGAATGTCTTGGTGAACGCCAGCGGGTGGAACAGCTTGCCTTCCTGACCGGTCAGGGCGAAGACCGGGATGAAGGCCAGCACGATGATCGCCATCGAAAAGAACACGGGGCGCCCGACCAGTCGCGCTGACGCCTGGACCGCGCGCGTCACCGCGGCCCGGTCCCGCGTGTCGATATCGTGCTGCTCGACGTGCCTGAACGCGTTTTCGGTGACGACAATGGCCGCATCCACGAGCACGCCGATGGCGATGGCGATGCCGGCGAGGCTCATGATGTTCGACGTGATCCCGGCGTAGTACATCGTCAGGAACGAGACCAGCACCGCGAGCGGCAGCGGCAGTGTGACGATGAGGATCGATCGCAGGTGCAGCAGAAAGAGCGCCTGGACCAGCGTCACGAGGACGACTTCCTCGACGAGCGCGCGGCGAAGCGTATCGGCCGCCTGAGAAATCAACGTCGAGCGATCGTAGAAGGGGACGATCCGCACGCCGGGCGGCAGCCCGGGCGCGATCTGGTTGATCCGTTCCTTGACGGCGTCGATCACCTGTTGCGCGTTCGCGCCGTTGCGCATGACGATGACGCCGCCGACGGCCTCCTCGCGCCCCTTGACGAGCGACGCCACGCGGAACGCGTCGCCCACGTGCACCTGGCCGACCTGCCGCACGTAGACGGGGACGCCGCCCGGCGCGGCGAGGACGATGTTCTCGAGGTCGGCGATCGATTCCACGAGCCCGACGCCGCGCACGATCGACCAGGTGCCGTTGGCCTCGAGCACGTTGCCGCCGACGTTCTCGTTGCTGCTGCGAACGGCCTCGACGACGCTGCCGAGCGACAGGTTGTAGGCGCGCAGCCGGTTCGGGTCGATGTCGATCTGGTACTGCTGGACGTGGCCGCCGACCGAGGCGACTTCGGCGACGCCCGGCACCGCGTTCAGCTGGTAGCGGATGAACCAGTCCTGCAGCGTGCGCAGGTCGCGGAGCGAATGGCGATCGCTCTCGACCGTGTACCAGAACACGTGCCCAACCCCGGTCGCGTCGGGCCCGAGCGTCGGCACGGCGCCGTCGGGCATCTGCGTCGCCACCAGGCTGAGACGTTCGAGGACGCGGCTCCGCGCGAAGTACTGGTCCACGTTGTCCTCGAAGACGACGTAGATCATCGAGAAGCCGAACGCCGACTGCGAGCGGACGACGCGGACGCCGGCCAGGCCGCGCAGGTTGACGGTCAGCGGGTAGCTGACCTGGTCCTCCACCTCCTGCGCGCTGTGGCCGGTCCAGTCGGTGAAGACAATGACCTGGTTGTCGGAGAGGTCGGGAATGGCGTCGATGGGCGTCGCCGTCGCCGCCCACCACCCCCAGCCGGCCAGCGCCACCGCGAGCCCGATGACGAGCGCGCGGTGCCGCAGCGACAGTTCGACAATCCGATTCACCATGGATTCAACGAGATAAGCGATTTTCGCAGAATTTGATGGTATCGTGACGACTCCGCCACGGGCAGATGAAACGTAGAACCAGGAGCGTGTTGGTGGGTGCGGCACTGGCCGCGGCCGCCGTTCCCGCGTGGGCACACCACGCGGCGCAGATGATGTTCGACGTCACCAGGCGCGTCACGGTGACGGGCGCGGTGACCCGGGTGGAGTCCGTAAACCCGCACCCGTACGTCGACATCGACGCGAAGGGCGCAAACGGCGCGGTGCAGCACTGGCTGATCGAGCTGGCGGCCCCGGGCGTCCTGCGCCAGGCGGGCCTCAGTCTGGGCGCGCTCAAGGTCGGCGACCTCATCACCATTGAAGGAAGCCCCGCGAAGGACGGATCGCCGGTCGCCTTCGCGTACACGATCCGCGCCGGCGGCCAGCTGTTCGACCTGTCCAAGACTCTCACGCGCACGCGATGAGCATGCCTGCCCCGGGCGCAGCCGAGGGGCGCGCCGTCGGCAGCGTCACCGTCGAGCCGGTACGCCGCACGGTGCTCGACATGGACCGCTATCAGTGGATGGTCCTGTTCGCGGCCTGGCTCGGGTGGGGCTTCGACATCTTCGACAGCCTGCTCTTCAACTACGTCGCGCCGACGTGCGTGCCGGTGCTGCTCGGCATCCCGTTCGGCACGCCCGAGGCCGCCGCTGCGACGCTGCGGTGGACCGGCATCCTCACCTCGCTGCTGCTCGTCGGCTGGGCCACCGGCGGAATCGTCTTCGGCCGCATTGCGGATCGACTGGGCCGCACGCGCACGCTGCTGCTGACGATGGGGATGTACTCGCTCGGCACGGCGGCCTGCGCGTTCGCACCGAACATGTGGTCGCTCATCCTCTTCCGCGTCGTCGCCTCGCTCGGCATCGGCGGCGAGTGGGTGTGCGGCGCCGCGATGGTCGCGGAGATCGTCCCGGAGAAGCGCCGCGTCGATGCCGGCGCGCTGCTGTATTCGGCGGCGCCGACCGGGCTGTTTCTCGCGACGTTTCTCGTCTACCAGATCCAGGGCGTCTACTTCCGCGCCATGCCGGAGGTCGCCTGGCGCTACGTCTTCCTGTCGGGCCTGATCCCGGCCGCGGCCACGCTGCTCGTGCGCATGATGATCCGCGAGCCGGAACGATGGACGCACGCGGTCGAGCGCGCGCGCCCCGCGACGGTCTCTGAGCTGTTCACGCCCGCGTATCGCGCGCTGACGTTCAGCGGCGCGTCGATGGCGATGATCAACCTGCTCGTCTGGTGGAGCGTCAACGCCTTCATCCCCGTCGTCGCGGTCGGCCTCGCGAACCGGGCGTCGGCGGGCGCGTCCGCGGTGGGCGCCACCGTGCTGGCGGAGCAGTGGAAGGCGCTCGCGACCAACGCGTTCGGCGTCGGCACCGTCATCGGCGTGCTGCTGACGATTCCGGCCGCGAAGTATCTCGGCCGCCGCAACATGTACATCCTGTACTTCCTCGGCGGCGCCGTCTCGATCATGGCGGCCTTCGGCCTGCCGCTCTCGCCGCAGGCGCGGCTCTACATGTATTTCCCGATCGGCGTCACCGTCTGGGGGATCACCGCGTCGTTCGCGTTCTACCTGCCGGAGCTCTTTCCGACGCGCCTCCGCGGCACGGGATCGGGCTTCTGCTTCAACCTCGGGCGCTTCGTGGCGGCGATCGGTCCGTTCGTGGTCGGCGGCATCGCCGCGCGCGGCGCCAACGCGCTCGACTCGGCCATGCAGGCGCTCTTCTACTGCGGCTGGATTCCGCTGGCCGGGCTGCTGCTCATGCCATGGGTCGTGGAGACGAAGGGGCGCGCGCTTCCCGACTAGGCGGGCAGCCATAATTGAACCGTGCCCAATCGACTCGCCGCCGAGCATTCTCCTTACCTCCTTCAGCACAAAGACAACCCGGTTGACTGGTACCCGTGGGGTGCCGATGCGTTCGAGCGCGCGCGGAGCGAGGACAAGCCGATCTTTCTCTCGATCGGCTACTCGACCTGCCACTGGTGCCACGTCATGGAGCACGAGAGCTTCGAGAGCCGGCAGGTGGCGGAGGTGCTCAATCGCCATTTCGTCCCCATCAAGGTCGATCGCGAGGAGCGGCCCGACGTCGATCGCGTCTACATGACGTTCGTGCAGGCGACGACCGGCTCCGGCGGCTGGCCGATGAGCGTCTGGCTGACGCCGTCGCTGCAGCCGTTTTACGGCGGCACGTACTTTCCGCCGGCCTCGAAGTGGGGACGGCCGGGGTTCGTCGACATCCTCAAGGAGATCGCGCGCGCGTGGGAGGAAGACCGCGCGCGGATCGAGACGTCCGCGCAGACGATTACCGAACGCCTCCGCACGCTCGGCGAGGATGGCGCCGGGCGCGAGGTGCCGCCGGCCGGCGCGCTCGACGAGGGCGTCAGGCAGTTCGCTTCGGCCTTCGATGCGCGGCGCGGCGGCTTCGGCGACGCGCCGAAGTTCCCGCGCCCGAGCGAGCTGCTGTTCCTGCTGCGCGAGCACGCGCGCACCGGCTCGGCGGAGGCGCGCGACATGGTGCTCGTCACGCTGCGCGCGATGGCGCTCGGCGGCATGCGCGACCACATCGGCGGGGGATTTCACCGCTATTCCGTGGACGGCAACTGGCGCGTGCCGCACTTCGAGAAGATGCTCTACGACCAGGCGCAGTTGGTGCTCGCGTATCTCGAAGCCGCGCAGGTGACCGGCGACGCGTTCTATGCGGACGTGGCCGCCGACACCCTCGCCTACGTCGCGCGCGATCTCACCGACGAAGGGGGCGGCTTCTATTCGGCGGAGGATGCCGACAGCGTCCCCCCTGAAGACGACGAACGTAGAGGCGGACCTTCAGGTCCGCCTCACAAGATGGAAGGCGCCTTTTACATCTGGCGCGACGAGGAGATTTCGGAGGTGCTCGGCGAGGACGCCGACGTCTTCCGCATCCGCTTCGGCGTGCTGCCCGACGGCAACGCCCCGTTCGATCCGCAGAACGAGTTCGTGCACAAGAATCTCCTCTACACGGCGCGCGGCATCGACGAGGTGATGTCGGCGACCGCGAAATCGCGCGAGCAGGTGGAGGCGGCCCTGGTGCGCGCGCGCGCGAAACTGCTCGAGCGCCGCTCGGCGCGGCCGCGTCCGCACCTCGACGACAAGGTGCTGACCGCGTGGAACGGCCTGATGATTGCCGCCTTCGCGCGCGCGGCCAGGACCACGGACTCAGGAGCCGGCCCCTGCCTTCCCATCGCGCGGCGGGCCGCGCTCTTCATCTGGAAGCACCTCTGGAACCCCGGGACGCGCACGCTGCTGCGCCGGTACCGCAAGGGCGACGCCGCGGTCGAGGGGTATGCCGAGGACTACGCCTACCTGGTGTTCGGGCTGCTGGAGCTGTTCCAGGCCGACGGCGATCCGCGCTGGCTCGAATGGGCGCTGTTGCTGCAGCGGCGGCAGGACGAGCTCTTCGCCGATCCAGTCGAAGGTGGGTGGTTCAGCACGACCGGCCAGGACGAGTCGGTGCTGCTGCGCCTCAAGGAGGACTACGACGGCGCGGAGCCGTCCGCGACCTCCGTCACGGTCATGAACCTGCTGACGCTCTCGCACCTCACCAACGAGGAAACCTTCGGCCGGACGATCGAGCGCGCGCTCGGCCTGTTTGCCTCGCGCATCGCCAGTCAGGGCGCACGCACGGTGCCGATGATGATGGCCGCGCTGTCGGCCTATCACGCCGGCCTGTCGCAGATCGTCGTCGCCGGCGATCGCGGCGCCGAGCTGATGGACGTCGTGCGCCGCCGCTACCTGCCGTTCGCGATCGTCGTGCCGCTCCTGGCGGAGCACGCCGGCGCGATCGCGAAGCTGCTGCCATGGGCGGACGCGATGGCGGACCGCACCGACCAGCCGGCGGCGTACGTGTGCCGCAACTTCGCGTGCCTGTCGCCCGCCACGTCCGCCGAGCAATTGGCCGCCCAGCTCGGGCGGACCTGACGGTGCGCCCTACGTTCACTACCCAGCCTCGTAGATCCGGCCGTAGCGGCGGACCTTCAGGTCCGCCTGCGCCCTAAAACTGGAAACGTATCCCGCCATTCACGGATCGTCCGTCGAGCGGCGCCCACGCGTCGGTCGCCCACCGCCCGTCGCGCAGCGGCACCCGGCGGATCAGCGGGTCGTATTTCGTCTGGCGCACGTCGGCGAGATCCTCCGTGTTGACATAGAGCAGCGCACGGCCGACCTTCCGCGTATAGAGGAACCCCACCATCGTGTAGGGCCGCCCGTGAGACCGGTACGGGTTGTCTTCGAGCTCCTGCCGCCCCGTGTAAAACACCTCGAACCCGATGTTGCCGATCGGCAGTTTCCAGAGCAGGTCGAAGGTCGCGGTCTGGCGCGGGTTGAGCGGCACGTCCCGGCGGCCGGCGCCGCTCTCGCCGACTTCCGACGACCGCAGATACATGTGCGTGACGATGATGTCCACGTCCTCCTCGTGGTAGCGGGCGATGAACTCGGCGCCCGTCGTCCGCGTCGGCGTCTCCGCGTTGACGATGCGCGCGGCGAAGGGACCGATGTCCAGCGGCCGGAACACCTGCGCGCGGGTGATGTTCGAATGAAATACGGTTGTCGTCACCTCGATCGGCGCCTTGCGCCACGTCACGTCGCCCGAGATGCTCGTGGCATCCTCGGGCCGGACGCCCGTCAGCGGCGCCAGCACCGAGAGTCCCGTCGCGTCGGTTTCCTCGGTGAACGGCGACGGGGCGAAGTGCCCTCGTCCGCCCGATACGCGCGCGGTCCATTGCGAGGTCGGACGGACCAGCAGCGACAGACGCGGGCTGAAGAACGTGCCGAACGCGCTGTGCCGATCGACGCGCGCGCTGGCGGACGCCGTGAGCGCGGGCGCGAGCACGACGTCGTCCTGGGCGAAGACGCCTGGAATCAAGTAGGTGTAATCGAAGCGCGGCACGTCGAGCGCGCGGAACCGCTCCCGCTGCAGCGCGGCGCCGGCGACCCACGTATGCGCGCCCGTCGTGCCGGTGACGGACGCCTCGCCGAAGCCGGTCGCCGACCGTTCGCGTTCCGGCAACGAGCCGAAGACGTGGTCGTGGCGCTGCGCAACGCTGCTCGCCCTGAGCGAGGCGACCCGGCCCCCGCCCAGCAGGAACCGTCCGACGACCCCGCCGTCGAACTGCCGCGTGCGCAGGTTCTCGGGGTGCGGGCGGCCGTCCGGGGTCACGGCTCCCGGCATGGTGCCGCCGCGGCGGTCCTCGTCGACCGCGCCGAAGGTCGCGAAGACCGACCGTCCCGCGCCGTTGTCCCACGAGACGCGCGGACGAACCTGCGTCCGGCGGAACGTCGGCAGGTCGGTCCACCCGTCGAGATCGAGATCGGATCGCCGCTGCCAGTGGACGCCGCCGAGCACGCTGTAGCTCCAGTGCTCGCGCAGCGGCTCCGCAATCCAGAGGGCGCCGTCGGTTCCGCCATGTGATGTCTGGTTGACGAGCAGCTCGTGCTCCGCCGCCGTCGGCCGGCGCGACACGAGATTGACGACGCCGCCGATGGCCGACATTCCGTAGAGCGCGGAGGCGACGCCCTTGATGACCTCGACCTGGCCGAGGTCCATCGGCGGGATCTGCAGGATACCGACGGAGCCCGATTGCGAGCCGTAGAGCGGCAACCCGTCGGCAAGAATTTGTGAGTAGCGGCCGCTCAGCCCCTGGATCCGCAGGCTGGCGCCGCCAAGGGCCGGCGACGTCGTCTGGACGCGGAGGCCGTTGGTCTCCGCCAGCAGCATCGAGACGTCGCCCGGCGCCATCGCGATCTTTTCCTGGACTTCGTCGTTGGGCACCACCTCGACGCGGAGCGGGATGTCCTCGATGCGTTGCTCGGTTCGCGTCGCCGTGACGATGACGTTCTCTTCCAGCTCGGATTCCGGTTGGAGATCGACCTCGACGCGCGCCTCCGCGCCAGCCCTCACCTCGACCTGCGCCGCCGCCGGATCGAAGTCGCTCTTCGTCACGACGAGGTCAACGCGGCCGGGCGGCAGCACCAGCGTGACCGTGCCGTCGGCGCCGGTCGGCCGCGTCATGCCTCCGGCGCTGACCTCCGCCTGAGCGACGGGGCCGTCCGTGCTGCGAACAGTAACGATCAACGTTCCAGTGGCCTGCGCGTACGCAGCCTGGACGCCGGCACACAGCGCTGCCAGCACCATGAACGACGTTTTCATGCGTGTCTCCCCGTTCCACGCAGGAGTCGACCTGAAGGTCAGCCCTGCAGTCGAATCAATCCAGCCAGTCCGGCTGGCCCGGGGGACGCGCTAGACGCGAAGGTCGCAGAAGATCAGGAAGAGGGCAGAGCGGTCGAGCGGCGCAATCGTGCGTGCGAGGCGGACGCGGACGGGCGAAGGCGCCGGCACCCACGCGCGCTTGAGCGACGCGAGGCATGCGCAGGCGACGCCGCGGCAGAGCACGGACAGGCCGGCAATGAAGAGGACGCAGAGGACGATCTGGACGACGTCGCCGTCGTGCGGCCAATGCTCGCCGATGTCGGCGACCTCGTAGAGCGGCAGGACGACGAACAGCGCGGAGGTGAGGAGGACGGCGATCGTCTTGAGGCGCGGCATCACCGGGACCGCCGCCCAATGTACACTGCCACTGGTAGATTCCAAAGGAGCCGATGGACATCCCCGTTGACATCTGGCTGCGCGGCGACAATCACGCGACGACGGAAGTGATCTCGCCGGTGGCCCGCGACGCTCGCGCGTGGACCGACGGCGACGTCGCGGCCGTGCTCATCGGCATGCTGCGCGCGATCGATCACGCCAAGCACCCCGATGCGGCCGCCGATCGGCCGGTCGGCCTCCGGGGGTTCAGCTGGATCGTGAACCCGTTCGAATCGGGCGGCGTGGTCATTGCGCTGGAGATGACGATCGGCGCGGTTGTCGCCGGCCCTTTCGATGTCGCGGAGAGCGTCCTCAGCGGGATGATCCAGCGCGTCCTCGACGCCGAGCGCGCGGCGACCAGCGGGGTCCACTAAGGCTGATGCCCTTCGTGGATCTCATGTCTTCGTGGGGTTCGTGGTGGCCGCGTTAGCGGCCTGCGTGGTTAGCGGTCGCGCGGCCGGCGGCTTTCGCCGCCGACCGTGGCCGGCCAGGTGAAGGCTGACACGGTATGAGGGTGTGTGGCCCGAGGAGAAGGCGTTGGCCGCCTGACTCGTTCACCTGGCGTCGCTCGGGAAAAACCGGTCCTTCAGCGTACTGGTTGCCGGCGCGGCCGTAAAATCTGAGCGCTAGACACTCAGATCAGGTGGGGTCCGAAAGCACCAGCCCGACAGCAGACCCGCAAAATCAGGCCGAAAAACCAAAATGTAGGGCGGGTCCTTTTGGACCCGCCAGGTTAGAAACGATAGGTGTAGAGCGCCTTCGTGGAGAGGCGACGATCCTGCGTCGCGAACTGCGCGAGGAGCGGATCGTCGAGCCAGTTGTGCGTGTAGACGACGTAGATGTCGTTGCCGGGCCGGACGATCCAGCGGAAGCGTGACTGCCAGCCGGCTCCGCCGCTCACGGTGTCGTACTGGATGTTGTTCACCCACGTGATGAACGGCGTGAACTGCACCTCGGGAACGACGCGATAGAGCCGCGTCGTAAAGGTGGCCTCGGGTAACTCGATGCGGTTGAGCTCGGCGGCCGTGTAGACGAAGACCCCCGGCACGATCCGGAACGTCACGTTGCTGACGAACTCCTCGCGCGAGCCCGAGTAGAAGTCGCCTGCCTCGTAGCGCCCCTCGAAGGCGACCGGCCGGCGGTTCGATGTCCGCCAGTTCGCCTGGTAGCGCAGGAAGTCGTGCGACGAGCCGCTCGGCAGCGTCACGCGCTGGCCGGGCGCGACGTTGATGGTGAACGGCGAGTCGAGCCGCTCGCTGCGCGGGATCAGCAGCATGCCGAAGCGGTCGTTGGAGGCCAGCTCCACCTGGAACGGCTGGATCGTCACGTTCCGGGCGATCCGCTCGTTGTCGAGCGTCGTCTGGATGTCGCCGATGACCGTGAAGTTGAACTGGCGGACGGTGCGGTTGTTGCGCGGCCGCGGCCCGAAGTTCAGGTACGGCACGTAGCGCCGATAGGCGTTGCGCGTGATGAAACCGACGGCGGGGTTGAAGTTCGCCTCCACGGTGCGCACGTCGAGGTTCGCGTTCCAGCGATCGTTGGGGTAGGCGAACGTGGCGCCGTAGGCGGCGGTCCCCCTGCCGGGGGCGGTCTGCGTGGCGCCGGCGTACCAGCCGCTCAGCGAGATGTTCTGCGTCCCGCGGAACGTCGACGTCGCGAGGCGGAAGTCGACGCCGACGGTCTGGCGCGTATCCACGCCAACGTCGTGCGGATCGCGGCGCGTATACGCCGCACCCACGTACGACTGGCGCATGAGGCGGTGCTTCAGGCGCGCGACGGTGAAGTCTTCACCGATGAGGCCGTGGTCGTCGCCGGTGCGGACGTCGAGGATGCCGACATCCTGGCCTGCCAGCTGCCCCGTGGCCTTGGTCCCGAACAAGATCTTCTGCTCGTCGCCCGTATCGCTCAGGCCGATGCGGCGGCTGAAGAACGGGTTGACGATCATGTCGCTGCCGTTCTCCTGGCTGCGGGAGCTGGCGATGCCGCCGGCGCCGGCGCCCGGGCTCGCGAAGTCGAAGAACGTCGCGCCGTCGAGGAAGAAGTCACGCTTCTCCGGGTAGAGCAGCGAGAAGCGCGTCAGGTTCACCTGCCGCTGGTCTACCTCGGTCTGCGCGAAGTCGGTGTTGACCGTGAGGTTCGTGCGCAGCGCCGGCGTCGGGTTATAGAAGAGATCGACGCCCGCCTGCCCCGCGCGGCTCATCGTCTCGCGGCGCGCGGGCGCGTCCTGCGCGCTGCCGAGCACGTATGGCTTGATGTCGAGACCGTGACCCTGCGTGACGCCGGTCAGTCCCCTGACACGGCCGGCGTTGGTCATGCGCGACACACCCTGGTTGCGCGCCCATCCCGTCCAGATGCTGTTTTCGTTCTTGCGCGAAAGCGTCCGCGAGACGTTGATGCCCCACGTGTCGCTGTTCGGGTCGAAGTTGAGCGTGCGGAACGGAATCTCGACTTCGATGCTCCAGCCGGTCGCGCCGCGCTGCACGCGCTCGTTCCAGATGCCGTCCCACTGGCGGTTCTGGCCGTTGATGCCCATCAGCGCATCGGCCATCGCGCCCGACGGGTTGGTCTCGAAGAAATAGCCGGTCCGGCCGTCGAGGAACGTGTCAATCGTCCACTGGATCTTGTCGTCCTGCTGCAGGTACTCGTCGCGCCGCTTCTGGTATCGCGTCAGGCGCACGCCGGCGTCCGAGTCGTGGCAGATGATGCCGAGGTAGAGGGTGTTCGCGTCGAAGGCGACGCGGAACTCGGTCTGCTCGGTGGCCGGCTCGCCGTTGTCGGGATCGATCTGGATGAAGTCCCCGGCGACCTGGGCCCGCTGCCAGACGGCCTCGTCGAGACTCCCGTCGAGGCTGATGGCTTCGCCCGGCGCCAGCCGCTCGGCGGCCACGGTCCTCCGTTCCTGCGCGTTGGGCAGCGCCGGGCGCTGGGCAAATGCGGGATTTACGGCGAAAGCGGCCGCAAAAAGGCAGAGCAGTCGTATGGCACGAGACGGGGCCGACGGCATGGGTATCCCTGGGGATTGGCTCTAAAGAGTGGAATCCTTAAGGTACTGTACCGTATCGGCTGCGTCCAGCCCGGCCTTGAGGGAGGTCAAAAAAGCGGGGAAGCGGGTAGCCCGGCGGACGCGGCCAGGCCGCATCCGCCAGACGGGTAGACGATCAGCCGTTAGACCGCGTCGTTCTTCTTCTGCCGGTCGATGCCAGCCTGGTTCTCGCGAGCGCCCTTGTCCGCGACGCTCTCGTTGCCGGTTACCTCGCCGGCGACCTTCTTCATTTCACCCTTGACGCGCTGGCCGGTGGCCGACGTCTCTTCGGCGACGGAACCGGGCTTGTGACGCGGGGCGTTGGAGTCGTCTGGACGGTCGCGATCGATATCACCCATGAGTTGTCCTCCTGATGTGCGCGCACCTGAAGTGCAGGTGGCGCAATCGAATGCCACAACTCACAGCAACCTGATTGCCACTAGAATCCCGGGGCGATGCTCAGGATAGTCTCGACAGCGCTCGGGCTCGCCCTCGCGATGCAGGCGGCGACGGTCCCACCGCGGCCGCAGACGGGATTTCTGTTCGATGAGGTCTATCGCCGTCACCTCGTCGGCGACGCGGGCCATCCCGAGCGCCCCGAGCGATTGACCGCCGTGCTCGGCGGCCTCGAGAGGGCAGGCCTCCTCGACGGCCTCGTGCGCGTGCCCGCGCGTCCCGCCACTGACGACGAGCTCGCGCTCGCGCACGATCGTTCGTACCTCGAGCTCGTGAAGCGCGAGCTGGCCAACGTCCAGGGCGTCGCTGAGCTGAGCACGGGCGACACCGACGTTACGCGTGAATCGCTCGCCGCCGCGAGGGCCGCGGCCGGGGGGGTCCTGAACGCGGCCGACGCCGTCGCATCGGGCCGGCTGAAGAACGCGTTCTGTGCCGTGCGGCCGCCGGGGCATCACGCGACGCGCAACCGCGGCATGGGCTTCTGCATCTTCAACAACGTCGCGATCGCCGCGCGCTATCTGCAGAAGGTCCACGGCATCCGCCGCGTGCTCATCGTCGACTTCGACTACCACCACGGTAACGGCACGCAGGACATCTTCTACGACGACGATTCGGTCTTCTACTTCAGCACGCACCATTACGGCGCGTATCCGGGAACGGGGAGCGCGTCGGAGACCGGCACGGGGAAGGGCGCGGGGACGACGCTGAACGTGCCGCTGCCGCCGGGGGCGAGCGATGCGCAGATCCTCGCCGCGTTCGAGCAGCAGCTGGTGCCCGCGGCGCGGCGGTTCAAGCCGGATTTCATCCTCGTGAGCGCGGGCTTCGACGGCATGCGCCGGGACCTGCTCGGACAGTTCGACATTACGCCGGCTGGCTACGCAGCCATCACGCGCGTCATCGTGCGGCTGGCGGACGAACTGTGCCAGGGGCGCGTGGTGTCGGTGCTCGAAGGAGGCTACCGGCTGGACGGGCTGGCGGAGAGCGTCGCCGCGCACGTGAAGGTGCTGCGAGGGGAGTAGCGACGCGGCGCCGGCGTCGCCTGGCCGGGATCCGGGATGCGGGATCCGGCAGGGATCAGGGATCAGTTCGGACGCATCGAACCGGCGCGGCGTGACCGCGTTCCACGTCGACTGCACCCCAGAGAACGCTTCGTTCTACGAGAAGTGCGGCTTCAAGATGGGCGCGGGCGGGTGGATGGATCTGGCGGGGAAGCCGTAATCAGCGTTGTTCGCAGTCACGGGCCACGGAGGCCGAAGACATTTTCTTCGTGGACTTCGCGTCCTCCGTGGTTTCGTGATCGGACGCGCTAGCTGCTGGTGCAGCTCACATCGCGGCTCGAAATGGCGCCGTTGGTCGTCGGCCCGCTGAACGTGCATTGCACGGTGAGAACGAGAGTACCTGCGGGCTGTTCAACAGTCATCGTGGCGGTCGTAAACGAGAGGTCGGTTATGTCCTGCGTCCAGTTCGGGTTTGGACAGCCGGGCGCCCCGGGAATCGGAGTGACCGGAGGTACGGTCGTGACGTTGAACGCCACATTGCCGTTCTTGATCTCCGATGCTGGAATCGACTGGCTCCCCGACACGGTCACTTCGGCCGGATTCTGCCCTGGCGCCTGATTGCCTCCCTGGTTGGTGCAGGTGGATGTCGCAGCGGCTGTCGCCGACAGGGTGACGAGCAGGTCCTCGTTGCCAAGCCCCGCAAGGGACCCTGCCGAGTTCAGCGTCAGCCCGCGGTCCACGAAATTCGGTTCCGAGTTCGCGCCGCCCTTCAAGTGCACACTCGCGGCGAAGGTCGTCATGGTCGCCGTCAGGGTCAGCACCGCGATCGTTATGCGTCGTGGCATGGTTGGCGTGTCCTTTCGCTTGCCGCCATTCGCTCGAGAGCGACATGGGCGGACCGTTCCAACGGGGGGAGTTGATCACAACGCGTGATCACAACCCGCTGGCCGTGAAGCCACAGATTTACCGTCTGCGGCCGGGGGTGTTGGAAGTTGCCGCTGGATGGGATGTCCTACCAGCTCGCAGCAGGGGCTGACAGGCCCTAAGAAGACCTAACGGGAACCGGAATGGAAGGCAGTCTGTTCTTACCTGGAACGCAGTCTGTTTCGCGCTTCGAAGCGGAGGACGTCCGACACCGCAATGCGATACAAATGGCGTCCGACGCGCCACGCCGGCAGGATTTTGGCGTCGATGAATTTGTAGACCGTCTTGCGACCGAGCTGCCAGCGGCGGCACAACTGCGAGATGGTCATCCAGGCGGGATCCGCCGCCATCGCGACCGGGTGCGCGGTGTGTCTTCTCTCGCGCGGAGCGGACGAGTGCGCTCGACGTTCTCGCACTGGGGGGAAGGCGATCGTACGTGCTTTTCCTTGAACGTTCAAGGATAGCCATACGTGCCCGCCAGTGCGGCTGAGCAACGACCGGGCGCGGCTGTTCACGACGGGAAACACCGTTGATAGGCCCTCACAGTTCGCAGTCGCGAGCGACGGTTCGTGATTGGACGTGCGAGAATTCACTCGCGCTCAACCGATGAGCCGGGGTGGCGAAACTGGCAGACGCACGGGACTTAAAATCCCGAGACCTCACAAGGGTCGTGTGGGTTCGATTCCCACCCCCGGCATCCGCCTTCGCCACTGCGTCGCTTAGGCGCGACCGGCTCAAGCGGACATCGTTACTGCGAATCTTTGCGGACGTGCGGGAGTGACTGTTCGCGCTTCAGCGCCAGTCAGACAGGGGCGGCCATCTGCCCAGCCTGTTGTGCGCCGCCTTGACGATGGCGCTGAGGCTTGCGGCAGATGGCTCGCTCTTAATCGAGGTCAGGTCGTTTTGAACATCAGCTTCTTGGCCTTGGTCTTCACCCTCAGCACCCTGGTCGACGACGCGAGGTAGAGGTAACCGTCTGCGCCGATCTCGCAGTTGGATACGCCCTGATCGGTGCTGATAAAGCCGATGCGCTCGCCTCCCGGCGTGAACACCGTGACCCCTTCGCGGGTCGCCGCCCACATGTTGCCGGCTGCGTCGATTTTCAGGCTGTCGCCGCCCATCACGACAGTGCGCGCCACGAAGTTGCGGCGGTTCGAGACGTTGCCCTGCTTGTCGAGATCCCACATCACCCAGCCGGTGGGGGCGTCGGACGAATAGAGCTTTGTCCCGTCCGGCGAAACGCCGATCCCGTTCGGCGTCGTCATGGTGTCGAGCAGGTGCAGGCTGTTGTCGGGTGCAAGACGGAAGATCCCCATGTACTCGAGGTCACGGTCGGGGCCCGCGTTGCGGTTGACGAGGCCGTAGGGAGGATCGGTGAAGTAGATCGAGCCGTCGGGGCCGAGCACGAGGTCGTTGGGCGTGTTCAACCGCTTGCCCATGTACTTGTCGACCAGCACGGTCTTCTTTTTGGTCTTGAGGTCGAGGTGAAAGATACTGCGGGCGCCCGATCCGGCGACGAGGAGACCGCCGCGTCCCAGGATCAGACCGTTGGTACCGGGCTCGCGAATGGCGGCGTTCCAGGAGAGTCCGCCGACGTCATAGCCCGAAGGCTCGAGCCAGACCGACCGGCCGTCTTTCGGCGACCATTTGACGATGTGGTTGACCTGGGTGTCGGAGACCAGCAGGTAGCCGTTATTGCCACCAACCCACACCGGCCCTTCGGCATGCAGGAAGCCATCGCAAACCTTTTCCACCTTGGCGTCGGCGTCCATGAGGGCGTCGAAGCGCGGATCGAGCCGGTTGACCTTGCCAGCCTCCGGGTAGGGCGGCTTGAAGTCCGTCGGAGGAGCCCCGATTTGTGGGCCGGTGATCGGCTGCGGCGGAGGCGGTGTCGCGGGCGCCGTCTGAGCGCCGACGACCCGGGCCAGGGCGGCGGTGGGGCCGGCGGCAGCGAGGGCCGCGATAAAGGTTCGGCGAGAAAGCCTGTTCAGCATGGACGTGTTCTCCTCCTTGCGATTTGCGCCAAGCCTAGGCTGAGAGCGCGAAGGAGTCAATGCCAGACGCCCTCGGAACGACTTAAAATCCCGAGATCCCAAAAGGGTCGTGCAGGCAGCCTTTCAATCGGCGCGTGAAGTGGTCATCGCCATTCATCGGCGCGCCGGACAGGAAAAGAGGACAGCATGACAAGCGGGACGCGCCCGTCGTTCAGGTTCCTCGTCGCTGTCGCGATGGTGGCCGTCGTCACCGGCGCGTCGCGCATCGTCGCGCAGTCGCCGGTGAAATCGTGCGATGCGAAACCGGCGCCGGCCTGGTGCGCGGCGGTGGCGGGCGACCGCAGCGAAGGATGGCCGGCGCAGCGCCGGTCCGAGGTGATGGCGCGCAACGGCATGGTGGCGACGAGCCAGCCGCTGGCCGCGCAGGCCGGCCTCGACATCCTGAAGAAGGGTGGCAACGCCATTGATGCGGCCGTCGCCATGTCGGCCATGCTCAGCCTCGTCGAGCCGATGAACGTCGGCCCCGCGGGCGATCTCTTCGCGATCATCTACGTCGCGAAGGAGAACAAGCTCTATACGCTGAACGCGAGCGGCAAGGCGGCGAGCGGCTTGACGCTCGCGCGCATGAACTCGCTCGGCTACGCCTGGAACCCGCGCAACTGGGGTCCCGGATCGGGAATGCCGAGCGGCATCCTGAGCGTCACGGTGCCCGGCTCGGTCTGGGGCTGGGACGAGGTACTGCACCGCTTCGGCACGAGGACGTTCAAGGAGACGCTGCAGCCGGCGATCGAGTACGCCGAGACCGGCTTCCCTGTCTCGGAGCGTATCGCCGCCGATTGGCGCCTGCCGCGCGGGCTTCCGCCGACACCGTCCAATCCCGCCGGCTGCTGCACGCAGGTCGACCCCGACTCGATCGCGACGTGGTACATCAACGGCAAGCAGCCGGTTGCCGGACAGATCTTTCGCAACCCCGATCTCGCGAAGACGTTCCGCATCCTCCAGCAGAAGGGTCGCGACGGTTTCTACAAGGGCGAGATCGCGCGTGCCATCGTCGCCAAGGCCACCGCGCTCGGCGGCACGATGACACTCGACGACCTCGCGACCTACTCCGGCGAGTGGGTCACCGCCGCGACGACGAACTACCAGGGGTACGACGCCTTCATGCTGCCGCCGCCGGCGCAGACATGGGCGACCGACGAGATGCTCAACATCCTCGAA
This sequence comes from Vicinamibacterales bacterium, assembly GCA_035571515.1. GTDB lineage: Bacteria > Acidobacteriota > Vicinamibacteria > Vicinamibacterales > UBA2999 > Gp6-AA40. The sequence goes on from DATNCQ010000078.1 coordinate 18,256, forward strand.
GCCTGCGTGCCGTCGTGGGCTCCCGGACAGACGCTCGCCTCGGTCGGTCCCGCGAACCCGAAGTACTGGCACTTCCTCGTCGAAGCGAAGAAGCTCGCCTACAAGGATCTGTTCACCTACAACGCGGACCCGACGGTGTCTCCGGTGCCGATCGACCGGCTGCTGTCGAAGACCTACGCGAAATCGCTGTGCGGTCTCGTCAATCCCGATCGCGCGTCGATGACGCTGCAGGGCGGCGTCGGCGACAGCACCGGCGACACCATCGTCCTGTCGGCGGCCGATCGCTGGGGCAACATGGTCTCGTGGGTCAACAGCAACTACGCGTCGTTTGGATCGGGCATCACCGTTCCGGGCTACGGGATCATCCTGCACAATCGCGGATCGCTGTTTACGCTCGACCCGAAGAGCCCGAACGTCATCGCGCCGCACAAGCGGCCGTTCAACACGCTGTCGGCAGGCTTCGTGATGCAGAACAACCGTCCGCTGATGACGGTGACGCTGATGGGCGGCGACATGCAGGCGCAGGGCATCGCGCAGGTGCTCGTCAACGTGCTCGACCTGGGCGCGAACCTGCAGGCGGCCACCGACATGGCGCGGTTCCATCACCAGCAGGTCGCCAATGTTCTCGACCTCGAGTCGCAGCTGTTTTCACTCGTGGGACCCGGGCTCGAGGCGATGGGACATCGGCTCCGCTCGGTCAACGGCGGCGCGGTGGGCGGCTATCAATCGATCATGTTCACGCCGGATCCGAACGCGCCCCCCGCGCCGGGTGCCGCGCCGCAGCCGATCAAGGGCTTCTATCGCGGCGGATCGGATCACCGCAAAGATGGTGGGGCGGCGGGGTTCTAGGCGCAGCGGAACCACCAAGGGAGGCGTGTCAATGATCGCGCGGCGCACCTTCATCTCGCGCGCCTCGATGCTGGCGTTCGCGGCAGCGACGTCACGCATCTCCGTCCGGGACAGCTTCGCGCAGCAGGTGCCGAATTCATCGGGGACCGAACCGGCCCGGCTCAAGGCGCCGCCGGGCGCGTGCGACTGCCATCACCACATCTACGACGCGGCGCGCTTTCCGGCCCCCGCCACGGGAGGACGGCTGATCCCGGACGCGCGCCTCGAGGAATTCCGCCTCCTCCAGCGACGACTCGGCACGACGCGCAACATCGTCGTCACGCCGTCGGCCTATGTCACCGACAATCGCGTGACGCTCGACGCCATCGCGAAACTCGGCGCCAACGCGCGCGGCGTCGCCGTCATTCACCCGGACATCACCGCTGCCGGGCTGAAGGCCCTGGCCGACGGAGGGATTCGCGGCATCCGCTTCTCGATTACCGACACCTCGACGGCGGCGACCTCGGTCGAGATGATCGAGCCGCTGTCGAAGCGCGTGCACGCCCTCGGCTGGCACGTGCAGATCAACATGGGCGCGGATCAGATCGTCGCGCAGGAGGCGTTATGGAATCGGCTTCCGACCGCGCTCGTGTTCGACCACATGGGCCACGTTCCCCAGCCGGCTGGCCTGAGCCATCCGGTCTACGGCGTCATCCGCAGGCTGGTCGACAAGGGCCGCACGTGGGTCAAGCTGTCGGTCACCTATGACAACACCGTGGACGGGCCGCCCGGTTACGCCGACATCACGAAAGTCGCGCAGGCCTACGTGAAGGCCGCGCCGGAACGGATGGTGTGGGGCAGCAACTGGCCTCACCCGAACGAGACGACCAAGCCGGACGATGCGATGCTGTTCGATCTCATGTCGCGCTGGGCGCCGGACGAAAAGACGCGCAACCGCATCCTGGTGCAGAACCCGGCGGAGCTCTATAACTTCGAGACCGGAAAGAAGGTGTGATGACCATGCGATCCCCGCTGCACGCCGCCGCGTGCGCCTCGATATGTTTCGTGTGGCTCGCCGTGGCGTCCGTTCCGGCGGCGTCGGCGCAGCTGCTGGCGGCGAAAGACGGGCCGGTCGTCTATGGCCACCATCACCTGAACGTCACGAGCATCGACGAACACAAGAAGTTCTGGAGCACGCTGGGCGGCAAGGCCGTCAAGGTCGGGACCAGTCCCAACGAGATCGTCATGTTCCCGAACGTGCTCGTATTCCTGCGGCAGCAGGTCCCGACCGGCGGCACCAAGGGCACGACGGTGAATCACATTGCCTTCGCAGTGACCAGCGTCCGCCGGGCGGTCGACACGGCGAAAGCCGCCGGATACCGCATTGCCACGCGCGAAGAGGCAGGGGTCTACGACGAAGTCACAGACGACATCGCCTTCAACAAGGAGCAGCAGTCGTATTCGGCGTTCGTCATGGGGCCTGACGACATCAAAGTGCAGCTGTTCGAGGTCAGGACGATCCCGGCGCCCATCGCTCTGCACCACGTCCACTTCGCCGGCCCCGCGGCGGAGATGAAGGCGTGGTACGTCAAGGTCTTCGGCGCGAAGCCGGGATCGCGTGGAATGTTCGAGGCGGCCGACCTTCCCGGCGTCAACCTGTCATTCTCGCCAGCCCCCGCTCCCGTCGTCGGGACGCGCGGCCGCGTCATCGATCACATCGGATTCGAGGTCAGGGATCTGGAGGCGTTCTGCAGGAAGCTCGAAGGCATGGGCATCACCCTCGAGCGGCCCTATACGAAGGTCCCGGCGCCGAACATCGCCATCGCATTCATCCAGGATCCCTGGGGTACCTACATCGAGCTCACCGAAGGGCTCGACAAGGTGCGATGAGGCGCGACGTGGCCCGCGCGCTCAATCGTTATTGATCGCGATCACGCGGCGAGGGGCCGTTTCAGCCCACACACGTGCGTCTCCTGAACACGCGTCGAAAGCTCCATCGTGTCAGCCATATACCGACAATTCGAGGATGGCAATGCATGCAGGTGCATGCGTTGGCAGCACCGCGACAGCACATGTGCCTATCGTGCACGTCCACGTAGTTTAGGAGCTAACTTCATGCCCTAACCCGCATTAGCGGAAGGCAGCGGGCAATGGCCGAGTTGGAGTCGAAGTTGCCTCGGCATTAACCCGCTATGAGTCTATTCACGAGAAGTGCGCTGGTCGCCGCTCTCGCCGTGCTGGGGTCCATACCCGCAGCACCGGCGTTTGCCAGGGCCAGCGTCGACAGGGAAGTCAAGGCATTCGCCGCACGCCACGCCGGGGGAACGGTGAAGGTCATCGTTCATCCGGCGAAGGGCACCGGCGACAGTGTCTGCGGCGCGCTCGAGCGCGGCGGGCGTCTTCGGGGACGGCACGCGCTAATCGGGTCGTGCAGCGCGGAAGTCACCCTCGACGAGCTCGAGACGCTCATCAACAGCGGCGCCGTCGACACGATCTCGTCGGATGCGCCGGTGGCGGGACACCAGGCCAATCTCACGCCGCTGACGACCTTGAACCAGGTCACCGCATCGCTGGGACTCGGTGCGCTGCCGTATACCGGCAAGGGCGTCGTCATCGCTCTCATCGATTCGGGCATCCAGAACAACCCCGACTTCGATAGGAAGATCGTCGGTTCCTATCTCTGCAAGGCGACCTGCAAGGCCGCTCCTGCCGCGGACGACTACGGTCACGGAACCCACATCGCCGGAATCATCGGCGGACGTGGCAATCAGAGCCACGGGCTGTACACGGGGATTGCACCAAACGTGAAATTCCTTGCGCTGAAGGTCCTCGACAGGACCGGTGCCGGGACGACGAGCGACGTGCTTACCGCCATTCAGTTTGCGACGGCGAACAAGGGCACGCTTGGGATCGACATCATCAACCTGTCGCTGGGCCATCCGATTCTGGAGGCGGCCGCGACCGATCCGCTCGTCCAGGCGGTGGAGGCCGCCGTCCGCGCGGGGATCGTGGTCGTGGTGTCCGCCGGCAACTACGGGACGAACCCGGAGACCGGCCGCACCGGGTACACCGGCATTTCATCGCCCGGCAACGCACCTTCGGCGATTACCGTCGGCGCCGCGAAGACGCAGGGCACGGCAAGCCGGAGCGACGACCGTATCGCCGACTACAGTTCGCGCGGTCCCTCCTGGTACGACGGATACGAGAAACCCGATCTCGTCGCGTCCGGTCAGCGCGTGATCAGCAATATGAGCGACGGCGGATTGTGGAGCAAGAATCCCGGCTGGCGGTTCACCGCGCCCGCGGGAACCTCCGGCAGGTGGATGCGCCTCAGCGGCACGAGCATGTCCGCCGGGATGGTCAGCGGCGTCGCCGCGCTCGTGATCGAGGCGAGCCGCACGGCCAACCCGGTCGCCGGCGCAGTGCGGCCCAACGCACTCAAAGCGATCCTCGAGTTCACGGCCACCCAGCTGCACGACGACAATGGCGTCGCGTACGATCCGCTCACGCAGGGCGCGGGCGAAGTCAATGCGGCCGGCGCGCTGGCGCTGGCGGCCAGGTTCGACACGTCGGCTGCCCCCGGAACATGGTGGCTCACGTCCGGGGTCACGGCGTCGAACGTGATCGGCTCGGAGGTCGCGCCATGGGCGCAGAACGTGTTGTGGGGTGAAAACATCCTGTGGGGGGATTCCGTCTACTACAACAGGGCTGCCTGGGGACAGAACATCGTCTGGGGCGAGAACATCCTGTGGGGCGAGAACATCATCTGGGGCGAAAACATCGTCTGGGGCGAGAACGTACTGTGGGGCGAGAACCTCGTCTGGGGCGAGAACGTCCTGTGGGGCGAGAACCTCGTCTGGGGTGAAAATATTCTCTGGGGCGACAACGACAACGATGACAACACGGAGGTGGTGCGATGAGCCTCTCTCCGATGATTTCCCGACCGGCTGAACGTCGTCATGCCGGGCCTCGTCGCTGCACGATCCGTGCGACCGGCTGGACGCGGGCCAAGGCGGTCTGGGGCGACGTTCATCGAGTCAGGCATCACGGCCTGACCCGGCACCATCGTTTGGTGCGGGTCCGTCACCTGACTAGGGCCGGAACAGCCGATTGACCTTGACGATCAGCGCCCGGTTGGCGAGGGCGGGGAAGCGGCGCGCGAGCGTATCGCGGTCCTCGTTGAACACCACGAAGAACTCGCTGCCGGGTCGATATTCCCACCGCAGCCGCACGTTCGCGCTGATGGCGTGGCTGCTGGAGTTGTACTGCACCAGCGCGCTGGTGAACATCTGTGGCGTCATCGTGAAGGTGACGCGCGAGCCGATCAGCTGGTTGGTGAACGATCCTTCCGCCAGATCAACCAGGTTGAGCAGGTAGGTAGGCTCGACGGACAGCTGCGAGCCCACGTTCATCCGGCCGCGGCTCGCACTGAGCGTCGTCTTCTCGCCGTTGTAGAAGCTGCCGCGATCCACCGCGAAATTCCCGCTCACCGTGCGCCGCTGTCCAAGGTTCATCTGGACGTGCACGTTGTCGAAGCGATAGCCGCCCACCGGCAGCGTGATCCCGGGCGCGATGTCGAACGGACGCGGCAGGAACTCGTAGGTGTCGGTGAAGCTGACGCTGAGGCGATTGCTGTTCTGGAACTCGATCGCAACCTCGCCGTTCGATTCGCGCGTCTCGAGGTGGCCCGCGCCATTGGTGATGTAGTCGATCGACCCCTGCGAGAAGAACCTGCGCACCGAGGCGATCCGCTTCGGCCGCGGGCTGAAGCGGAACAGCGCGGAGCTGCGGCGCATGTCGTTGCGGCGCACGAAGCCGACCTCCGGGTTGAAGTCGTCGCCGACAGCGAGGTGCTCCAGCTGGGCGCCGTAGCGGTCGCCCGCGTAATCGAGCTGGCCGCGGAAACTGGTGTCCTGTCCTCGACGGCCGCCAGTCTGCGAGCGCGCCCAGTAGGTGTTCACGTTCAGGTTGTCGAAGAACCCGAACGTGCCATCGATGCCGTAGAGCGCATTCGTGCCGGTGCCGGTTTGCCCGACCGATCGCCCCGTCAGCAGCATCCCGACGTTGCTGCGCCGGAGGAGATCGCGTTTCAGCCGCATGACGGAAAAATTGGTGGACCGTACTCCCGAATCGTTGCCCGTCTGGATGTCGATGAGACCGAGGCTGTAGCGTCCGACGCGGCCCGTCGTCCGGCCGCCGGCCACGATTGGTACGGGGCGCCCGTGATCGAGCCCGATTTGCCGGCTGTAAAACAGGATCGGCACGTCGCTGTTGGCCGCCGAAAATCCACCCGCTGCGGCGCCACCAAAGGCAAAGAGGCCCTGGTTCTCGAGAAAGAACTCGCGCTTCTCCGGGAAGAACAGGCTGAAGCGCGTCAGGTTGACCTGCTGTTCGTCAGCTTCGATCTGGGCAAAGTCGGTGTTGTAGGTGAAGTCCGCCGTGAGGTTCTGCGTCAGCCCGTACTTCACGTCGAGGCCCGCATCCCCGCTCACGTCGTTCGACACGGGCGGTCCGCCCGCGCGGACGGTCTTGAGGTCCGAAATCGCGTACGGCTTGAGCTCGAGGGTCCTGGAGCCGGATCGCGGCTCCAGGCCCACCAGCGCCGCCGCAAACGATCCTTGATAGAGTCCCGACTGCCCGCGCGCGGCCGGAACGCGCGTGATGTACGAGATTTCGTTCTTCCACCGGTTGGTGCGGAACGCGTTGAAGCCCCAGATCTGCTCCTGGCCCGGCTGATAGCGCAGCGACTTGAACGGAATCGCAGCCTCCGCGGTCCAGCCGCCTTCGAACCGCTTCGCCCGGACATCCCACACCGTGTTCCAGTCGCCGTTCCACTGCCGCTCGTTCGTCACCTGCCCGTCTTCGCGAGCGCCGAGCGCGTTGGTAATGAAGTTGAAGGAGTTGCGGCGATCGCGAAAGGTGTCGAAGCTGAATGCCACGAGGTCGTTGCCCTGCCAGAGATTCGGACCGTCGCGCCGCATCTCGTTCGCAACGACCCGATCCGGCTCGCTTTCCCAGCAGCGGAACGCGACGTACACGTTGTCGTCGTCGAATGCCACCCACATTTCGGTTTTCTCGGTGGCGGGCTCACCCTCGCGCGGTTCCTGCTGGATGAAATCCGAAATCGGCGGAACGGTGGTGTAGAGCGGCTCGTCGAGTGCACCGTCGATACGCATGGGCGTCGTGACGCGGACGGCGCGAACGGTGGCCCGCCCGGCCGCGTCACGCGAGATGACGGCCGGCGCGACGGGAGGCGGTGGTCCATCGAAATCGGCCGGAAGGTCGCCGGCACGAAGGAATGCCGTCGTCGCCGGCGCGTCCGCCTGGCCGGCGTCGACGGGCGATACCGAGAAGAGGACACAGCTGCCGACGAGCAGCCAGGCCGTGGCGCGTCCCATGAGCTCAGAATGATCCACGTGGAGGAACCCGGATCCTACCATTGGGCTCCCGCTGCCGCTGCGCCACCGCGTCAGCCGTTCATTTCACGGTGATCGTCGAGCGCATCCACGGGTGGATGCAGCACTGCCAATTCGTCGTCTTGCCGGCCGGCAGATCGCTGCTGCCCGCGGTAGGTCCAAGGGTCTTGGTTCCGGGCAGTACCGCGAGATTCTTGGTATCGGTCGGAGTGGCCGGCACCAGGCATTCGGGTGCAGGCACGACATTGCCCGAGAGCGTGTTCAGCAGCGGCACGACACCGCCGCCGAATTTCTCCACGCGCGTGAACGTGTGCACCTCACCCGCGCGGCTCTCGATGATCGTCCTCTCCCCTCGATCCAGGCTAGTCTGGTCGGGGTTGAACCGCCAGCCGCCGACGGTCTTGTCCTCTGTCAGCTCGTTGAGGAATTTCGTGAACGTCGTGTCGCCGTCGAAGGTCGTGATGCACGCGACGAAACCAAGCGCCGCATTGAACGTCGCCGGGTCGCAGTCGTCACGGATGCGGAAGGATTGGGACCCCTCGCTGGCGACGGCGGCGACGGCCGCAACGGCCACAAGCAGGGATCCCAGTATCAGGAATCGAACGGACGAAGTCCTCAGCATGCAGTCTCCTCTCGAAGGCAGAGCGTTGCCCGGTCCGAAATGGGTTCTCTGCGTGTCTGCCGGGGGGAACGGGGAAGGGTTCGGGGGTGCGACGCGAATTCTGGCGCCAGACGACCGCGCTGTCCAGCGTTTTGTTGACCGGTTAGGATCTTCACCTATGAGTTCCATCGAGCTTCGTAATTACATCGGCGGCGCGTGGCGTCCACCGCGCAATGGCACTTCGGTTCCGGTGTGCAACCCGGCGACGACGGAACGCATCGCCAGCGTGCCGATGTCGTCCGGCGCCGACGTCGATGACGCCGTCGCCGCGGCGCGCGCGGCGTATCCCGCGTGGCGCCGCACGCCGCCCGGCGAGCGGATTCAGTACCTGTTTGCGCTGAAGCAGCTCCTCGACGCCAACATCCACGACCTCGCCGCGGCGATCACGCGCGAATGCGGCAAGACGCTCGCCGAAGCCGACGGCGAGCTGCGGCGCGGCATCGAGAACGTCGAGGTCGCCTGCGGCATCCCGACACTGATGATGGGCGCCAACGTCGAGGACATCGCCCGCGGCATCGACGAGATCATGATCCGCCAGCCGGTCGGCGTCGTCGCCATCATCACGCCGTTCAATTTTCCCGGCATGATCCCCCTCTGGTTCCTGCCGTACGCCATCGCCTGCGGCAACTGCGCCATCGTCAAGCCGTCGGAGAAGACCCCGGTGACGATGGCCCGCGTGTTCGAGCTGCTGGAGGCGATCAAGCTGCCGGCAGGGGTCGTCACCCTCGTGCACGGCGGGCGCGAGAGCGTCGATGCGCTGCTCGATCACCCCGGCGTGCGCGCGGTCTCGTTCGTCGGTTCGAGCGCCGTGGCCCGCCACGTCTACAGCCGCGCGGCGGCCAGCGGCAAACGGGTCCAGTGCCAGGGCGGCGCCAAGAATCCTTCGGTCATCCTCCCCGATGCGGACATGGAGATGACGACGAAGATCGTCGCGGACTCGGCGTTCGGCTGCGCGGGCCAGCGATGCCTGGCCACGTCGCTCGCCATCGCGGTCGGCGACGCGGGCCGGACGTTTCCCGGGCTGATCTCGGATGCGGCGGCGTCGCGGCGTGTCGGCAACGGCCTGGAGGCGGGCGTGGAAATGGGCCCGGTCATCACGGCGGACAGCAAGCAGCGCATTCATGGGCTGCTTGCGACGGCCACCCGCGGCGGTGTGACGCTGCGCGTCGGCGGAGTGGAGGCGAAGGTGCCGCCGGTCGGCAATTTCATCGCACCCACGGTTCTGGATCACGTCGAGTCCGGATCCGAGATTGCGGGCACCGAGGTCTTCGGCCCAGTGCTCAGCCTCATGCGCGCGCAGACGGTTGACGAGGCGATCGAGTACGTGAATCGATCGGCGTACGGCAACATGGCGTGTCTGTTCACCCGCGACGGCCTGGCGGCGCGGAAGTTCCGCTACGAAGCGGAGGTCGGCAATGTCGGCATCAACGTCGGCGTCGCGGCGCCGATGGCGTTCTTTCCGTTCTCGGGATGGAAGGAGAGCTTCTTCGGCGATCTCCACGCGCAGGGACGCGACGCGATCGACTTCTACACGGAGAAGAAGGTCGTGGTGGAGCGATGGCCGACGGACTGGTCCCGCAAGTTCTGACGCGGGCCGGGATCCGGGATCCGGGATCCGGGATCCGAGGGACCAGGGATCAGGGTTCAGGGATCAGGGATCAGGGATCAGAAATGCCCTCGCGTTCGCAAATGCGCTTGGCGGACTCCGCACTTCTCGATGGCCACCTCCCGCGTGGCCTACAGCGCAAGCCGGGCCACGGTCCAGTACGCCGCCGTACACGCAATCATCAGTGAAGCGGGCACGACGACGCGACGGCGGTACCAGTCGCGGCCGCTGCAATGCCAGCCGACCAGGAGGAAGGCGACTCCAATCACCGTGAGCTGGCCGGCCTCGACGCCGACGTTGAACGTCACGAGCGCGGTCAGGAACTCCGAGGGCGGCAGGCCCAACTCTTTCAACGCCCCCGCGAAGCCCATGCCGTGCAGGAGCCCGAACGCAAAGACCAGCGCAACCCGCCACGGCCTGAGCTCGCGCAGGAACAGGTTCTCGATCGCCACGTACGCGATGGAGACGGCAATGAGCGGCTCGACGATCGAGGGCGGTACGGCGATCAGGCCGTACATGCCGAGGCCGAGCGTAATCGAATGCGCGACCGTGAACGCGCTCACCTGCCACAGCACCGTGCGGAGCCGGCCGCTGAGGAGGAAGAGGCCGAGCACGAACAGCACGTGATCGAAGCCGTACGGCACGATGTGGGTGAATCCGAGTGCCAGGTATCGCCACGCCGTCCGGATGCGGTCAGGGGGCGCCGCCGGAACTGCCAGTGGAAGCGGGGGGCTGGTCTGTCCGCCCTCGAGCCATTGCGTGCTGACTGCGGTGCCGGCGCTCCGCACCGTCAGCGCATACGAGGCAAACGTCCACGCATATGTCCACGTGAAGTGGCGGGCACCTGGAGGCGCCTCGCCATTGAGGTGAATCGTTGCGACGGGTGGTGAGAGCGCATCGGCAGAACGTACGATCGCGTAGCTGATGGCCGGGTGCGCGGGGCTTCCATCGAACTCGAGGCGCAGTCGCTTGCGGAACACGGCGTCGAGCGCCGCGAGCTGCGAATCCGACTGCGCCGCGGGCGTCGTGCCCATCGGATGCGGAGGGCCCGCGACCGTCTCGAGCTTCTCGGCGAGCGCCGCCGCATCGGTGACGATTTCGATGTCGTACCGTCCTGCCGGCGCGAAGCTGACCGCGACACGCGTCGTGCCGATTTCGTGCGCGTCCACCGGCCCGCGCGGAACCAGCACACAGGCGACCATCCCCACGGCCACGAGCGCCCGGCGGCCGGCGATCATGATGCCTGCCGCTGCGGCGCCGGGGCGTGGAGCGCGAAGGTGAGCGAGGCCCAGTAGCTCGCCCAGTCGGCCGTGCTTCCGGGCGGCGCGTCGATCATGTGCACCGCCTTGATCAGCCACATCCCGGAGTCCGACACGCGGAACCGCGCCCGCCCGGCCTTGTCGCTGCGGACCGCCTGCCGTTCCGAGGGACGCGACTGATTGATCGCGACGACCAGCGCGCCGGCGAGGGGTCGGCCCTCGTACGTCAGGCGCACGGGCAGATCCTGCTGCGCGGCCAGCGCGTACGGGTTCCGTTCCGCCACGAGCTCCAGCGTGAAGCCGAGCGCGTGGTCGCGCTGACTGGCGCCGGCCGGCCCCGACAGCAGGAGGCTCTTCGCGCAGCGCGTAAAGGTCTCTTTCCCCACGGCGCCGGACTGACCGCGAGCGGCCCGAAGCGCCGCGATGGCATCGAGCCCTTCTTCTTTCAGGTACTGATTGAATTTCTCCGCCGGAAGTTCGACCGAGCTTGGATGGCTGTGATAGCCGACGACGAGGAGACCGGCAGTCGCGGCCCGAACGTATCCGGCCGGGTCGAGACCGTCGCGGCCGACCACCGGCTTCCGCCCTTCGCTGTCGTCGACGATGAATTGCCGGAGGAGCGCCGGATCGCGCGGGATTGGATCCCCGAGCAGGTCCTGGCCGACGCGCAGCCGGACGCCGACAATCTCGCCGGCGGCGGGGGCGAACGTCGTCGGCTCGACCCACATGTCGTGCGCGGACAGGGTCGCACCGCTCGTGGCGATGGCTGCCACCACCAGAACCGACACGGTCCTGTTACTGAGGGAAGCCAGTCTATTCACGGGTTGTCCTCCTTTCACGAGAGAACGGCCGCACGCGAGTGGGGGCCGTTCTCGTTCAATGACCGCGCGCTATGGCGTGGGGGATGGAGGCGGGGTCGGCTCGGTCGGGACGTTGATGCCACCGTGTCCCTGGAGCAGGCCCTGGTGTGCCGGCGCCAGGAACGGGAACTGGGGGTTGAAGTCCTTGTCGTTGACCTCGACGCCTCTTGCGAGACCGGCCGCCGGATTGCCCGCGACGATCAGGCTGATGAGGACGGTGTTCACGTTCACCTGGTGCATGTTCGGCTGCGCGCCGCCCCCCAGGCGCCGCCCGTTCGGAAAGCTCGAATCGATGGCCGCATCGAGCGTGATGACATCCCCCGTGAACCCGTCGGCGATCGGAATCGGCCGTCCCAGGTTGATGGCGTTGATGATGTCCGCGCGCGGGCCCTTGAGCGTCGCGACGGTGGCCGCCGGCACCCCGAGGGCCTTGTAGATGCCGAGCGCCTCGGCGTCGCGGACCAGGACCGGGAACAGGATGTCGGCGCCGAAGTTCGTCACGTCGCGCATCGGCGTCGTGTGCAGGTACTTCGTCTGGCGCTGGGTCCCGACGAGGCCGGCGTTGAACAGCGGCAGCGCATTGCGGCCGACTTGAACGAATTTGCCCTCGCCCTTCAGGCCGGTAATGACGTTGGTGGGGTCGACGACCTGCTTCTCCCGGCGGCTGATGCTGGTCCACACGCGCAGCAGGCTGTCGGTCGAGTTGGAGAGCAGCGTACCGTTGTGCGGGATGCCGTTGGGGAAGATGTCCTGAACCGGAACCTCGAGGGCGATCGAGAAGACGTTGAACCCGGTGAACACGTCTTCGATCGGACCGCGCCGCGCGCCGGGGATGCCGCCAAGGTCACCGCGCCCCAGGTTGACGAGGTCGAAGATCCCTTTCTCGTCGAGCTGATACGGGTCGTCGAACTCGCCGGCGATGACGCGCCCGCCGTTGCCGAGCGGATGGATGAACCGGTCGACGAACGCCTGATCGTAGAGGCCCACTTCACGGCTGGTCGAGTCGCCCGAGTCGTAGCCCTTGAAGGGGCCGAGGCCGTAGACCAGCCGATCGGTCTGCGGGCCGTGGTTGTTCGGAAGAACCGGCAGGTTGTTGCCAAGCACGTCGGCGCCGTCGGCCTCGTCTTCGTCCTCGTCTTCGTCGCGGCCGCTGGCCGCGCCGTCGCCCGTGATGCGCGACACTCTCATCGTCTCCGTGCCGCCGGTCAGCTGCCAGAGCAGCTCGTTGCTGCCGCCCAGCGGGTCGGTCGGGCTCGGCGCGGCGTCAGGCGTGAGCTGCTTCCTGAACTCGACGCGGTAGACCACCTTGTCCTTCAGGCTGGCGCCCTTCGCGACGTGGAACTCGTAGCGGTACCCGTCGCACGCGCGCAGTCCCTGGTTGCCCTGCCCGGGCTCGTGGAGTGGATTGAAGTCCATGATCAAATAGAGCTTGTCGTGCAGGCCGTTCGACATCCACGCGAACGTGTCCGTGTTGTCGGCGCACGGCTCGTTCAGGATCGACAGCGCCTCGCGGTGGCTCGACCCGTGCAGCGTGATGCTGGTCGCCACGAGCAGCGCACCGGCGACACCAATTCTCAATCGCCTCATAGCTGTCCTCGCTTTCTTCTCTGGGCTGACCGGCGTCGAAAGCGGAGGACAACAGCGTCCGCCGCCGCGTGGTCGAGCACCCACTGCACTCTACGGAGGCGCGTCGCGTTTGGATTGCAGGAGGGGGACAAGAGCAAACAATTGCTCTGTGCTCTTGTCGAGGGACTAGGGCCGCGGACCTGTTATCCGATACCTTCCGGCGGCGTCACCGTTCCGCCGCCGCCGAGGTGAGCTCGACGCCGTCGGGGGTCTGGACCGAGCTGGCCAGGACCGCGGCACGGACGTCGAGGCGATCGAGCTCGTGGCGCGTCAGCGCACCCGGCCACGGCACCTCGTGGCCCGCCTGGATGCCGAGGAGCGTGCGCGCGACGCCGACGATGGTGACCGGCGCGATGGCGATGGGCGAACGGGGAATCGACAGCGATCGTCCCCGTTCGACCAGCACGAGCACGCGGTTGCGATCGCGCCACGTCGGATCGAACAGCGAATCCGATTCGACGACGAGCGCGTGCGCGTCCACTACCCACAGGATGCGGGCGCGCGGCACGGTCACGGAGTAGCCGGCCATCTCGCCGACGAGGCGGGCGAGTGCCCCTGCCTGCATGGTCACCGGCGGCATGCCTCGCGCCAGCCGCCGGGCGGATTGCTGCGGGCCCGCCGTAAGGACGGCGGTGGCCGCCAGCCCGATCACCACAACGAGCGCGGATCGACGGATGTTCGTCACGCGGTGCATCCCCTCAATGGCCGAAGTGGAGGACGACTCCGCCGCTGGCGCGGAGGTTGTGAACCAGCCGGGCGTTCGGCTGCGCGACGTCGTTGTCGGCGACGGCGTTGACGTCGGCCACCCGTATCTGGAGCGGCGACCCGTGAACGTTGTCCGAGAGCTCGAACCGCAGGCCGAAGCCCGCGGCGCCGAGCGGCACCCGGAAGTCGGTGCCGATGCCGAAGTTGAACGCGAACTTCGTCTCGAGGCCGAGCTCGTCGATCGCGATCAGCAGCGGCCGGCTGCGGTCGGACGTAATCGTGACATCCGGCGTGGCGGGCGGCCTCGCCTGGATGAACATCTGCAGCGGTGGCGAGACAGTCTGCTTGACGTCATAGGTGACGCCGCCGACGCCGAAGAACGTGTACGGCCACACCCACGGGTTCCGGTGGTAGTCGAGGAACCCGATGGCGCCGCCGACGTCGTAATAAAAGGCATCGACGTCGACCGAGCCCCGCGTCGGGCCGTTCAGCGTCGGGACGGCGCCACAACGCCGCCCGATGGCGAGGCACTTGCGCGAGAAGCCGCCGTGCGTCCGAAACCCGTACCGTCCCTCCCAGTACGTCACGGTGGTGTCGAAGACGGGGCCCGGCACGAACACGAGGTCTCGCGCGAGCACCTGTTCGAGGACGCCGGTCGCGGGAGACACCGAGCCGAGAAGAATCAGGTTGCTCCAGTCCGTTGACAGGCGCAGGCCCGCCGACCCGCTGATGTCGAGGTGCTTCGGATCGCGCGGAGGGTCGAACGGGTCCCACTGGGCCGCGGACGTCGCGGGCAGGACCGTTACAAATATCGCCAGGAGCAGGAAGAAACGAAGGCGATCGTGACCGCGCACGTTCGACTCCTTTGTTGGACCGGGTCCGGCGGGAGCAAAAGGCGCACCGCGGGGAGGCGGCCGCCAACGCCCGCGCAGGATATCACGGTGGCGGCCGGCCGTTGCTCGCGGCCGTTGGAATCTCAAACACTGGTAGGCGGGACCGGACACATCGTGCGGGGGGACGCACGGGGTCAACGTGCACGCTTCTCGACCTAGCTGTTGCGTGGCGCGGCGTTCGTCCGTGAAGATTGCGCCCGCGTCGCGCGTCCCGTTGGCATGCCGCCTGGGCGGCCGCGGCCTAGGCGCGAGCCGCCACGGCGCGTCGTGAACGTGCGCGCTGGTCTTCCCACCCGAGCGCCGACAGCGCCGATCGCACCTGGTCGGCCGCTTCGAGCGCGTGCGTCTGCGTCGGGAAGTAGCGCGCGCCCTCCAGTTTGGATTTGACCCACCACAGGAGGGTGGCGTTGTTCCGCAGCGGGAACATGACGGCTGACGCCGTCTCGTCGGCGCCGCGGCGAAGCTGCCACAGAATCGTCGGCTTGTGAGTCGATCCCGCTTGTCGCATCGTTGAAGGCATGCCGCCCCCATCTCAAGACCCGATCCGGACCGCATGCGAAAAACCCCTTTAAATCAGGGGTACGCCTCGCGGGAAGTCACCCCTGGGGCAGACTTCTTTGTCGAAGAATGCCCGAACCAATCGGTTCGCCTGCGGCTGGGGCTGGCGCCCCATCGCCTGAATGCGCGGCGGGCTATTGCTTGAAGATCGGCGCCGGCGGGATGCCGAGGCCGGGCGCGCTGGCGCCCGCCGTGTGGCAGAATCTGCGCGGCTCCTGACGGAGCGTCATCGAGGTGCAGCCATGACACGTGCCTTCTACGGAATCGCGTTCGGATGCCTTCTCGTCCTTGCGGGTGCGGTCGCCGTTTCCGCGCAGGCCCAGGGAGGCACGGCGCAACCGAACGGCTTCACGAACCTGCAGGTATGGCCGACGGACACGCCGCGTGCGGTCGTTCTGAACTTCATGAACGCGTTCAACCGCTCCCTCGGCGTCGAGTGCGCCTACTGTCACGTCCAGAACAACGGCCGGTTCGACTTCGCGTCGGATGAGATGCGCACGAAGCGCGTCGCGCGCAAGATGATTCTCTTCCGCGACTCGATCAACGTGGAGCTCGCCGCCATCGTCGACAAGCCCGTCACCGCCGGCCCGACGTCGATCGAGGCCCGGCCGGGCGCGCCGACGCGCGTGCTCTGCGCATCGTGCCATCACGGGCTGCCGATTCCGGCGCCGCTCGGCGACGCGATCAGTGAAGCCGAGAAAACGGGTGGCGTGAATGCCGGTCTCGCGAAGTTCAAGGAACTCCGCGCGAAGTTCTACGGCGGCCAGCAGTACGACTTCACCGACATCGCGCTGGTCGGCATCGCCAACACCGCGCTCAATCAGAAGCGTCCGGACGACGCGATGAAGTACCTGCAGGCGAACCTCGAGTACTTCCCGAAGTCGTCGCAGACGTATCAGGCGATGGCGCAGGTGAAGAACGCCAAGGGCGACAAGCCGGGCGCGATCAAGGATCTCGAGACGGCGGTGCAGCTCGATCCGAACAACAACCAGGCCAAGAATCAGCTGCAGCAGCTCAAGCAGTAGGGCGGGTCCCGCGGAGCGCGCGTGCCACGCGAACGCGGACCCGCCGGAGGCGTCATGAAAATCGCTCCACGTGTCGTTGCAGTCGTCGTACTCGCGCTTGCGATCTCGTGGCCGCTCGTCGCGCAGGAGGCGGTCGATCTCGACGCGGTCCACAAGATCCGCCAGGAGGCGCTGCAGAACTCGCAGGTGATGGAGCACCTCTTCTACCTGACGGACGTGAGCGGATCGCGCCTCACGAACTCTCCCGGCTTCTTCACCGCCGCCGACTGGGTGGTGAAGCGGCTCGGCGAGTGGGGTATCAGCGGCCGGCAGGAGAAGTGGGGACCCTTCGGCCGCGGCTGGACCTACACGCGCTTCTCGGCGCAGATGCTCGAGCCGCAGGGGGTGCCGCTCATCGGCGCGCCGCTCGCGTACACGCCCGGCACCAACGGTCCCGTGAGCGGCGACGCGATGATTGTCGCCATCAACAACGACGCGGACTTCGCAAAGTACAGCGGGATGCTCAAGGGGAAGATGGTGCTGCTCGGCCCGGGGCGCGAGCTGCAGATGAGCCTGCAGCCGCTCGCGCTGCGGCGGACCGACACGGACCTCGCGACCATCGCGCAGGCGCCCGACGCCGCGCAGGGCGGCCGCGGTCAGGCGCCGCCGGGAGCTGCCGCGATTGGCGGCGGCCGGCAGGGCGGTCCCGGCGGCGGCGGCAATCAGGCGTTTCAGCGGGCGCTGAACAAGTTCCTGGCGGACGAGGGCGTCGCGGTGGCGATCCGCGTCGGCGCGGGGCGGAGTGAAGGCGGGACGGTCTTCGCGCAGGGCGGCGGGTCGCGCGACCCGAAGGACCCGGTCCCCTCGCCGATCGTGACGCTGACGCCGGAGCACTACAACCGCATCGCGCGCCTGCTCGATCACAAGATTCCCGTGAAGCTCGAGTTCGACATCCAGGCACGCTTCGTCGACGACCGCACCGACTCGGTGAACGTGGTGGGCGAGATTCCCGGCGGCCGCAAGCGCGACGAGGTGGTGATGCTGGGGGCGCACCTCGACAGCTGGCACAGCGGCACGGGCGCCACCGACAACGCGGCGGGCAGCGCCGTGATGATCGAGGTGATGCGCATCCTGAAGACGCTCAACCTGCGGCTCGATCGCACCGTGCGCCTCGCGCTGTGGAGCGGCGAGGAGCAGGGGATTCTCGGCTCGCGCGCCTATGTCACGGAGCACTTCGCCGCGCGCGAGGACATGAAGCTGAAGCCCGAGCACGGGAAACTCGCGGGCTACTTCAACGTGGACAACGGCTCGGGGAAGATTCGCGGCATCTACCTCCAGGGAAACGACGCCGTGCGGCCAATCTTTCAGGCGTGGCTGAAGCCGTTCGAGGATCTCGGGGCGTCGACGATCTCCATCCGCAACACTGGCGGCACCGATCACCTGTCGTTCGACGCGGTCGGGCTGCCCGGCTTTCAGTTCATCCAGGACCCGCTCGAGTACGATTCGCGCACGCACCACTCGAACATGGACGTCTACGACCGGGTGCAGCGCGCCGACATGATGCAGATGGCGGCCATCGTCACGTCGTTCGTCTACAACACCGCCAACCGGGAGACGCTGCTGCCGCGGAAGCCGCTGCCGAAGGCGCAGCCTCCGCAGCAGCCGCAGAACGCCGCGTCGAACTAGCGAGCCGCGACTGGCGCCCCGGCGCGGCTACCAGATACCGGGCAGAAGTCTGTAGCGGACGGACGCCGCATAGGCGGCCCACCGGGCGTCGTGCGCGAGCACGCGTTCCTCGCGATCGATCCGGTAGACGAGCGACGCCCAGCCCACGAGCACCAGCAGCATGGTCCCTGGATTCCGCTCCTGCAGGTTGTAGCCGATGTCGGCGAGCACATACGCCAGATACATCGGGTGCCGCACAACGTGGTACGGCCCTTTCGTGACCAGGTCGCGGAGGCCCGGCCGCACCCCGAAGCGCCGGCCGAGGACGGCGAGCGTGCCCAGGCTGAGACACGCGGCCGCGATGACCAGTATCGTGCCGGCCGTGGGCGACACCGGGGTCCCTGGAACCTTTTGCAGATAGAACGCCTGCGCGTACGGGTAGGCGTAGGCGATGACGACCGCCGTGCTCGTCGCGAGGGAGTGATCCTGCGCTATCGGCGGCCGCCGGACGAGCGCCACCATGAGGACGATGACGTGCTGCAGGACGTAGATCCAGTCGACGAGCTCGAACTGCGGCGTCACGGCGACGAGGAACGCGAGTTCCGCGGCCGTGACGCCGAAGAGGATGAGGTTAGCGAGGTTCAGTCGACAGCAGTCTAGTGCGACAGCCCGCTCAACCACGCCTCGCCGTTTGGCGCGCCGACGCCCGTGACGTCGTCGTAGCCGGGGCGGACGTGGATGGTGAGGAGGGCGTCCTCATCGAACCAGCGCGCGGAGAAGCGATAGCCGTTCGACGCATCGACCCCGTTGACGAAGTCCGAGCGCACCGTTCCCGGGTAGGCGCCGAGATCGGTCTTCGTGATGTCGTAGTACGCACCGGTGCTGGCAATGGCGTAGAGCGCCGGGTTCGCGAAGCCAATCGGCGCGCCGCGGCGCTGCACGGCGAGCGCGAGCATGCCGGCCGCGAGCGGAGACGACAGGCTCGTGCCGCCGATGCGGTACTCCGAGTAGCGCGCGCTCCCGTCGGGGAAGGTCTGCGTCTGGCCGATCAGCATCCCCGTGTTCGGATCACCAACGGCGGAGATGTCGGGCACGACCCGCATCGGCGCACCGCCATAGCGCTTCGACAGCGCGTCCGGCACCACGCCGGCCTGGTACGCCGGCTGCGTGAAGAGCCGGCTCGTGCCGCCGCCCGATCCGTACAGATACGTGCGCGCGCCCCACGCGCCGTTGGCCAGGAACGATCGCGTAGTCTGCCATCCGAGCTCGAACACGCGGCCGTTGGCCGCGCTCACGCCGAGCGACGTGCCGCCCACCGCCGTGACCCACGGGCTCGAGGCTGGCCAGTCGGGCGTTGGGGTGGCGCCGGCGACGCCGAGTGTCTCGTCGCCCGAGTCGCCGGAGGAGAACAGGACGCTGATGCCTTCGGCCGCCGCCTGGATGAACGTGTCGGTGTACGGCTTGATATAGCCGGGCGGCAGCGCCTCGCCCGCGAAACCGTACGAGTTGGTCACGATGTCGGCGAGGTGCTGATCGACGACATGGTTCAGCGCGGAGTCGAGGTCCTGACGGTTGTTCGGCGCGCCGACGTAGAGGATCGAGGCGCCTGGCGCCATCGTGTGCACGGCCTCGATATCAAGCGTCTCCTCGCCGGACCATCCCTGCGGATCCTGCGCGGGGTTCTCGGGGCGGCGGAAGGTGCCGGGCGCGACGAGTTGGCGGAAGTTGCCGCGCAGCGATGGCAGGCCGTGCAGCGACGAGTAGGTCTCGATGTCGTTCACGATCGTCGGCGAGGCGTACGCGTCGATGACCGCGACGGTCACGCCGCGGCCGTCGGTACCTCCGGCAATCGCGCCCGCCATCCCGTACACACCCTGCAGCTGCGCGCCCGCCCACCCGCACGGCGCCCACGTCGGCGGCGAGGCGGGCAGCTTCGTGCCGTCAGGTGCCGGCGTATTGGCAATGGTCTTTTCGCCCCAGAACGCCGAACAGGGCCTCGCGTTGACGAAGGCGCCCGGCGGCGGCGCTGCGACGGCCCCGGGACGGATAAGCGCGTAGCTGTCGTCGAGGCCGACCACCGCCGCGATGTCAGGCAAGCCGGCCGGAACGGACAGCGCGCTGTCCTGCGAGCGCAGCTGCGCGCCCGCATGGTTGTAGACGCTGAACGTCGTCGCGAAGGCGGCCGCTGCCTGCGCGACGGTGCCGGAGGCCTCCACGAAGTGGCGGTTCGACGGCGTGTAGCCGATCGAGAAGCCCTGCTGCTTGAGCCACGACGTCACCGCCGACATGTCCTGCGAGGTGGGCGCGAACTGGTTGCGGAACTGCGTCGGCGAGAGGAACTGTCCCGCATTCGCGCTGCCGGGGGTGGATACGGACAGCGCGAACGCCGCCGCCGCGTCGCCGCCTCGCCACGGCAGGTAGACGCGGAAGATGACCGTGTCGGCACTGTCGGCGGCGCCGCCGCGATTGGCGGCCTTCGCCCAGGGGGGCACGCTGCCGGGCAACGTGGTTCGGGAGGAGGGTGCGGCCGAGAGCCGGATGAAGGCGATGCAGATGACTGCGAGAACAGTCAGCGCGAACAATGATTTTCTTGGCAAGAGGGTCTCCTTCTTCATTGGGACAGTCGAACATTATCGCGCGTCATCGAGCGCGTCTCAAGGCGGGGCCAGTGATTGTGTGCAGCCGGGCCTAGGCCTTGGCGAGGCAGTTGCGCACGGCCTTGACGAGCGCCTCGACGCTGATGGGTTTGTGGAGGACGCAGGAGAATTCGTGCGGATCGAGATCCGGGGCCACGTGGCCGGTGACGAGAATCACCGGGACGTTCTTCATCGCAGCGTTCGCGTCGAAGCCGCGCTTGACGGAGCGGCCGTCGAGGCGCGGCATCATGAGGTCGAGGATGACCGCGTCGACGGGGCCGCGTTCGACGTACTTCAGCGCCTCTACGCCGTCTTCGGCAGCCACCACCGCGTATCCCTCGAGCGTCAGCACTTTCTCGTACAGCTCGCGGAGCGCGGGATCGTCATCGACGATCAGGACAGTGGCGGCGCGACGGTGTGCGGGGGGCACGACCGCAGTCTAGACAAATCCGCGTGGCGCTAAAAGCTCGACGTCAAAATGGCGGCAACTTCGTCCGGCCGGGTCGCTTATTCCGGCCATGTCGCCGCCGGGTCGTTGTTGACGATCGTGAGCACGGGCGCCGTCGGGATTTGCGGCCGGATCATGGGCTTGCCCGCCGCCTTGTGGCACGAATAACAGCTCTCGAGCATCGTCTTGTACGCGGCGGTGAACTGCGCCGCGTTCTGCTTCTCGATCGCGTCGCGGACCATCATCAGGCTGCTGGTGTCGATGGCGTCGTAGATGGACTTGAGATCGACGATCTCGCCGTTGACCTTGTCGTTCGGGTTGATGCGGACGGTCCACGCGATGTGCGAGCGCGCCTCGTTGTAGTAGTAGCGCGCCAGCGGCCAGTTCTTCTTCTGCGCGGCGAACCAGAGGCTCGCCCAGTTGATGGCGACGTCCTGCATCGGGTGCGAGTACGAGGGAACGAGCGTCTTGAGGCGTTCGATTTCCGCCTGCATCTCGGCGGGCGTCATCGGCTTCGGCGGCGCGGCGGGCGCGCCGGCGCGCGCCTCCTGTGCGGACGCGGTGGAAAGAACGCCGGTCTGCCAGGCGCGATCGAGCACCCCGCCGGACAGCATGGCGGCGACGACGAGGGCTGCGGTACGAAAGGATGGATGTGTCATGCGCAGATGCTACGGCAGCACCCGCGCACCGCGAAATGTGAGACGGGATCTCAAGGCGGACCTGAAGGTCCGCCTCTCGTTCGGCGTGCCTATCGCGCTGCCGTCACGAGCCACGCGGACGCGGCCGCCGCCTGCCGCTCCTTCACGGCGACGCAGCTGTCGATGCGCTCGAACGCCTGCTTGAGCGTCCGCTCGGCGGAGGGCATCGGATGCTCCTTGAAGAACTGTTCGACCTCGGCTTTCCTGTCGCGGGAGCAGAACGCACCCACCGAGCCCCCGATCCGCGTGATCCCGCCGAAGACGCCGAGCAGCTTGTTCAGCGTGTCCCAGTTGGCTTTCACGAACGTCCATGCGGCGTCGCGTGACGCCTCCTGCCCGATCAGGGCGCCGATGAGCGACGGCGCGTCCTGCGTGCGCACGTCGGGCGAAATCGCGAACTGCAGCGTTCGCTGCACCAGCGCCGGGTCGCGGAACGACGGCAGCGCGTTGAAGAAGCGGTAGTACTCCTCGGGCTTGCCGGACAGCTTCGGCAGCTGCGCCAGGTAGCGGTCGTAGAGCATCGCATCGCCGCCGACCGCCGCGACGCTCAGCACGGTGGACGCCAGCGTCGGGGGCAGCGACGAGGGGTCGTCGATGTATTTGAGCGCGAGGTCGCGCGCCTGGCGCTGGACCTCCGCCGAGTTGCCCGTCACGCCGACGAGTGACAGCAGCGTGGCGCGCCGGCTCTGGCGGTCGTCCGGATCCGAGGTGCTGCCAGGCATGCCGAGTGTCGTGAGCTCCGGCGCGAGCCGGCGGCGCAGCCATTCCTCGAACTTCGGCACCTCCGCCATCGGGAAGATGTCGTCGTGGGCGTAGGCGAGGCTGCGGCCGATCTGCTCGATCACCGACGGCGCCTCGTCGCCGGCCAGCGACGAGGCGATGTCGAAGTAGACGCCGACGTCGTGCCGGCCGGCGCGCACCATCCACCACTCGTCGCCGAGCAGGCTCAGGCGTTCGGCCGGCGCGAGCGAGCCGCGCGCGGTGCGCGCGATCGCGCGCACTTCGTCCGGCGAATATTCGGACAGGTAGTAGCCGTGGCCGTTGGCGTTGGCGAACGCGTTGGCCGAGCAGACCGGCAGCGCCGCCTTCTGATCGCGCCGCTCGAGCAGCTCGCACTGCGGACCGCTGCCGCCGCCGGCCTTGAAGCAGACGGGAATGGCCCACAGCTGCGTGCTCGCGGCCGCCGCCGGGCCCGGCCCGGGCGGGGCCGCGGGGCTCGTCATGCCGGTAAACCGCTCCTGGTGCAGCGAGATGTCAGTCGTGTTCCCCTGGCACTTCGCCTCGATCTTCACCACCGGCACGCCAGGCTGCTCGATGAACGGCTTCATGATGCGGTCCACGGGCTTGCCGGTGACGCGCGCGACCTCGGTCCAGAAATCTTCGCCGGCGGCGTTGGCGAACGAATACTTCTTCAGGTACGACGCGACGCCTTTCCGGAACAGCTCGGGCCCGACGTAGTTTTCGATCGTGCGCAGCACCGATGCGGTCTTCTGGTAGGCGATGCCGTCGAAGACCTCGTTGATCTCGTCGGGTGTCTCCACCTTGGTGCGAATGGGGCGCGTCGTGCGCAGCGCGTCGGTCGACACTGCCACCTGCGTCTCCTCGACCTCGTCGAGATCGACCTGCCATTCCGGATGCCACGCCGCGAGCGGCTTGTTCGCCATCCACGTGGCGAACCCCTCGTTCAGCCAGATGTCGTCCCACCACTTCATCGTCACGAGGTCGCCGAACCACTGGTGGGCGATCTCGTGCGAGATGATCGACGCCACCGTCTTTTTCGTGCCGAGCGAGGCACGCTCGGGATCGGCAAAGAGATACTCCTCGCGGAAGGTGATGGCGCCGGCGTTCTCCATCGCGCCCGCCGCGAAGTCGGGCACGCCGATGATGTCCAGCTTGCCGAACTGGTAGTTGATGCCGGTCCACTCGTTGAAGAACTTCACTTCCTGCTGCGCCGCTTCGAGCGCGAACCCGGTGAGCGGCAGCTTGTCGGGCGTGGAGCAGACGCGAACGGCAATCACGTCGGCCGACCCGGTGCGGCAGGAGAAGTCGCCGACCAGCATCGCCACCAGGTAGCTCGACATCTTCGGCGTGCGCGCGAAGACCAGCGTGTGCTTGCCCGCCTCGGGCCCGGGCGTGTCGGACACCTGCGCGCCGTTGGAAATCGCCGTGTCGCCGGCGTCGATCATCAGCGACACGTCGAAGGTCGCCTTGTAAGCCGGTTCGTCCCAGGAGGGAAACGCGCGCCGCGCGTCGGTCGCCTCCATCTGCGTGACCGCGTAGCGCCGCCCGTTGGCCTTGCTCAGATAGAAGCCGCGCAGCTTGTCGTTCAGGATCCCTTTGTACGTGATCTGAATCGACGCGGTTCCCTTCGGGAGCGCCCGCGGGACCGTCAGCGTCGCCATCTCGTTGCGATCGTCGAGCGCGACGCGCGCGGTCTGCATCCGGCCGCCGGCTGTGATCGTCACCGCGCCGAACTGAATTTCCGCGGCATTCAGCGTAATCGTCGTCGTCGGGTTTGGGACCGTCACGTCGATCGTCTCCCGCCCGCGGAAGGTCGCATCCTGCAGGTCGGGGGCGAACCAGAGCGCGTAATGCGTCGGGACGACCGTGGCCGGAAGCCGCTGGGCAAGCGCGCCGGTGGAGAGGCCGAGCGCGACAAGAGTGAAAGCGAACTTACGCATTCATCAAAACTACCAGAAGTCTCGACGGCAGAGATTTCGCAGTATCCGCGCGGCAGAGAGGAATTCGGCGTTTTTGACGCCAGTTTTCGTCGTCCGGCCACCAATCGTGTCTGGGGGCAATACGGATGACGAGGAGGTTTCATGATGAAGTGGGCCTGTGTAATCGGTTTGGCGGTCGGACTCGCCGCGTGTAACGGTGCGAATGCGCCGGAAAACACGACGGCCACCGATACCCCCGCGGCAACGACCGGCGAAGCGACGAACGCGCCGATTTCGGCGGCAACCTCGGCGCCCGTGGTGCCGGCCGCCCGGTTTACGGAAGTCACCATCCCGTCGGGGACGACGCTGCGCCTGGCGCTGTCCTCCGCCGTCGGCTCCGACACGAGCCGGGTCGAGGAACCGGTGCGCGCGACGCTGCGCTCGCCGGTGACGATCAACGGGCAGGTCGTGCTGCCGGCCGGCAGCGAGGTCAGCGGCGTCGTGACCGGCGCCGAAGGCTCGGGCCGCGTCAAGGGCCGGGCGCACATCGCGATGCGCTTCAACTCCGTCCGCGCCAACGGCGAGCGCTACGACATCAGGACGTCGGGCTACGCGCAGGAAGCGGCGGCGACCAAGAAGCAGGACGCTGAGAAGATTGCGATCGGCGCGGGCGCCGGCGCGGCGCTCGGCGCGATTCTCGGCGGCGGCGGCGGGGCGGCGAAGGGCGCGGCCATCGGCGGCGCCGGCGGCACCGGCGTCGTGCTCGCGACCAAGGGCAAGGAAGTCCACCTGGGTCCGGGCGCCGGCATCACCACGCGCCTCACCGCGCCCGTGACCGTTCGAATCCGGTCGTAACCGTTAGCTCCCAACTCCAAGGAGGCCGTAACCGGTCTCCTTGGCGGTTGGGAGTTGGTAGTTGGTAGTTGGTGGTTGGTAGCTATCTGCGATCGCGTCTGACGTTTTGAACGGCGCGGTCGATTGCCTCAGCGACATCCCGGGCGTTCCTGCGATTGGCGATGAGCGCCACGCGATCCTGTGCTTCCACTTCAACCTGCGTCACGGGCATGCTGCGCGGCAGCGCCGCCGCCTGGCTCAGCATCACCGCCTCGTCCCAGCGGGCGAGCTCGCCCGCGGCGCGCGTCAGGTGATCGGGACGGTTGAGGAACGCCCGCAGTACCGTGGCCGCGGGTTGCGGCAGCTCGCCCGCCGTGGCCGAGAGCGTCCGCATCGCGCGCAGCACCCCGGCGCGCGCGAGCCAGGGTGATGCCGCAACGAACTTCGCCGATGGCCGCGACGCCGTGTCCCGGCTGACCGCGCCGGGCGGATTGACGAGCACGAGCGCCGCCGTGTCGTTCGGGTAACGCGCGGCGAACAGCGTCGCCAGCGCCGCGCCAAGTTCGGCGCCGGCCATGACCACCGGCCGCGGCTCTCCGGCGGCTGCGAGGAGCGCGTTCAGCTCGGGCGCCACCGCCTGCGGCGTGAATGGCGCATCGCCCGCCTCGCTCCATCCGAGCCCGGCGCGGTCGTAGCTGCAGACCCTCGTCAGCTTCGCGACGTCCATCTGCACCCACCCCCACGCCGACGACATCGTCGTCGCGGGCGCCTCGAGCACGACGGTCGGGCTCCCTTGTCCCAGGCAATAGAGATGAAGCTGGTGGCCGCCGGCATCGACCATCCGCCCCGGATGCGGGAACCGCCGGCGCTCGAGCGCGGTAGCGACCCCCTGGTAGGTCGCGCCGATCAGGACAAAGAGGAGAAGGACGACGCCGGTGATGACGAGCACGCGGCGAACGGCGGGATGCACGGGTCGCTCAGGATTCCGTCTCCGCGAGCCCGTATTTCTCGATGCGCGAGTAGAGCTGGGCTCGCGTGAGGCCCAGCAGCTTGGCGGCGCGCGTCTTGTTGTGCCGCGCCTGCGCCAGCGCCTTGATGACGAGCGACCGCTCGATCGCGTCGAGGTTCACGCCGCCGGCAGGCAGCGGCGCGGTGCTCGTCTCGCCGCCCGACGGCGCCTTGCGCGTTGCGGTGACGGGCAGGTGCTCGCTGCGGATGTAGCCGCCGTCGGCGAGAATGACCGCCCGTTCGATCGCATTCCGAAGCTCGCGGACGTTGCCCGGCCACGGATACGCGAGCAGATCCCGCTTCGCATCGCGCTCGAAACCTGCCGCCGGACGCCCCACCGTCTCGCCGATCTCGCGGAGAAAGATGTCGGCCAGCTCCAGCACGTCTTCGGCCCGGTCGCGCAGCGGCGGCACGCCGATCCCGATCACGTTGACGCGGTAGTACAGGTCCATGCGCAGCTTGCCTTCCTGCACCGCCTTTGCAGGATCGAGATTGGTCGCGGCAATCAGCCT
>DATNCQ010000079.1:0-2448 GCA_035571515.1 Vicinamibacterales bacterium
GAGCGAAGGCTGGTAGGCGCGAGTGGAGTCGAACCACCGACCTCCTGCGTGTCAAGCAGGCGCTCTAACCACTGAGCTACGCGCCTATGTCTTGAAAACACAGGCCTTGACGGAACGATCAGTCTAGCAGAGCGGACGCCGGAGGGTCAATCGCGCGGAAGGGGAGGACGGGGGCGGACGGACGGCCGAACGCGGCCACGGCCCGCATTGGAATGGCCTGGACCTTGGGGTGTTTGCGGAAGAGGTTGAGCAGTGTCGCGAGAATGCTTCGTTCCTCGTCGTCCATGACGAGGTGATGAATCAGCAGGCCGAAGGGACGCTCGGCTTGCTCAATCGCCTGGGCGCAGCGCGCGGCCCACAGGTCGAGCCCGCGCGGACCGCGCGGCTTCGACGACCAGTCGATCGACACAGGGCACTCGGACAGGCCGCGCAGGTGCATCGGATCGGCGAACTGATCGCGGGACAGACCGGTGAGGCCGGCCTGTACGAGCAGCGGCGCCGTAGACGATGCGCAGCGGTTCCAGGGAGGCGTGAACAGCGGATCGAGCTGCGCCCCGAAGTACGTGAGCAGGCGCTGGCGGCCGTTCTCGATGTCTTCACGCTGCGCCGCGAGCGGACGCGCCGGGCCGAACTCCGAGCGCGGGATGCCGTGCTCGTGATTCTCGTGCGCGTATCCCTGCTGATGGAGGCCGAGCAGGCCGGACATGCGCGCGCGATGCGCGAGCTGCGCGGCCAGCTTCGAGGAGATCGTTGCGGGAATCACCGCGACGTCGAGCGGCAACCCCGCATCTTCGAACAGCGGTAGAAGACGCGTCAGGCGGTCGTCGGCCCAGCCGCCTTCGTCGTCACGGAAGAAGAGAGGGAGGGGGATCGCGCGCGCGTCAAGCGCGCGCGCGATCGTCCGGGTCCAGCTGGCAATCATGGGGCGGGTCTTCACGAGCGGCTCGCGAAGGGCCGCCGGAGCAACTCGGCGGCAATGGCCAGGCTGTCCCGGGGATCAGTCACGGGGAACGGCATGGGCGTCTCTTCCGGCTGCGGCATCAGGGCGCGCTCGACGGCAGCCATTAAATGCTCGTCGAAGCTCGCCTGCACCGGCAGGCCGAAGCGCCGCGCGTTTTCACGCGCCGCGAGGAACGTCCGCAGTTCCACCATGGATTCGTGCGCACCGACCGCGCGGTGGCGGCGCCGGTCGATCGGAAACTCCACGAGCATGCGGCGATGCAGCTCGGGCCACGCGAAGCGGCGCAGGTCCGCCGACCCTTCCTGATCCGGCAGCGCGAGGGCCACGACCAGCAGCGCATACAGCTGCTCGGTGCGGCGGTGCCCCTTCGACGCGAGGCGCGTCTTCAGGTGCTGCGCCTGCCGGCACAGGCTTTCGACGACCGTTTCCTGGACGATCGGCTCGAGCTCCGTGAACGACAGCGACTCTTCGAGCGCCGCCCACGAATAGAGCCAGTTCTGGACGCGGCGGGCCAGTGCGTCGGGCGACCCGTAGTCGGGCCGCATGTCGGCTGCCCAGGCGCCCACAACCCGCTGCCAGGTGTCGAGATATCGCTGTTCCCGGATGGTGTGGAAGGCGAACGCCAGATCGAGCGTGTAATTGAACTCGATGCACTCGGCCCACCAGGCCGGCATGGCGCGCAGGTCTTTCCGCGTCCAATCCGGCTGCCCGCCCATGACGACCGTCGCGCCGGCATGCGTAAAGCGCCCGGCGCAGATGTCGCGGGCCAGCACCAGGTTGTGATGCAGGTGCCACGTCGAACAGTAGACAGGTCTTGGTGTGCGGGCGGTCATTCCCGTGTCATCTCAGGAGCACACGCCCATCCGGAAATGGGCGGCGTGTTAGCTGTACTCGTGAGGGGGCGTGAGTGCCCCGGAAAATATAGGGGAGGACTAATTGATATCGGGGCGGCGGACGCGGCTCAGGGCGTAGTACAGATCCAGCCGGAGATCTCCCGCCAAAGCCCCGTTACGAGGGCGGTTAACGCGCGACAGCGCATCGTCCACGTCCTCGGGATCGAGGGTCGGATCCCGCTGCAGGATCAGGGCGGCGGCACCGGAGACCAGGGCGGTCGAGAACGACGTTCCCGACACCAGGGCGTAGTGGTTGCCGGGGAATGCCGTGACGAGCCCCTCGCCAGGCGCCGACAGGCGAACCAGCGCCTTGCCGAAGTTCGAGAACGCGCTGCGGCGGTCCTGGATGTCGGTGGATCCGACGCCCAGCACGGTGCGCAGGCCGGCCGGGTAGACCAGCGTTTCCTTGCCCGCGTTGCCCGCCGAAGCCACCAGGACGACGCGGTGGTTCGCCGCGTAGTTCATGGCGCGGATCAACTCGTCGGACCATTCGGTCAGGCTGAAGCTCATATTGATCACGGTGGCGCCGTGATCGACCGCGTAGTAGATGGCGCGGACGACGTTGTAGACCTCGCCCGTGCCGTCGGCGCGGAA
>DATNCQ010000080.1:0-7114 GCA_035571515.1 Vicinamibacterales bacterium
GCTCAGTTGCGTATGATGCCGATGCAACAGCCACAGCTCCGGGATGAGCGTGGCTTCGATCTGTCCCGCATGGAACACGCGCACCACCCCGCTCTCCGAGACCACGATGGCGATCACACCCAAACGTTGCGAGATCGATGCGGCCGCGAGGTGCCGGCTGCCGAATCCAAGTGGCAGCTCTATCTGCTCCACCGATGCATCGAGATAGCGACACGCCGCCACGACGGTGCCGGTTTCTGAAATCACGAACGCCCCGTCAAGCTGCGCCAGTTCCTTCACGGTTCCGCGGAGGTCTGGATCCGTGATGTGTGTCCGGGCTGGAGCATGCCCGGCCAGTGGATCGAGGATCAGCGCTCGAGATGCCGCGAGCACCTCGTCCGCCCTCCCTACCGTGAACAACGTCCCGATACGACGGCCCTCTCGTCCCTCGCGAGCGATCTCGAGTGCAAGTTCCAAGGACGACTCGAGAACCGCGGGCGCGCACCACGGGATTCGCGAGCACAACGCTTGCACCGCGCCGATGGTCATCGCCTGTCGTCCTCCTGAGTCGCGGTCGTACGCGAACGCTCGCTCACGTTGGCCATGCGTTCCGCGTGAACGATAAATCGCCGCGGAGCAGGGCCGACGTAGTCGAACGGATAGCAGGTGATTAACGTCAAGCCGGAGCTCGGCGAGGAATCCAGCACCCACAGCTCGTCTGGCTCGACAACCATCTGCCGAATGACGCGGTAACGAAACGTCCCGCGCCGTGTGGCAAGACGGATTTCATCACCTGGTTGAATGCGCCGAAGCGGCCGGAAAAAGGTGTCACGATGTCCGGCCAACGCGGCGTTTCCTTCCTCCCATGGCAGTGGCGTGTCCGGCAGATGTCCCACCGCCACTTTCAAGGTGTTCTCGTCATCGCCTTCGGCAACGATAACGGAGAGACCAATGCGTAGGATCTCGAGACGTCCGATCGGAACCGGCGGTTGAAGAGGCGTTGCGACATCATCCGGTGCGCGAACGGCCTCGATAGAGTCGAGAGAACGATCCAGCCGCTCCAGCGACACTCCCTGCTTGATTTGGTAGACGATCGCCCGGACCGACGTCGATCCAACCCACAGCAGACAAGTGGCTCCGACGAAGACGAGGCCACGTTCGATACCGCGCACCACCCTATCGGTTCGATTCCGGCTCATGAGAGGTCGACTTCCCAGGTAACGGACCGCCTGCCCGATAGCCGTCACGCGTCCGGACCCGTAGCGCTCGCCCAGCAGAATTGGTGGCGACAATGCGGATTCGACGAAACCGCCCGTCTCGTGCGTTGACGAGAAGATCGGCGTTTGGGCAACTGGCGACTGGACTGATCCGTGCGCTTGGGTTAAGACACTTGCCAGACACGCGATCAAGGACGTGACAAGAACCGGGGACATGGCATTCAGTAAGGGCGAGCGTCCAGATCGTCTGCGGTCAACGCTCGCCCGTAACGCGTCCTACCGTCGCCCTGTGCGCCAGAACTGCAGCGAAGCGGCACTCAAGAGACTGAGCGTACCGACCATCGCGACGAACGGAAGCTGACTTGCCGTTCGGGGCAACTCAGTGCGCGCGGTTCGCGCAGAACGTGGGCGCGCACGGCCCGACGACGTCGAGTCCCCTCCCGTTGCGGACGTCTGCACTGAAGCAGGCGCACTGCCGACTGCCGGGATCGACGGTGTCGTAATTGCGAGCGACGACGAAGCGATAGTGCCTTCCTGTGCTCTACCGCTCGGCGCCGCGGGCGTTGGGGCGGCACTCGCGCTGACGTCTGTCTCCTGTCCGGCCGAGCCAACTCGTGACAATTCCGCCGTGTTGGTCTGTTCGGTCGTTGTCGTCCGCGCGTCGGTCGTCAGTACAGGCTGGCTCGCTCCCATCGCCAGGCGACGGGCCTGCTCCTTTGGAAAGATGAACTCATAACCCCTGCGTTCGCCGGGGTACCACCATGTGCGAATTGCCGCAGGCGTGCCCGACGCCGTTTCCATGAAGTGCACTTCAGGCGATTCGGCCGGCTCGAGCCGCTCCGCAGGAATCGTGAAGAACAGTCCGTATGGCTTGGTGCCGTCGGCGTTCAGCACTTGCACGACCTTGCTGCTGCTGTTGGGATCGGCCAGCCGGAAGAGATATTGTCCGGCGGGGAGCGTGACGCCCGGCAATGTCACGGGGCCGCTGAAGGTGAAGAGCGTGCGCTTATCGAGAGGCTGCGCGGATACCGGCGCTGCCACGAGGCAGACAAACACGGCGACCGCGCAAGCCAAGCCGAAGACTCGTCTGCTCAGCATGATTGGTCCTCCATATCTGTGTGTCGATGTGCCACGACAAAGCCTTTGATGTCGGACCGGCGGGCGTCTTGAAAGTCGCGGCTGATAGCGTCGCGGTTGCCGACGCCTCGACAGGCTCAGTGGTGCTGAGCCCGTCGAGTGTGCCGTGAGGAGGCAGCGAAGACGTCGGCGTCTGACGACGAGTCCGCGCGACGATGCCGCGCGACTTGGGAGCCCGCCGTTGACCGCTGAATTACCTTACTCCCGCCAGCTGCTTCTGATCCTCCACCTGCGTCTCGATCCGGACGCGGCGCGGCTTGACGCTATCCTTCAGCGGCAGCGTCAGGCGCAGCATGCCATGCCGATGCGAGGCGGTCAGCTTCTCGAGGTCGAGGAACTGCGGAATCACCAGCGTCTGCTCGTAGCGCGAGACGTTCTTGTCTCCGCCTTCGCTCGGAACCTCGGCGCGAATCGTGAGATTGCTGCCGGCGACCTCGAGGGACACGTCCTTCGGATCGATGCCAGGCAGCGGAACGTCCACGCGCCAGCCGTCGTCCGTCGTGTTCACTTGGAACGATGGCGACGAACCGGCAGCAGTGCGGGTCGGCAGATCGCTCCAAAACTGGTTGAAGAGGCGATCCACGTCACGCTGGAAGTTGAAGACGTCATCGAACGAATTCCAACGGGTTTGACCAAACATCGCAACCTCCTTGCTTAACGAACCTCCGAAATCTATACGACATGCTTGTTTGCCTGTCAAGTATGTTTAGCGTTTAACACTCACATAGCAGCAACGATAGTTGCACTGCGAATAAATGCCTACACATCAGTGACTTACAGATTCAGAAGCTGGTCGGATTGACGACACGCCAGAGCGACCGTTTCGTGGTCACCATCGGCGAGGCGAGTGGAAGCAGTTGTCATCGAAGGCAGCGAAAAGTTCTTCGATCAACTCGTCGAAGTGTGACGGCCGTATGCCGGTCATCCAAGTTCTGGAAGCATCGAACGAGGAGCGATGCCAGCTTAGTAGCGGTTCGGCAAAGGGCCGCGAGACAACGACCTCCCGAACGACGACTGGTCGGGCACGAGCGCTTCGCAGTTGCCGGTCGTACCGGCGGCGGCGTTCAGGATCGGCCAACGTTTCATATGCTTCGCGAGCGCGCTGGAATTCATCAGGCGAGGAGCCAGCGCCGACATCCGGATGATATCGCCGCGCCAACGCGCGAAAAGCGCTGCGGATCGTCTCGTCGTCCGCGTCCTCTGCGATACCCAGCACAACGTAGTAGTCCATCGTGCATCCTCGTTGGCGCTCGCTCGTACTCATGACAATTAGCACTGCTCCCATCGATTCGCAAGTCGCGAACTGTGGATCGACTTGCACGTACCCCAGGAGCTTCCACCGCTGGACGCGCGCTCACCTCATCAGATGCGGTCCGAGGGCGAATCGGCGGGCGAGCAGCTACGAGGGCGCGTTTCCGCGGCTGAGTGACGAAGACCTTGGCGACGCTGGACGCGCCGCACGCGGAACGGAGATCGGTCGCGCATCCTCCCGCATCAGCATGCACAATTCCTCCCTTCTCGCTGTCTCACCACCTCGAGCAACGAGTGCGGCGCGACGCGTCCTACAGAGGCAGTGCCGCCTCCGTCGCTCTCTGCACCGTCTATGGATCTGAAAACGCTAACCTAGGGTAAAGCTAAGGTGAGATGCATTCGCGACGAACGACGCGCCCATCGGCTGGAGTCGGGAACAATTCAGAACCAGATCTGATTCAGCGCTGTCTCGAGGGCGATGCCACGGCGTGGGATACGCTCGTAAGGGTCTACTGGAAACGCGTCTTCAACGTCGCGTACAAATTCGTCGCACGATTCGATGAGGCCGAGGATCTGACACAGGAGATCTTCGTCAAAGTGTTCCGGGCACTGCCCACATTCGATCGTCGCGCCAGCTTCGAGACGTGGCTGACGAAGGTCAGCCGCAATCTCTGCGTCGATCGCTATCGTCGACGACGCCGGGAAGAAGAAAGGTTTACTGACGAGGTCGATCCCGACACCATCCAGATCGACGAACTGGTGTCTCGACCCGATGCCACGCTCGAACAACGCGATGAAATCGCCATGGTTAGACGCGCGTTGGCTAAGCTGGATCCGACCTACCGCGAAGCGGTGGCCCTCCGCGATGTTCACGATTTGAGCTACGAAGAGATCGCCCGGCGGCTGCAGCTCCCAGAGGGGACGGTCAAGTCCAGGATCAGTCGAGGGAGGAAGGAGCTCGCTCGGCATCTCCGGCTCCTCCAGGAACATGCACGCGCGAGTGCTGCTAGCAAACGTTCAGGAGAGCGGCAGGAGGCGTCGTATGCGAAGAATTAAAACGAGCACAGGCGTCACCGTACTGCTGAATGGCGACCTGCTCGCGATCATGGATGTGCTGTACCGTGAGGTGACGGCGAGACACGAACTCGAGCGGTCGTTCGATGACATGAACAATGAGATCGCGAACCTGATCGACCAAATGACTGCTCCCGAACTGAGGAAATATCTGCAGGAGGCACTTTTCGTCAATACCATCACGTACGAGAATCAACGAGCTGGGGCGTACATCAAACGCGTGGTCGGCCGTCCCAGGAAGACAAAGGTCGGCGCCGCATTACGACAAAACCGGACCCGACGTTGAGGCGCAGTGCCACTGGCCGTCTCAGAAAGACGGCGCGGCGAGTTTTCCGCGAGGAGTGCGAGCTAGTTTTTCTTCTTCACCGTAGGGGTGCCAAGGACGTACGTGAGTGTTGCGACGACACCACCGACGATCAGAAATGGCAACGCGAGCAAGAAGATGCCGACCGCTGTAACCATCGTTACGTTACCTGTTCGATCCGACTCCGCGGGAGGATCGACAAGAAGAGGCCAGCCCTGGGCCTCCAGCGCGAGCTGGCCTCGAGAGCGGCGTCAGATCACGCGGTGACCTTCTGCCGCGTCATCGGTGAGACATAGAAGTGCCTGACCAGCGCGATCAGCACGACCGCGATGCCGACCACGATGTCAGTGTTGCGGGCCACTTCAACGGTGCTGTCGTAGGCGAATACGAAGGGCGCAACGATGGACCACCCGCCGAACAGCGCCACGATGTGATCGAGGTAGGTGGGTGCGTCCGTGCTCAGCGCCGACCACAGCGCGATGCCCCCGATCAGCAAGCCGACGGCAACGGCTTCGTACATAGCCACGTCGCTGAGCGTGTGATAGCCCAGCGCGAAGGGCGCGATCACCAGTAGGACGCCTGCGATCACGTTGAGCCATGCACCCCATCTCGTTCCCGTCATTTCCCCTCACCCCCTTTCCGGTTCGGCCTTCCACCTTTACTGACGCCTGACCCCGCGACCGAGTTGCACCTCTGCAGTACAACAACGTCGCGAGCCCGATCAGCGCAATGAGCTCCCGGGAACCCGCATCCGGGGTGAGGCGTCAGTCATGGGTGAAGAGACTCGGAAGGAAAGGAGGTGGGCAAGGTCATGATGGCGGATGATGACGGCTATCGCGTCCGCATCCCGCTTCCCGGCATCGCGCCCGAGAACGTCACTGTGGACGTCATGGGCCGAAGCATCCATGTTCGCGGGATCGAGCGTGACGGCGACACCGAAGTGATGCGTTTCGAGGAGATGTTGACGCTGCCTGCGTCTGTCGACGCCGAGAAAGTTGGCGCGACACTTCGTCATGGGCTTCTCGAGCTGACGCTGCCGTACCAAGATGCGGTGAAGACGCGCCGGGTCGAGATCGAAACGGAGCAACCGAAGCAGCTGTCCTCGGCTGCGTAAATGTGAGCGCTGGGCCGTGCCCAATCCGGCGGCCCGGCGCAGAAAACAGATTGCGAAGGAGGTTGACAACGTTATGCGTACGCGTCGTGTGGTGTTGGTACTTCTGATTGCGCTGGCATTCGCGGTCCCCGCGGCCGCTCAGTCCGACGACGCTCGCGTCTCGCTGAACGCGGCAGTCGGTCCTTCGTTCGCGAATGTCGGCACGACGTTTTCGACACTGGCGGATCTCAATGTGAAGCTGAACGACCGCGCTGCTCTGGTCGGGGAGTTCGGGATCATCCCCCGGGCGCCATTTCGTGACGCTGCGGAAATCGCCGCTCCCGTCGCCGTTTCATCTGACGCTCGCGTCAACGCGTATCACTGGAACGGCAACCTGAAGGTGCGGCCGTTTGCGGCCGGCGGCCTCGCGCCGTATCTCACTGGCGGACTCGGATCATTCACGTCGGACACGGTCGTGAGCGACGTCATGATCGGGCCAACGCGGTTCGAGGATCGTCGCACGGCGACGAACTTTGCGACCAATGTCGGTGCTGGTGTGAACTACCGGATCAACCGCTGGGTCGGTGTAGGTGCGGACTATCGCACCTTCTTCGTCCATCGCGACGAGTCGACGCCTCGCGTCCATCGGTTCTCGACCGGTCTGACGTTCTCGTTCAAGTAGCCTCGTAGCGAACGACACCCCGCCTGGGCGGGTTGGCGGCCCCCGCGCGCCGCCGGCCCGCTCTTCTGTTGTTCTGCCTGCCCTTTCAGGAACCAGTTCCGCCTGACGGTAGCGAATCTCGACCGCAACCGTCTGTGGTGTCACGGCCAGGCGCGCGTACCATGGAAGAGCATGCTCGGCAAACAGAGGCGCCGGCCTTCGTGTCCTGGCGGCGGGCTCGCGTGAGCGGCTGGACGACCGGCTGGCACGTGACGGCTGGTTCGAGCATCGGCGTGCTGTTCGGATCGACGGCGTTTCTCACCTTCGCCGTGTTCTTCAAGCCGCTCGCGGACGAGCACGGGTGGTCGCGCGAAGCGATCTCGGCGGCATTCGGCGCG
>DATNCQ010000081.1:0-78078 GCA_035571515.1 Vicinamibacterales bacterium
TGCCAGCCAGCAGGTGGAGTTCACACAACATGACTGCACGAACCGCCGCGATCCTGGGCGTCGTCGCCGCGTTGACCTCGGTTGAAGCCGCGGCGATTTCAAAGCAGCAGGCCGACCTGTTCTCGCGAAAGGTCGCGCAGATCGTCGTCCAGGGCGACTCGGTGCAGAAGCCCGGTACGAAGAAGACGCAGGTAAGCGAAAGCGAGCTCAACTCGTGGTTCGCCTACAGCGCGAAGCCGCTGCTCCCCGCGGGCGTCACGGACCCGCGCATCACATTGGTCGGCAGGGGCAAGGTCGCCGGGCAGGCGGTCGTCGACCTCGACGCCATCGCGAAGCGGAAGCAAAGCGGCGGGACATTCGACGTCTGGAACCTCGTCGGCGGGAAAGTGCCCGTCAACGTCGCCGGGACGCTGCAAACGAAAGACGGCATCGGCACGTTCCTGGTCGAGAGCGCGGACGTCTCCGGCCTCCCGCTGCCGAAATCGTTCCTGCAGGAAGTGGTCAGCTACTACTCGCGCACGCCCGCGCATCCGCAGGGCGTGAAGATTGACGATCCGTTCGAGCTTCCCGCGTCGATCCGCCAGATCGACGTCGGCGCCGGCCAGGCCGTCATCGTCCAATGAGGTCAACTCCCAACCTCCAACGCCCAAAATCCAAGGGAATTGCGGGACGACGTTCTTAACACCCCGCTACAGTTTTTGAAAGGCGTCGGTCCGCGGAAGGCCGCGGACCTCAAACGCGCCGGTCTCGCAACCGTCGAGGACCTGCTCTACCGGCTGCCGTTCCGCTACGAGGACCGCAGCCACATGCAGCCGATTGCGTCGCTGCGTCCGGGGATGCGGGCGGCGGTGCTCGGCGAGATCAAGAGCGCGCGCCTCGCGGTCACGCGGCGCGGCTTCAGGATTTTTCACGCCGTGGTCGGAGACGAGAGCGGCGCCGTCCGCTGCACGTTCATGAACCAGGCGTTTCTCCAGGACGTCCTCAAGCCGCACCTCGCGGTCGTCATCTTCGGCGACGTGAAGCTCGACTCGACGGGCCTGCACTTCATGAACCCGGAGTACGAGCTGATGTCGGAGGACCTGGAGTCGCTCCGCACCGCGCGCATCGTGCCGTTCTACGAGAAGACGGGTGTCGTCACGCCGAACATGCAGCGGCGCATCGTCCGGCAGGCGCTCGAACAGCTGCCGGCGGCCGTGCCCGACCTGCTGCCGCCGGACGTGCTCACGCGCCTCGGCCTCGTGCCGCGCCGCGTCGCGATCGAAGAGGCGCACTTTCCGCCGAACGAGGCACGACTCGACGAGCTCAACGCGTTCAGGACGCCGGCGCAGCGGCGGATGATCTTCGAGGAGTTCTTCCTCTTCCAGGTGGGCCACGCGTGGCGGCGCCATGCGACGAGCATGGAGCTGAAGCCGTACGTGCCGAAGGTCGACGATCGCATCCGCGCGTCGGCGGCGAAGATCCTGCCGTTCAGGCTGACGCCGGGGCAGAAGCAGGCATTGAAGGAGATCGTCGAGGACATGCTGCGGCCGCAGCCGATGCACCGGCTGCTGCAGGGCGACGTCGGCGCGGGCAAGACAATCGTCGCGCTGCTGGCGGCGATTGTCGCCATGGAAAACGGCCTGCAGGTGGCGTTCATGGCGCCGACGGAAATCCTGGCGGCGCAGCACTTCGGCAACATCGCCCGCCTGCTGTCGCAGTCCCGCTTCCGGGTGGACATCCTCACGGGCAGCACGCCCGGCCTGAAGAAGCACACGCTGCACGCGCACATCGAGCGCGGCACGACGAACCTGATCGTCGGCACGCACGCGCTGGTCCAGGAGTCGATCGCGTTTCACAAGCTCGGACTCGTCGTCATCGACGAGCAGCATCGGTTCGGTGTCGCGCAGCGCGCCGCGCTGCGCGCGAAGGGCCTCAAGCCCGACGTGCTGCTGATGACGGCGACGCCGATTCCGCGCACGCTCGCGCTCACCGACTACAGCGAGCTCGACGTCTCGAAGATCCCCGACCTGCCGCCGGGGCGGAAACCGGTGCGGACGTGGGTGAAGCCCGAATCGCGGCGCGACGAGATCTACGCCGTGATTCGCGACCAGCTCGACGCCGGACGCCAGGCGTACATCATCTATCCGCTCGTCGAGGGGTCGGAGAAGATCGACCTCAAGTCGGCGACCGACATGGCGGACCACCTGCAAACGGAAATCTTCCCGGCCTATCGCGTCGCGCTCCTGCACGGACGCATGAAGCAGGACGTCAAGGACAAGGTGATGCACGCCTTTGCGGCCGGGCAGGTGCACATCCTCGTGTCGACGACGGTCGTCGAAGTCGGCGTCGACGTGCCGAACGCGTCGATCATGGTGGTGGAGCACGCCGAGCGCTTCGGCCTCTCGCAGCTGCATCAGCTGCGCGGGCGCGTCGGGCGGGGCGAATGGGAGTCGCACTGCTTCCTCATGTACCAGGCGCCGTGGACCGATGACGCGCGCGAGCGGCTGAAGGCGATGGCCTCGACGAGCGACGGCTTTGCGATCGCGGAGCGCGATCTCGAGCTGCGCGGACCGGGCGACTTCTTCGGCACGCGGCAGTCGGGGCTGCCGAAGCTGCGCACGGGGGATCTCGTGCGTGACCGCGACATCATGGAGGCCGCGCACGGCGAGGCGCGGGCGCTGGTGGATGAGGGCGCGCTGTCGGGCGAGCTCCTGCAGTTCGTGCAGCAGCGGTGGCAGGAGCAATTCGGGTTGATCGAAGTGGGATGAGCGCGAGAGGGGATAACCACGAAGATCACGAAGGACACGAAGAAGAGAAATTCTTCGCGTTCCTCGCGGCCTTCGTGGTGATCACGTTCGTGATTGCGATCTGATGCGTGTCATCGCAGGACGGTTCAAGGGCCGCCGGCTGAAGGCGCCGACGTGGGAGGGCCTTCGACCGACATCCGACAAGCTGCGCGAGACGCTGTTCAACATCGTCGCGCCGCGTGTCGAGGGGGCACGCGTGCTCGACGGATTCGCCGGCACGGGCGCCGTCGGCATCGAGGCCTTGAGCCGCGGCGCGGCGCACGTGACGTTTGTCGAGAACAACCGGCGCGCGGTGGCGTTGATCGAGGAGAACCTGCAGGCCTGCGGCGTGAAGGAAGGCTATACTATCCGGTGCGCGGACGTGGTCGCCGCGCTGAACGGCCTGCCGGCCGCCGACGCATTCGATCTGATCCTGCTGGATCCGCCGTACGACATCGATAACGCCAGCGCCGCACTCGAGGCGGCGGCACGCCGTCTTGCGGGCGGCGGCCTCGTCGTGCTCGAACGCGCGACCCGCCGGGAGCCCGGGGAGCCGGCGTCGGTGCGCCGGGTCCGCGACGTGAAGTCCGGCGACAGTACGCTGACGTTCTATTCGCGCCCGGTCGTGTAGGGCGGCCCTCGGACGGGCCGCCGGGAGAAGCAGATGCCCGCGCCGCCCCAGGGTCGACTCGCGATTTTTCCCGGCTCGTTCGATCCGCTGACGAACGGCCACGTCGACATCATTCTGCGCAGCGCGCACCTGTTCGAGCGCATCATCGTGGCGGTGCTGGTGAACGCCGAGAAGCACCCGCTGTTCTCCGCCGACGAGCGCGTCGCGATCATCCGCGAGGTCTTCCGGGAATACCCGAACATCGAGGTCGACACCTTCGACGGCCTGCTGGTCGAATACGCGCGGCGCCGGCGCGCCAGCGCCCTCATTCGCGGCCTGCGCGCGGTGTCGGATTTCGAATACGAGTTCCAGATGGCGCTGATGAACCGCCACCTCGAGCCGACGCTCGAGACGGTGTTCATGATGCCGGCGGAGCAGTACACCTATCTGAGCTCGCGCTTGATCAAGGAAGTGTTCAGCCTCGGTGGAGAAGTGCGCGGGCTGGTGCCATCGACGGTCGAGCAGTGGATGCGGAGGAAGCATTCCGCGGTTGGTGCGTAGGGCGGGTCCTGCCGGACCTGCCGGGAGTGAACATGTCTGACGTCGTACTTGCGCAGCGTCTCGCCAATGTGACCGGGTCGGCAACGATGAAGGTGGCGGCCGAGGCCGACCGCCTGAAGCGCGCCGGTCATCAGATCGTCGACTTCGGCGCGGGCGAGCCCGACTTCCCGACGCCGCAGCACGTCAAGGACGCGGCGAAGGCGGCCATCGACGCGAACTTCTCGCGCTACACCAACGCGATGGGCATTCCCGAGTTCCGCGAGGCGGTCGCTGCGCAGTACACGCGTGACTACGGCATCGACGTGACGATGGGCGAGGTGGTGCTCACCAACGGGGGCAAGCAGGCGCTCTTCAACACGGCGCTCGCGCTCTTCAACCCCGGTGACGAGGTGATCACGCACGCGCCGTACTGGCCGACGATCCCCGAGCAGATCAAGATCGCGCAGGCGACGCCGGTCATCGTCCAGACCAAGCCGGACGACGGGTTCACGGTCCACCCGGAGAAGATCGTCGCGGCGATTACGCCGAAGACGAAGGCGATCATCATCAACTCGCCCTGCAATCCGACCGGGTCGTTGACCGACGTGTCGGCAATGACACCGATTGTCGACGCGGCGGCCGCGCGCGGGATCTGGGTGATCGTCGACCTCTGCTACGAGCACCTGATCTACGACGAGGTGAACCACAACCTGCCGAAGCTGCTCTTCGACCGCCACCGCGACCGTGCGGTGATTTGCGGGTCGCTGTCGAAGACGTACGCGATGACCGGCTGGCGCGCGGGCTGGACGATTGCGCCGAAGGAGCTGACCGCCGCCTTCAACGTCATCATGGGGCACACGACGTCGAACATCGCCTCGATCGTCCAGAAGGCCGGCGTCGTCGCGCTCAACGGGCCGCAGGACGGCGTGAAGGTCATGCTCGACGAGTATCGGCGCCGCCGCGACGCGATACACGGGTGGCTGACCGCCAACCCGGCGATCAAGTGCGTGAAGCCGCGCGGCGCGTTCTACCTGTTCCCGGACATCTCCGAGCTGCTCGGCGGCGAGGTGAAGAGCTCGTCGGACTTCGCGCAGAAGCTGATCGAGCAGGAGCACGTCGCGCTGACGCCGGGCGAAGGGTTCGATGCGCCGGGATACCTGCGTATCTCCTACGCGACGTCGATGGACCAGCTTCGCGAGGGAGCGACGCGGATCCTGCGCCTCGCGGAGAGCCTGCAACCGAAGGCGAGCGCCATCCGCTGATCACGAGCCACGGAGGAACGGAGACACGGAGATCAGAAAGTACAATTGATTTCTCCGTGTCTTCGTGTCTCCGTGGCGTTCGTTGCCGGTGAATGGCCCTGCAATTAGCGAGTCGTTTCGTTTCTGAACTGCGGAACATCGTTGGAGACGAGCACATGCGCTCCGACGATGTATCTCGCGCAAACTACGGCGTCGACGCCCTCGGCAAAGGCCATCCTCCCGACGTCGTCGTCATGCCGGCCGACACACAACAGGTTTCCGCCATCGCGCGGCTCTGCAACGCGGAGCGGGTGCCGCTGGTGGTGCGCGGCGCCGGCACGGGGTTCACGGGCGGCGCCGTGCCGACGTGCGGCGGCGTCCTGCTGTCGATGGAGCGGTTCACGCGCATCCTGGAGATCGACGAGCTGAACCTGCTCGCGGTCGTCGAGCCCAACGTCATCAACGCCGACCTCCAGCGCGCGGTGGAGCGGGTCGGCCTGTTCTACCCGCCGGATCCGGCAAGCCTCAACCAATCCTCCATCGGCGGCAACGTCGCCGAATGCGCGGGCGGACCGCGCGCGTTCAAGTACGGAACGACGAAGCGCTACATCCTGGCGCTCGAGGCGGTGCTGCCGACCGGCGAAGTGATCGAGACCGGCTCGAAGGCGGTCAAGAACGTCGTCGGATACGACCTCACGCAGCTGCTCGTCGGGTCGGAGGGGACGCTGGCAATCATCACGAAAATCACCCTGCGGCTCGTTCCCAAGCCGTTGGCGAACGCGACGCTGCTGGCGACCTTCGACGGGATCCGCGGCGCCGTCGACGCGGTCTCCGAGCTCATTCGCCGGCGTGTCGTGCCAGCGGCGCTGGAACTGATCGACAGCGATTCGCTGGCGGCCATCGAGCAGAATCTCGGCGGCGGCCTGGTCGCTCCCGGGACTGGCGCCGCGCTGATTGTCGAGGTCGATGGCACCGCGCGCGGGGTCGAAGAGGAGCTCGATGCGGTCGCGGCG
Organism: Vicinamibacterales bacterium; assembly: GCA_035571515.1. Lineage (GTDB taxonomy): Bacteria > Acidobacteriota > Vicinamibacteria > Vicinamibacterales > UBA2999 > Gp6-AA40. Next base: position 6,170 of record DATNCQ010000081.1, read on the forward strand.
GCGTGCACCAGCGTCGGCGCGGGGGCGATCTCGCGCGCCAGCAGCGAGGCCGAGCGCGACACGATCTGGTCGCTCCGGCGGCAGACCTCCGTGGCGCTCAAGGCGTTGGGACTCGTGAAGATCAACCACGACGTCGTGGTGCCGCGCGGCCGCGTCCCCGAGCTGTTCGAGGTGATCGCGGAACTGAAGCGAACCTACAACCTCCGCGTCGCGTCGTTCGGACACGCCGGCGACGGGAACATCCACGTGAACCTGCTGCTGCAACCCGGCGACGCCGCGGAAGCGGCGCGCGCCAAACAGGCCGAGCGGTTCCTGTTCACCAGGGTCGTGGCGCTCGAGGGGTCGATCAGCGGCGAGCACGGGATCGGATTCGCGAAGGCGCCGTACCTGCCGATCGAGTTGTCGGCCGACGAGATCGCGCTGATGAAGCGCGTCAAGGCGGCCTTCGACCCGAACGGAATCCTGAACCCCAACAAGATTTTTCCGTAGGCGAATCTACCGATTCGAGACGAGGACGACAGTATCGAGGTCTTCCTCGGGAAGCGGCGCCAGCAGCGTCCGAAGACGGACGGCCGCGGTGTTCCAATAGGTGACCTCGCCGATCGTCTTCAACGGAACGTTGCTGATGGTCTTGAGCCGTTCGAGGTCGTCCCGGTGCAGCACGAGGAAGACGCGCTGATCGGATTTGAGGAAATTTATGGCGGCCTTGTCGTCGGTGATCGGCACCTGCCGGAGGTATGTGTAGAACGGCAGGTTGCGCACGAACGTTTCGTACTCGCCGACCGGCTCGCCGCCGAACCGGTTCGCGTGGATCATCGCCGCGATCTCCTCGACGGCCTCCGGCCGCTTCCCGGCGAACGCACCGAACTGGACCGTCAGCAGTAACAGGGCGGCGGCGATGGCCATCACCACCGGCAGGCGGCGCCAGGCACGAAAGGCGGCCGTCATCGCCAGCGCCACCGCCGCAACGGAGACGACGCCGATGCCCGTCCAGGTCAGGGCCGGATACGCGGAGACGAACAGGACGCGGGCGCGGTAGACGAGGAAAGCCATCAATGCGAACAGGGCTGCAGTCATCGCGGTCGCCAGCGTCAGCTCGCGCGCGGCGGCGCGCTTGCTGGACGCTTCGATCCTGTTCGCGATGCCGAGGCCGACCATGATGGCGATCGGCGGCAACAGCGGCAGGATGTAGCGCGGCTGCTTGCCGACGGAGACGGTGAAGAGCAGCAGCGGCATCGCCGCCCAGAGCAGCAGCCGCCACTCCTCGTCCGTCACCCTTCGTCGGCGGCGCACGAGATCGCGCAGCGGACGCCACAGGAAAACGAGCAGGAACATCGTCCACGGGAGCAGGCCGCCGAGCAGGATCGGCACGTAGTACCAGATCGCTCGTACGTCGTTGTAGCGGGTCGTCGCGAAGCGTTCCAGGTTGTCGCCGACGAAAAAGCTTTGCAGATACGCGGTGCCGTGCAGCGCCAGCATGGCGACGTACCAGGGGAGGCCCGCGATGGCGAAGAGGAGCAGGGCGAGGGCCACATGCGACCCGCGAACGATGAAGCGCGGGCGCTCGCGCCACCAGATGGGAACCAGGACAATTGCCGGGACGACGAGCGCGACCGGCCCCTTTGTGAGAAAGCCGAGGCCGGCGGCGAGCCCGGCGAGTGTGGCCCAGCCCGCGGGGCCCTTCTCGCCGGGGTCCACCGCCTGCAGGACGGACCAGATGGTCGCGGTGATGAAGAACGCGAGCGGCAGGTCGGGCAGCGCCGCGCGCGCCATCATGAAGTAGCCGAAGCAGGTCGCGGCGATGGCGCCGGCGATCCACGCGCCATGCTCGTTCGCGGTCAGGCGCCTGGCGGTGGACCAGGTGAGCAGCACGACGCCGATGCCTGAGAGCGCGGATGCGAACCGCGCCATGAATTCGCTCGTGTTGGTGCCGGCAAACGCACCGGCCGTGAACCAGTAGTACAGGATCGGCTTCTGCCAGCGCTCCTCGTAGTTGAAGTGCGGGGTGATCCAGTCGCCGCCTTCGACCATCTCGCGCGCGGCTTCCGCGTAGAAGGCTTCGTCGGCGTCGGTGATCGCCTGGATGCCGAGGCCGAAGAGGAATGTCAGCGAGGAAAGAAGCAGGAGTGTGACGACCGCGCGGCGCTGCACCTACGGTCATTGTATGACGCGGCCCAGCTTTCGGCTCTGCAGGAGGCGGCGCGCCGGGCCACGCCGCGCGATGCGATAATCGGGGAGGCATGAAGACCGTGGCCGTCATCGGCGCGTCGAGCGATCGCCGGAAGTTCGGCAACAAGGCATTCCGCGCCTTCCAGCAGGAAGGCCACACGGTGATTCCCATCAACCCGAACGAGCCGTCCGTCGAGGGCGTGGCGACGTACCCGTCGGTCACCGACGTGCCCGGTCCGATCGACATGGCGACGGTCTACGTTCCGCCCGAGGTGGGCATCACGCTGCTCGAGGGATTCGAGAAGAAGAAGATCGCCGAGATCTGGATCAACCCGGGCGCGGAGAGCGACGAGCTCGTCGCCGAAGCGCGGCGCCGCAAGCTGAACGTGATCGAGGCCTGCAGCATTGTCGGTATCGGCCGCAACCCGTATTCGTTGTAAGCTTCCTCCCGACCATTCCAGGCTCCTCCACACGTAAGGCCTTCCGCCATGCCAACCGGTTCCAAGCGCTCCGCTCGGGCGCCCGCGCCCGAGAGCGCGGTCGCGCCGCCGCCCGCGCCCGCACCACCGCCGCCCCCCGCACCGCCGGCGCCCGCGCCCGCGCGTCCCAGCCTGAACATCAACGATCTGAAGGACATGAGCATCCAGAAGCTCACTCAGATCGGCAAGGACCTCAATGTCGCCGGCGCCACCGGGACGCGGAAGCAGGAATTGATCTTCCAGATCCTCAAGGCCCAGGCGGAGCAGAGCGGATTCGTCTTCTCGGAGGGCGTGCTCGAGGTGCTGCCCGACGGCTTCGGCTTCCTGCGTGCGCCCGACTACAACTACCTGCCGGGACCGGACGACATCTATGTATCGCCGTCGCAGATTCGAAAGTTCGACCTGCACACCGGCGACACGGTCTCGGGGCAGATTCGCCCGCCGAAGGAAGGGGAGCGCTACTTCGCGTTGATCAAGGTCGAGGCGGTCAACTTCGAGGCGCCCGATCAAGCGCGCGAAAAGCTGTTCTTCGAGAACCTGACGCCGCTCTATCCGCAGACCGCCATCAAGCTGGAAACCGCCGCCGAGAATCTCTCCTCGCGCGTCATGGACCTGCTGACGCCGATCGGCAAGGGGCAGCGCGGGCTGATCGTCGCGCCGCCCCGCACCGGCAAGACGATGCTCCTCCAGAACATCGCGCAGTCGATCACGACCAATCACCCCGAGGTGTTCCTGATCGTCCTGCTGATCGACGAGCGGCCGGAGGAAGTGACCGACATGCAGCGCTCGGTGAAGGGCGAGGTGATCTCGTCCACCTTCGACGAGCCGGCGCAGCGCCACGTGCAGGTGGCGGAGATGGTGATCGAGAAGGCCAAGCGCCTCGTCGAGCACAAGAGGGACGTGGTCATCCTGCTCGATTCGATCACGCGGCTCGCGCGGGCCTACAATACGGTGATTCCGGCGTCAGGGAAGGTGCTCTCCGGCGGTCTCGATTCGAACGCGTTGCAGAAGCCGAAGCGGTTCTTCGGCGCGGCGCGCAACATCGAGGAGGGCGGCTCGCTGACCATCATGGCGACGGCACTCGTGGACACCGGCTCGCGGATGGATGACATCATCTTCGAGGAGTTCAAGGGGACCGGCAACATGGAAATCCACCTCGATCGCAAGCTGACCGACAAGCGCGTCTTCCCGTCGATTGACATCACCAAGAGCGGGACGCGCAAGGAGGAGCTGCTGCTGCCGAAGGAAGACCTGAGCCGGGTGTGGGTGCTGCGGAAGGTGCTCAACCCGCTCTCGCCGACCGAGGCGATGGAGCTGCTGCTCGACAAGATGGGCAAGACCAGGAGCAACGCGGACTTCCTGTCCGCGATGCAGAAGATGGGATGAGGCGATGGCGACGACGATTTACGTGCGCAAGAACGGGCCCTACCGCGTGGAAAGCGACGGCGAGGTGAAGGTGGTGGACTGGGAAGGGAAGGAGTACACCTTCGATCGGCTGCCGATTGCGCTGTGCCGCTGCGGCGGGTCCACGAACAAGCCGTTCTGCGACGGCACGCATTCGAAGATCGGCTTCCAGGCCGCCGAGGCTGCCGTGGGGCCGGCCGCGGGAGACAAGCCCGCCGGCTGACGGAAATTCAGACGCGTACGAAAAAACGGGGTGAAGATCTTTCAACCTTCACCCCGTTGATGCAAACCTCCCAGGGTGTGCATCTGAAATTCAAATTAGCGGCGGGTCAGCGAACCCGTACCCGCACGGTCATCGGCTGCGCGAGCGTGGCGGTGACCTGGGTCCCCTCCGTCACGGTCACTTCCTTGCCGCGCGTGGCGAGCACGACACCCGTGCCGGCCGCCGCACCGCCGGCCGCGCCCTTGGCCGCGCCCTTCTTGCCGCCGAGGATACCGCCGAGGATGGCGCCGCCAACCGCGCCGGCGCCGACCTTCGTCGCGTCTTCACCCTTGCTCGCTTCACCCTCGAAGGTGAGCGGGTTCGTCTTCAGGTTCTCGCGCCCGCCGTTCATGCTGACCTCGTTGAACGCGAACGACAGGTGGGCGCGCCCCTGCACACGGCCCGCGCGCTCGACGTCGGTCACGGTGCCGCGCAGTACCGAGCCCGCGGGAATCGCGGTGTCGCCGCTGATGGCGATGGCGTTGCGCAGCCGCGCGCTGACGGGCGCCTCGACCTGCGCCGATTCGGACGAGATGGTCGACGTCATCTCGAGCGGCAGCGCGGTGCCCGCCGGAATCGTCACCTCGCGGAACTCGGGCAGTCGCGGCGCGGGCGCCTCGGCGCGGGTGTTCTCGCGCGGCGGCAGGCCGACGGCCGGGGCGTTCGACGCCGAGTTGTTGTACGAGGAGTTCGCCTGCGGAGCCGGCTCGGTCCGCGAGGGCGTGGTCGTGCGCGGTACGTCGCGCCGGCCGGCCGTTGCGCGCGGCGCTGTCGTCTGCGGCTGCGTACGAACGGCTGAATTGTCCGTCGTGGTGTACGGCTGCTGTGTTGCCGCCGGAGGCGCGGGCGCCACGGTCTGATCCGTCGCTTCCGGCGCATTCGCCGGCGCCGCTGCCTGATTCTGTTCAGGATTCTGCGAATTGTCGTTGTTGCGGCCGTTGCACCCCGCGGCGATTGCGGAGCTCAGCAGCGCCGCGATGATGAACTGACTTCTCATCGTTACACCCCTTGTAGGCGGAGCTAGTTCAAGGATTGGACCAACCGGCCGGGAGCAGGCCGGTTGATTAGCGGCGGTTATCGTGTCGGAATAACTATCAATTTGACTGATGTGATCCATACGGGGCACACTGGCAGGCAGGAGTCAGCCCGAATGCAACGGACCGGCGCGCAGATCATCTGGGAATGCCTTGTACACGAGGGGGTTCGTATTGTCTTCGGCTACCCTGGCGGGGCGATTCTTCCGGCCTACGACGCGATGCTCGACTACCCGGTCCGCCACGTCCTCGTCCGCCACGAGCAGGGCGCGACCCACATGGCCGACGGCTACGCGCGCGCCAGCGGAGAGGTCGGCGTCGCGATTGCGACTTCGGGCCCCGGCGCCACCAATCTCGTCACCGGCATCGCCACCGCGCAGATGGATTCCTCGCCGCTGGTCTGCATCACCGGCCAGGTGCCGACCAAGCTGATTGGCTACGACGCATTCCAGGAGACGGACATCAGCGGCATCACGCTGCCCATCACCAAGCACAGCTACCTCGTCACCCGCGTCGACGAGATCATGCCGACGATCAAGGAAGCGTTCTACCTGGCCAAGTCGGGGCGGCCGGGGCCCGTGCTCGTCGACATCACGAAAGACGCGCAGCAGGCCTCCACCGACTGGACGTGGAACACCGCGCCGGTGAAGATGCGCGGCTACCAGGCGCACCGGAACCCGTCCAAGTCCGCCATCACCCGGGCCGTGGAGCTGATCAAGGGGGCCCGCAAGCCGCTGATCCTCGCCGGCCAGGGCGTCATCCAGAGCAACGCGATGCAGGAGCTGCGCGCGTTCGCGGAGATGATCGACGCGCCGGTGACCGTGACGCTGCTCGGGATCGGCGGCTTCCCGGCGAACCATCAGCTGAGCATCGGCATGATGGGGATGCACGGCGAGGCGTGGGTGAACCACGCCATCCAGGAGGCGGACCTGCTGCTCGCGCTCGGCATGCGCTTCGACGACCGCGTCACGGGCAACCTGAAAACCTACGCGCCGCACGCGAAGAAGATTCACATCGACATCGATCCGTCCGAGATCAACAAGAACGTCCACGCCGATGCCGCCATCGTCGCCGATCTGCGCGAGACGCTGCGCGAGATGCTCGACATGCTCGAGCCGGCCAGCCACGGCCCGTGGCTGAAGTACATCGCGTCGATGAAGGGCGACACCGCCGTGCGCGACATCCAGCGGCTGCCCGACAACGGCCACCTCTACGCCGCGCACGTCATCAACGACATCTGGCGCCTGACGAGCGGCAGCGCGATCATCGCCACCGACGTCGGCCAGCATCAGATGTGGGAGGCGCAGTATTACCACCACAACGACCCGCGGACGCTCATCACGTCCGGAGGCCTCGGCACGATGGGATTCGGCCTGCCGGCCGCGATTGGCGCCAAGATGGCGAAGCCCGAGTCCGAGGTGTGGGCGATTGTCGGCGACGGCGGCTTCCAGATGACGCAGGCCGAGCTGAGCACGGCCGCGCAGGAAGGCGTGAAGGTAAACGTCGCCATCATCAACAACGGGTACCTCGGGATGGTGCGGCAGTGGCAGGAGTTCTTCTACGAACGACGCTACGCCGCGACGCCGCTCCGCAGCCCCGACTTCGTGAAGATCGCCGAGGCGCACGGCCTCCTCGGCCTGCGTGTCGACAACCGGCCCGCGCTCGAGGACATCGTGCAGCGCGCGCGCGATGCCGAGGGGACCGTCCTTCTCGACTTCCGCGTGGAGCAGGAAGACAGCGTCTACCCGATGGTGCCCGCGGGCGCCGATCTCGACGCCATGATTCGTCGTCCCGAACCGTCAGTGCTGGCCGAAACCGCGGACGATCCCATTTAGCCGCAGGCCGGGTCCTGCTGGACCCGGCAGATTTGTCAGGATCCATGCAGCATACCCTCGTCGTTCTCGTCGAAGACAAGCCCGGCGTGCTGAACCGCGTGGCATCGCTCTTCCGCCGCCGTGTCTTCAACATCGAGTCGCTGAGCGTCGGCCACACCGCCGAGCCTGGCATTTCGCGCATGACGATCGTCATCGACAGCGATCAGGCGAGCGCGGAGCGCGTCAGCGCCTACCTCTACAAGCTGGTCAACGTGCTGCAGGTCGAGGACCTCGGCGCCGTGCCGGCCGTCACGCGCGACCTGGCGCTCGTCAAGGTCGCGGTCGCCGGCCACGATCGCGCCGCCCTGCTGCGCGTGGTCGACGAAACGCGGGCGCACATCGTCGACACCGGTGAGCAGACGATGACGCTGGAGATTACCGGTGAGCCGCCGCACGTCGATTCGGTGATCGCGCGGCTCGAGCCGCTCGGCATCATCGAGATGGTGCGCAGCGGGCAGGTCGCGATGCGCCGCGGCGACACCGCGCTGTCCGCCGCGGGCTAATCCGTTATTCTTAGGGGCTCGTCAACACTCATCGAACGCAGGCGGACCTTCAGGTCCCTCATCGAACGTCGAGGCGGACCTTCAGGTCCGCCTGACACCAGGAGCATTGTTCATGGCGACGATGTACTACGACAAGGACGCGGATCTCGGCCTCATTCAGGGGAAGAAGGTCGCGATCATCGGTTACGGCTCGCAGGGGCACGCGCACGCGCTCAACCTGAAGGACAGCGGCGTGGACGTCGTCGTCGGCCTTCACTCGACGAGCCAGTCGATCCAGAAGGCGAAGAACGCGGGCCTGCGCGTGATGACCGTGCCCGAGGCGGCCGCCTGGGGCGACGTCGTCATGATCCTGATCCCGGATCAGAAGCAGAAAGAGGTCTACAACGCCGACATCAAGCAGCACCTGACGAAGGGGAAGATGCTGATGTTCGGCCACGGCCTGAGCATCCGCTTCGGGTTCGTCGTGCCGCCGAAAGACATCGACGTGACGATGATCGCGCCGAAGGCGCCCGGTCATCGCGTGCGCGAGATCTTCCCGGAGGGCGGCGGCGTGCCCGGCCTGCTCGCCGTGCACCAGGACTTCACGGGCAACGCGAAGGCGCTCGCCCTGTCGTACGGCCGCGGCATCGGCTGCGCGCGCGCCGGCATCATCGAGACGACGTTCGCCGAGGAAACCGAGACGGACCTGTTCGGCGAGCAGTCGGTGCTGTGCGGCGGCGTCAGCGCGCTGATGAAGGCGGGGTTCGAGACGCTGGTGAACGCGGGCTATCAGCCCGAGATTGCCTACTTCGAGTGCATGCACGAGCTGAAGCTGATCGTCGATCTCTTCTACCGCGGCGGCCTGGCCTACATGCGCTACTCGGTCAGCGACACGGCGGAGTGGGGCGACTACACGGCGGGCCCGAAAATCGTCACGGAAGAGACGAAGAAGACGATGCAGCAGATCCTGAAGGACATCCAGAGCGGCAAGTTCGCCAACGAGTGGATGGCCGAGTACGAGGCAGGCCTGCCGAACTTCAAGCGGCTGCGCGCGCAGGAAGCGAAACACCCCGTCGAGATCGTCGGCGCGCGGCTGCGTTCGATGATGCCATTCCTGGATCCGGTCAACATCCCGGCGCCGGTCACGGTGTAATCAGCTGGCGGCGGGCAGCTGGCAGTCAAGGTAGGCCGGGTCCTTTCGGACCCGGCAGCAGGTGACAGGTGGCAGCGAACAAGTACAGTTCACGGATTACACAGCCGCGCAGCCAGGGCGCGTCGCAGGCGATGCTGTACGGCACCGGCCTGACGCCGGCCGATCTGCAGAAGCCGCAAGTCGGCATCTGCAGCATGTGGTGGGAAGGCAACACCTGCAACATGCATCTCGACAGGCTCGCCGCGCATGTCAAGGAAGGCGTGCAGGCGGCGGGTCTCGTCGGCCTGCGGTTCAACACCATCGGCGTCAGCGACGGCATCTCGATGGGCACCGAGGGGATGAGTTATTCGCTGCCCTCGCGCGACCTCATCGCCGATTCGATCGAGACCGTCGTCGGCGCGCAGTGGTACGACGGGGTGGTCACCATTCCCGGCTGCGACAAGAACATGCCGGGTTCCGTCATGGCGATGCTGCGGCTCAACCGCCCGTCGCTGATGGTGTACGGCGGGACGATTCGGCCCGGCTTCGCGCAGGGGAAGCCGCGCGACGTGATTTCGGCGTTCCAGTCGTACGGCGAATATCTCGCCGGCGTCATCACCGACGAGCAGCGGCTCGACATCGTCACGCATGCGTGCCCGGGTGCCGGTGCGTGCGGCGGCATGTACACGGCGAACACCATGGCGACCGCCATCGAGGCGCTCGGCCTGTCGCTTCCGTACAGCTCGTCGACGCCGGCGGAAGATCCGGGCAAGAAGGACGAATGCCGTCGCGCGGGCGCGGCGATTCACGACCTGCTCGAGAAGGATCTCAAGCCGCGCGACATCGTCACGAAGAAGTCGTTCGAGAACGCGCTCGTGCTGGTGATGGCGGTCGGCGGGTCGACCAACGCCGTGCTGCATCTCATCGCGATGGCGAAGGCCGCGAACATCGACTTGGCGCTGGAGGACTTTCAGCGCGCGAGCGACCGCGTACCGCTCCTGGCCGATCTCAAGCCGAGCGGGACGTACGTGCAGGACGATCTGCACCAGGCCGGCGGCACCCCCGCGTTGATGCGCTACCTCCTCGAGAAGGGCTTCCTCCACGGCGACTGCCTGACGGTCACTGGGAAGACGATCGCGGCGAACGTGCAGGACGTGCCGCCGCTCAAGGCGGGGCAGCAGGTGATTCAGCCGATCGAGAAGCCCGTCTTTCCGCGGGGCCACCTGCGGATTCTGCGCGGCAACCTCGCGCCGGACGGTGCGGTCGCGAAGATCACGGGCAAGGAAGGCGAGCGTTTCTCGGGTCCGGCGAAGGTATTCGACTCGGAAGAGGCGATGCTGGCGGGCCTGGAGAAGGGCGAGATCGCCAAGGGCTCCGTCGTGGTGATCCGCTACGAAGGTCCGAAGGGCGGCCCCGGCATGCCCGAGATGCTGACGCCAACGTCCGCGATCATGGGCGCCGGCCTCGGCAAGGACGTCGCGCTGCTGACCGACGGACGCTTCTCCGGCGGCTCGCACGGCTTCATCATCGGCCACATCACGCCGGAGGCGGCGGAGGGCGGCCCGATTGGCCTCGTGCGCGACGGCGATCGCATCACCATTGACGCGGCGAAATGCGAGATCGGGGTCGAGGTGACCGATGCGGAGCTCTCGAAGCGCCGCGCATCGTGGAAAGCGCCGGCGCCGAAGGCGACGAGCGGCGTGCTGGCCAAGTACATCCGGCTCGTCAAGCCGGCGTCAGAGGGCTGCGTCACCGATTAGAGCGCCGAGGCCTATGTAGCCGTAGAGGCCGACCTTCAGGTCGGCCCCAACGGCGAATCGACCCGGCGATTCCGAACCCGCCGGGCAGAATGGATGGCGCGACCGACACACGCTGCGGACCGTGCCCGAAACTCGCCGCGCGGCCGGACACGATCCCGATCGCCGTCCCGAATATCACGTCCGACGCCCAGTGTTTGTTGTCGACCATCCGCGACACGCTGACGTAGGCGCCGAGCGCGTAGAGCGGCGCGCCCCATCTCCATCCGTAATGCTCGCGGATGACTTCCGCGGTGGCGAAGCTGGCGGAGGTGTGACCCGACGGAAAGGAGCGTCTGCCGCCGTTGGGACGGGTGCGATGGGTCGCGGCCTTGATGCCCTGCGTCAACACGGCGTTGACGATCTGCGCGTCGATCAGATCCGCGCCGGTCGATGCGACTCCGGCACGGCGCCAGACACGGCCGACGACGTAGGTCCCGAGCGCGAACGCGTTCTGCTCCACGCCATCGCCGATCGTCGCGCCGGCGCGGAAGAAATCGTGGCGGCCGCCCGACGGCTGGTAGATATCTGCCGCGATCTCGTCGTCCTGCGGGTGAAGCGCAAGGCTGCCGGCGCCGCCGGCGCCCACGATCGCCCCGTTGGCTGGCGTGAAGAGGTGCGCGAAGTCTGCCGGAAGGCTCGTGAAGAGCGACGCGATCGACTGCGCCGCCGCCGGGGCGGGGCACAGGAACAGAGAGGCCGCGAGCGCGAGCGCGGCAACGATGCGTCGGAGATGGATCGCCGTCAACGGTTCGGGAGCCGCAACGCGACGCCGAAGTCGACGTGGCGCGTAAAGAACGAGCCGGCAATCTCGACGCCGGCGCCGCGCAGGTGATGTTCGGCGACGCGCGTGATACGCGCATCGGCGATGCCGTAGAGGAACTGCCAGACGTGATACTCGAGCCCGCCGCCGAGTTGCCACGCGAAGCCGCCCCGCTGATATTGCTCCTGGTGCACGTTGCGAAAGGTCGACTCCACGTGCGGCGTCGAGATGCCGGCGCCGCCACGGACGACAGCCGTGCACCGGCCGCTGCACGCGGCGGGAAAGCGATAGGCGAGGTTCCCGAGCAGGAAATTGAGCCCGTGCGACTGCTGGAAGGCGTTCAGGTCTGAGGCGCGCGGATCGATCTGCGCAATCGCCTTGGCGTGCGTCCACTCGATCTCGACGCCGGCGCCCTTCGTCGCGGCCGGCAGCCACCCGGCGCGCACGCCGTAGTACCACGGCGACCGGAACGCCTGCCCTTTGTAGGCGACGTCGCTCATCGAGAACGGCGGAGCGGACGCGGGAGTAACGGCCAGCGTGTTCGACGAGGTGCCCGCCGCGCCCATGTAGCCGCCGAACAGCCAGTCCGCGCGTGCCGGACCCGGAACGGCGAGCATCAGAACCAGGAACAGCGAACCGAACCTGAACACGAACGGAGAACCTAGCACACGGAAGCGTGGACTGCCTGCGGGCCCGCGGCCCGCTCCTCAGCGCAGCTCATTCGTCGGCAGGGGAACTGTTTCGGAGGTGGGCGGCGCCGGCCCGACGCCCATCATGTCCCTGAGCTCCGCGCCCTCCATGACCTCGATCTCGAGGAGCCGCCGCGTCACGCTCTCGAGCGAGTCGCGCTTGCCCGTCAGGATGCGGCGCGCCTCCTCGTGGGCGTCGGTCATGATGCGCTTCACTTCCGAATCGATCAGGCGGCCCGTGTCCTCGGCGTAGGCGCCGCGCTCGGGGCCGATGGGGATGTCGAGGAACTTGCTGCGCTTGTGGCCGTCGTAGTTGATGGCGCCGAGCGCGTCGCTCATGCCCCATTCGGTGACCATCGCACGGGCGATGTCGGTGGCGCGCTGCAGGTCGTTCTGTGCGCCGGTGGAGATTTCGCCGAGCGCAATCTCTTCCGCCGTGCGGCCGCCGAGCAGCACCGCGAGCTGATTCAGCAGGTCGCGCCGCTGCATCAGGTAGCGGTCCTCGAGCGGCAGCTGCATCGTGTAGCCGAGCGCCCCGAAGCCGCGCTGCACGATCGAGATCTTGTGCACCGGGTCCATGCCCGGGATGGCGGTCGCGACAATGGCGTGGCCCGACTCGTGATACGCGACGATCTCGCGCTCCTTCTGGCTCATCACGCGCTTCTTCTCGAGCCCGGCGATGAGCCGATCGATCGCCTCGTCGAAATCGCGCGCCTCGACCGCGGTCTTGTCCTTGCGCGCGGCGAGCAGCGCCGCCTCGTTGACCAGGTTGGCGAGATCGGCGCCCGCGAAGCCGGCGGTGCGGGCGGCGACGACCTTGAGATCGACCTCGGTCGACAGCTTGACGTTCTTCGTGTGGATGCGCAGGACTTCCTCGCGCCCCTTGACGTCGGGCTTGTCGACCAGCACCTGGCGGTCGAAGCGGCCCGGGCGCAGGAGGGCGGGGTCGAGCACCTCGGGGCGGTTGGTCGCGCCCATGATGATCGTCGCCTTGCGCGAGTCGAAGCCATCCATCTCCGCCAGCAGCTGGTTCAGCGTCTGCTCGCGTTCCTCGTGCGATCCCATCGGGCTCTGCACGCGGGCGCGGCCGAGCGCGTCGAGCTCGTCGATGAAGATGATGCACGGCGCCTTCGCCTCGGCCTGCGAGAAGAGATCGCGGACGCGCGCCGCGCCGACGCCGACGAACATCTCGACGAACTCCGAGCCGCTGAGGCTGAAGAACGGCACCTTCGCTTCGCCGGCCACCGCGCGCGCCAGCAGCGTCTTGCCCGTGCCGGGCGGCCCGACCAGCAGCACGCCTTTCGGGATGCGGCCGCCGAGGGTCGTGTACTTCTTCGTGTTCTTCAGGAACTCGACGATCTCCTTCAGCTCCTGTTCGGCCTCGTCTACGCCCGCGACGTCGGCGAAGCTCACCTTCACGTCGTCTTCGGAGAAGACGCGGTGCTTGCTGCGCGCGAACGACATCACGCCGCCTTCGGCGCCGCTCATGCGGCGGAAGAAGAAGCTCCAGACGCCGAACAGCAGCAGCAGGGGGACGATCCAGCCGAGGATTTCCGGCAGCCACCGGCTGACCAGCTCGCCCGTGTACTTCACGCTCGCCGCATCGAGGTCCTCGATGAGCTTCGGGTCTTCGATGCGCGTCGCGTTGAAGCCGCGCCCGCCGTTGGTCTCGCGCTTGTACGTGCCGCGGATCGTCTGGTCGCCGACAAACACCTCCGCCACCTGCCCGGCGCGGACGGCCTGCTTGAACTCGCTGTAGGAGATCTGGCGTCCCGCCGGCGCCATGAACCACGCCTGCGCGAGCGCGAGCAGGAAGAGGAGGCCGAGGATGTACCAGACGGCGCCGCCCGGACGGCCGGGCGCCAAGGAGCGCCGCTCGCCGCCCGTCCGCTTGTCGCGCGGGTTCATCCCCGAAGGAGTGCGTAGATTTGCCATGCTTACACTGTCGTCTTGCTACCCGTGGCCGGCTGCCCGCTGCCGGCTCTTTCGAACACCAGCCCATTGTCGCCGACGTCCACCGTCACGCGGTCGCCTTCGCGGAAGTCGCCTTCCAGCACGCGGATCGCCAGCGGATCGAGCACCCGCCGCTGAATCGTCCGCTTGAGCGGCCGCGCCCCGTACATCGGATCGTAACCCTCGCTGACGATGAAGCGCTTGGCGGCATCGCTGAGCTCCACGTGGATCTTGCGATCCTCGAGCCGCTTCAGCAGGCCGTGCACCTGGATGTCGATGATCTGCTTCATGTGCTCGAGCCCGAGCACATGGAAGAAGATGATCTCGTCCACGCGGTTGAGGAACTCCGGCCGGAAATGCTGCCGCAGCGCCTCGGTCACCTGCCGCCGCACGCCCTCGTTCACCTCACCGGCGTTCTCCGAGATGAAATGGCTCCCGAGGTTCGACGTCATGATCACGACGACGTTCTTGAAGTCCACCGTGCGGCCCTTGCCGTCCGTCAGGCGCCCGTCGTCGAGCAGCTGGAGCAGGACGTTCAGCACCTCGGGGTGCGCCTTCTCGATCTCGTCGAACAACACGACGGAATAGGGGCGGCGGCGGACGGCTTCCGTCAGCTGCCCGGCCTCGTCATAGCCGACGTACCCCGGAGGCGCGCCGATCATCCTCGAGACCGTGTGCTTCTCCTGGTACTCGGACATGTCGATGCGAACCATGGCCTGGTCGTCGTCGAACAGGAATTCGGCGAGCGCGCGCGCGAGCTCGGTCTTGCCGACGCCGGTCGGCCCGAGGAAGATGAAGCTGCCGAGCGGCCGGTTCGGGTCCTGCAGCCCCGCGCGCGCGCGGCGCATCGCGTTGGAGACCGCCTTGATCGCTTCGTCCTGGCCGACGACGCGCTTGTGCAGGCGCTCCTCCATGTGAATCAGCTTCTGGATTTCGCCTTCCATCAGCCGGCTCACCGGGATGTTGGTCCACTTCGCCACCACCTCGGCGATGTCTTCCTCGTCGACCTCTTCCTTCAGCATGCGCGGACGGGTCGACGGCTGCGCGCTGCCCGCGTCGGCATCGTGGATGCGCTTCTCGAGCTCCGGGATGCGGCCGTACTGGAGCTCGGACGCCTTCGCGTAGTCGCCGGCGCGCTGCGCCAGCGCGAGCTCCTGGCGCGCGTCTTCGAGCTGCTGCTTCAGATCGCTCGTCCCCTTGATGGCGTCCTTCTCCTGCTGCCACTGCGCCTGCAGGCGTGACTGTTCCTCCTTCAGGTTGGCGAGCTCCTTTTCGAGCTTGCCCAGCCGCTCCACCGACGCCTTGTCCTTCTCCTTGCGCAGCGCCTCGCGCTCGATCTCGAGCTGCATCACCCGCCGGCGGACCTCGTCGAGCTCCGCGGGCATCGAGTCGATTTCCATGCGCAGCTTCGAGGCGGCCTCGTCGATGAGATCGATCGCCTTGTCCGGCAGGAACCGGTCCGAGATGTAGCGGTGCGAGAGGACCGCGGCAGCGACGAGCGCCGCGTCCTTGAACTTGACGTTGTGATGGATCTCGTAGCGCTCGCGCAGACCGCGCAGGATCGAGATCGTGTCCTCGACGGTCGGTTCGCCGACCATCACCGGCTGGAACCGCCGTTCGAGCGCCGCGTCCTTCTCGATGTGCTTGCGGTACTCGTCAATCGTCGTGGCGCCGATCGTGTGCAGCTCGCCGCGCGCGAGCATCGGCTTGAGCATCTGCGACGCGTCCATCGCGCCCTCGGCGGCGCCCGCGCCGACGACGGTGTGCAGCTCGTCGATGAAGAGGATGATCAGCCCCTCGGCATCGGTGATCTCCTTCAGCACCGCCTTCAGCCGCTCCTCGAACTCGCCGCGGTACTTCGCGCCGGCGACCAGCGCGCCCATGTCGAGCGCGAAGATCTTCTTGTTCTTCAGCCCCTCGGGCACGTCGCCGCGGATGATCCGCTGCGCGAGCCCCTCGACGATGGCGGTCTTGCCGACGCCGGGCTCGCCGATGAGGACGGGATTGTTCTTCGTGCGCCGCGACAGCACCTGGATGACGCGGCGGACTTCCTCGTCACGGCCGATGACCGGATCGAGCTTGCCCTTGCGCGCCAGCTCGGTGAGGTCGCGGCCGTAGCGGGCGAGCGCTTCGTAGGTGGACTCCGGATTCTGCGACGTGACGCGCTGGCTGCCGCGGACCTGGGTGAGCGCCTGGTAGAGGGTGTCCTTCGTGACGCCGAGCCGCTTCAGCAGCTGCGCGGCGGGGGAGCGGCCCGCTTCGCTCGCGAGCGCGAGGAAGAGATGCTCGGTGCTCGTGTACTCGTCCTGCAGCCGCGCGGCCTCGGCCTGCGCCGACTGCACGATCAGGTTCATGCGCGGCGACAGGCGCACGTCGGCGCCATACGCCTTGGGCATCGATTCGAACAGCATCCGGGCCTGGCCGGCGACCTGCACCGGGTCGAGCGTCATCTTGCGCAGCAGCGACGGCACGATGCCGTTCTCCTGCTCCGCGAGCGCGACCAGCAGGTGCTCCGGCGTGATTTCGGCATGCGTCATCTCCGACGCGAGGTTCTGCGCCGTCATGACCGCTTCCTGGGCCTTTTCCGTCAGTTTCTTGAAGTCCATCGCGTCTCACCGTCAGCGGCCGATCGCCGCCGCCAGCCTCCTATGCGGCGCTGTGTGTCTTCGCGCCCCCTTCTTGCAATTTCGCCAGCGCCTCGTAGTGCAGGCGCTCTTCGGGTGTCAGCTCCGCGGGCAGCTGGATCTCGACACGCGCGTAGGCGTCGCCCTTGTCGTCGCCCTTGCCGACCGCCGGCATGCCGTATCCCTTCAGGCGGAACACTTGGCCGTTCTGCGTCAGCGCCGGGATCTTCAGCCGCACCGGCTTGCCGGAGATCGTCGGCACTTCGACTTCACCGCCGAGGACCGCGGTCGTCACCGGCAGCGCGGCCTTGACATAGAGGTCGCGTCCCTTCCGCTCGAAGAGGGGATGCGGCGCGAGCCGGACCCGCAGGTACAGATCTCCAGACGCCGCGCCGCCGATTCCCGATTCGCCTTCGCCGGAAATCCTCACGCGCGAGCCGTCGCCGACGCCGGCGGGAATGCGGACGTCGACCGTGCGTGCATGTCCGTCGTGCTTGAGCGACAGCCGGCGGGTGCTGCCGTGATAGGCGTCCTCGAGCGAGAGCTCGATCTCGTGCTCGACGTCGCGCCCCGGCCGCTGGCGCCCGCGCCCGCGCGCGCCTCCGCGCGCGGACCCTTCCTGCTGGCCGAAGCCGCCGCCGCCGAAGAAGGTGGTGAAGAAGTCGGAGAACGGGTTCTGATCCCCGAACATCTCCTCCATCTCTTCCTGGGTCATCGTCCGGAAGCCGCCCTGGCCGCCGCCCGTGTTCCACTGGCCGCCAAACGGGTTCGGGCCGCCGGCACGCTCGGCCTGTTCGTAGGCGCGCCAGTTCGCGCCCAGGTCGTCGTACTTCTTGCGCTTCGGGGGATCGCCCAGGACCTCGTACGCCTCGTTGATCTCCTTGAACTTCGCCTCCGCCACCTTGTCGTTCGGGTTGACGTCGGGGTGATGCTTGCGCGCGAGCTTGCGGAACGCCTGCTTGATCTCCTTCTCGGTCGCGCTCTTGGTCACGCCGAGCGTGGCGTAATAGTCTTTGAAGTCCACGCTACAGTCCCACCATCTCGTTGAGCCGTCGCATCTCGGACATGAGCTGCCGGCGGCCGGCGCCGGTGCTCAGGGCGTTCTCGTCGATCAGCGGCTGGATGCGGTGCACGACCTCCGCGATCGACAGCAGCCGCTGCACGCCGGCGAGGTTGATGCCGAGCTCGTCGACGAGATGCTTGATCAGGCGCAGCCGCTCGAGCTCCTCGCGCGAGTACAGACGCATGCTGCCGATGGTGCGCGACGGCTGAATCAGGCCGAGGCGCTCGTACTTCCGCAGCGTCTGCGGGTGCATGCCCAGCATCTCGGCCGCCATGCTGATGAGAAACAAGTCCTGATCGAAAGCCATACCCCACAATCCCAAAGCTGAGTCGTATCAACGCGTTGGCTTACACGATCCGAGTCTAGGTCTTGATACGATGTATGTCAAGGTGATGAGTCAGCCCGCCACGCAGCCGGAGTCAGGTGCGACCTCGTACTGGACTCGGAGTACCCACACGCCGCGCGCGTGACTCAGAGCGGTGGCGTCTGCCCTGGTCAAACCCGGTAGCATTGAGGTCTTGGACATCCAGGCGTCTGATTTCGTCACCATCGGTCTGCTCATCGCGCTCGAAGGTCTGCTGAGCGCGGATAACGCCCTCGTCATGGCCGTCATGGTCCTGGGGTTGCCGCGCCGCGAGCACAAGAAGGCGCTGCGCTACGGGCTGGTCGGCGGATTCGCCATGCGCATCGTCGCGACGCTCCTGGCGGTCTACCTGATTCAACTGGCGTGGGTGAAGCTGGTCGGCGGTCTCTACCTGTTGTACCTGACCTACGCGCACTTCTTCGGCCATGAAGCGGGCACCGATCGTCGAGCGCCTCCGCCGGCCAAGCCGATGCTCGGGTTGTCGGCGCTGTGGGCGACGATCGTCCGCGTCGAGCTCGTCAACCTGGCGTTCTCCATCGATTCCATTCTCGTGGCGGTCGCCATGTCGCCCAAGAGGTGGGTGGTCATCACGGGCGGCGTGCTCGGCATCGTCGCGCTGCGTCTCGTCGTCGGCCAGTTGATTTCCCTGGTGCAGAAATACCCGACGCTCGTCGACGCCGCGTTCGTGATCATCGCGTGGGTAGGCGTGAAGCTCGCCCTCGAGTATCTGTACGCGGCCGGTTATGTGGCGTTCGAGGTGCCGCGAGCCATTTCGCTTGGCGTGATCGTCGCCATCTTCGCCGTGGCGTACATCTACGCGCGCGCGAAGGGGCCGGTCGCGCACGCGGTCGATCCGATGGAAGAGCGGGCGACGGAGCTGCTTACCGACGACCGGCCGGCGTGAGCTGCACCTCCCGGCGGTCGCCGTTGCGCGTGAACACGACCTTCACCGGCGTGTCGGCCTTCAGCAGCTCGAGGGCGAACGTATAGTCGTAGATGTTCGTGATCGACTGGCCGGCGATCTCGATGATGACGTCGCCTTTCATCAGGCCGGCTTTCTCGGCGGGGCCGCCGCCGACCACACCCGCCAGCATCAGCCCTTTCGTCTCGGTCGTGTAATCCGGAATCGTCCCCGTCGTCACCCTCACCCCGGCGAGCGTCGCGCCGGTCTGCGGGGGCTCCACCTTCGTGAACTCGGGCGCCATGTCGACGTTGGCAACCGCCTGGATCACCGCGGCCGCGAAATCGACGATGCGATCCAGATCCTCGTAGTCGATCTTGTCCGCTGTGTCGCTGGGACGGTGATAGTCGGTGTGCGAGCCGGTCGTGAAGAAGAGCGTCGGCAAGCCGGCCTGGTTGAAATTGGAGCTGTCGGTGGGCTGATAGGGGTCCGGGTTGGTGGCGAGGTCGAATCCGGCGGCCACGTTCGCGCGCTCGAGGATGCGCGACCAGACCGGGCTCGAGGCGACGCCGTCCGCCGCCAGGCGGTTGTTCTGCATCCGTCCGACCATGTCGAAGTTGAGATACGCGGCGACCTGCGCCAATGGGACCGGTGGAGTCGTCACGAACGCGTTGGAGCCGACGAGGCCGATCTCCTCGCCCGACCAGAGCGTGAACATGACGTTGCGGCGCATCCGCTGCTTTCCGAGCGCGTCGGCGATCGCGAGAACGGCCGCGGTGCCCGAGGCGTTGTCGTCGGCGCCGTGATGAATCTGGCCCGCCTCGGTCTTGTCGGCGAGCGAGGTGCCCCGCATGCCGTGACCGAGGTGATCGTAATGCGCGCCGACGATCACCCAGGGGCGGCCGGCGTCCGGAACCCGGGATGCGGGATCGGCGGGCAGGTAGGCAACGACGTTGCGGCCCGTCTGCTTCTCGCGCACGACCTTCGTCGCGAGGTCGACCGAGGTCGCCAGCGCGAAGCCGGCGACATGCGGGTTGCCGGAGTCGAACTCCTCCTGCGCGGCGGCGAGCGTCTTTGCGGCCCCGGCGAACAGCGCGTTCGCCACGGCTCCGCTGATGGTGGCCGCCGGAATGCCGGACCCCGATAGTGCGGTGTCGGACGCCATGCGAAGGGTTTGTCCCGCGTTCGGCGAGCGCGGGCCGGTGACGATCAGCAGGCCCTTCGCGCCGCGCTGGCGCGCGGCGAGCGCCTTGTAGCGGAGGTCGGAGTAGCGCGCAAGCGTCGCCTTCGTCTTCGCGTCGGTATCCTCGGGGAAGTAGTGCAGGACGAGGACGATCTTGTCCTTGACGTCGAGGCCCGCGTAGCTGTCGTAGCCGAAGTCCTGCGACTCCGGCACGACGAGGCCGTAGCCCGCAAAGACGACGGCGCCGCTGATGCTGGCGTCGTCGGAAAAGGAGAGCGCCTGCACCTGCTCGCCGCCGCGAAACGCCTGCGACGCGCCGCCGGCGCCGCGAATCGTCAGGTTCGATCCGCCGTCGCGCGTGCCCGCGGTGAACTCGAACGGCATGAACATGTCGCGGCGGCCAGGCAACGGCTTCGCCCCCGCGCGTGCGAGCTGCATCGCGATGTACTCGCCGGCCAGTCGCTCGCCAGGCGACCCGGTGTCGCGCCCCTCGAGCCGATCCGAGGCGAGGAATTCAACCGCCGCGCGCGTGCGCGAGGCGACCGCCGTCTGCTGCGCACCGACGGAGGTCGAGAGAAGGAGAAGAGCGATCAGAATGCGTTTCATAGACTACGTACCTCGAGTCGCCGTCATCTCACTCCGACTCGCGGGGGAGCAGCGCGCAGCGCTTCGAGCGCCTTCTCGTGGTTCCACTGCGCGAGGAAGATCTGGCCCTCGCTGCCGCCGGCGCGCGTGGACGTCCAGGCCACCTGGCGGCCGTCCGGGGACGGCACCGGCAAGCCGTCGAAGCCGTCCGCGTAGGTCACGCGCACAGGCTCCTTTTTGCCGTCGATGTCCACCAGGTAGACCTCGAAGTTCTCGAACCCGAGCTTGTTCGACGCAAAGAGGATGTATTGCCCCGAGGGATGGATGTACGGCGCCCAGCTCATGGCGCCGAAGTCGGTGATCTGCCGGACGTCGCTGCCGTCCGGGTTCATCGTGAACACGTTGGCGATCAGCCCGGTCGTGTCGAACCGCCGCCAGATGATCCGCTTGCCGTCGGGCGAGAAGAACGGCCCGCCGTCGTAGCCCGGCACGCTGGTCAACCGCTTCTGACCGGATCCGTCGGCGCGCATGATGTAGATCTCGGCGAAGTAGCTCGGGTCGACCTCGAGCTGCTTCTGCTCCTCGGCGCTGAGCGGACGGTTGTAGGCGTCGCGCATCGACGTGAACGCAATCCACTGTCCGTCCGGCGAGTAGCTTCCTTCCGCGTCGTAGCCGCGCGCGTTGGTCAGCCGCGTGTATTTCCCCGTCTTCTCCGCGTAGGCATAGATCTCGAACTCGGGGTCGTAGTCCCAGGAATAGCGCCGCGTCTTGCCGGACGCACGGAAGTCGAGCTCCTCCTGCTGATACTGCTTCGACTTCGGGTCGTGATGCGTGGACGCGAACTCGATTTCATCGCTGCCCGGCCGGAAGAACGAGCAGGTCGTCTTGCCGTAGCCGGGCGAAATGCGCCTGGTGTCGCCCGTGGTCAGGTCGAGCGCATAGATCTGGTAGAAGGGGTTGCCGGGCTCACGCTCGCTCTGAAAGACGAGCCGCTTCCCGTCGGGCGCCCAGTACCCCTCGCCGGCTCTTCGCCCCTCGACCGTCAGCCGCCGGATGCGCGTCAGGAATTCGCTCTCTCTGTTCTCCGCCTGGCGGGCGGGAGCTGCCGGAGGCCGAGTTTGCAGACTCGCCCCTGCACCCGAGATGGCCAGAAGGACAGCGGTAAGCGCGAGACGATTCATAACCGGCAAAGGGTAGCATTGATCCGTGCGGCTGTCGGCGCTGCGGGGCCTCTCCATCCGCGACTGGATCGTCGCCATCGGCGGGGCGCTGGTCATCGTCTCCGTCGTGATGGTCCTGTCCTGGGCCGGCCGCCACGCCACGGCGATCTACCGCCTCAATCGCGGCGTCGGCGGGACGATGTTCTACGACGCGCTGGGGCGGCCGTGGTTCCCGCTCGACGAGCAGCGCCGCGACGTCCCCTTCGAGCAGATTTCACCCTATTTCAAGGACGCGGTGATCGCGATCGAGGACCACCGCTACTACTCGCACTTCGGCATCGATCCGATCGCGGTTGCGCGCGCGACCATCTTCAACCTCCGGTCGCGGGAAGGGACGCAGGGGGGCAGCACCATCACGCAGCAGCTCGCGCGGACGCTGTACCTGTCGAACGTCCGCACCTTTGCGCGCAAGGCGCAGGAAGCCGCGCTCGCCGTGATGCTGGAGATTTTCCTCAGCAAGAAGGACATCCTCGAGCTGTATTTCGATCGCGTCTATCTGAGCGGCGGCGTCTACGGCGTCGAATCGATGTCGGAGAAGCTGTTCGGCAAGCACGCGTCGAAGTTGACGCTCGGCGAGGCGGCGATGATCGCCGGCATCATCCGTGCCCCGGCGGCGTACTCACCCTGGACGCATTACGATGCCGCGCGCCGCCGCAGCTTCGTCGTCCTGCAGCGGATGCGCGAGGAGAAGAAGATCACGCCCGCGCAGGAGCAGGCCGCGCGCGCGGAGCAGATTCACATCGATCCGCTCTCGTCGGTCTCGAACGCGCGCCAGGGCTACGCGAAGGAATTTCTCCGGCAGCAGTTCCGCGACATCTACGGCGGCGACAATCCGCCCGACTGGAAGGTGCACACGAGCTTCGTGCCCGAGCTCCAGGACGCCGCGGAAGCCGCCGTGCGCGACGGTCTCCGCCAGCTTGGCGGCAAGGGACTGCAGGCCGCGCTCGTCGCGATGGATCCGAGCACCGGTAACCTGCTCGCGATGGTCGGGGGCTCCGACTTCTCGCGCACGCCCTTCAACCGCGCGGTGCGCAGCCGGCGTCAGCCCGGCTCCGCGTTCAAGCCGTTCGTCTATTCCGCCGCGCTCGAGGGCGGGATGTCGCCCGTCTCGACGCTCACCGGCATCACGCAGGTGGCGGTCAGCGCGCCGGAAGGCGTGTGGATACCGCGCGACGAGCGCGCGAACGAGCGCGACACGCTGACGCTGCGCGAGGCGCTGCTCGAATCGAACAACGCCGCCGCGGTGCTGCTGCAGCAGCACGTGGGCTCGCGCCCGGTGCTGCGGCTCGCCAGCGATCTCGGCGTCACCAACCAGCCCGACGTGCCGTCGCTCGCGCTCGGCAGCGGGCTGGTGACGCCACTCGACCTCACGGCCGCCTACGCGGTGTTCCCGACGCTGGGCTATCGCGTGCGCCCGCGCGGGATCATCGACGTCGAGAACGCGGACGGCGAGCGCGTCCACCGCACCAACATCGAGAGCGAGCAGGTGCTCTCGCCCGAGGTCGCGTTCCAGATGCTGACGATGCTGGAGGACGTGATCGACCGCGGCACGGGCGCGGCCGCGCGGCGCCTCGGCGTGCGCGGCGCCGTCGGCGGCAAGACCGGCACGACCAACGAGTACCGCGACGCGTGGTTCGTCGGCTTCAACTCCGCCGTCGTCGCCGGCGTCTGGGTGGGGTACGACCAGCCGGAGCGGATTCGCGAGGGGGGCACCGGGGCGCGCGTTGCGCTGCCGATCTGGGCCGACTTCATGCGCCGCACGGCGCAGCGCCTGCCCGCGCACGCGTTCGAGCCGCCGGGTGAACTGCGGTCGGAAGACCTCTGCCACCTGTCGTACCTGCGGCCGGTGGAGGGGTGTCCCACGTACACTGAGTATTTCAAGCCTGGCGACGACATCCCGTCGCGCCTGTGCCCGATCCACCAGGGCAACATGAAGCAGCGCGTGCAGCGGGCGGTTCAGGGCGTGTTCGGCGCGATCGGCAGGGGACTGAAAGGCATCTTCAGCAGGTAGAATTCGCGTGGTGCTCCTCCTCACAGCGTGGGCAGTGGCCGCGAGCCTGGCGCTCGTCGTGCTCGTCATCCGGTCCCGCGCCCCGCGCGCCGAGCCGGCTGCCGCTATGCCGGCGCCGGACGAACCGTCGCGGCAGTTCGACACGATGGTCCTCGAGAACATCGACGAGATCATCTTCCGGCTGAAGTCGGACGATGGAGGCGCAACACTCGAATCGGTCAGCTCGCGCGTCACCGACCTGCTCGGCTACACGCCGGAGGAGATGATCGCGCTTGGAAACACGCTCATCCATCCCGACGATCTCCAGAGCGTCCAGGACCGGACGCGTGACGCGTTCCGCAGCTCCGCGACGACGACGTTTCAATACCGGGTTCGTCATCGCGACGGCAGCTATCGCTGGTTCGAGAATCGCCTGCGCGGCATCGGACCGCGCGGGACCGAAGGGCCGGCCGTGTTCGGCGTCGCACGCGACATCACCGCGCGCATGGAAATCGAGGACGAGCGGCGCCGCGGCGACGAGGACGCGCAGCAGGCGCACAAGATGGAGGCGCTCGGGCGGCTCGCGGGCGGGATCGCCCACGACTTCAACAACCTGCTCACCACCATCGGCGGCAACGCGAGCTTCGTGCTGGAGCTGATTCCGCCCGGAGATCCGAGCCGCGAGGCCCTCGACGACATCCTCGCCGCCTGCGATCGCGCGTCCCGCTTCACCCGGCAGCTGCTCGCCTTCAGCCGCAAGCAGGTGCTGCAGCCGCAGCCGCTGCAGGTCGGCGCCGTCATCGACGACATGCAGCAGATGCTCTCGCGGCTCCTCGGCCCCGAGTTCGAGCTGCACGTCGACTTCGCGCAGGACCTGCCGCCCATCGCCTCCGATCGAGGGCAGATGGAGCAGGTCGTCATGAATCTCGTGGTCAACGCGCGCGACGCGATGCCCTCGGGCGGGCCGATCTCGCTGCGCACGCGGCGCGCCACCGCGGACGACGAGGACGCCATCGCCCGCATGCCGTCGCATCCGGCGGAGGTGGTCGTCCTCGAAGTCGCGGATCGGGGAAGCGGCATTCCCGAGGAAATCCGCGAGCGGATCTTCGAGCCGTTCTTCACGACGAAGGAACGCGGCAAGGGAACAGGCCTCGGCCTCGCGATGGTCTACGGGTTCGTCCGGCAGAGCGGCGGCCATGTCGAGCTGGTGACCGGCGCCGACACGGGGACGACCTTCAAGATCTTCCTGCCGGCGGTCGCGGCGCCGCATCCGCCGATCGCGTTGACGATCTCCGCCGACCCGGTTGACGGACGGTCGCTGACGGTGCTGGTCGTTGACGACGAGCCGGGTGTGCGCCACCTGGCGGCGGTGATGCTGCGGAAATCGGGATACGTCGTGATCGAAGCGAGCGACGGCCTCGAGGCGGAGCGCGTCGCCGGCGATCACCAGGGCGAGATCGACGTCCTGCTCACCGACATCGTGATGCCGGGCATCCGCGGACCGGAGCTCGCGACCCGGCTCCGTACCGCACGGCCGATGCTGCGCGTGGTCTACATGTCGGGCTACCGTGATACCGAGCCGCTTGCCGACGTCGAGCGCGGAGAAGCGGTGTTTCTCGCGAAACCGTTCGTCCGCGCCGCGTTGTTGGGGGCGATCGCCAGAGTCGGGACATCGGCCTGAAGGTCCGGCTCGAGCCGGATCCTGCTGAGGATCTCCGGTTGAGCCGAACGCCAAGGGTCACACCCCGATCACCGGACCCGCGCCTGCATCCGGTGGGGAGTATCGGTGAGGTCCGGCTTCAGTCGGACCGCGCAGGCCGCTTCCGGCGTCCAAGGTAAAATCGCCAGCTTATGCGTGCCCGCTTCCTCCCGCTCCTTCTCTATGCTGTCGCGGTAGCGGCCGCGTGCGGCGGCAACGACCAGCAGGCCGGTGCCGGCGCCGCCGGCGGCCGTGGGGCGTTCCCCGCGATGGACGTCAAGACCCTGACCATCGCCCCGAAGCCCATCCCGCAGACGAGCGAGTTCATCGCCACGATCCGGTCGCTGCGCTCGACCAACATCCAGCCGCAGGTCGACGGGTTCGTCCGCCAGATCATGGTCAAGGCGGGTGATCGCGTCCGCGCCGGCCAGCCGCTCGTCCAGATCGATCCGGAGAAGCAGCAGGCGACCGTCGCGGCGTCGCAGTCACAGCGGACATCGCGCGAAGCCGATCTCGAATTCGCGCACCAGCAGCTCGCACGGGCGCAGAAGCTGTTCGACGCGGGCGCCGTGAGCCGCGCCGAGCTCGAGCAGGCCGAGACCGCGGTGAAGACCGCTGACGCGCAGTTGGCAGCAGTCAACTCGCAGATTCGCGAGAACCAGGTGCAGCTGCAGTACTACCGGGTGACCGCGCCCGCCGACGGTGTGGTCGGCGATTTCGAGGTGCGGCAGGGCGATCGCGTGACGCCGGCCACGCTCATCACCACGATCGACGCGGCTGAAGGCCTCGAGGCGTACATCAGCGTGCCGCTCGAGCGCGCGACGGCGCTGCGCCCGGGGCTGACCGTCGAGCTGCTCGACATGGACGGCAACGTCATGGCGAGCAACCCGATCACGTTCGTCGCGCCGCGCGCCGACGACGCGACGCAGTCGATCCTGGTGAAGGCGACGCTGCGCACGCGGCCGCCGGGCGTCCGCGTGCAGCAGTACGTGCGCGCGCGCATCGTGTGGAGCAACGCCCCGGCGATCGCGGTGCCAGTCGTCGCGGTCAACCGCATCAGCGGCCAGTACTTCGTGTTCGTCGCCGAACAGGGGCAGGCCGGCATCGTCGCGCGCCAGAAGCCGATCACCGTCGGCGATCTGATTGGCGACAGCTATGTCGTCCGCAGCGGCGTCAAAGAGGGGGAGAAAGTGATCGTGTCGAATATCCAGAAGCTCGCAGATGGAGTTCCAGTGAAGCCGGAAGCCTGATGTTCGTCGACACCTTCATCCGCCGGCCCATCCTCGCGACCGTCTGCTCGCTCGTCATCATCCTCGCGGGCGTGCTCGCCATCCCGCAGATGCCGATCGCCCAGTATCCGCAGGTGGCGCCTCCCACGGTGAACGTCACCGCCGTCTACACGGGCGCGAACGCGGAGACCGTCGAGACGGCGGTGACGACGCCGCTCGAGCAGGCGATCAACGGGGTCGAGGGGATGCTCTACATGACCTCCTCGAGCACCAACAGCGGCATCAGCCAGATCGTCATCACCTTCGACACGACGCGCGACCCGGACATCGCGGCCGTCGACGTGCAGAATCGCGTCAACCAGGCGCTCGGGCGGCTGCCGGCGGAAGTCCGCCAGCTCGGCGTGACGGTGCAGAAATCGGCGACCAATTTCGTGATGGCGGCCGGCGCGTATGCCGAGCAGGGTGAGTACGACTCGCTCTTTCTCTCGAACTACATCGACGTCTACATCAAGGACGCGCTGAAGCGTGTGCCGGGCGTGGCCGACATCTTCATCTTCGGCGCGGGCAACTACTCGATGCGCGTCTGGCTCGACCCCGTGCGCCTCGCGGCGCGCCACCTGACGGCCGGCGACGTCGTGAACGCGCTGCGCGAACAGAACGTCAACGTCGCGGCCGGGAGCGTCGGCGATTCGCCAGCGCCGGAAGGGCAGACCTATCAGCTCAGCGTGCGCGCGGCCGGCCGGCTGCACGAGCGCTCCGAGTTCGAGAACATCATCGTCAAGGCGGGCGAACAGGGGTCGCTGGTCCGCCTGGCCGATGTCGCGCGGGTGGAGCTCGGCGCCGAGAGCTACGGCAACGTCCTTCGATTCCTGGGGCGCGACGCCGTCGGCTTCGGTGTCATCGCGCTGCCAACCGCCAACGCGCTGGACGTGAACCGCGCCGCGATGGCGGAGCTGGCGCGGCTCTCGAAGTCGTTCCCCCCGGGGCTGCAGTACGCCGTCGCCTTCGACACCACCACCGTCGTCCAGGAATCGATCAACGAGGTCCTGAAGACGCTCGCGATCGCGGTCGCGCTGGTCGTGCTGGTGATGTTCCTGTTCCTCCAGAGCTGGCGCGCCACGCTCATCCCCACGCTGACGCTGCCCGTGTCGCTCATCGGCGCGTTCGCGTTCGTGCACCTGCTCGGCTTCTCGATCAACACGCTGACGCTGTTCGCCATTGTCCTGGCGACCGGTATCGTCGTCGACGATGCGATTGTCGTGATTGAGAACATCGAACGGCACGTGCAGGAGTACCGGAAGGGATCGCACGAGGCGGCCTCGGACGCCATGCGCGAGGTCTTCAGCGCGGTCATCGCCACCGCGCTGGTCCTCATCGCGGTATTCGTGCCGGTGGCGTTCTTCCCCGGCACGACAGGCCGGCTCTATCAGCAGTTCGCGCTGACGATTGCGTTTGCCGTCGCGATCTCGGCGTTCAACGCCTTGACGTTGACTCCCGCGCTCTCGGCGCTCCTGCTGAGGCACGAGACGCTCGGCAAGGGGAGGTTCTTCGGCGGCGTGGAACGCGTCATTCACGGCGGGACGAACATCTACGTACGCACCGTGCGAGGGCTGATGCGTGTCCGCTGGGCGATGGTCGTGGTGTTCATCGCGTTGCTCGGTGCCACGTATTTCGTCTACGCGCGGGTGCCGCAGTCCTTCTTCCCGGAAGAGGACGCCGGCTACCTGATCACGATCGCGCAGGCGCCGGCCGGCGCGTCGCTGCAGTACACGGCGAACGTGATGAAAGAGGCGGAAGCGATCCTGGCGAAGACGCCGGAAGTCGAGGCGGTGTTCTCGGTGGCCGGGTTCAGCTTCGCGGGGAGCGCGCCGAACCAGGGACTGATCTTCGCCAAGTTGAAGGACTTCGCCGAGCGGCCGGGCGACGAGCACCGACTGCAGAGCATTCTTCCGCGATTGCGCGGACAGCTGTTCGGGATTCAGAACGCCTTCGTCATCCCCTTCGCGCCGCCGTCAATCCAGGGACTGGGCGCGTTTGGCGGCTTCACGTTCGAGGTCCTCGACCAGGGCGGCGGCACGGCCAACATCCAGAACCTGGCCGCGGCGACCTTCGGGGTGGTCGGCGCGTCGCAGCAATCGCAGCGTGTGACCGGGCTCTTCAGCGCGTTCACGGCGAACGATCCGCAATTGGCAGTCGAGATCGATCGCGAGAAGGCGAGAAGTCTCGGCCTGCCGCTCAGCGAGATCACCAACGCGATGCAGACCTACCTGGGTTCGACCTACGTGAACGACTTCGACTTCAACAACCGCGCGTATCGCGTCTACGTGCAGGCGGACAAAGCCTATCGCTCCGACCCGAAATCGCTGGGCCAATACTACGCGCGGACCAACGGCGGCGAGATGGTGCCGCTGGCAAGCGTCGTCCGCGTGCGTGAAACGACCGCGCCGCAGGTGATCAGCCACTTCAACCTGTTCCGCTCGGCGGAGATCAACGGTTCGGCCGCGCCCGGGTTCAGCTCGGGCCAGGCGATCCAGGAGATGGAGCAGATCGCCGCGCGGGCGCTGCCGCAGGGCTTCGGGTACGCCTGGTCGGGTATGTCGCTCGAGGAGATCAAGGCGGGCCGGCAGTCTGCCTATATCTTCGGTATCGCCCTGCTGCTGGTGTACCTGACGCTGGCCGCGCAGTACGAATCGCTCATCCTTCCGTTGATCGTTCTCCTCGGCGTGCCGCTCGCCGTGCTCGGCGCGCTGTCGGCGCAGTGGACGCGCGGCCTGCAGAACGACCTGTATTGCCAGGTCGGCCTCGTCATGCTGATCGGCCTCGCGGCGAAGAACGCGATCCTGATTGTCGAGTTCGCCGAGCAGCTGCGCCACCGGGGCCTGTCCGTGCTCGACGCCGCCGTCGAAGCGGCCCGCATCCGCCTGCGGCCCATTCTCATGACCTCGCTCGCGTTCATCCTCGGCGTGATGCCGCTGGTGTTCGCCACGGGCGCGGGGCAGGAAGGCCGCCATTCGGTCGGCACCGCCGTCGCCGGCGGGATGTTCTTCGCGACGTTCCTCAACATCCTGTTCATCCCGATCCTGTATGTCGTCATTCAGACGCTGCGTGGCGCCGACCGCGGTCCCGCGCCTGTCGAAGCGCCGCACAATGCCGCGCTTTGATTCTTCGCGGTCTTCGTGTTTGCCGATAGGCGTTCGTGGTTTCACCATCGCCGCGATTGTGCTTGTTGCTGCGCAGGCGGCGCTGGCACAGGGGCTCGAGCGCCTGACGTTCCAGCAGGCGATCGATCGCGCGGTGCTGAACAATCCCACGGTCGCGCAGGCGACCGCCGGCATCATGCGCGCCGAGGCGATCCTGCGGCAGGTGCGCTCCTCGTCCCTGCCCGCGCTCGCGCTGACGATGGCGACCAACGTCTCCAACCCGGTGAAGTTCCAGGGATCGACCATCGTCCCGGCGGTGCAGACGCAGACGACGCCGACGCTCGGCGTGCCGATCCTGACGCCGGTGGCCTGGGCGCAGCGCAACCAGGCGGGCGACCAGATCGTGGTCGCGCAGCAGAACGAGAAGGACGTGCAGCGGCAGGTGGCGGTTGCGGCGGGACAATCCTACCTCGCGATCATCGCCCGGCGCCGCGTCCTCGACCTGAACTCGCGCGCGCGCGAGAACGCACAGGCCCATTTCGAGTTCGCGAACCAGCGGTTCCAGGGCGGCATCGGCAGCCGCCTCAACGCCCTGCGCGCCGAGCAGGAAGTCCTGAGCAACGAAACGCGCGTCGAGGAAGCGCTGCTGGCGATTCAGCTCGCGCAGGAGGCGCTCGGCGTGCTGGTGGGCGTCGATGGGCCCGTGGACGCCGTGGATTATCCCGTGTTCGACATTCCCGACGAGCTCGGCCAGGTTACCAATCGCACCGACATCAAGCTGCTGATCGCGCGCGAGGCCGCCGCGCAGCGCGTCTACAGCGACTCGTGGAAAGACCGGCTGCCGTCGCTGAACGGCGTCTTCACGCCGTCGCTGCTGGAGCCGCCGGGGCTGTTCGCGACGGCGTTCTCGTGGCGCGCGCAGGTGCTCTTTGCCCTCCCCGTGTTCGACAGCGGCCTGCGCAGCGGCGAGAAAGCCCAGCGCCTGGCGGATCTGACTGCGATCAAGTTCGAGCGC
Source organism: Vicinamibacterales bacterium (assembly GCA_035571515.1). Taxonomy (GTDB): domain Bacteria; phylum Acidobacteriota; class Vicinamibacteria; order Vicinamibacterales; family UBA2999; genus Gp6-AA40. The sequence goes on from DATNCQ010000081.1 coordinate 37,220, forward strand.
ACCAACGCCGAGCGGGAAGCGGCTTCCGAGATTCGCACCGCCCGCGACGCGGTCGCATCCACGACGCGGGCGTTTGCCGCCGCCCAACAGGCCGCCGATCGCGCCAACCAGGTGGTGATGATCACCGACGTGGCGTTTCGCGAAGGGGCTTCGACCAACATCGAGGTGCTCGATGCGCAGCGCCAGGCGCGCGACGTCGAAACGCAGGCGGCGATCGCCGAGGATTTGCTGAAGCGGGCGCAGCTCGATCTGCTGATCGCCCTGGGCCGTTTTCCTCAATAACCGGCGCGGTGCCACCCCGGCACCTTATTTGGGACGACCAGAGCGGAAATCCGCTACAATCCGCCAGCCTTCAACAAGTTAAACAGGGTTGGTTGACGAGTGCGAAGCGATCACCGCGAGGCGACACTAGCATCGCGCCAGGATGACATTTCGCCTGCGCTTCGGGCGGGACGACTGTTATCCAGCGAAATTCGCGCGCAGGTGTCTGGCAGGCTTGTTGCCCGAGGCGCCCGGCATCTCGTGCCCCGCGTCCTCATTGTCCCGGCCGTCCTTGCCTGGCTCGCCACGGGTCCGTTTGTCGCGTACGCGCAGGTACCCACCGCCTTGAACCCCCAGGCGCCGGCGCCGGTGAACGTCCTCATCAAGTCCCAGTACCGACGCCTCATGTTCCTCCAGGAAATCCAGCGGATAGCGGTCGGCGACACGGAAATTCTGTCGGCGGAGGTCATCTCGAGCCGGGAGCTCCTCATCCTCGGACGCGAAACAGGGCGGACGACGCTCATCGTCTGGTTCACCAACGGCACGTCGAACGAATACAGGTTTTCGGTCGAGCGCGACCTGTCGCTGCTCGAACGGGCGCTCAAGAGCATCGACCCGTCGATCGAGGTCGAAAGCGCCCCCGACCGCGATGCACTCGTGCTGACCGGTACGGTGCGCGACATCACCGCCTCGATGGCGGCCGAAGCGATCGCGCGCAACTACCTCGACGCCGGCAGCGCGCGACAGGGCGGGGCGCAGCCGCTCGTCGCCTCGCCGCCCGCCGCGCCGCCACCAGGCGCTGCACCGCCCGCCGGGGGGGCCGCACCCGCGCCGCCACCGGCGCCCGGAAGCGCACAGCTGCAGGGGACTGTCCCTTCGACGGGGACCGTCATCAACCTGATTCAGCTGCAGACGCTGCCGCCGCTTCCCGAGCAGAAGATTGAAGAAGCGATCCGCCCGATCGGTGGACAGAACGTCACCGTTCGCCGGGTGCTGCGCGGCAACGTCCGTGACGACGCGGCGGACACGCTCGTGCTCGAGGGGCGCGTCCCGAACCAGGTCGCGCTCGTGCGTGTGCTGACCATCGCCGCGCGGCTGTTTGCGGGGCAGACGCTCACCGCGGACGACATTCGCGTGGTGGCGGACGAGGCCGGCGGTCTTTCGAGCCAGGCCCAGGTGCAATCATCGGCGCAGACGCAGCTGGGCGGCGGCGCCACCTCGTCGCTCTTCGGCGGCGCGCGCGGGAGCCGCCTGACCAACGAGGTGCGCACCAACCTCGGGCGCGCCAAGGCCATCGAAGCGGCCAACGGCCACATCCTCTCGTTCATCCAGGTCGAGGATCTGCCGCAGGTTCGCGTCGACATCCGCCTGTGGGAAGTGAACCGGACCAAGCTGCGCACGCTCAATCCAAACGCGGTGCTCCTGCTGTCGGACTTCCGGCAGCCGTCGCTCAATCCCGCACAGTCGGCGACGATCGTCCAGGGGGATCAGGCCGCGCGCGTCGGCACCGCCGGCCCCGCGATCCAGAACGTGTTCTCGTTCCTCAACGGGACGCTCCTCAACGAGCTGCAGTACTCCGCCGGCTCGCTCGCGATCGACGCCGCGCTGTCGCTGCTCGAGCGCGAGGGAATCGCGCAGACGCTCTCGTCGCCCTCGCTGACGGTGCTCTCCGGCGAGCTGGCGCAAGTGCAGGTTGGCGGCGAGGTGCCGGTTCCGAGCGCGTTCGCGCCCGCCTTCGGCACGACGACGACCTTGACCGGACAGGCGGCGGCGACGCCCGGCGTCTTCAGCTCGGTTGAATTCGTCCCCTTCGGCGTGCAGCTGCAGATCCGGCCGCTCGTCGGCGACGACGGGACGATCACGCTGGACGTCCAGCCGCTGGTCGTCACGCCCGACGCGGTGCTGACCGACACGATCCGCCAGGCGACTGGCACGACGGTGCCGACGACGGCCTTCCAGACCCGCGCGCTGCGAACGAGCTCGCGGCTGCAGGACGGACAGGCGCTGCTCATCGGCGGCCTGCTGTCGAACAACACCTCGACCAACACCGCGTCGCCGCCGGGCATCCGGAGGACGCCGGTGCTGGGGAGGTTTTTTCAGAGCTTCAACCGGAACGATCAGGACACGGAGCTGATCGTGGTCGTGAACCCCGTGGTGGTGCGGACCCCGGTGCCGGCCGCCGCGGCGTGGGCGTTTCCGAATCGGGACGAACGGGTACGCTCGGTCCTCGCCGGAACGGCGGCTCTCGCGAAGCCGTAACGGCGGGCGTGGACGTGTCAATGCAGTGGGACAGGAGGCTGTGATGTCGAAGTTCGCGCGTCGGTTGTCGGAGAAGAAGGGCGCAGCGCTGGTCGAATACGCGCTGATCATTGCCGGGGTCGCGCTGATCGGCGCGGCGGCGGTGTCGCTGTTCGGCCACAAGGTGACGGACATGATGGGGACTGCTGCGGCCGTGATGCCAGGCGCGCACGTCGACGACAACGCCCCGATCGTCGCGGGCAAGACGATCGAGACCTCGGCGAACACGCCGGGCTTCGACGGCGGCAACTCCTCGACGGGCATCGGCCTCGACGTGAACGCCATCACGCAGGCCAACGGGCAGACGCGGCTCGGTGACAGCGTGGGCGGCGACGGCGCGCTGTCGTCGCTGGTGCTGGAGACGAAGAACAAGTGAGCGGCGGCGAGCGCGGGGCTGCGCTCGTCGAGTTCGCCCTCGTGTCGCTGGTGTTGTACCTGCTGCTGGCAGGCGCCATCGACTTCGGCCGCCTGATGTTCGACGCCAACGCGGTGCAGGACGTCGCGCGGCTTGCCGCGCGCGAGCTCGCCGTGGCGCCCGTACGCGCGAATGCGACGTTCGACTACGCCCTGACGTGCGACCCGGGGGCCGACGCGAACTGCCTCGTCGACCTGAAGGCGCGCGTCTTCGACCCGGCGTGCCTCGTCGTCGACCTCAACGACCCCGCCGTCGCGCTCGACATCGACGGCTACTTCGCGGCGATGCCGGTCGTGAACCGCGCGCTGCGGCCGTTGATGATCACGGAGGCAGCGCGTCCGAACCTGATGCGCTACGCGGGGGCGCTGGTCAACGACGGCGGCGCCGCCGCCTGCAGTGCGGTCGGGCCTAGCGGCCAGGCCGCGCCGACGGGGCTGACGGTGGCGATTCCCCTCGTCGACTCGCGCGACGCGTCCGGTGTCGAGACCATCACCTGGGTGCCGGTGCTGCAGGAGATCCGCGCAACGCTCGACGCCGACTGCCCGTTGCGCGGCCCCTTCAGCTTCGTCTACGTGGCCAACGCCGACGACTGCGGTCCGCTGCAGTCGGACCCGGTGCCGCAGCGCGGCCTCGTGGCGGTGCGCGTCAACTATCCGTTCCAGGCGGCGGGGCTGACCGGGTTCCGCTCGTCGCCGCCGACCGACGCCGATCCGCTGCCGCGCAACGTCGCGAACTTCATCGTCGCCGACGATGCCGGCGTGCAGCAGACCAACGCGGCGCCCGGCGATCCCATCGACGATCCGGGGGCGGTGGGACCGTACGCCGGCTCGTTCGGCCTCGGGCGTCAGCTCGCGCTGGCGGGCCAGGCGGTGCGGCCGTTCCGCAAGGTCGTCTCCGCGCAGGCCATTTTCCGTCGAGAGGTAATCGAGTGAGTCCTGTCACCCCACGGCGTGCGGTCGGTCCGTCGGCGTTGTCCGCTCCCATGATCGCCGTCGCGGCCGTCGCGGCGGTCGTGGTGATCGTCGGAGCGCTGGCCGCGTTCGGTCTTGTCGATCTGTCGAGGCTCAGGTCGTCGGAGCCGTCCACGGCCGGCCTGATCCCGGTGCCGACGCCGGCGAAGGCGATTCCGGCGTACACGCGCGTCCGGCGCGATCACCTGTGGGACGCGGCGCACGGCCGTCTCAGCGTCGTCTATCTGCCGCCACGCGCGGTGACCCCGGAGATGCTCGTCGGCATCTCGGATGTCATCGGACGCGTGCTCGACCACGACAAGGAACCTGGCTACGTTTTCACCGAATCCGATTTCCTGCCGAGAGGGACGCGCGAGGGGCTCGTCGCCGGCATCCCGGCGGGGAAGCGCGCCGTCCGGATCTCCGCGGACAAGGTCGACGGCCTCTTCGGCCTGCACGCCGGCGATCGGTTCGATCTGCTCGCGACCATGCCGATCGAGGCGAGCCGCGGCAGCGGCGGGCAGTCATTCGGCTTCTCGGGCCCGTACAGCCAGCAGCTCGCGCTCCAGGCCCAGCTGTCGAACTGGGACAAGCAGGCGACCGTCCGCGTCATCGTCCAGAGCGCGGTCGTGGTGGAGCCGATGGTGACGCGCGCCGTCCCCGTGTACCAGAGCTCGCTGACCGATGGGGCGTCGACGCGCGTGCGGCCGGTGCAGGAAGCGGTCATCGCCATCGATCCCGACGAGGTCGCGCCGCTGACCGAGGCGATGGCCGTCGATGCGAAGCTGACGAGCATTCCGCGCTCGGGCCGTCCGGACGATCCGCCGAACAGCCGCACGCCGAACCTGCAGCCGGTGAGCCCGTTCTCCAAACCCGAGAGCTTCGGGGAGGACGAAACGGAGCTCGCGGGCGGAGAGCCTGCCGGCGCCTACAAGGTGGTCGAGACCATCATGGGGCAGAAGCGGACGCTGACCGCGGTCCCAAGGCGCTGACGTGCTGGTCCAGATCGCCCTGTTCGCCTTCGCGATGAGCGCGATGTTGTCGCTCATCATCGACATCGGCTACGCGCACGTCACGCAGGCCCAGATGCAGAACGCGGCCGACGCCGCGGCCATCGAGGGCATCAGGCAGCGCGATGTCCTGGCGGACGGGGCACGCCGCGCCGCGGTCAAGACCGTCGTCGGGTGGACGTTTGACGACAATTTCGACCCGACGGATGGGGACGCGGACTATCAGTTCGGCGCCGGCCCGATCATCGACCTGACGGAGGGCGCCACGAGCCTCCACGGGATGCAGACGTCGAGCATCCGCGACGTGCACGTCTACAAGCCGGACCTCCAGCCGAATCCGGGCAACGCGCCCGAAGGCGACATGGTCAGCGGCAGGTTCTGTTACAACGCGGATCCCCTTCCCTCCGAGAGCGTCGCCTACGAGCTGCAGGACACCGTCTGCGGGCAGCCGCAGCGCGGCGCCGGCGCCTACGCGCGCAACGACTTCAACCCGGGCGGCGCCAATCCGAACGCGTTTCTCGTGCGTCTGCGCCGCTCGAACGAATACCGGGACCTCGAGGGGCAGACGGATCCGGACGTGGGATCCAGCGGGCCGTCGCTGCCGCTCACCTTTGGCAAGGCGACGACGATCCATGGCGACGATCCGGCGTCGAACTACTCGGTTCGCCGCGACGGATTGACGGTGCGGGCGACGGCGATTGCCGAGACGCGCCCGGCGCTGCACCTCGGAGTACCGCAGGTCAATCCCGCGACCCCGGCGTTGACCCCGTTCGTGCTGTCGGGGGCGTGCGTCGGAAACGCGAACGGCGCCCCGGTCGCGATCACCGTGGTCGTCAACCCCGCGAACGGGCTGATCACGCGCAGCGGCCCCGCGACGCCGCCGTGCGCGACCGGTGCCGTCGTCGGCAGGTTCGCCGCGAATGTCGCGACGCTGCGCACCGTCGGCGTGCCGGCTCCCGTCGCGCCCGTTCCCGTGCCGTGCCAGGCGGTGAACTCCGTCGCGGCGCCGCGGTACAGTCCCATCTCATCGCCAATGACCGTCGGGCCCGATCGCGTGGTCGGCTTTGCGCGGGTGACCTGGACGCGTACGCCGAATTGCCCACCGAACCCGACGGCGCCGTTTGCGGCGACGATTGCGCGCCTCGCGCCGGCGGTCGGGACGAACGCCACGGCGATGCTGCCCGCCGGTCTCGCCGCCGGCGTGCCGCCTGCGCTGATCACCGAGCTGCTGGACAGGAACCTCGGGCGCAACGGCGCCGTCAACTATGGGCCGGTGCTCGTGCCTGTCCTGGCCCGGTGATCGATCCGCATGATGCCCGCGGGACCAGCGAGCGACGCCGACAAGAGCCTCCGCGTCCTGATCGTCGGTGCGGACGGCTCGCTCGACGAGGAATTCCGCGGCGCGCTCTCGCGCGTCCCTGATCGCCAGGGCATCACGTACTTCGCCGACAACTACCGGCAGGCGATCGAGACCGCGACGCGCCGGCAGCCCAGTCTCGTGGTAATCGAGATCGACCGCGACCCCGGCGAGGTGGCCGCGCTCTCGAAGGATCTCCACGACCTGGTGCCGGACGCGGCGATCGTCGGGGCGTTCAAGCCCGATCGCCTGGAACAGGGACAGTCCGAGGGCGCGACGATCATCGAGCTGCTGCGGGCGCAGCTGCGTGATTTCCTCAGGCGGCCGATATCGGCGACCGAGCTGCGAGCCGTGCTGGACCGCCTGTTTGCCCGCGCGGCCGGCACGCCACGCGCGGCGCAGGGGCGCGTCGCGGCGTTTCTCAGCAACAAGGGTGGCGTCGGGAAGTCGACGCTCTCGGTGAACGTCGCCTGCGGCCTCGCGCTCCGCCATCCCGACGAGGTGCTGCTCATCGACGCCTCGTTGCAGGTCGGGACGTGCGCGATGCTGCTCGACCTGAAGCCGACGACGAGCATCGTCGACGCGGTGCGCGAGCGCGACCGCCTCGACAAGACGCTGCTGCGGCACCTCGCGCTTCGGCACGGCACGGGCCTGCGCCTGCTGGCGGCGCCGATCGACGCGCTCGAAGGGGCCGAGGTCGACGACGAGGCGATCGCACGCATCATCAACATGGCGCGCCGGTCGTTCAAGTACGTCATCGTCGACACGTTCCCGATGCTCGACAGCGTGCTGATGACGATTCTCGACGTCACTGACGTCGCGCTCATCGTCGTGCAGGGGACCGCGCCGGCCATCGCCGGCGCCGCGCGGCTGCTGCCGGTCCTCGACGGCCTCGGGCTGCCGGCGGCGCGCCAGCGGTTGGTGCTCAATTACAACTACAAGTCGTTCCTCGGCGACCTCAAGCCGGGCGACATCGCGGATCGCCTGGACCGGACGCTCGAGTATGTCGTGCCCTACGAGCACCGGGTCCTCACGTCGATGAACACGGGCACGCCGCACATCCTGCGGTCGCGGCGGTGGGAGCGGTTCGGGCGCGTGGTCAACCAGATCGTCGGCGACCTCGACGTGCTGGCTGTCGATGCGGAGAGGGAGGGCGCAGCGGTGCAGGCCCCGGTCGAGCGCAGCGCGACGAGGATCGGCGAGCGGAAGGAGATCGTATGAGCACCATCAATCGCCGCCAGTTGTCGCGGCTGACGCCCGACGCGGCCGCGCGCTTGCGCGCGGTGGCCGCCCGGGCGGGACGCGCCACGGGCGAGGAGATCGATCCGGCGGCGCCCGCCGCCAAGGCCGCGAAGCCGCCGCGAACCGACTACCTGGCGGTGAAGGCGGCGCTGCAGGAAAAGCTGCTCGACGAAATCGGCGAGCGCGGGCTGCTCGAGAGCGACGGCGCGGACGTCGCGTCCGCGGTGCAGGATTTCGCGGCGCGCGCGCTGGCGTCCGAGGACGTGGCGCTCAACGAAGCCGAGCGCGTGCGGCTGGCCGAAGAGCTCACGGACGAAACAATCGGCATGGGCCCGCTGGCGCCGCTGCTCGCCGACCCGGCGGTCAGCGACATCCTGGTCAACGCGCCCGATCAGGTCTATGTCGAGCGCTTCGGGCGGCTCGAGCGGACCGACGTCAGGTTCCGTGACGCCGACCACATCGTGCGCGTGATCGAGCGCATCGCGGCGCGCGTCGGCCGCCGCATCGACACGTCGTCACCGATGGCCGACCTCCGGCTGCCCGACGGCAGCCGCGTCAACGCCACGCTGCCGCCAGTCACGATCGACGGCCCGACGCTCTCGATCCGCCGCTTCGGGCGCAGGAGGCTGCGCCGCGACGATCTGCTCAACCTCGGCACGCTGTCGCCGGAGATCCTGGAGTTCCTCGTCTTTGCGGTGCGCGCGCGGCGAAACATCCTGATCTCGGGCGGCACCGGCGCGGGCAAGTCCACGCTGCTCGGCGTGCTGGCGGAAGCGATCCCCGACACCGAGCGCATCATCACGATTGAGGACACCGCCGAGCTGAGCCTCGACCAGGAGCACGTGGTGCGCATGGAGACCCGGCCGGTGAACATCGAAGGGCGCGGCCGCATTCTGGCGCGCGACCTGCTCATCAACGCGCTGCGCATGCGCCCCGACCGCATCATCGTCGGCGAGGTGCGCGGCGGCGAGGCGCTCGACATGCTGCAGGCGCTCAACACGGGCCACGACGGCGGCATCGGGACCATTCACGCGAACTCGACGCGCGACGCGCTCGCGCGGCTCGAGACGATGGTGTTGATGGCGGGCACGGAATTGCCGTCGCGCGCCGTACGCGAGCAGATCGTCTCGGCCATCCAGCTGCTGGTCCAGGTGCGCCGCTACGACGACGGCGTGCGGCGCATCGAGTCGGTGGCGGAAATTACCGGCCTCGAAGGGACGACGCCGATGATGCAGGAACTGTTCGCGTTCCGGCGCCACGGACGGCAGGGACGCCGCGTCGTCGGCGAGTTCTTCGCCACGGGCGTGGTGCCGCGGATGGTTGACGAACTGCGCGAGGAGGGTGTGCAGATTCCCGCGGCGCTCTTCCAGCGGACGAGGGAGTCGGAGCCGTGACCGTGCCGCTCATCGTGCTGGCCGTCGCCGCCGGCGTCTTCTTCGTGTGGTACGAGCGGCGCACCAGGCGGTTCGCCGTCGAGCGTCTCTCGCGCATGATCGGGAAGCCGGACGAGCTCGAGACTCGCGAGGTGGCGCTGGCGCGCGCCATCACGTCGTTCCCGCCGCGCCATCGCGTGGCGGCGTATGCCGCGGGGGTCGTCGCCGGCGCGCTGCTGTGGCTGGTCGCCGGGGTGCCGCTGGCGATCGGCATCGCCGGCGGGGCGCTCGTGGGCGTGCTCGCGCACCTCGTCGAGGAGCACGTCGGAGGCCAGAAGACCGACGCCATCGAGACGCAGCTGGCCGCTGCGATTTACCTCATGGTCGGCTCGCTGCGCGCGGGTGCGAGCCTGCTCGCGGCGTTCGAGTCGGCGCTCGAGGAAGTCGAGCCGCCGCTCCGCCCGTACTTCCAGGAGGTCGCCGGCCGCATCCGCCTGGGCGACGATCCGCGCGGCGCCGTCAGCGCGCTGCAGGTGCATGTACCCATAGAGACGTTCCGGCTGTTTGCGACCTCGCTCGCGGTGCACTGGGAGGTGGGCGGCAGCCTGGCGACGACATTGTCGAGCGTCGGCCAGACCGTGCGCGATCGCATCGAGTTGTCGCGCCGGGTGCGCGCGCAGGCGGTCGAGGCCCAGGCGTCGGTCGCCGTCGTGCTGGTGATGGCGTACGTGCTCGGCTTCCTGATGTGGCGCACGAACCCGGACAGACTCGAAGCGTTCATCGGCACGAGCATCGGGACGTCGCTCGTCGCGGCGGTCATCGTGCTCCAGGCCGTCGGACTGATCTGGATGTCGAAGTTGAACAGGAGTGCGTTTTGAGGTCGCTGCGGTGCTGAACGTCCTCGGCCTGGCGATCGTCGCCGCCGGCATCGCGGCGCTCTACGTCACCGCGACGGCCTGGAGCGTTCGCCGGCGCGCCTTGCGACGGCTGTACGGCCAAGAGACGCCGCTCTCCGCGACCGCGCTGGAGGCGCTCGGCGCGGGAAGCGGCCTCGCGCAGTGGCTGGCGCGCGCCGGGTATCGGCGTCCGACCGCGCCCGCGGTGTTCGCCGCCGCGACGGTGGCCTTCACGATCGCAGGCGTCATCGCCAGCCAGATCTACCGGTTGGTGCTGCTGCGGCCGCTCATCGACATGGTGGCGGCCGTGCCCGGCAGCGCCGGCGACATGCTCGTCCTCGTGCTGCAGGGTGGACCCTGGATTCTGCTGGTCCTGTCCGCGTGTGTGCCGGCTCTGTTCGTCCGCAGCGCCCGCCGCGCGCGGGTGAGCGCGGTCGAGCAGGACCTGCCGCTCGCGCTCGAGTTGTTCGCGACCATGGCGGAGGCGGGGCTCGGCTTCGACGCCGCGCTGACGCGAATCGTCCGCGCGCAGGGGCCGGGCAGGGCGCTGATGGCGGAATTCCTCAACTTCCAGCACGACGTGCTGGCGGGCATTCCCCGCGCGCAGGCGCTGCGTCAGCTGGCGCGCCGCGTGGACGTTCCCTCGCTCACCAGCTTCACCTCGGCACTCATCCAGGCGGAGCAGGTTGGCGCGAGCATGGCGGAAACGCTGCAGCACCAGGCGGTGGACCTGCGGCAGCGGCGCCGCGAGCACGCGCTGCTGCAGGCGCAGGCGCTCCCCGTCAAGCTGGTGTTCCCGCTCGTGATTTGCTTCCTTCCCGGGATCTTCGTCTCCACGCTGGCGCCGGTGCTGTACCAGATGGTGCAGGTGGCCGACAGCGTGCTGCGTTCGTCCGGTCGCTGATGATGCCCGTCCGGCGATACGCCGCCGCATTCACTGCCGCCGCGCTCGCGGGCGCATGCGCGAGCGCTCCGCCGCTGGCGCGGCAGCAGTGCTACAACCCCGATGCACAGCTGGCCAGCCTGCTGCAGCCGCTCGCTGCGCTCCAGGCAAAAGGGTGCGACGCCGGCGTCGGCGCACGCGAGTCGGAATGCGAACGCCTGCGGCGCGAGATCGCACGTCTCGCCGTCGTCTGTCCTGCTCACGCGCCGACGCTGATGGCCAACGCCGTCATCGCCTACGACGACCATCGTCCCGTCGACGCGCAGCAGCTCCTCGACCAGATCCTCGCCCAGCCCCGCCCGTTTCCCGACGCGGCCGCCCTGCGTGCGCAGATGGCGATCGAGGAAGGGAACATCCCGTACGCCGCACGCCTCCTGCAGGAGCAGATCCGTCTGGTCCCCGATCACGCGGGACTGCATGAGGCCTACGCGGCAGCGCTCTATGTCGATGGAAAACTGACCGACGCGAGGAGTGAGCTGATGTTCGCCGAGTCGCTCGGCGCGCCGCGCTGGCGGATTGCCTACCACCTCGGGCTGATCGAGGAAGCACAGGGCAGGCGTGACGAAGCGACGCGATTCTACGCCGAGGCCGTCATGGGCAACCCCGACTTTCAGCCCGCTCAGTCGCGGCTGCGGGCGCTGCGCGCAGCGACCGGCGCGCGTCCCTGACCTTCGGCGACCCCTCTCAGGGCAGGACGGGAACCGTCTTCGAAATCGTGGCCGACTGCCCGGCCGAGCTCGTCACCGTCAGGGTCACCGTGTATGTTCGGGCGTTCGAGTAACGGTGGACCGGCGTGCCGCCGGACCCGCTCGAGCCGTCACCGAAGTCCCAGCTGAAGCCCCCCCCGCTGACAGTCGACGTCGAGGCATTGAAGAACACGTCGTCGCCGACTCGCGGGTCGGTGGGCGAGAACGTGAAGTTCGCCGAGCCGGTGGGCAGCGTCGTCGAGATGGTGATGGTTCGAGACGTTGTCGCGGCGAGCCCGGCTTCCGTCGAGACCCGCAGCGTCACGGTGTAGGTGCCGCCGCGCGCGTAGCGATGCGTGACCGTCGCGCCCGTCGCCGTGCCGCCGTCGCCAAAATCCCACGAGAACGTTCCTGCGACACCACCACCCGGAATGCCGGGGCCCGTGTTCGCCGCGGCCATGAAAATCACGTCCTGGTTCAGCGTCGGGTTGGTGGGCGAGAACGTGAACGTGGCCGTCGTCGGCGGAAGCGTCGCGGACACGTTGATCGTTCGCGACGAGGTCGACGTGGCCCTGGTGTCGCTGGTCACGGTCATGGTGACCGTGAACGTGCCAGCCCTCGCGTAGCTGTGCGTCGTCGTGACGCCGCCGCCGTTCTGTCCGTCGCCGAAGTCCCACACGAAGGTGCCGTTGCTGACCGTGGACGAGGAGGCGTTGAACGACACGTCCTGGTTGATGGTCGGGTTCGTCGGCGAGAACGTGAACCGGGCGACGGTCGGCCCCGTGCTCGGGAAATCTCGTCCCTCAAAGGCCACGTAGGTCGGCACAGCCTGCGAAATGGTCATGCTCTTTTCCGACGACAAGGCGCCGGTCCGCGTGTCCCTCGCCGTGAAGGTGACGTCGGCCTGTGGCGTCGGCGCGGTGCCGTTGCTGAACACGTTGGCGTTCGCCTCCGGCAGCTTCAGCGTGAACGACGTGGACTGCCCGGCCGCCACGTTGCCGATCGCATTTCCATTGGCCAGCGCCTGGATGCTGTTGGCCGTGCGGTTGACGATGATGACCGGGAAGTCGGACTCGTAGCGTCCGCCCCCGCAACCCGACGCGCAGGTGAGAGCGACGACTCCGACGAGCACCGCGACAGACAGGGACTGCAGACGCATCATGGCTCCGCCGGCACAGGGCAACTGCAGTGCCAGGCTCGACTGTTCAGAATGGCGGAATCTTATCGAAAATCGGCTGGGAAGTGGGAGGCGAGCCGCATGCCGGGAGGACAAATGTCCTCTCCGGCACGCGAGGGCAAAATCGAGACTTTCGGGCTATTCCTTGATGACGGTCGTTCCGCTGCCGCGCGCCGCCATGGCGACGACGACAATCAAGAGCACCAGCGCGAGGACGCCGATCGCGATCCAGATCGGGTTGGTCCACCAGGCGCCGCCGCCACCGCTGTGGCCGACATTGATGTCCACGTCGAGCTTGCCCTGCGCGGGCTGGCCCTGCGCCCACGCCAGCACCGGCCATGCGGCCGGCCCGAACGCTAACACCGCGACGACCACGAGAGACGCGATGAGAAATCGCATTTACAACTCCTCCTGTCCAGGTCTTGCCTGACCTGGCCCGGAAGAGAGTGCAAGACAAACGCCCAACAGCAAGCGACACCAACTCCCAGCGAGCTCCAGTTGAGCTCGTGTGGAAGTTGGCGTTGGAGGTTGAACTAGCGATCCGAGATTTGGATGTTCTGGCGCACTTTACGGAACGTGTTGTCGTACGTCCCCGCCTCGGTGCGCGGCGCGACGCCGATCACGTAGAGCAGTCCGCCATTGCGCAGCTCGGTCGTCGAGAGCGAGATGTACTCCGGCTGGCCCGTCACCTCGGAGACGTTCGCGAGCTGGACGGTAATGCCGCTGCGCCCGCCGACGTTGTCGTTGCGTGCGTTGCCCGACTGCTGCAGCTGCGGGTTGCCCTGCGCGAAGCTGCGGAGCAGCGAGTTCGTGTCGTTCTGCAGGTTGCCGGTGCCCTGCGCGACGCCCACTTCGACGCCGTGCGTGAACGCGCTGCCGCCGTTGTTGCCTTGGAAGTAGGCGCCCTGCGGGGCGTAGGTCACCGAGCTGCCGCCGCTTTCCACCGGACCCCAGTTCGACGGAACGCTGACGCGCATCGCGTTGTTCGGCTGATACGTGCGGAAGCTGCCCGACGGCGGGTCGACGTTCACGGCCTCGCGACCCGTGGTGCCGACGCTGCCGCGGCGCTGCTGCTGCTGCTCGATCTGCTTCGCGGTCAGCGCGGGCGACATCCCCTTGAGCCGCCCCTGCACGCGCTGGAATTCAGCGGTGTTGCCGTAGGAATTGTTCGTCGCGTTCAGCAGCTTCGCTTCCTGCATGATGCGCTGCTCGCGATTGCCCGGGTTCGGGTGATCGCTCAGGAACTCGGGGCCGCCGCCGCCCTGCGCCGCGAGCGTCTTGAACATGTTGGCCATGCTCTGCGGGTTGTAGCCCGCGCGCGCCATCAGCTGCACGCCGAGGACGTCGGCCTGGCTCTCGTATTCGCGGCTGAACTTCATGAAGTAGGTGCTCAGGCCGAGGTTCGATCCGTTCGCGATGATGCTGCCCGCGGTGCCGCCGACAATCGCGCCGAGGACCTGGCCGGCAATCGCGCCGATCTGGAACTTCTCGCCCTTGGTGGCCTGCGCCGTGCCGTGGCGCAGCATCACGTGGCTCATCTCGTGCGCCATCACGCCCGCGATTTCGCCTTCGTCGCGCGCGGCTTCGATCATGCCGCGGTTGAGGAACATCGGCCCGCCGGGCAGCGCGAACGCGTTGATCTCCTTCTGGTTCACGACCCGGAAGGTGTAACGGAACTCGGGGTGCTGGTACTCCGCCGGGATGACGCGCACCAGACGCTGGCCGATGCCCGCGACGTACTCGTCGACCGACGAGTCGTTGAGCAGCGGCATCTCCTTCTGGACCTGCGCCGCCGCTTCCTGTCCGAGCTTCACGTCGTCCGACACCTTGTACTTGTTCGGCGGGGCGACGACGTGGGTCTGCGCCGACGCAGTGCCGAGCGCGACCGTAAGCATGAGGACCGGGACCAATCGTGCGTATCTGATTGTGGACATGGCTGAACTCATACCGCACGTAGTGCAATGAGATTGCCGGATTTACGAATTGACGAATTTACGAATTGATTGGCAGATTCTGAAGCCAATTCGTCAATTCGTAGATTCGCAGGTTCGTCCATTTCAGTATCGAAGGACAAGTCCTGCCGTCAGGCGCCAGAAGCTCAGCCTGGTGCCGCCGATGGTCACCGCCCGGGAATCGTTCGTCAGGTTCTTGAAATGGCGCAGCTCGAAGCGCGCGCCCGCCCGCGGCGACACCAACCCGATGGCGCCGCCGCCGATGTCGAGGCCCAACAGGTTCGCCTTCGTGTCGAGCAGGCCGGCGGTCGTGGTCACCCGGGCGTGGATGAGGCCGAGGCCCGAGACCAGGTACGGCCGCAGCGACTCCCGCGTGATGGCCTTCGGCACCGCGATGATGACGTTGCCGGTCAGCGTCGTGACGACGCTGCTCGTCACGGTCTGGCGGACGCCGTTGCCGAAGAATTGCGGGGTCTGTTCGATGTCGCCTTCGATGCCGAGGAACTTGTCGGAGAGGACGGTCGTCGAGACCCCGAAGGTGAGCTTGGACTGGCCGACCGTCTCGCCGCCGAAGATGGTGGTCGAGCCGTGAAACTTCGCGCCGGCAAACGGGATGATGAGCAGGTCGGTTTGCGCCAGCGCGGCGGTCGGCGCGAGCAGGAGAGATAGCAGGACCGCGAAGATCCTAGCCAACGAAGAGGCGGAGGAATGTCCTGGCGAAGAGCGACGCGTTGACGTCGCCGTCCTGCAGCGGGAACGGCGCGCTCAGGCCGTCGCTGTTGGCGAGCAGGATCAGCGTCAGGTGCCGCGACGGCACCTTGAGCATCAGCGACGAGTACGCGCCCGGGATGTTGCCGAACTGCCAGTACAGCGTCTGGCCGTTGTAGTTCTGCACGAACCAGCCGAGCCCGGTCGGCGTCCCCGGCTGGTTGCTCCACATCGCGTTCAGCGTGTCGCGGTTGAGGAGCGCACCGGCCTTGTCGAGCGCGTTGTCGAACTTCGCGAGGTCGCGCACCGTGGAGATGGCGCCGGTGGCGGCGTCGACGCCTTTCCCCACGCTGGCATTGACGACGACGCTGCTGCCGTTGACGCGGTACGGGAGCGCCAGCCGCTTGAGGACGTCGCTGAAACGATCGAGGTCGCCGGCGCTGAACTGCACGCGGTCGTCCGCCGACTCGTCGCCGACGTTCTCCGCGGGCACCGAGTCGAACATGTTGAGGCGGTAGAGGACCTTTTCCCAAAGCGCCTGGCGGAAAGGCGTCCCCTTGCCGACGCAGGCTTCGGCGAGCGGCGTCAGGCCTGTGGCGAACCGGCTCGGGTCGTACTTGAAGCCGCTGGTCGATCGGTGCGCCAGCAGATCGCGCATCGTCGCGCTCGAATCCACGTAGGACGACACGCGCTGCTGCACACGTTCGTCGAGCGTGGCGTGTCCTGTCTCTACGCACTGCTCGAGAAGGATGGCGGCCGACAACGTCTCCGTCAAACCCGCGACGTGATACGGCGTGTCGGCGCGCGCGCGGATCGCGTGCTCGACGTCCGCGAAGCCGAAGCCGCTGTCCCACACCACGCGCTCGTTCTGCACGATGGCCGCCGACATCCCGGGGATGTTGGCCGCCACGCGCAGCGACTCGACGTACCGCTCGAAGAGCGAGAACGTCAACTCCTGCTGAGCGGACGCGTACGACACGGTCCCCACGGACACGACGAGCGCTACGAGCGCAACTCTAATGGCACGACGCATGAAGTCGGGGTGAAGAGCCCCGGATGAGATCATAGCATTCGGGCCGAAATCCCTGTGAAGCATCTAGGTTCTGTGGTACATTTTCGGCAATTCGCGGCATGACCGTTACGCCACCCCCCTTGGTTACGTTATCGGCACGTACGACCGATATTTGGAACGTGCGGAAGATTCTGCTCGCCCTCCTGTGCATCGTTTCCGTCACGACCCTTTACAGTGCCGAAGGCGTCAGAATCGTGCCCCTGGTGCGCGACGACGCGGTCCTCGTGTCGTTCGAATTGACCGACGGTTACACGCCGGCGGTGAAAGACGCCGTGCACAGCGGCCTGAAGACCACGTTTACTTACGAAATTGAGCTGCGGCAGGACGTGCCGGCGTGGGTGGACCGGACGATTGCGATGTCCGTTGTCACCAACAGCGTACAGTACGACAACCTGACGCGGCGCGCGACGTTGACGCGCACGCTCGACGGCCACGTCGAGTCGACCGAGACGACCGAAGACGAAGCGGTCATCCGCCAGTGGATGACGACCTTCCAGAAGATGCCGTTGTTCAAGACGGCGGAACTCGAACAGAACCGCGAGTACTACGTCCGCGTGCGCGCCACGGCGAGGCCGACCAACGGCTCGATGCTCTGGCCGTGGGGCAGCGGCATTTCGGGCATCACGAAGTTCACCTTCCTCCGCTAGAATCGCTCCCGCCGGGAGGTCCTCCATGGCGGAGAGCGTGCGCGTCGTCGACTACTTCTACGTCACCATTCCCAACAAGCCGGGTGAAGGCGCGCGCGCGCTCGCGATGCTGCGCAGCGAAGGCGTGAACCTGCTGGCGTTCTCCGCCTTTCCCGCGGGCAGGAAGGCGCAGGCCGATTTCGTCCCCGAGGACCCGGCGGCGTTCCGCCGCGCCGCGAAAAAGGCCGGGTGGAAGATCACGGGTCCGAAGAAGGTGTTCCTGGTCGAGGGCGACGATCGCATCGGCGCCGTGGCCGACATGATTGCCGTGCTCGCCGATGCCCGGGTGAACATCACCGCGCTCGACGCCGTGCGCGTGCACGGCCGCTACGGCGCCATCTTCTGGGTGAAGTCACGGGACGTGAAGAAGGCGACGAAGGCGCTGTCGAAGATGAAAGCGCCGACCGACGCAATGGCGGCGGCGCTGGCGACGCTCGGCCCCTGACGGTTCCACGCGTTTCACTCAAGTTCCCCGGCGTAGGCATCACAGGAGGTCGAATGAGATCGAATGTTGTCGGGCCGCTGGTTCTGATTGCCGCGATCCTGCTGCTCCCCGCGCGGCTCACGGCGCAGGAAGCGACCCTCACCGGGACGGTCGCGGATTCCACGGGCGGCGTGCTGCCAGGCGTGACCGTGACGGCGCTCCACGAAGCGACGGGCAACACGTTCGTCGCGGTGACCGACGAACGCGGCATCTACCGGATACCGGCGCGCGTCGGCAGCTATCGGATCAACGCGGTCCTGCAGGGCTTCGCCACCGTCGAGCGGACGGGCATCCAGCTGCTGGCCGGACAGACCTCGACGATCAACCTGCAGATGTCGCCGTCGACACTCCAGGAGACAGTGACCGTCACCGGCGAAGCGCCGCTGCTGAGGGTGGCCACGTCGAGCCTGGGTGGCAACATCGATCCGCTGCAGGTGCAGGAGATGCCGTCAGAGGGGCGCAACTGGATGGCGCTCCTGCTGCTGGCGCCCGGGAGCCGCAGCACGTCGGCCAATCCCGCCGAGCCGCTCGAGACGCGCAACGCCAACCGGACGCGCGAGTATCAGACCAACGTGGACGGGATGCAGTTTGCCAACACGATGGGCGGCGGCGGCCAGCCGGCGTTCAGCCAGGAGATGATCGCGGAGTTCCAGTACATCTCCAACCGGTTCGACGCCACACAGGGGCGCTCGTCGGGCGTGCAGGTGAACATGATCACCAAGTCGGGGACGAACCGCTTCGCCGGCTCGTTCCGCGGCAACTTCCGCGACGACCGGTTCAACGCGGCGAACCCCGTGCTCAATCGCGTCGTCCCGATCACGAACCAGCAGTTCGCCTCGTCGTTCGGCGGCCCGATCGTCCGCGACAAGCTGCACTTCTTCGCCTTCGACGAGTACGAGCGCGCGCCCAAGACCGAGGTGTGGAACACGCCGTTCCCACGCTTCAACGTCGCGCTCGACGGGACCTCGACCGTCAAGCACGAGGGGCTCCGCTTCGACTACGAGTTCTCGCCGCGGACGCGCGTCATGGTCAAGGGGAACAAGACGAACACGAACGACCCGTTCGGCCCCGGCAACAACCAGCATCCCGCCGCGACCGCCGTCGGATGGACGATCTCCGACGGCATGGCCGTGTCGCTGACGAAGGTGCCGAGCAACCGCGCGGTGAACGAGCTCCTCACCGGCTACGCCAGCTACCTGTTCGGCGAATCGAACCTCACGCACTGGTCGAACCACTGGATGTCGAAGGGCGGGCCGTTCGGCCCGATCACCACCGGGTCGCCGCGCATCACGCTCACCGGCTTCACCATCGGCGGCAACAACGCGGCGCCGCGCTACCGCGTCCAGAACCTGTACAGCGTGAAGGACAATTTCACGCTCTCCTACGATGCGAAGGGGCGCCACGACCTGAAGACGGGCGGCGAGTTCCTCCTGGAGCAGATCTATACGTCCAACTGCACGCAGTGCATGGGCGTGATCGACGCGCGCGGCGGCCCGCTTCCGGCCAACATGGAGCAGATCTTCCCCGACCCGTTCAACGTCGATACGTGGAACCTCGCAGCGATCTCCGGCATCACGCGACGTTACACGCTCGGCGTGCACAAGAGCCGCCGCGAGCCCGAACGCGTCTGGGCCTACGCCACCTGGGCGCAGGACGACTGGCATCCCACCGCGACGCTGACGATGAACCTCGGCGTGCGCTACGACCTGATGTGGGACATGTTCCAGAACCAGCAGCAGTTCCTGCCGATCATGCAAGCCGGCCGCCCGCAGAACCCGCTGAACATCCAGCCGCGCATCGGCTTCGCGTATCAGTGGAATCCGATGACGGTGATTCGCGGCGGCGTCGGGAAGTACTACGGCGAGATGCTGTCGAGGACCTATCCCGGCGAGTCGAAGACGGTGGCGCTCGTCGAGGTGACCAACGACGGCAGGCCCGATTTCGCCGCCAACCCGTTCAACGGTCCGCCACCCACGTTCGAGCAGGCGCGCGCGACGGCGTGCTCGGCGCCGGAGCAGGCGGGGAACTTCGCGGCGTGGAAAGCGCGCAACTATGCCGGCACCGCGCCCTGCCTGCTGCTGGCGAGCGGCGAGGTCAACCCGCCGGCCGGTACCTATAACGTCAACAACACGTGGCAGACCAGCATCGGCGTCGAGCGGCAGATCGGCAGCTCTATGGCGATCGAGTCCGACTACGTCTACACGCGCGGCGCCAACGAGGGATGGGGTCACTTGAACCTCAACATCGCGTTCGATCCAAACACCGGCGTGAACTATCCCTACACCGATCGCAGCAAGCTCCCGTACCCGGAGTTCGGCATCCTCGCCATGACGCTGCAGAACGGCCGCTCCGCCTATCACGGTCTCGTCACGTCCTTCACGAAGCGGATGAGCCATCGCTGGCAGGCGTCGGGCACGTATACGCTCAGTGGTTTCTGGAACGCGGTCGGCGCGCCGTTCATGGGCGTGTCCGGCAGGACGCCAATCGAAGTGCCATTCGCGCTCGCTCAGGATCTCGGAGGCGAATGGAGCCTGGCCGAAGGCGATCAGCGCCATCGGGTCGTGCTGAACGGGATCTGGCAGGTCGGCCACGGCTTTCAGTTGAGTGGCATCCATTACGCGAGTGCGGGCGACCGGTCCGCAACCTCGTACGGCAGCGACCTGCGCAACCTGGGCGCGGGCTCGGTGGAACGGCAGCGGCTCCGCCCGGACGGCTCGATCGTGCCGCGCAATGCGTTTACGCAGCCGATGCGCAACAGGACGAACGTGCGCATCCAGCAGCGCGTCGCGTTCCCGCACCGGGTCGCGATCGACGTGATGGCCGAGGCGTTCAACGTGTTCAACCGGCCGAACTGGACGATCACGACCCAGGAGCAGAGCCCGCAGTACCTGAAGCGGACCGCGGCCGAGAACCGGACGATGCAATTCGGATTCAGGGTGACCTTCTGAGGAGACGAGCCGTGACGCGGACAGGGCGCCTGGCGTTCGGCGCGGGTGCGTGATCGCGACGAGCTCAGCGCCGAGCGTCGAGCAGGTCGCGGCCATTGCCGCGATCGACAACCCCGTTCTCCGCAACCTGCAGATCACGCAGTGCTATGCGGAGCTCTCCGCCGCGATGCGCGCGCGCACGGGCGGCGCGGCGGACTGGTGCACGTTCGCGACGTGGGCGTCGCGCCAGGCGGGGAGCACCGTTCGCGGCGAGGATCTGCAGGACACGCTCGATCGCATCCTCGGGACGCGCTCATGGCTGCTGGCGCCGCTGCAGTCGCTCTCGCGCGTGCTGCTGCGACGCGGACTCTTTCAGCCCGACACGCGGCTGGGGCGCGTCGTGTCCGAGATTCACACGCCGTTCGACGCCTTCGAGCGCGCCAGCACGCACGTCGCGGCGGGGAACCTGAAGGTCTTCGCGGAAATCGGCCGCGAGTTCGCGCGCTTCATGGCGAGCGTGCCCGCCGATGCGGCGGAGGATTCGCCGCAGTTCCTTTCCTTCGCCGCCGGGCTGCGTCCGGGTCCTCCGCCTGACGGTCAGGACTATCTACGCGAGGCGTTCGCGCATTATCAGCAGCAGCGGCAGGAGGCCGATGCGGGCGTCCGCGCCGCGTTGATCCTGCTCGCAAACCTGAAGATCGGCCTGCACGAGCAGACACGGCTGCAGCCGGAGATTGCCGCCGCGGTCGACGCGCCGATTTCGACCGCCGAGGATCTCGGCGCGCGCGTGCTCCACAGGCTCGTGCCGGCGTCGCGGACGTGGCCGCGCCTGGCGCACGCGCCGCTGGCGGCGGTCATCGGCTGGCTGGCGGCGCGCGTCAGGCGGGATGCGGTGAAGGCGACGCAGGAGGTCGTGACACACGCGCTGATGGTGCTCGCCATCCCTCTGGCGAACGGCGCCTACGCGTCGCTCGGCCTGGGCCGCGATCTCGTGGCGCCGGTTCCAGAGGCGTTCGCGACGTCGCATCCCGTCCTGGAGACGTTCGTTCTCCAATACGACCCCTGCCCGCCCGGCGGCACGCAGTGCGCGGCAAAGGACTGGTGCGACCTTCGCCAGCGGATGCACTACATCGTCCACCTGTTCCGCGCATACGCGGACACGGCGTCGCTGTCCGGTCCGCCATTTACGCCGCAGCAGGTGGCGAGCTTCCGCTCCGGCGTCGTGCCGAACGGCGAGCTCTAGGAGGCCGCGAGCAGCCTGCCTCGCCGAAGCGCGCCGATGCCGTTAGCGGAGGCGGGGGACCTGGGCTGTCCAGCCGCCTTCGTATCCTGCGGCCGGAGGGTCGGATGTCACAGTCGCCGTTCGGTCGCACCCTTTCGGAACGGGAGTTGGAGCATCGGCGCCGGATGCTGGCGCACCTGTCGTCCCCGTCCCCGGACAGGAGCGTCCAGGTACCGGTGTCCCGTCCGCCCGTCACCGCGTCCCGTCCGCCGGACGACTCGCCAGAACGCGGCCGAATCATCCCGTTCACGCCACGGGCCGCGAAGTAAGACCGCACGTCCGCGGTCCGCCTACGCGAATCACAATCAGCATGCATAGCCCGCGGGCGAGTCCGCGTAAGATTGGCACGCTCGCCCCGGAGTCGGCATGCATCACGGAGACGTCACACCTGATATTGCCAGCGGCCTGCTCGCGCTGAAGAAGCGGATCGACGCGGCCAGGATCCCACCGTCGAAACTTGACGAGACCATCAACGTCGCGGTGTGGAACATCCGCGAATTCGGCAAGAAGGCACGCACGCTTCCCGCCATCCATTACATCGCGGAGATCCTCAACCAGTTCGATCTCATCGCGCTCGTTGAACTGCGCAACAACCTGGCCGACCTCGGGCGGGTCCTCTGGTTCCTCGGCCCCACCTGGGACGTCGTCTACTCGGACTGGATCGAGGATCCGGGCGGCAACGACGAGCGGGTGGCGTTTCTCTTCGATCGCCGCGCGGTGATGTTCAACGGGCTCGCCGCGGAGATCGACGCGCCGCGGACCGCGAAGGCGAAGGAGTACCTGGCGGACCTGTCGTTCTGGCGCGCTCCCTACATGTGCGCGTTCCGGTCGGGCAACTTCGACTTCATCCTCATCGCCACGCACACGCGATGGGGCGACAGTGAGAAGTCGCGCGCGGCGGAGCTCAAGCTGCTGGCGGACTGGATCGACATCCGGTTCAAGAGCGCGTACGTCGAGGACACCGATCTGATCGTCCTGGGAGACTTCAACGTGCCCAAGCTCGACGGCAACCTGTTTCAGTCGCTGACGAGCCGCGGGCTTCAAATCCCCGAGTGCCTGCGGATCCTGAAGGTGGGCGACCGGGTGATCGGGGGATCGAACCTCGGCCAGGACGCGCGCTTCGATCAGATCCTGCACCTGCCGACGATGAAGAAGCGGTTCACGGACGCGGGTGGCGCGCTCGATTTCTTCGTCAGCGACAAGAGCATCAAGGAGATGTTCCCGAAGAGCAAGTACACCCGGCAGGAGTTCACGTTTCAGCTCTCGGATCACCTCCCGGTGTGGACGCAGATCAAGACGGACATCGACGGCGATCGCCTGACGCAGATCGTGAGGGACAGCCGGCAGTAGGCAGGTGGGCACGCGGCGACAGCGACGGCGTGAAGATTCGACGGGGTCATGGTTTTCGCCTCAGCTCCTTCACTTTCCCTCTCGCCTTCTTCGACTCCAGCCTCTTCTCCCGCGCGGCGCGCCCCGGCTTCGTTTTTTTCCGGCGGCGCGGTTTCTTCGCCGCCTGCGTGATGAGCGCGATCAGGCGCTGCCGCGCGGCTTCACGATTGCGCGCCTGCGTGCGGTGTTCGCGACTGTCGATGATCAGCACCCCGTCGTCCGTGCTGCGTTGACCCGCGAGCGCGAGCAGCCGCTCCTTCACGTCCGGTGGCAGCGACGAGGCGCGCACATCGAAACGGAGTTCGACCGCCGTGGACACCTTGTTGACATGCTGGCCGCCGGGTCCGGAGGCGCGCACGAAGCGCTCCTCGATCTCGCGGTCATCGAAGGCGATCGTCCTGGTCATGCGCAAAACTGTGCAAGAGTGTACGGTGTAGGACAAACACCTGCATATAATCCCGGAGAATCGGAGGCAAAAGATGGCGTCACCGTCGTGGCACGTGAGCGGCCAGTACTTCGAGACCTGTAGTTGCGACTTCGTCTGTCCCTGCATTCTCGGCCGGATGGCCGTACGCCCGACCCGGGGATCCTGCACGTTTGCCATGGCCATGCGCATCGATCGCGGCACCTTCGGCACCATCGCGCTCGACGGGATCACCTTCATCATCGTCGGCTACACGCCCGAGGAGATGGGGAAGGGCAACTGGTCCGTCGGGCTCGTCATCGACGAGCGGGCCAGCGCCGAACAAATCGGCGCGATTACCGTCATCGCCAGCGGGTCGGCAGGCGGCCCGATGGCGCCGCTGTCGGGCCTCATCGGGAAGTTTCTCGGCGCCGACACCGCGTCGATCTGGTACGAAGAGAGCGGCGTCAAGTACGCCATCAAGGCGGGCGGCCTGGTCGACATGGCGGCCGACGGGGCCATGGGAATCGACCCGAGCGTGACCGACCCGATGTTCATCGGGAACACCGGCCATCCCGTGTCGAGTCGCCTCGCGCTCGCGCGTGCGTCGAGGAGCCATGTGCACGCGCTCGGCCTCGCGTGGGACGACGAGAGCGGGAAGAACAACGGCCACTTCGCACCGTTCAACTGGCGCAGTGCATAACCCCGCCGCCGACGAGCGGCCGCCCACGCGCCTCGAGGTCGCGCTGGGATCCGACCGCGCGCCGCACGTCATCCTGCTGATCCTGTTCCCGCTCGTCTGCTGGTCGTGGATCGTCGTCATGGCGCGCGACATGTACGGGCCGATGACCGGCGCCAGCGCGTGGATGATGACGCCGACCTGGGACGCGCGGCATCTGCTCCTGCTGTGGGCGATGTGGGCGGTGATGATGGCCGGCATGATGCTGCCGTCGGCGGCGCCGCTCCTCCTGCTGTACGGCGTCGCGGCCAGGCGGCAGGGTCTCGGCGCCGCCGCCTCGCGGCAGATCTACGCGCTGGCCGCGGGATACGTCGCGGTGTGGGCGCTGTTCAGTGTCGTCGCGACGCTGGCTCAGCGCATCCTCTCCGGGCTCCTGATCCTGTCGCCGATGATGACGCCCACCCAACCGGCGATCGGCGCGGCGCTGCTCCTGGTAGCCGGCGTCTACGAGCTGACGCCGTTGAAGTACGCCTGCCTGCGGAACTGCCAGTCGCCCATGAGCTTCCTGATGCACCGCTGGCGCGCCGGTACCGGCGGCGCGTTGCGCATGGGGGTCGCTCACGGCGTCAATTGTCTCGGCTGCTGCTGGGCGCTGATGCTGCTGCTCTTCGCGGGCGGGGTGATGAACCTCGCGGTAATCGCGGCGTTGACCGCATTTGTCGCCTTCGAGAAGCTCGCGCCGTTCGGCGTCCGCGGCGCGCGCGTCAGTGGCGGGCTGCTGGTGGCCGCTGCCCTCTGGATGCTGCTTCAGTCGCGCTCGTGATTACCGCGCCCCGTCGACGAACGCGGTGTAGTCGTCTGGCGTAATCACCAGATCCCGCACGACGCCGGGTCCCCCGAGCGCGCGTCCGGCCGCGCCGTTGATGGTGTAGGTGACCGCCGATGCATCGCCGACGCGCACGGCGATCTGCTTCCGCGCATCGAGGCTGAGATTCTCGCCGGCCGTGAACAACCTGTACGCGCGCCGCTCGCCGTCGGCGGTGACGTCCAGCCAGACGTCACCCGTCGCGTGAAAGTTGAGGACGAGGGGCATCGATGCCGGGGCGACGGGAGCCGCAGCCGCCGAAATGACCGCCGGAATGGCTTCGGGCGCGGCATGCGGCGCGGTTTCCGCCGCCGGGACGACATCGTTCACCAAATCACGTACTTCGGGCGCTGGCAGGCGGGCCGCGTCAGCGCTGACACGGGCGCTGTTGCGCCAGACGACAGCCGCAACCAGCACGGCCGCCGCGATGCCGACGACCATCCATGGGGAGGCGCGACGGTCGGTGGTCGCCGGTGCGGCGACCGGCTCCGGCTCGACAATGGGCGTGCTCGCCTCGGCGCGGTAGTGCGCCCACAGCGCGTCGCCATCGAGGCCGACCGCGCGTGCGAACGATGTCAGGTAGCCGCGGGTGAAGATTCCGCCCGGAATGCGCGACAGGTCGTCGCGCTCGATGTCGGCGAGAATCCAGCGTGAAATCTTGGTGTGGTCGGATACATCCCGGAGGGTGAGGTGCGCCTGCTCGCGCGCCTCCCGCAGTCGCTCGCCGACGGTGGGCATGGGGGCCTCCGCCGGCCTTCATGCAAGCCGGCTTCCGTCAGCAGGGAATCGCGATCCCCGTGTGAATGAAGTCGCCAACCACCTCGTACTGGCCGGTGACGATGGTGCCGCCCACCCAGGCCGGAGACAGCATCACCTTGAGCCGCGCGCGGAAGCGTCCCGTCGCGCGCTGCACGTCCTCGATGGAGGCATCCAGGTAGCCGAACGAGCGGCCAACCTGCGGGTGCAGCCCCTTGTAGAGGGAATGCTTCGCCGAGACGATGAGCGCCACCGCGCTCGCGTAGTCTCCCTTCATCCCGTCCATCACGCCGAGCACTTCGGGACTGGTCGCGGCCCGCGAGGCGAGCATGTGCGCGCGGTCGAGCGACGTGATCGGCTCGATGTCGATGCCGACGCCGCCGCATTGCCGGCGAGGCGCCGCCGCGGCCGACACGAGCGACATGACGTGGGTGATGGAACCGACCGTGCCGTACGGCCATGCGGGCGCGTTGTTGTCGTTGACGCCGGGGCAGGCGCCGGCGAGGCCGAGCTGTTCGAGCGCCCGCATCGCGCAATACCGCCCCGCACGATATGCGTTCTGCCGATCCGGCGGCGCCAGCAGCCACGCTGGCGGCAGCGCAATCTTCTTCGCGGCCGCTTCGTCGACCTGCTCGAGAAAGAGCGACACTTGCGACACCCACGTGGGAAGCACGCGGGGCACGACGACAACAGACGGCTCCAGAGACACGTTGCCCTCGGGATAGTGGCCGCCTGCTTTGGGGGGAGGTAAAGCGGGACCTTGGTTGCGCGAAATTATAGAGCTAACCCGGCCGTATGCAGAAGAATTTTTGCGCCGTTCGACGATCGCAGAAGGGCAAACGACCGCACGCAAAAAATTATCCGGCAATGCACGCAACGCGTCCGCGAGATGGCATCAGATAGAATTTCCGCCGGCGCTGCGGCGGCAACGGGACGATACGCGAATGAAAGTAGCGCGCAGATTTGTGATCAGCGGGCGAGTCCAGGGCGTCGGCTTCCGGTGGTTCGTTCACGACGCGGCCACGCGTGAAGGTGTCGCCGGCTGGGTTACAAATCTGCTCGACGGCCGCGTCGAGGCGTTCGTCGAAGGCGATCAGGAGGCGGTGCGGCGCGTCGAATCGGCGCTCCACATCGGCCCTCGCAGTGCGCGCGTCGAACGCGTCGCGGCGTTCGACGAGGACGTGACCAGCGGTCTGAAAGGATTTTCCATTCGATAACCGTCGCGGTTAAAGGACTCATGTTGACCATCGACCTCAAGCAGATGATTCGCAGCGTCCCCGACTTCCCGAAGCCGGGTATCAACTTCTACGACATCACGACGCTGCTGAAGGACCCGCAGGGCCTGAAGGCGACCATCGACTCGCTCACCGTCCCCTACGAGGCATCCGGCATCGATGTCGTCGTCGGCATCGAGAGCCGCGGCTTCATCCTCGGCTCGGCGGTGGCGCAGCGCATCGGCGCCGGCTTCATCCCGGTCAGAAAGGCGGGCAAGCTGCCCGCGAAGGCGATCAAGGAGATCTACGAGCTGGAATACGGCAAGGACGCCCTCGAGATCCACGCGGACGCGATCGAACCAGGACAGCGCGTGCTCATCGTGGACGACGTGCTGGCGACGGGCGGAACGGCGGCGGCGACGACGCGCCTGGTGAAGCAGCTGGGCGGAGCGCTCCAGGGGCTGGCGTTCCTCATCGAGCTGACGTTTCTCAACGGCAAGTCGAAGCTCGCCGGCGAGCAAGTGTATTCGGTGTTGCAGTACTAGCGGAGGCGGGCCGTCCGGTCCGGACGGCCCGCGGTCTTCTCTTCTACGACACGCGGCGTGGCGTGTAGCGCACGTCGCGCACCGCCCAGTCCGTGTCCAGGATCGCCGACAGGAACTGGTCGTAGTGGATGCCGTTCTTCACGAACGACTTCCGGAGGCGCACCTCGCGCACGGCGCCGAGCTTCTGCAGCGCGCCGTTGCCGCGCCCGTTGTGCACCGCGCAGCGCGCTTCCACCCGGTGCACGCCGATCTGCCCGAAGGCGAAATCGAGCACCAGCTGCGCGCCCTCGGCGAACATCCCGTTGCCCCAGAACGGCGAGCCGAGGGCAAAGCCCCACTCGGCGGTCCCGAAGCCCTTCTCCAGCGAACGCACCTGGATGATGCCGACCGCCTCGTGCATGCCCTTCGGCACGATGCCGAAGCAGACCAGCTCGCCGGCCACCCGCTTCTTGTGCGTCCACTCGATGAAGCGCTCGTACCCTTCAATCGTGGTCGGCGGCGGCGAGATGAATCGCGACACTTCCTCGGTCGAGAGCATCGCGAACAGGGTCGGCGCGTCGGACAGCTGCAGCTCGCGCAGCGTGATCGACTCGCCGGACAGCAGCGGCAGCAACGCGCGCCAGTCGGATGAAACGGTTTCGGGCTGGGGCACCGCGAGCGTGGCCGCGGAGGAACGGGCGACCATCATGTTCAACGCGATCGAGTTCGGCTCTTGATGGATCATGGGTTCCCTGCCTCGTTACCAGCCCAGAAGGCTCAATCCGGTGACTTTGCTGTTGGCGTCGACGAGGCTCTCGCCCCAGATGATGTTTTCGCCCCAGACGAGGTTTTCACCCCAGATGATGTTTTCACCCCAGATGATGTTCTCGCCCCAGATGATGTTTTCACCCCAGACGATGTTCTCGCCCCAGATGATGTTTTCACCCCAGAGGATGTTGGTGGCCCAGTTGGTGCCCGACACGGCGAGCGCCGGCCCGCTCACCGACTGCTGGCCCCAGATGATGCGCGCGGCCCAGTCGAGGCGCTCGTTGGCGATCGTCGTCGACGTCGTGAGGACCTGCGGGTACTGCGTCGCGATCGACGGGTTCGCCCACATGGCCACCGCCAACCACGCCAGGCGCACGGAGCCTTCCGCGTTCAGCTCGCCCGTCCCCTGCGTCAGCGCGTCGAGCATCGTGCCGTTCGCGCCCCTGAGGGGCAGCGCGGTGTACTGCAGCATCGCCTTCATCCCGTTCGCCGTCACGGGGCCGGGCGTCACCGTGTAGTACGCCGTCGCCCAGTTGTGCGCCTCGAGTGCCGCCGCGACCACGCCCGTCGTAACCGCGGTCGCCATGCTCGTGCCGCTCAGGCGCATGTACCAGCGGTTGTTCACCTTGACGTCGTAGTTCGGGTACTGCTTGAACAGGTAGCTGTTCACGTCCATCACGGACAGCAGGCTGTGGCCTGGCGCCACGACATCCGGCTTCACGTAGCCGTCGTACCACGTCGGTCCGCGCGAGCTGTACGGCGCGACGATGTCGTCGGCGTGCGTGGCGGTCCCCTGCGTGTTGACCGCACCGACCGTGATGGCCGAGGGCGCGTTGCCCGGCGAGGTCACCCCCGCGTAGCCGATCTGGCCGGTGTCAGGGTTGACGCCCACGTTGCCGGCGGAGACGACGACGATGAGGCCGGCGCGAACGGCGCTCTCGACCGCCTGCACGAGCGGGTCGTTGGCCGCGGGCGAGAGAATCGGGTGGCCGAGCGACAGGTTTACGACCTGGATCTTGAAGCGCTGGCGATTCGCCACCGCGAAGTCGAGTGCCGCGATGACGCTGCTCGTCAACCCCCTGCCGTTCTTGTTCAAGACCTTGAGGCCGACGAAGGTGACCGACGGCGCGACCCCCATGTAGGTGGAGTCGCTCGAGCCGATGAGGCCGGCGACGTGCGTGCCGTGGCCGTACTCGTCGTTCGGCAGCGTCGGAATCGGCACGCCGCTCGTCACGTCGTAAAACGCCGTGATGCGACCGGAGAATGCGGGAAGCGGCGCGATGCCCGAATCGATCAGCGCCACGCCGATGCCGGCGCCCTTCGACCCGTCGCCCTCGCCGAGCGTGTTGCGGAGAACGTTCGACGAAATGGACGTGTCGTTCGCGTACGACGCGTCGGCGGCCACGTCGGCGTCAACGCCAATCGATTCCACGTCCGGGTCGCGCGCAAGCTCCGCGAGCTGTTCTCCGCGAAGTTCCGCTGTGAAGGCTCCAATCGACCGGTGTCTCGAGAGGATCCTGCTCTCTTTCAACGACAGGACCCGCTGCTCGACGCTGCTGTCTGCTCCCGATCTGAAGCGGATAATGACGCGTTGCCGATGGCCGCCGTGTGCGTTCTGGAGGACCCGATCGAGCTTGGGTCCCCGTTGCTGCGCACCCGCCGGCGGCGGCATGCCGCACAGCAGTGCGGCGGCCACGCCCGTGGCGATCAATGTACGGGGGGAGAGTTTCATTCGCAGGAGCTTTGAGCAACTCGTTCGCCATAAAGGACGTTCGAGTCCGCTTCTGATTTAGATCAATGTTTGGAGGGGCTTAGAGGCAGGCCGCCTGGAAGCGGCGGGGTGCCGGCAATTGTCACGGCTCGCTTTCGGCACACGGAAGCGATTACGAGAATCGCCGTCAC
The DNA here is from genome assembly GCA_035571515.1 of Vicinamibacterales bacterium. Classification (GTDB taxonomy): domain Bacteria; phylum Acidobacteriota; class Vicinamibacteria; order Vicinamibacterales; family UBA2999; genus Gp6-AA40. The sequence goes on from DATNCQ010000081.1 coordinate 67,439, forward strand.
GGCGGCCAAGTGCTTGATGCGGAAGGAGAATTGAGCCGCGATCCATTCCGGAACGCATTTGTTCCGGATCAACACAACGGAACGCCGCGCGCGGACGCGCAGACATGCGCATCCGCACACGGGTTCACGTCATTGCTTGACGTACTTCGTCACGCCGCGGAGGTTGGCTTCCGCGGTGTAGATGTTCCCGGCAGCGTCGATGGCGATCCCTTCGCCCATCGCGCCCTCCGGCGCATCCGTCTTGTGCGCCGGGATGAACATCGTCACCTTGCCGTCCTTGAGGCTCCCAATCCGGACCCCGCGCTGCCATCCGGGGTGAACGCGCTCGGTCGACTCCGAATCCGCGGTGTAGATCACATCGTTCCGGTCGATCGTCAGGCCGCTGATGCGGCCGAAGTTGTCGAGCTCCTGCACGAACTTCCCATCCTTCGTCAGGATCTGCACGCGGTGATTGTGGCGATCGGCGACGACGAGCCGGCCCAGCGAGTCGAACGCCAGCGCGTGTGGAGTGCGGAATTCGCCGGGGCCCGTGCCCGTCTTGCCAATCGTGCGCAGGAACGTCCCGTTCTTGTCGAACACGCTGATTCGACCGACCAGATTCGGATCGGTCACGTCGGTGTGGCTCTCGGCCACGTAGATGTCGCCAGTGCGCGGATCCGTAATCGCCACGGTCGGCTCCGTCAGCGCCTCGGGCGGATTGCCTTTCACGCCCGCCTTGCCGAGCGTCATCAGGACCTTGCCGTCCGGCGCGAACTTCACGACGACGCTGCCCTTGTGCGTGGCCTCGTCTGCGCGCGAATCGGCGACCCAGATGTTGCCGTCGCGATCGACGTGAATCCCGTGCGGCCACGCGAACATGCCGCCGCCGAAGCTCTTGAGCTCCTTGCCGGACTCGTCGAAGTGGTGGACCGGATGGACGTTCGTGTTCGCGCAGCCGGGCGCCGTGCCGGGCGAGCAGCGGTCAACGGCCCAGACGGTCTTGCCATCCTTGTCGATGGCGACGCCATTCGATCCGCCCCACGCGCGCCCCTCGATCTTTCCCCAGTCGCGGATCACGCGATACGGATTCGCACCGGTGTTGACGGGCTGGACCTTGTCGGTCTGCGGCGTGCCGCCGCGTGCTTGCGCGTGGACGCGGTTGCCGGCCAGGGGCACGCAGAGGGCAATCAGCGCGATCAGGCAGATTCTCTTCATAGCGCGGCGATTCTACATGGTTTGTCGCGCGATGGCGCGACATCTCCGGCGCTTCGGCATTACAATCCGCGCATTGCTTCAGAGGGAGGATCGGCCATGACGCGCTGGCAGACTGGATTGGCGTGGCTCGCGCTCGGGATGGTCGTGCTGGCGTCCCGCTTCGTGCTCGCACAAGTGCCGCTCGCCCGCATCTGCGGCGATACGAAGGCGCCTGCCTGCTCGGCCGTTCGCGGCGATCGCTCGGAGGGATGGCTGCAACAGACGCGCTCCGAGGTGATGGCGCGCAACGGCATCGTCAGCACCGTCCAACCGCTGGCCGCGCAGGCCGGCCTCCGGGTGCTGCAGCAGGGCGGCAACGCCATCGACGCCGCAGTCGCCACCGCCGCGATGCTGAACGTCGTCTTTCCGGGCAACGTCGGCATCGGCGGCGACCTGTTCGCGCTGATCTACGTCGCCAAAGAGAAGAAGGTGTATCAGCTCAACGCGAGCGGCATCGCGCCGGCGGGCCTCACGCTCGATCGGATGCATGCGCTCGGCTACAAGGCGAACCCCGCCAACTTCGGGCCCGGTTCGGGGATGCCATCGGGCGGCATCCTCACCGTCACCGTCCCCGGCTCGCTGTGGGGCTGGCAGGAAGTCCTGACGCGCTTTGGCACGAAGTCGTTCAAGGAGGTGCTGCAGCCGGCCGTCGACTACGCCGACCAGGGGTTTCCGGTCACCGAAGAGATCGCCAGCCTGTGGCGGATGAAGAACGCGCTGCCCCTGCAGGGGTGCTGCACGCAGATCGATCAGGATTCCGTGAAGACGTTCTACGTGAACGGCAAGCCGCCGGTGGCCGGGACCATCTTCAGGAACCCCGATCTCGCGAAAGCCTTCCGGCTGATCCAGCAGCAGGGGCGAGACGCGTTTTACAAGGGCGACATCGGCCGCGCCATCATCGCCAAGTCCCAGGCGCTCGGTGGACCGATGACCGCCGAAGACCTGGCCAACTACAAGGGCGAATGGGTCACGCCCGCGTCGACGACGTACCACAGCGAGTTCACGGTGTACGGGACAAGGGCTCCCTCGCAGGCGTGGGGCATCGTCGAGGCGCTCAACGTGCTCGAGCAGTGTGTGCCGACGTGGTATCCGGGGCAGACGCTGGCGTCGCTCGGGCCCGCCAACCCGCTCTACTGGCACTCGCTGATCGAGACGAAGAAGGCCGTCTACGGCGACGTCTACGGCCACAACGCCGATCCGAACGCCGTCCCGGTTCCCCTCGAGATGCTGACGTCGAAGCCGCACGCGGCCTCGCTGTGCAGCAAGGTGAACCCGAACCGCGCGGGCGCCACCGCACCGACGAAAGGTGATGCGGACGGCACCGGCGACACGATCTATCTCGCGACCGCGGATCGGTGGGGGAACATGGTGTCGTGGATCAACAGCAACTTCTCCGGGTGGGGCTCGGGCATCGCGGTCCCGGGGTACGGGTTCGTCCTCCACAACCGCGGCGGCCTGTTCACGCTCGACGCCAGGAGTCCCAATGTCATCGCGGGCAACAAGCGTCCGTACAACACGCTGTCCGCCGTGCTCGTGATGCAGAATGGCCGGCCGCTGCTCGTCACCGGGCAGCACGGCGGCGACCAGCAGGGGCAGGGGAACATGCAGGTGCTGGTGAACATCCTGGATCTCGGGGCCAACATGCAGGCCGCCGGCGACATGGCTCGCTTCAGCCACAACCAGGTGAGGAACGAGCTGCAGATGGAATCGCAGCTCTTTCAGCTGGTCGGCGCGCGGCTCAAGGCCATGGGGCACACGGTCGCCTCGTCCGACGGCGGTCCGGTCGGAGGCTTCGAGGGGATCATGTTCACTCCGGCTGACGGTGCGTCACCAGGATGCGCGCCTGCGGACGGGAAATGCACGGCACCCATCGCGGGGTTCTATCGCGCAGGGTCGAACTTCCGGGAGGACGGCCAGGCCGCGGGGTACTGAACGGGGCGCCGCCCGGCGCCTACGGCTCGTCGGTCTCGCCGGAGAAGTACTCGGCGATGCAGGAGAGGCACAGCTCGCGCCCCTTGAAGAAGCGGGTCTCGACGACCGCCCAGTGACAGCTCTCGCACTCGGGGTAGACAGTGGGCCATTGATCCGCGTCACCCGGAATGCCCGTGTTCGAGTCGAGCAGCCGGCTGGCGGACGCAGGCTGCTGACGGCCGTCGGCCGCCGGTTGCGCTTTGCTCATAGGTGCAGCGCAGCAGAGAGCATTTCGCGTGCCGGTGCGCGCCCGCGAACGTGCAGTCATCCAGGATAATCGGGCGTCGTGCGCGTTACGAAACTGCGCGAACGACATCCGATTTGTTGGCGTTGCCCCGAAGCCACGCCGCAATTTCGCCGTTTGGTAAACTGTCGACTTACGCGTTTGTCCCCGTAGCTCAGTTGGATAGAGCGCGCGCCTCCTAAGCGCGAGGTCGCCAGTTCAATTCTGGCCGGGGACGCCAGCCTACGCTGCCCCGGCCAGGCGTAGGCTGTCCGCCGAAGCGGCTTCGCCGCGAAGGCGGACCGCACGCGTGACGAACGGGAGCTACGGCTGGCAAGCCACAGGATAGACGTCAGGCAGTGATATGAAAACGAAGCATCGTCGAGAGCTGAAGGAAAACGAAGTCGCGCAGATGATCAACGCGACGCGCGAGTTCACGCAGGAGCACGGCCAGCGGATGACAAATGCGGTGGTCGCCCTGGTCGTCGTCGCTGGCGTCATCTTCGCGTTCATGGCGTACCGGAACCGCCAGCAGTCGCAGGGGCAGGACCTGCTGGCGCAGGCGATGGTCGTGCTGAACACGGCAGTCGTGCCGGTGACGGCGACGTCGAATCCGGGTGATGCGCCGGCTGCTGCGTCGATCGGCGCCAAGGGCACCTTCTCGACCGAGGCGCAGCGGCTGAACGCCGCGGTGCCGAAGCTGAAGGTGGCGGCGGACGCGTATCCCGATACGCAGGCCGGCATCCAGGCGCGCTATCACCTGGCCACCTCGCTTGCCGCGCTCGGGCAGCAGAAGGACGCGATCGCGCAGTTCGACGAGGTCGTGAAGCGGGCGAGCGGCGACAGCCTGTATGGACGCATGGCGCAACTCGGCAAGGCCGACGCGCAGGCCGCAGCCGGAGAAGTCGATGCCGCGATCGCGACCTGGAAGGAGCTCGCCGCGAAGAAGGACGCGAACCTGCCGGAGGACGCGATCCTGATGCAGCTCGGGCGCGCCTACCAGGCGAAGGGGAATACCGACGAAGCCCGCAAGACCTTCACGGACATCGTCGACAACCACCCCGATTCGCCGTACGTCGGCGACGCGCGGAAAGAGCTTGAATCGTTGAAGGGGTGACCTCGAAGGCACGCTTCGCGTGCCAACGCGGAGCGCACGAAGAAAGGCTCTGGCTTGCGTGGTCTAAGGAATGAAGCCGCTGGGATTGCTGATCCGATCCCACGGCGCCCGTCCATCGGGCGTGTAGACGACGAGATTCCCGTCGCTCTGCAGCACGAGCCTGCCGTTGCCGTACGATGCCGTGCCGCTCGTCCATCGCGGCCGGTTGGACCCGTCATAGAGCACGAAGTTGCCGTCGGTCTGCATCACTACCTGGCCGGCGGTCTGACCCGCCGTGCCGCTGGACCAGGCCGCCGTGTGCTCGACATCGTCGTAGAGCACGAGGTTGCCGTCGCCCTGGTAAACGAGCCGGAAGCGCCGATTTGGAGATGTCAGCGATTGTCCCGACAGCAGGCGGCTGCCTGACGCCAGCGTGTCGCTCGTGGCGGGGGCTGGCGCCGGGGCGGCTGCCGCATCGCCGCCATAGATGGCCGCGGCACCGCCGATGTCGTCGCCCTGCAGGGCGTCCACGCTGCTGACGCGGCTGTTCATCACGGCCACGACGGCCTGACCATGGTCGTCGGGATGGTCGAGCCCGATGACATGTCCGAACTCGTGCAGGGCCACGCGGCGTAAATCGATCAGCGAGCCGCCGCCCGGTGCCGACCGCTGCGGGCCACGATACGAGTTCCAGTTCCGCGCGCGATTGAAGACCACGTCCGCTTCGGTGATGGTGCCGGTGCGCGGCGCATAGAACGTCTGCGTGATCGCGAGCACCCCCGAGCCGAACGGTTCGCCGAACACGTCGTCATCGAAGGTCACGGTGTTGACGCGGTTGCCGGCGGCGATGGCGGCGTCATCGCGTCGGCCGCTGAACGAGATACCGTTGAGGAACGGATTCCAGGTCGCCAGCGCGCCGTCGGCCACGCTGTCCCAGTCGGGGCTGCCGTCAATCAGCGGCGTGCTGGCGGGGCCGAGCTCGAGGTGCATGACGATCGTGGCATTCGCCGGCCAGCGCCGGTTTTCGAGCGAGTACGCGCCGGTCAGGGCGCCGAGCGCAACGACCGCCGCCCCGGTCACGAAGAGAGCGGCAGCGGTCCTCACGGTTTCCGTGCCTCCACCAGCCGCTGCGTGACGCGGCTGCGAAGGTCGGAGAGGCGCGCGATGGGCGCACCTTCAAGCGTCAGGACCCGATCGATCCCGCCGGCATCCCGACTCACCTTCATCAAGCCCTGCGTGAAGCCAACGATCGGGTTGATGCTGCGGTCACGCCGCGCGAACACCACGCGCCGATCCCCGAGCGCGAAGGTTGGCATTCCCTCGACCTTCATGCCGAGATCCGCGGTCTCGCCGCCAAGAAAGTCGAACACCTCGACGAGACTCGACGTGCCGTACAGCGGGTCGGAAACGCTGAAGGTGACGCGCGTCTTGACGATCGTCCGCTCGCGCGTCTGCACCGTGAACGGCCGGACGTCAACCACGTCGCCGACGAAGATGACGTCGGCCTGGGCAACCATGTCGTTGAACGTGACGGGTTCGAACGAGGTCGCGCGAACGGGGACCGTCGCCGCCGCGGCGACGGAGCAGGCGAGGACAGCCAAGCGAAAGGGAGATCGCTTCATGAAAGAGGGACCGTGTACTTCGTTTTTCGGTTCGCCCGGCAGGCAGCAATAGACGCGCCAGCTCGTCGATACGCGTTTTACGAGCTGGTTTTGACGACGTCCTTCAGCGATTCGAAATTGCTGACCGCATTCAGGTGCAGGCCGGTGATCGACCGTCGCGCAACGGCGACGTTCGTCCTGTTCCAGAGACTGATGTACGGGGCGTCCTCGGCAACGATCTTCTGCGCCTCGCCGTAATACTTCTTCCGCTCCGCCTCGCCCGTCGCGGCGCCGGCGAGGTCCAGCAGGCGATCGACTTCCGGGTTGTTGTAGTGGCCGCGGTTGAAGCCGGCCGGCGGGGTCTGCGTCGAGTAGAAGACCCGCCGCAGGATGTCGGGATCGACCATGGCGCCGCCCACCCACTGCAGCCCGAACATCTGGAAATTCCCCTTGATCACGTCCGCATACATCGTGGCGAATTCGTACGAACGCACGTCGAGATCGATGCCGACGTCCCGCAGCTGCTGCTGGATGACCGTCGCCTGCAGGCGCACTTCCTCGGCGTTGCCGACCTTCAGCGACAGGTGCAGGCGGGGAAGGGGTCCGTCGCCGTCGGGATCCTTGTAGCCCGCGTCGTCGAGCAGTTGCCGCGCGCGATTCGGATCGTACGTGAACTGGAAGATGGCCGGCTCGTAGGCCCAGGCCTGCGACGGAATCAACCCGGTCGCGGGACGTGCCAGGCCGCGGCGCAGATCCTCCACAATCGCCCTGCGGTCGATGGCGTAGCCGATGGCGTGACGCACCCGCCGATCCTTGAGCACCGGGTCGAGCATGTTGATGCCGATGTACGAGTAGTCGAGACCGGGCGATTTCGCGATGGAGAAGTTCTTTCCTTCGAACTGATGCACGATGTCCGGCGGCAAATCGTTGATCACGAGATCGATCGAACCCTTGCGGACTTCCAGGCCGCGCATCGTGTCGTCGGGCAGCACTTTGATGACGATGCCGCTGTTCTTCGGGGGACCGTCGAAGTAGTCGGGAAACGGCGCGAGCACCAGCTCATTGTCGACGTCGTAGCGAACGAACTTGTAGGGACCGGTGCCAATCGGATGCTCGCCGAAGTCGGCGCCCGATCCGGCCGGGATAATCCGCAGCGGGCCGGCGAGCTGGCCGGGAAAAGCCGTGAACGGCTCCTTCAGCCTGAAGATGACGCGGTAGTCGTCCAGCGCGCGGACGCTCGCGAGCGATTGATACGCGCCCTTGAAGGGCGAGAGAAACGCTGGATCGAGCATCTGGCCGTACGAGAAGACGACGTCCTTCGCCGTCATCGCTCGACCGTCCTGGAACTTCACGCCGCGCCGCAGCGTGACGACGTAGGTCAGCGGATCGGGGTTGTCGATTCGTTCCGCCAGCTTCGGCTTCAGTCGCAGGTCGTCGCCGATTTGGAACAGGGAATTGAAGACGAGCTCCCCGATGCGCTCCGACGTCTCGTCGCTGCCGACGCGCGGATCGATGTTGTTGGGTCCGGTGCGAACGCCGACGATGATGGCGCCTCTGGGCGCCGCCGCCTGGGGAGGCGAGCAGGCGGCGAGACTGACTCCCAACAGCCAACTGCCAACGACCAGGGCGCGCGGGATCATCCTCCTAAATGGCGGCAGGGTTGCGCGCCCGCTGGGTCGCGCGCGCGAGCACGAGGCAGAGCACGAGCGCGGGCACCCCGAGTAACCCGCAGGTGATGAAGAAAAGCGCGTAGCCTTCGAGCAGCGTCCGTCCGGCGGCGAAGTGCTCGACCATCACGCCCGAGAATCCCTTCGCGAATTTCCCGATATATGTGTAGGTCGAGCTGAGGAGCGCGTACTGCGTCGCCGTGTAGCCGACGCTCGTCAACGTGGACATATACGTCACGAGCGCGACACCGGCGAATCCGACCCCGAGATTGTCCGCGAACATCACGGCGCTGAACAGGCGGGCATCCGCCCCGACCCAGACCAGCGTCGCGAAGTTCGCGATCACCAGCATCTTGATGATCACTCCGGCGATGAGCGTCCACAGATAGCCGAACCGCACCGCTGCAAAACCGCCCGCGGCAATCCCGACGATCGTTGCGACTGTGCCGACAGACGCCCGCACGGCGCCCACCACGTCCTTCGAGAGGCCGAGGTCATGGTAGTACGGGTTGTACATCGGACCGGAAACGAACTCGGGCAGCTGGTAGAAGCTGATCATCGCGAGCATCAGGAGCGCGAGTGTCCCGTGTACGCGGAAGAATTCGCTGAACGGGCTGACGATCGCGTCCGCGAGTCCCCGGAACGTCGTCAGCGGCGCGGTGACCGCGCCGGCAGGGCGGGTGGCCGGCACGCGCCGCGGCTCCATCGCGGCGAACGTCGCGGCAACACCAACGATCATCAGCGCCGCCATCACGCCGTACGACAGGGTCCAGCCGAAGTGATTGGCCATGATCAGGATCAACGCATCCGTGATCAGGATCGCGAACCGATAGCCGAGTTGGTACGCCGACGACAACAGCCCGAGCTCGTCGCCGTTGCTCGCGGCTTCGATGCGCCACGCATCGACGACGATATCCTGCGTGGACGACGAGAAGGCGACGACGAGCGCGAACGCGCCGATGGTCACCAGGCCGGCACTGAGGCCGAGCATGGACATGGCGACCAAACCGAGCGCGATGCACAGCTGGCTGACGAGCATCCAGCCGCGCCGGCGCCCCAGCCGTCCGGCGAGCGGCGCGTCGACGCGGTCGATGATCGGCGCCCACAGGAATTTCAGCGAGTAGGCAAGCCCGACCCAGGAGATGAAGCCGATCGCCGAGAGCGCTGTTCCGGAATCCCGTAGCCAGTAGCCGAGCGTGTTGCCGGTGAGGAAGAAAGGCAGCCCGGACGAGAAGCCGAGCATCAGCATCACGGCCACTTTCGGCTCGCGCAGCGATCGGAACACGGCGCGCCGGTGTGCCGGCGGACGTTGCGGCGGGGACTCGGGCGCCCTTCGCACGGCGGCGTTGGCAGTCGTCATCTACGCGCCTCTTTCGCGAGCTCGGCGAGGAGCATCAGGGCCTGCAGCGGCGTGAGCTGATCGACGTCAACGGCACGCAGGCGCCTCACAATCTCATTATCGCCCCCGGACTCATGCGCGAACAGCGCGAGCTGGGGCGACTGGGGATCTCCAGCCGAGCCGGAGAGCGTCGGCCGTCCGCCGCGAGAGAGCTCATCCCGCTCGAGGCCGCTGAGGATCTCGCGCGCGCGCACGATGACGCTCGGGGGCAGGCCGGCAAGCCGTGCGACCTGGATGCCGTAGCTGCGATCCGAACGGCCGGCGACGATCTTCCGCAGGAAGATGATCCCGTCCTTCCATTCGCGCGCCGCCACGTGCGCGTTGACGACGCCGGGGAACGAGTCGGCCAGATCCGTGAGCTCGTGGTAGTGCGTGGCGAAGAGCGTCTTCGGCCGCCCTTTCGGGTTCGACGCCAGGTACTCGGCCACGGCCCAGGCGATGCTCAGGCCGTCGAAAGTCGCCGTGCCGCGGCCAATCTCGTCGAGCACGACCAGGCTGCGCGAGGTGGCCGCGTGCAGGATGGCGGCGGTCTCCTGCATCTCCACCATGAAGGTGGACTGGCCGCGTGCGATGTTGTCGGACGCGCCGACGCGCGCGAAGATGCGATCGACGATCGGGATCTTCGCGTCCTTGGCCGGGACGAAGGATCCAATCTGCGCCAGCAGCGGGAGCAGGGCGGCCTGCCGCAGGTACGTGGACTTGCCGCCCATGTTCGGCCCGGTCAGGATCACGAGCTGCCTGGTGGTCCCGTTCAGATCGATGTCGTTGGGGACGAACGGGTCCGCCTTCGCCGAGGCGACGGCGGACAAGTCCCCGCAGAAGCGTTCGACGACCGGGTGGCGGGCGTCGACCGCCAGGAACTCGTCGCCGTCGTGGACGTGGGGCTTGGTGAAGTTCGCGATCGCGGCGGTCTCCGCCAGGCCCGCGAGCACGTCGAGCGCGGCCAGCGCGCGAGCGGTGTCCTGGATGCGCGGCGACTCGGCGGCGACCGCCTTCCGCAGCGACTCGAAGATTTCCAGCTCGCGCTCGAGGATGCGTTCGTCGGCGCCGAGGACCTTCTCCTCGTATTCCTTCAACGCCGGGGTCGTGAAGCGCTCGCCCCCGGCGATCGTCTGCTTGCGCTGATAGTCGGCCGGCACCGGACGCGCGAGGTTCGACTTCGAGATCTCGATGTAGTAGCCGAAGACGCGGTTGAAACGGACCTTCAGCGAGCCGATGCCGGTGCGCGCCCGCTCGCGCTCTTCCATCTCGGCGATGACCTGGCGGCCGGAGCGGCTGATCGTCTTCAGCTCGTCGAGGCCCGGGTCCACGCCGTCGCGGGTGAAGCCGCCGTCGCGCGCGAACGCGCCGGGTTCGTCGACGAGCGTCCGCTCGATCAGGTCGCGGACGTCCGCCAGGTCGTCGAGCTCGGCGAGCAGGCTGCGCAGCAGCGGCGCCTGCACGCCGTCTG
>DATNCQ010000082.1:0-17401 GCA_035571515.1 Vicinamibacterales bacterium
CCGCGCGAGCCAGCAGGGCCTGCCAACCGTAGCTCTCGTGGTGAAAGCTGATGGTCCACCGTCGCGTCGCTTTGCGACGCTATGGTGGACAACCTCCGCCTGTCGACGGGAGAGCGGAGGTTGATGGGCCCACCAGGATTCGAACCTGGAACAGGCCGGTTATGAGCCGGCGGCTCTAACCGTTGAGCTATGGGCCCGAAGGAAAGTATCACGAAGTTCGACCTTCGAGGAACGCGCGCAGCTTGCGGCTGCGCGACGGATGGCGCAGCTTGCGCAGCGCCTTCGCTTCGATCTGGCGGATGCGCTCGCGCGTGACCGCGAAGCTCTGGCCGACCTCTTCGAGCGTGTGCTCGCTGCCGTCGCCGACGCCGAACCGCATCTTGATCACCTTCTCCTCGCGCGGCGTGAGCGTCTTGAGCACCGACTCGGTCTGCTCCTTGAGGTTCAGGTTGATCACCGCCTCGGCGGGCGAGACGATGTTGCGGTCCTCGATGAAGTCACCGAGATGCGAATCTTCCTCCTCGCCGATGGGCGTCTCGAGCGAGATCGGCTCCTGCGCGATCTTGAGGACCTTGCGGACCTTGGCGACCGGGATGTCCATGCGCTTGGCGATCTCTTCCGAGGTCGGCTCGCGCCCGAGCTCCTGTACCAGCGCGCGCGAGGTGCGAATCAGCTTGTTGATGGTCTCGATCATGTGCACCGGGATGCGGATGGTGCGCGCCTGGTCGGCAATCGCGCGCGTGATCGCCTGCCGGATCCACCACGTGGCGTAGGTCGAGAACTTGTAGCCGCGGCGGTACTCGAACTTGTCTACGGCCTTCATCAGGCCGATGTTCCCCTCCTGGATCAGGTCGAGGAACTGCAGCCCGCGGTTGGTGTACTTCTTGGCGATCGAGACGACGAGACGGAGGTTGGCCTCGACCAGCTCCTTCTTCGCCTGCTCGGCCTGCGCCTCGCCGCGCTGGATGACCTCGATCGTCCGGCGGAGGCGCTCGGGCGTCTCCTCGAGGTCGTCGATCATCCCCTTGACCTGCGCCTTGATGTCCTTCTGCTTCCGCAGGAGGGTCTTCTTCTCCTCTTCCTTCAGCTTCGGCGCGCCCTTGACCTTCGTCCCGCGCGGGTTGATCTGGCGCTCGACCGCGTCGTAGTCGCGCTGCACGCGCTGCACCGCGTCGACCGCGTCCTTCACCTCGTCGATGAGCCGCCGCTTCATCGTCTCGGTGAACTCGATGCGGCGGATGGCGCGCGACACCTCGATGCGCGCGCGCAGCGCCTTGATCCGCGCGCGGCGGAACTTCTTCCGCTCGTGCGTGCGCGAGATGCCGTCCATCTTCTCGGCCAGCTTGACGTAGTTGAGCCGCGCCTTCTGCACCTCGGCGATCTGCTCGAGCACCTCGGTCTTGCGGTCCTCGATCACTTCGTCGGTGATCTCCTCGTCGCTGAAGATCACGAGCTCGCGGATGGTGCGCTCGCCGGCGCGCAGCTGGTCGCCGATGACGAGGATGCGCTTGGCGATGGTCGGCGTGCGGGAGATCGACTTGATGACTGCCAGCTTGCCGCGCTCGATGCGCTTGGCGATGGCGACCTCGCCCTCGCGCGTGAGCAGCGGCACCGTGCCCATCTCGCGCAGGTACATGCGCACGGGGTCGTTCGTCTTGTCGAGGGCGCCCGGCGTCAGGTCAAGCTCGGGGCCTTCCTCGGAACCGTCTCGATCGAAGTCCTTGTCGCCGCGGTACGCCTTGTCGGAGTCGACGACCTCGATGCCGGCCGTCGAGAACGCGTTGAACAGGTCGTCGAGATCCTCGGCGGAGGTGATCTCCGACGGCAGCATCTCGTTGACCTCGTCGAACAGGAGGTATCCCTTTTCCTTGCCGACCTGAATCAGCTGGCGTACTTCGTCGTAACGTTCTTCAATCGACAGGGCCATATTCCTCCACGCCGCTAGATGAGGGCCTTGATCTGCTGTATGACGTCGTACTTACGAACGAGCAGTTGCTGCAGTTTCTCCCCGGCCTCGGCGCCGGATTCCTGGAGTCGATCGATGTCACGCTGTATCGCCGCACTCTCCCGCTCCCAGCGGCGGGATTTGAGACTGCGGACGCATTCCCCGGCGTCGCTCACGTGCGCTTCGCCCTCGCTCGCAATGGCCGTCACGAGCTGGGCATCCACCGTGGTTAGACGCTCGAGAAACGCAGATGGTGAGAACCCCTTATCTTCGTTCAGTTTTCGAGCGATTTCCAGTGCGGTTCTGGACGCCAGGCCGTCAAAATCCGGGCCATCGAGCTCCGCCAGGGCCCCCAAGGCGTCCCCCGGCTGGTGGACCAGCAGCCAAATGAGTCCTTTTTCCGCCTTCGTCACCTGACCGAAGCTCGGCACTTCACGGTTTGGCAATGCCGGCTGCCGCTGGACGACGGCCTTTCTTATCTCCGCACGCACAACTTCGTCCGTTACCCGCGCCTTGAATGCCAGGCGGTCGGCGAAGCGATCCCGCATCGCCGCGTCCGGAATTCGCCCTCCCACCGGAAGCATGTCACCCAGGAAGCTGACTCGCCCCTCGTCGGTGTTCAGGTTGTGGGCCGCTGCCGCCCGATCGAGCAGGTATTCCAGGTAGGGTGTCGAGTGTTCGAGGCGTTCGGCGTAGCCGCTCGCGCCGGTCTTGCGGACGAACGTGTCCGGGTCGTCGCCGGCCGGCAGCACCGCGACGTTGACCGCGAACCCTTCGGCGACGAGCATCTCGCACGACTTCGCCGCGGCGCCCTGGCCCGCCGCATCGGGGTCGAAGCTCAGGACCACCTTGTCCGTGAACCGGCGCAGCTGCTGCGCCTGCTGCGGCGTGAGCGCGGTGCCGCACGACGCGACGACCCCCTGAAAGCCCGCCTGATACACCTGCGCGAAGTCGAAGTAGCCCTCGACGAGGATAGCGAACTTGCGCTGGCGGATGGCGTTCTTGCTCAAGTTGAGCCCGTAGAGGGTGCGTCCCTTCGAATAGATCGGCGTCTCGGGCGAGTTGAGGTACTTCGGTTGCTGATCTGGATCAACGGCGCGGCCGCCAAAGGCGATCACCGACCCGCTGTCGCGGCAGATCGGAATCATCAGCCGGTTTCTGAACCGATCGATCACCGAGCCGTCGTCGCGCTGGACCACGAGGCCGGCGCGCAGCAGCGCGCCCTGCGAGAAGCCGCTGGCGAGCAGCGCCGCCTTCAACGCGTCACGGCTGCCGGGCGCAAAGCCGAGCGCGAGCGCGTCGCTCGTGGCGTCGGTGATGCCGCGCGCGTCGATCTGCCTGCGGATGCGCGCGCCCGCCTGGCCGGCGAGCTGCTGGCGGAACCACGCGGCCGCGGCCTCGTGCACCTTCAGCAGCGTCTCGCGCTCCGCCGTGTTGGCGCGCTGCTCGTCGGTCTCCTCCATCTCGGGCAGCGCCACGCCGAAGCGCTGCGCGAGCAGCTTCACCGCGTCGGCGAACCCGACCTTCTCGTGCAGCTCGAGGAACTTGAAGACGTCTCCGCCGGCCTGGCAGCCGAAACAGTGGAAGAACCCCTTGTCGCGATTGACGTGGAACGACGGCGTCTTCTCGCCGTGAAACGGACAGAGCCCTTTGTAGGTCGCTCCCGTCTTCTTCAGCGACACGTAGTCCTGGATCACGACGACGATGTCGGCCTGGTGCTTCAGGTCGTCGATGAATCGCTGGGGAAATAGCGGCACGCTGTCAGTCCTTCAATTCGACAATCGTCGCGCCGCCGCCGCCTTCGTTCTGCGGTGCCAGCTTGTAGCTGGCGACGAGCGGATGGTCTTTGAGGAACGCGGCAATGGCGCGCCGAAGCTGCCCGGTGCCGTGGCCGTGGACGATACGGATCGTCTGCTGATCGGTCACGGTCGTTTCATCGAGAAATTTCTCGAGGCGGGTGATCGCCTCGTCCACGGTCTGCCCGATCACGTTTAATTCTGACAGCGATCCTTCGCGCGGCTGCAGATCGACGTTCACTTTCACCGTCGCGGCTGGGGGCGATCCCCCAATGACGCGCAGGTCTTTCACTTTTGCGCGCATCCGCTTGCCGCGAACATCGACCTCCGCGTCCTTCCCGCGGATCTCGATGACCGTTCCCTCGAGACCAAGACCGCCGACGACCACCCGCGAGCCGGCTTCGACGGGACCGGCGGGCTCGTTCACGACGGAGGCGCCGGCTCTGGCCGGCGCTTCCGCGCCTCCGCCGACGCGTCCGACGATCTGATCGACCGCGGCCCGTGCTTCCGAGCGGGCGGCCCCCGTGTCGCCGGTGTTGACCAGGCGCGGAGCACGGGTCCTGAGCTCGTCGATCACCTCGTCGATCCGTCGCCGCGCGTCGCGCAGCTGATCGTCGAGCTTGGTGTCGAGCCGGCGGCGGAACGTCTCCTCGCGCTCGCGGACCGACTCCTCGCGGGCGCGCAGCTTCCTGTCCGACTCCGCGATCGCGGCGCGCTGCTGCGACAGCTGACGCCGTTCCTGCTCGAGCGCGCGCAGGTCCTTGTCCACGCGCGCCAGGTGATCGGCCAGCTGCTTCTGCTCCTCGGTGAGGTTGTCACGCGCGGCGGCCACGACCGAGCGCGGCATCCCGAGGCGCGCGGCGATCTCGATGGCCAGGCTGCGGCCGGGGGAGCCGTAGAGCAGCCGGTAGGTCGGCGCGAACGACTCCGCGTCGAACCCGAACCCCGCGCTCGTGACCCCTTCGGTCGTCGACGCGTACGACTTCAGCGCGTCGTAATGGGTCGTCGCAATCAGGTGCGAGCCGCGGCGGCGGAAATGCTCGATGACCGCGATGCCGAGCGCGCCGCCCTCCACGGGATCGGTTCCGGCGCCCACCTCGTCGAGCAGCACCAGCGCCGGCAGATCGAGCTGCTGGTCCATCGACACCACGTTGGTGATGTGCGCGGAGAAGGTGCTCAGGCTGGCGGAGATCGACTGCTCGTCGCCGATGTCCGCGAAGACGCAGCGGAACACCGGCAGCCGCGAGCCGTGTTCGGCGGGCACGTGCAGGCCGGCCTGCGCCATCAGCGCGAGCAGGCCGGCGGTCTTGAGGGCGACCGTCTTGCCGCCCGTGTTCGGTCCCGTGATGAGCATCACCCGCGTCGGCGGGATCAGGAGAATGTCGTTGGGAACTGGCTCGAATCCCGGGTCCCCCATCCCGGATCCCGGCACGAGCAACGGGTGCCGTGCGCCGCGCAGCTCGAACGTCCCGTCGGTCGAGAGCCCCGGCTCGACCCCGTCCAGCTTTCCCGAGAACCGCGCGCGCGCCTGGATGACGTCGAGCCCGGTCGCCACGTCGATCGTCCGCCGCAGGTCGTCCGGCCTGTCACGGAATCGATCCGTCAGCGCCAGCAGGATGCGGCGGACTTCCTCCGTCTCCTGCTCCTCGAGCGCGACGATGTCGTTGTTGACTTCGACGGTGGTCAACGGCTCGAGAAAGAGGCTGGCGCCGCTGGCCGACGACCCGTGGACGATGCCGGGAATCGCCGACCGGTGCTCGGCGCGGACGACGAGCACGTAGCGGCCGTTGCGATCGGTGACGACCTGCTCCTGCAGGTACTTGGACGTGTCGCGTCCCCGCAGGAACGACTCCAGGGTCGTCCGCAGCTTCGCGCGCTGGCGGCGGAGCCGGTCGCGGATGCTCGCGAGCGCCGGGCTGGCGTTGTCGGCGACGTCTCCGGACGCGTCGATTTTCTTCCGCACGTCGGCGATCTCGCCCTTGAACGACGCAATGCGCTCGACCAGCTCCCGCAGGATCGGGAACATGGTCGTCGCGTTTTTCACCGCGGCGCGCGAATGCTCGATCGATTCGAGGTACTCGGCGAGCGCGAGGAGGCGCCCCGCCTCCAGCGGGCGTCCTTCGACGCCGAGCGCGTCGATGATCGCCTCGAGATCGGATGGCGCCCGCAGCGGAAACCCGGGATGGTCGGCGAGAAACCGCGTCCCTTCGGTCGTCGCTTTCTGCGCGAACGCCACCGCCGCCGGATCCGTCAGCGGGTGGAGCTGGGTGAGCTCCTCGTGACCCGTCGGCGTGACCGCGAGATCCGCGACGGCCTCCACGATCCGATCGAACTCGAGGGCTCGAAGGGCGTTGGCGTTCACAGGTGGTTGATCAGGCTGGCCATCGCCGCAGCACCGAATCCGTTGTCGATGTTCACCACCGCGACGCCGTTGGCGCAGCTGTTGAGCATGCCGAGCAGCGCCGCGATGCCGCCGAAGCTGGCGCCGTAGCCGACGCTGGTCGGCACGGCGATGACGGGCACGCTGACCAGACCCGCGACGACGCTCGGCAGCGCGCCTTCCATGCCGGCGACGACGACGATGACGCGCGCGCCCTGGATGCGTTCGCGCTCGCTCAGGATGCGATGAATGCCGGCAACACCGACGTCGTAGAGGCGGTCGATGGCATTGCCCATGATCTCCGCGGTCACGGCCGCCTCTTCCGCAACGGCGAGGTCAGACGTGCCGGCGCAGGCGATGACGATCGTCCCGCGGCCGCGGGGGACCTCGCCCTGCGCGAGCGTGATCGCCCGCGCCTCGGCGTGATAGCGGACGGCGGGGGCCACCGCGCGCACGGCCTCGAACGCCTCCGGCTGCGCGCGCGTGACGAGCAGCGGCCGTCCGCGCGCGGTGATGCGGGCCGCGATGGCGGCAATCTGCGCCGGAGTCTTCCCAAGCCCGAGTATCACTTCCGGAAAACCCTGGCGCAGCTCGCGGTGCGTGTCGACGCGTGCGAAGCCGAGATCCTCGAACGGCGCTTCGCGCATCGCGGCGCAGATCCGATCCACGGCGGCAGCCGAGTCAACAGTTCCGCCTCGCACCGCGTCCAGCAGTTCTTGTAACTCCAAGCTGGTCATGACGTTTTGGTGGCTTCCTGCTGCACGACCGTATCCGTATAATTAACTGATCGTGCGAATCGCGACCGTTCCTGCCCTATGACCCTCAGCGAAACCCTGATCCTGGGCACCTATTTTTTCGTTCTCGTCATTCTCGCCGTGTACGGGTGGCACCGGTATTACCTGGTCTATCTGTACATGAAGAACAAGGACAAGGTGCCGGTGCCGGGCGCGCCGCTCGCGGAGCTGCCGCCGGTCACCATCCAGCTGCCGATCTACAACGAGATGTACGTCGCCGACCGGCTCATCGACGCGGTCTGCCAGATCGACTACCCGCGCGAGCTGCTCGAGATCCAGGTGCTGGACGATTCCACCGACGAGACGACGAGCGTCGCGGAGCGCGCGGTGCGCCGCAACGCGGCGCAGGGGATCGACGTCACCTACATGCATCGCACCGATCGCACCGGCTACAAGGCGGGCGCGCTCGACGCGGGGCTGCGGGTGGCGAAGGGACGGTTCATCGCCATCTTCGACGCCGACTTCATCCCGACCACCGACTTCCTGCAGCGCACGATCCATTTCTTCAGCGATCCGCTGATCGCCATGGTGCAGGCGCGCTGGGGACACATCAACCAGGACTATTCGCTGCTGACGAAGGTGCAGTCGATCCTGCTCGACGCGCACTTCGTGCTCGAGCACGGCGGCCGCAACCGCTCGGGACTCTTCTTCAACTTCAACGGCACGGCGGGCATCTGGCGGCGCGAGGCGATCGCCGATGCGGGCGGCTGGCAGCACGACACGCTGACCGAGGACCTCGACCTCAGCTACCGCGCGCAGCTGCGCGGCTGGCGGTTCGTCTTCGTGCCCGGCCTGATTGCGCCGGCCGAAGTGCCGGTGGAGATGAACGCCTTCAAGTCGCAGCAGCACCGGTGGGCGAAGGGCTCCATCCAGACGTGCCGCAAGCTGCTGCCGCACATCCTGCGGTCGAACCTGCCGCTCGGCGTCAAGGCGGAGGCGTTCTTCCACCTGTCGGCCAACTTCAACTACCCGCTGATGTGTGTCCTCTCGGTGCTGATGGCGCCGGCGATGGTCATCCGCTACAACATGGGCTGGTACGAGATGCTGCTCATCGACGTGCCGCTCTTCTTCGCGGCGACAGCGTCGGTGGCCAACTTCTACATGGTGTGCCAGCGCGAGCTGCACGACGACTGGCTGACGCGCGCGCGCTACCTGCCGTTCCTCATGTCGATCGGCATCGGGCTGACGGTCAACAACACGAAGGCCGTCTTCGAGGCGCTCTTCAACAAGCAGACCGAGTTCGCGCGCACGCCGAAGTACCGCATCGAGGTGAGCGCGGACGAGTGGATCGGCAAGAAGTACCGGCAGAGCGTGCTCGTGCAGCCGTTGATCGAGCTCGCGCTCGGCCTCTACTTCACCGCGACGGTCTTCTACGCGCTCGCCAACGGCATCTACGGGACGCTGCCGTTCCTCGTCCTCTTCCAGATCGGCTTCCTCTACACCGGGCTGCTGTCGATCGTGCAGCAGTATGCGGGCGACGGTGTGGTGCTGGAACCGGCGACCGAGGAAGAGCTGTAGTCAATTCAAAATTCAAAATGCAAAATGCAAACCCGATGTGTTGGCAGCATCGGTGTGAACGTCGGTACGACTTTCACCCCGGTGTCTCGAGCACATAGGGTTTGCATTTTGAATTTTGCATTTTGCATTACAGTGACCCCATGAATTACCCGCGTGTCGTCCTCGCGGGCCTTGCCGTCTGGATCGCCTCCATCGCCGTCGGCTACGTCATCAACGACATCTGGCTGATGCGCCTGTACCAGGCGAACGCCTGGGCGTTCCGCCGCGCCGAGGACGTGCGGCCGCTCGTCCCGATAGGCCTCGGGGTGCAGCTGCTCGGCTGCCTCGCGTTCGCGTTCGCGTACGCGAAAGGCTACGAACGCGACCACGAAGGCTCGGAGGTCGGGCAGGGCATCCGTTTCGGGCTCGTCGTCGCGCTGATGGTCGCCGGGTTCGCGACGGCGTGGAACCTCGTCACGCAGCCGATCGCGGTCCGCCTGGGCGTGCTCGAAATCGTCTCGCGCGTCGGCGAGTTCGGGATCTACGGGGCGGTCGTCGGCGTCGTGTATCGTCACCCCGAGCCGCGGCTGCCGAAGGTCGATTCCGACATCGTCGATCTGGAAGCCGGCTTCCGGCAGGTGGAGAACCGCGAAGGGACGAAGTGATGACCTTGGCTGAGAAACCGAAGGGCGGCCTCGAAGACGTTGTCGCGACGTCGTCCGCCATCTGCTACCTGGATGGCGATCGCGGGGTGCTGGCCTACTGCGGCTACGACATTCACGACCTCGCGCAATCGGCCACCTTCGAGGAGGTCTGCTACCTCCTGTGGCATCGGCGACTGCCGACGCGCAGCGAGCTTGGCGACCTGCAGTCGCAGTTCTCGGCGGCGCGCGCGCTGCCAGAAGCGATCGTCCGGCTGATGCGGTCGCTGCCGCCGGTGGACGGCATGGACGCGCTGCGGACGATCACGTCCGCGCTCGCGCACTATGACGCCGAGGCCGACGACTCTTCGCCCCAGGCGCAGTACCGCAAGGCCGTGCGGTTGACCGCGCAGACCGGCACGGTGGTGGCGACGTGGGGCCGGCTGCGCGCGGGCGGCGGGCCGATCGCGCCCGACCCGGTGATGTCGCAGGCGGCCAACTTCCTCTACATGCTCACCGGCGAGCGGCCGAACGCCACTGCGATTCGCGCGTTCGACGTCGCGCTCATCCTGCACGCCGACCACGAGCTCAACGCCTCGACGTTCGCCGCGCGCGTGGCGGCCGCCACGCTCACCGACATCTACTCGGCCGTCGTCGCAGGCATCGCGGCGCTGAAGGGCCCGCTGCACGGCGGCGCGAACGCCGAGGTGATGAAGATGCTGCTCGAGTTCGGGCAGAACGCGAGCCCCGAGCGCGTGGACGAGGCCATCCGGGCGAAGTTCGCGCGCAAGGAGAAGATTCCCGGCTTCGGCCATCGCGTCTACCGGACCGAGGATCCGCGCGCCACGCACCTGCGCCAGATGTCGCAGGAGCTCGGCAGGCGCGCCGGCAGCACCGCCTGGTTCGACATGTCGCAGCGGATCGAGGCGCTCGTCAAGGCGGAGAAGAAGCTGAACCCGAACGTGGACTTCTATTCCGCGTCCACCTACTACACGCTCGGCATTCCGATCGATCTCTACACGCCGATCTTCGCCGTCAGCCGGATGTCGGGGTGGACGGCGCACGTGCTCGAGCAGTACGCGAACAACCGGTTGATTCGTCCCCGCGCCGAGTACACGGGCCCCGATTATCCGCAGCGCTTCGTGCCGGTGGATCAGCGTTAGAGACCGGCCGCAAGGTCGCGATGAACCTGCTGCTGCTCCTGCTCGGCTTTCGCGTGTGGACCGGCGGCCCGGTCGAAATCATGACCCGCGTCTTCTGGGTCGTGTCCCTCTTCTCGCTCGAAATGCAGCTGGCGACGTGGACCGGCGTCTCGACGATGCGCTCGCTGGCGACGGTCAACGGAGTGCTGGCCGCCGCGTTGCTGTTCCTCATCCCGCCGCATGGTCCTGATCCTCCGACGTTTTATCCACGTGATCGAGCGAACGCTGCACTCGCGGCGCTGGCTGTCCTGGTGTTGCTTCTGAACGGCTTCCTGCCGCTTACCGCAGCGGACCCATACCACCTCGCCCGCGTCGATCGCATCCAGGCCTGGGGCACGCTCGCCTACGACGCCGCCGCCGACCCCAAGTTGAATGTGCTCGGGTGGCTGTACGAGCTCGTGCTCGCGGACGTCCGAAGCATCCCGATCGCCGGCGACTGGTTGGTGCGGTTCCACGGGCTTGGCGGCCTCGCGCTGTATGCGATCGCGGTAGGAGCAGTACTGCAAATGCTCGGCACGTCGTCGCGCCTGGCCTGGGCGATGGCCTGCAGCGTGCCCGTGGTGTTCCATCAGTACGTGCTCGTCAAGAACGATCTGTTCGGGGCGGTGCCGGCGGTGCTGGTGCTGGCCTGGATCGTCGCGCGGCTGCGTGCCGCGAGTTCCTGCGAAGTGACCTGGGCGGCCTGGCTCGCCGGAGTCGCGGTCGGCATGAAGCTGACCAGCCTGCCGCTCGCGGTAGTGCTGGCCGGCGCGATCTTAATAGAGCGCCGAGATGTGCGAGTACTCGGTGCGGCGGTAGGCGGCGCGGTTGTCGGCCTGCTCGCTGGCGGCCTGTTCTTCACCCTCGTCGAGAACAACCGGGTGTACGGATCGAGCGTCGAACCAATTCGCATGCTCGGCAATCGCAATACCAGCATGCGAGAGACCGGCGTCTCGATCGGTCGGTTCGGCATCAGCCTGTTCGACATGGGAGTCCTGACACGCCGGTGGTGGCCGGGACGAGGCGGCTGGGGCGGAACGTATGGGTTGCCGGTGATCTGGGCGCTCACCGTGCTGCTGGTCGCCCGGCAACGCTCGGAAGCACGGCGGACACTTTTCGTCGTCACTGCGAGCTGGGTACTGTTCGCCGCGGCGTATCCCGATGCTGACCTGGCGCACAGACTGGCACTTGCTCCGGGCATCCTGGTTGTGACCGTCGCGGCGGTCATCGCCGAAAGAGACGCCGCGGTTCCCCGCTGGTGCCGCCTGGCGGCGATTCCGGTTATCGCGCTCTCGGCCGCGCAGATCGCGCGGAGCGCCGCACTCTACCTGACGCGCGCGTGAAAGGGAGACGTCTCGAATAGGACCGGCGGGCTATACTTTTCATGCCCGCATCTCCATGGATCCGCAGCACATCCGCAACTTCTCCATCATCGCGCACATCGATCACGGCAAATCGACGCTGGCGGATCGCTTTCTCGAGCTGACCGGCGCGCTCCAGGCGCGCGAGATGGAAGCGCAGGTACTCGACGCCATGGATCTCGAGCGCGAGCGCGGCATTACCATCAAGGCGCACCCGGTGCGGTTGAACTACACCGCGTCGAGCGGCGAGCAGTACGTGCTCAACCTGATCGACACGCCCGGCCACGTCGATTTCAGCTACGAGGTCACGCGGTCGCTGGCGGCCTGCGAGGGCGCGCTGCTGCTCGTCGACGCCTCGCAGGGCGTCGAGGCGCAGACGCTCGCCAACGCCTACCTCGCCGTCGACAACGACCTCGACATCATCCCCGTCATCAACAAGATCGACCTGCCGAGCGCGCAGCCCGACGAGTGCAAGCGGCAGATCGAGGACATCATCGGCCTCGACAGCTCCACCGCGATTCTCGCCAGCGCGAAGGAGGGCACGGGCGTCAAGGAGATCCTCGAGGCGATCGTGCACCGCCTGCCGCCGCCGGCCGGCGACCCCGAGGCGCCGCTCAAGGCGCTGATCTTCGACTCGTGGTTCGACCCGTACCGCGGCGTCGTCATCGTCGCCCGCGTCATCGACGGCGTGCTGCGCAAGAAGCAGAAGGTCCGCCTGATGGCGGCGGAGCAGGACTACGAGATCGACGATCTCGGCGTCTTTTCGCCCAAGGCGATCCCGGCCGAGGAGCTGAGCGTGGGCGAGGTCGGCTTCGTCGTCGCGAACATCAAGCGCGTGGCCGACGCGAAGATCGGCGACACCATCACCGAGATCGCGCGGCCGACCACCGAGCCGTTTCCCGGCTTCAAGGAACTGAAGCCGATGGTCTTCGCGGGCCTCTACCCCGTCGAGAGCCACCAGTACGCGGAGCTGCGCGAAGCGCTCGAAAAGCTGCGGCTCAACGACGCCTCGTTCTTCTACGAGCCGGAGACGTCGGCGGCGCTCGGGTTCGGCTTCCGCTGCGGCTTCCTCGGCCTGCTGCACATGGAGATCGTGCAGGAGCGGCTCGAGCGCGAGTACGACATGGACCTCGTCACGACCGCGCCCGGCGTGCTCTACCGCGTGACGACGACGGACGGAGAGGTGCAGGAGATCGACAGCCCGGCGAAGCTGCCCGACCCGGGGCGCATCGCGAAGATCGAAGAACCGGTCATCACGGCGATGATCCTCACCCCGTCGGAGTTCGTCGGCCCGATTCTGCAGCTGTGCCAGGACAAGCGCGGCATCCAGAAGAAGCTCGAGTACCTGAAGTCGGACCGCGTGCTCATCACCTACGAGCTGCCGTTCAACGAAGTCGTCATGGACTTCTACGACAAGCTGAAGACGATGTCGCGCGGGTACGCGTCGCTCGACTACCACGTCACGGGCTACTGGGAGTCGCCGCTCGTCAAGATGGACATCCTGGTGAACGGCGATCCGGTGGACGCGCTGTCGATCATCGTGCACAAGGACGCCGCCTACGAGCGGGGGCGGGCGCTCGCCTCGAAGATGCGCGAGCTCATCCCGAGACAGATGTTCGAGATCGCCATCCAGGCGTCGATCGGCAACCGCGTCATCGCGCGCGAATCGGTCAAGGCGCTGCGCAAGAACGTGCTGGCCAAGTGCTACGGCGGCGACATCACCCGCAAGCGCAAGCTGCTCGAAAAGCAGAAGGAAGGGAAGAAACGGATGAAGCGCGTCGGCCGGGTCGAAATCCCGCAGGAAGCTTTCCTTGCGGTGCTGAAGGTCGGCACGGAGTAGGATCCGTACAGGATCACCGGCAGGGTCCGGCTGCAGCCGGACCAGCAGGAAGGACCAACACGAAAGCGTCCGGCCTCAGCCGGACCGTGGAGGGATATGGCCAGGCCCGCGGCGAAGCAGCCGGCAGCGGAACAGGCGGTCGAATATCACAAGTCGACGGCCCGCGAGTACTTCGAGTCCATCTGCGTGGCGGTGATCCTCGCGCTCTTCGTGCGGACGTTCATCGTCCAGGCCTTCAAGATTCCGACCGGCTCGATGGAGAACAACCTGCTCATCGGCGACCACCTGCTGGTGAACAAGTTCGTGTTCGGCCCGACCCTGAACCGCGTGGAACGGGCGCTGCTGCCGATCGACGACATCAAGCGCGGCGACGTGATCGTCTTCAAGTTCCCCGAGGACCCCGAGCGCGACTTCATCAAGCGCACCATCGGGCTGCCGGGCGACACGATCGAGTTGCGCAACAAGAAGGTGTTCGTCGACGGCAAGCCGCTCGACGAGCCCTACGTCCACTTCCTGTTCCCGCCGCCCGGCGACACACCGGAGGAGGACTTCGACGTCCGCGTCCACTACGGGCCGGTGACGGTGCCGCCCGGCCATTACTTCATGATGGGCGACAACCGCGACAACTCCGAGGACAGCCGCTACTGGGGGTTCCTGCCGCGCGAATATGTGAAGGGGAAGGCGGCGTTCATCTACTGGTCGTTCGAGGACACCGAGGAAGGGCAGCCGGCAGGCGGCCTGGGTCGGTTCTTTACGACCATCCGGTGGGGCAGGCTGTTCCACCAGATTCATTAGATCTGGCGGGTCCGAAAGGACCCGCCCTACACCCCGCCCTACACGTTTGGGTCCGAGAGGGCCCACCCTACCTACGGCTCATTGGCGGCCCAAAAGGGCCCTACCCTACGTACGGGACCGGAACCCGCCGAAAAAGGTACGGTAGGCCGCATGAAGACCATCATCAAGCTCCTGATCGTCATCGCCATCATCAACGCGGCGGCGCGGGCCGGCCTCGCCGCCGCGAAGTACTACCAACTCAAGGACCAGTCCCAGCAGCTGGTCACCTTCGGCGGGAACGCCTCGCCGGGGGAGCTGCAGAACCGCATCCTGGAACAGGCGACGGCGCTCCAGCTGCCGCTGGTGTACGAGGACATCATGGTGACGCGCGACGGCTTCAAGACGACCGCCCAGGCGGCGTACACGCAGCCGGTCGAGGTGTTCCCGAACTACAAGTACCCGGTCAAGTTTCACTTCGTGGTCGAAGGGATCAACATGGGCCAGGGCGTGAACCCGGGCCCCGGCAATCCGCTCGCGAACCGGTAATCCGCCTTCGCGCTCGGCGCTTCGGCGCAGACAGGA
The DNA here is from genome assembly GCA_035571515.1 of Vicinamibacterales bacterium. Lineage (GTDB taxonomy): Bacteria > Acidobacteriota > Vicinamibacteria > Vicinamibacterales > UBA2999 > Gp6-AA40. The sequence goes on from DATNCQ010000082.1 coordinate 14,792, forward strand.
TTCATCGTAGCGCGCGACGCGCGGCATCCGCATCGGCCGCCGCGTCGCGTTCGAGCTCCTCCACCTCCGACTTGATGCGCGCCACGTAGGCGGCATCCTCCAGCGACGACAGGTTGATCTCCACGTTGAGCCGCGCGCCGCGCAGCGCGGCCAGCAGCAGCTCCACGCCGACGCCGACGTCGCTCGTGGTGCGGCGGCTGCCGTTCCTCGCGACGACCACCCCGGCGCGCAGCGCCTGCTGGCACGCGCGCATCGTGTTGAGCGGCGCCTCTGTCGCCCCGCGCGTCGCGCGCTCGATCGCCTTCTGCCGCGCCGTTTTCTCCTCGTCGGTCTCCTTCCCGAGGCGGAACGCGTCCAGGACCTGCTTGTAGGCCTCGCTGTCGCGATCGACGAGCTCGAGGAGCGAATCGCGAAGCGGGTGCAGGCGCGAGGCGGTCTCGGCAAGATCGGTGGTTTCTTCCGGCGCGCCGCTCTTGGTCTTGGGCAGGCCGGCGACCATCAGCAGCAGCGAGGCGCCTAGCGCGCCGCCCAGCGCCGCGGCCGAACCGCCGCCAGGAATCGCATCCGTGGACGCGAACGCGTCCAGCAGGTCCGCGACCGCCATCTCGCCAAAGCTCACTGCGTCCATGAGACGACCTTTCCGCGCTTGACGACCATCCGGATGGCCGGCGCCCCCACGCGCACGAGCTCCGCGAGGCCGCCCTTGACGATCACGGCGTCCATCAGCTTGCCCGGCTCGAGGCTTCCCGCATCCTCGCCGCGATCGAGCGACCAGGCGGCGTTCAGCGTCGCGCCGATGAGCGCTTCCTCGAGCGTCATCTGCATCGCGAAGCAGGCAAGCGTCATCGCAAACGGCATCGACGGCGAGAAGCCCGCGCCCGGATTGACGTCGCTCGCGAGCGCCACCGGCACACCACGGTCGACGAGCATCCGCGCCGGCGCAAAGCGATCGAGCTTCAGGTAGAAGGCGGCCGCCGGCAGCAGGGTCGCGCAGACGTCCGCGTCGGCCAGGGCATCGGCGCCGCGCTCGTCCACGTGCACGAGATGGTCAGCGGAGCGCGCCCGCACCCGCGCGGCGACGCTGGCGCCGCCGCTCGGCGCGAGCTCGTCGGCGTGCACACGCGGCACGAGGCCGGCCCGGCGTCCGGCTTCGAGGATCTCGATCGACTCCTCCGGGGTGAAGACGCCCCGTTCGCAGAACACATCGCAGTACTCGGCCAGGCCCTCCTCCGCGACGCGCGGGAGCATCTCCTCGATGACGAGCGCGACGTACGCCGATCGCCGCTGCCGGTACTCGAGCGGAATTTCGTGCGCGCCCATGAAGGTCGGGACGACGTCGATGGCGTGCTCCTCGTCGAGCGTGCGCATCGCGTGCAGCTGGCGCAGCTCGGATGCCACGTCGAGGCCGTAGCCGCTCTTCGCCTCGCAGATGGTGGTGCCGCAGGCGAGCATCTCATCGAGGCGCAGCCGCGCGGCGGCGACGAGCTGCTCCTCGGTGGCGGCGCGCGTGGCGCAGACGGTGCTCACAATGCCGCCGCCATCGGCCGCAATCGCGGCGTACGACTCGCCCGACAGGCGGCGCTGCAGTTCGGCCCGCCGGTCTCCCGCGTAGACCACGTGGGTGTGCGGGTCGACGAAGCCGGGGACGACGCTGCAGCCGCGGGCGTCGATGCGCGTCGCGCCGCGCTGGACGTCGACGGCGTCGGCCAGCGCGCCGGCGGCGCCGACGTAGACGATGCGTCCGTCGAAGGCGGCCACGACGCCCTCCACCAGCGGCGAGATCTCGCGCTGCGCGAGACCGCGACGCGGCGCCGGGCCCGCGCAGGTGGCGATCAGGTCGGCGTGCTCGATGAGGAAGTCCGCGGGGACCGACACGTGGCGATTGTAGTGTCGCGGGCCGGGATCCGGGGTCCGGGATCCGGGATCCGGGATCCGACCGCGGAATGCGCGCCGCGCGCGCGGACACGAAGATTACGACCTCAGTTGTTCGGGCTCGATTCCAATCGCGCGCAACGCGGCCTTCAGTTGCTGTTCGTTCATCGTCGCAATCGCCACACGCTTGAGCTTGGAGCGTTCGCCCGACGCGATGGCGACGTCGCGTTTCGCCACGCCGAACGTCTTCGCAATGACGTGAATCAATTCCTCGTTCGCCGCGCCGTCGACGGGAGGCGACTGCAGCCGCACGAGCAGCGCGCCGTCACGAATTCCAGCGACACCCGCCTTGCTGGCACGAGGAATGACCCGGACGGGAAGTTGAATCACCTATGGCCGGTCCTTACGGCGCTTGTATCATCGCCAAGGATGGTGTGGTGAGGGAACTCGCGCCGGTAGCGTTCCGGTCACCGCTCACGGCCTATGAGCAGCAGGCCGAAGAACTTCTCGCCGGGCATCGCGCGGCCGACCGCGCGGCGATCGATCTGTTCCACAGGAAGCACCCGCGCTTTCTCGACGAGAAGATCACGTGGCGTTCGAAGTTCATCCCGGACGACGAGATCCGCGATACACCTCTTTCGCTCGACGATGCCCGTCTCGTCATCGCGCGCTGCTACGATTTCCCTGACTGGGCGTCGCTTGTCGCCTACGTCGAGGCGCTCTCGCAGGACGGTCCCT